>NZ_AP012326.1:1976751-2635669 GCF_001042595.1 Bifidobacterium dentium JCM 1195 = DSM 20436
CGAGTTGACCCCGGCGGTCCCCCGTGAGTTCCCACCATGACGTGCTGGCAACACAGGGCGAGGGTTGCGCTCGTTGCGGGACTTAACCCAACATCTCACGACACGAGCTGACGACGACCATGCACCACCTGTGAACCCGCCCCGAAGGGAGGCCGTATCTCTACGGCCGTCGGGAACATGTCAAGCCCAGGTAAGGTTCTTCGCGTTGCATCGAATTAATCCGCATGCTCCGCCGCTTGTGCGGGCCCCCGTCAATTTCTTTGAGTTTTAGCCTTGCGGCCGTACTCCCCAGGCGGGATGCTTAACGCGTTAGCTCCGACACGGAACCCGTGGAACGGGCCCCACATCCAGCATCCACCGTTTACGGCGTGGACTACCAGGGTATCTAATCCTGTTCGCTCCCCACGCTTTCGCTCCTCAGCGTCAGTGACGGCCCAGAGACCTGCCTTCGCCATTGGTGTTCTTCCCGATATCTACACATTCCACCGTTACACCGGGAATTCCAGTCTCCCCTACCGCACTCCAGCCCGCCCGTACCCGGCGCAGACCCACCGTTAAGCGATGGGCTTTCACACCGGACGCGACGAACCGCCTACGAGCCCTTTACGCCCAATAATTCCGGATAACGCTTGCACCCTACGTATTACCGCGGCTGCTGGCACGTAGTTAGCCGGTGCTTATTCGAAGGGTACACTCACCCCGAAGGGCTTGCTCCCGATCAAAAGCGGTTTACAACCCGAAGGCCTCCATCCCGCACGCGGCGTCGCTGCATCAGGCTTGCGCCCATTGTGCAATATTCCCCACTGCTGCCTCCCGTAGGAGTCTGGGCCGTATCTCAGTCCCAATGTGGCCGGTCGCCCTCTCAGGCCGGCTACCCGTCGAAGCCATGGTGGGCCGTTACCCCGCCATCAAGCTGATAGGACGCGACCCCATCCCATACCGATGGAACCTTTCCCGGAAGGACATGCATCCAACCGGAGCATCCGGCATTACCACCCGTTTCCAGGAGCTATTCCGGTGTATGGGGCAGGTCGGTCACGCATTACTCACCCGTTCGCCACTCTCACCCGGAGGCGAACCCCCGGGATCCCGTTCGACTTGCATGTGTTAAGCACGCCGCCAGCGTTCATCCTGAGCCAGAATCGAACCCTCCACGAAAAAACCATGAAGAGAACCGAAAACGACTCTCACAAGAAAATTGACGATCGCCTTATAAGGAAAGGCGCATCGCACGAAAACCCCACCGTCCTTCAAGGCCTCCCGGCCACTCGCCGAAACACGGCGAGCCGACGATGGACTGGCAATCATTGACTATAAAGAAGTAGTACAGATACGCTCTTGAGTTCTCAAACCACCACCGCACCAGCAGACCGCCCCGAACCATGGGAGCCGGGCCGCCGTGCTGAGCAGCAAGAGATAAACATACACGGGAACCCGCGCCCGCGCAACCCCGCAGGCACGGAAGGACCCGGAACCGTTGCAAACACACGCCTCCCCCGGCGTGTCGAAAACCACCTTACATGGCCGATATCATCGTCGTAGTCCTATGAAACAGCAATCGCATTACACGAAATCGAATGTTCATCGGCGTGTCGTCACTGCGGTCGGGCGCTGCCTACGAGGAAAGCCACGCAGGTGGGCGCCCTCTCTACCAGCGACGTCCGCAATGCTTGCCGCCGAGGCCTGATCTGCCGTCCGCTCCCCAAGGACCACGCCCTTCGGCGCGGAGCATCGCGAGATGACGCTTCATCGCAACCAGCATGATATGGGCGTCTTCCAGACCAAGGTGACGTTCCGACTTCGAGGAATCCAAGGCGCCCTGACGTTTAGCGTAAGATTCCAACGTATTGTCGCCATACGGATGCTCATCGTCGGGAATCGAGCCGTCATCCCAACGGCGGCTCATCGGCAACGTATCGATGATCGTAATGTTGCCGGCACGATAGCTTTCCGCATATCCGGCGATATTCAGCATGAAGAACCCATGCTCGAAACGGGCGTTGTGAGCCACATACGGTTGCTGTTCCAAACGCTGGAGCAATCCAATCTGAGCCGCCGGCCACTCGTCGAACAAGCGAGGCCCTCCGGCAAGGTCACGAACGTCGATGCCTGTAAGTCTGAGAATCAGGTCGTTGCCGACAGCGGCGTTCTCGGGTGTGACGCCGAAGGAAAGGCGGGCCTGGCCATAGGCGTCCCCGGTCACATAGGAACTTTGCTCATACCGGTATTCGGCCGGGGCATCCGCGGGACGTGGCGACATCATGTTCATGAATTCGAACCCGACGTCGATGATGTACGTACGGGCCGGATCGGTGCCCGTGGTTTCGATGTCGACACCCATCACGTTGTCGACATCACAACCGGGAAGGTAGGCGTCACGCCAGTCAGGCTTGCGATAATCGGCAAGACGACGGCCCTCCTCCGACCGGCTTGCCTGACCGGCGGCGAACACCGAATCGTCATCGAACAATGTGGAACCGCCGGGACTGGTCACACCGCTCAGGTTCGCACGCGACATGGCATAGCGGCCGGAACGTTCCTGCTCACGTGCAGCCTTGCGGCGAGACGCACGGCCGTTGACGATTTCGGCGGTCCGATCCTGGATATCGTCCAACCGGATGACGGATGCCGAAGTTTCGTCAGATGCCAATCGATCACCGTTCGCGGTATCGGCGACGGATACGGCATCCGCGGCATCCGCAGGTCGTGCATACGGGTGCAGGACCGGTACGGTGACTCGTTCACGGCGTTCTTGCGTAATGGTCCACAAACGCATCTGCGCACCGATCTCACGCAGGATGGCAATCTCGTCACATAGGCGACGATTCGCATACGCGAGCGCGCGCGGCAAACGATAGGAGGCGATCAAACGATCGAAATCCGTCATGAACGTCGTATTGCATTGCGCGAGGATCGATTCAAGCCGGTCACGAATCGCAAGATCGAGTTTCAGCAGATCATGCAGTTGGCGTGCGGACAGCGATGGAGCGGGCCGTCCGGTCACGGCAGTCGTCGCGGAGGATCCCGTCTCGGAGGAACGCCAGTACCGCAACGCCGCAATCGCATCAATATGCTGCGTCGCGGCCGCACCGATACCGCGCTCCATATCAAGTGAAGCGACCCACTGCCAGTCAATCAACTGATTGTCGGCGTTCTTCGGCATCATCGCCGCCCACTGATCGATGTCTTTCTTGGCTTCGGACAGCCAGGAACCGTCCGTCTGCACTGCTTCGTTCATATCTCGAATCGTAGCCGAATGGCAGACGATTTTTTCCACCCGCCACAATACGACCAAGATGCCAAGCACGAATGGATCCCCCGCACCTATCACCCCCCGAATTCGGCGGATGGGCTCGTCATCCAGAGCATAAATTTTGATTTCCCTATAGCGAATAATGGCAAAAACCACAGGAAACAGAAGGTTTGACAGTTTATTTTTACATTATCGGAACGCAAGGAACGTTCCAGATGATGAAAGGAAGTCGCAATGTCGATAATGCATTCCAACATCAATACCATCGCGGCAGGTTATGGTTATTCTGGTGGTGCCGATTCCGACAGCGTGGAAGTCAACCCACTGTTCGCCCGTCCGAAGGAAGCCAAGGCCTTCTCTAAGTTCAAGATTCCGCAGGAAGGAAGCCTACCGGAGACCGCCTATCAGGTGGTGCACGACGACGCCATGCTTGACGGCAACGCACGCCTGAACCTCGCGACCTTCGTAAGCACCTGGATGGACGATTATGCGAACCGCCTGTACATGGAGGCGGCCGACAAGAACATGATCGACAAGGACGAGTACCCGAAGACCGCCGAAGTCGAATCCCGCTGCTGGCATATGCTCGCCGACCTCTGGCATGCGCCGGACCCGATGAATACCATCGGAACCTCCACCATCGGCTCCTCCGAGGCATGCATGCTGGGCGGCCTGGCCTTGAAGCGCCGCTGGAAGGAAGCGCGAGAAAAGGCCGGCCTGCCGGCCGATCGACCGAATCTGGTGATGAGCAGCGCCGTGCAGGTGTGCTGGGAGAAGTTCTGCAACTACTTCGACGTGGAACCGCGTTACGTGCCGATCTCCGAAGAGCACAAAGTGCTTGACGGCTACGACCTCGACAAGTACGTCGACGAGAACACCATCGGCGTGGTGGCCATCATGGGCGTGACCTACACGGGCATGTACGAGCCGGTCAAGAAGATCTCCGACGCGTTGGACCGCATCGAGGAACGCACCGGACTCGATGTGCGCATCCACGTGGATGCCGCTTCGGGCGGTATGATCGCACCGTTCATCCAGCCCGACCTTCAGTGGGACTTCCGCGTCAAGCGCGTGTACTCCATCAGTACCTCCGGACACAAGTACGGTCTGGTCTACCCGGGCCTGGGCTGGGTGGTATGGCGTGAGACCGCCGACCTGCCGGAAAGCCTGATCTTCAAGGTGAGCTATCTGGGCGGCGAAATGCCGACCTTTGCGCTGAACTTCTCCCGCCCCGGCGCTCAGGTGCTGTTGCAGTACTACATGTTCCTGCGTTTGGGATTCGAAGGCTACCGCCGCGTGCAGCAGGCCGCGCACGATGTGGCGAAGTACCTGTCGGGCGAAATCGCCAAGATGGACGACTTCACTCTATGGAACGACGGTTCCGATATTCCGGTGTTCGCTTGGATGCTCAAGGACAAGCCGGATCGCAAGTGGAACCTGTACGATCTGCAGGATCGTCTGCGCATGAAGGGCTGGCTAGTGCCGGCCTATCCGATGCCGGTGGATCTAACGCAGGTGACCGTGCAGCGCATCGTGGTGCGCAACGGATTCAGCCATGATATGGCCGAATCGTTCCTGAAGGATCTGAAGGCCTGTGTGAAGTATCTGGATGGATTGAAGGCGCCGATGCCGAGCGAGGCACGGGTCTCCGGCTTCCATCACTGAGTCTCTACCAATCGCCATCCTCCGTCGCGCCCGCACGCGACACCGCGAAGCCTCATCCGTGGGAGGTGAGGCTTCGCCCACCTTGGCGAATGCCCTCGGCTGGCGAAGGATGGAGAGGAAACCATGTTTGTTCCTACAACGATTATGTTTATGAAAGCTGGCTGCAATGACAGTTCATGCAAAGAAACCGCTTGCCGTGATAGCGCACAATGCGAGCGCGGCGGCACATTCAGGATTCGCGCGTTCCGGAGCGGGCACGGCCGTGAGGCCGGTCGAGAAACCGTCCAAATCGCCTGCCGGTGCAGACAATCATGCACATACGGGCACACATGCACATGCCGGGGCGAGTAGCAAAGCCCTGATGTCGGTCGGTCAGCTGGCCATGCTGACCGTGGTGGCAGTGGCCTCTCTACGTTCTTTGCCGGCCATGGCCGATTATGGTCTGGCATCCATACTGCTGTATCTGATTCCGGCCGTGTTCTTCCTGGTGCCGGCCGCACTGGTCGCCGCCGAACTGGCTACCGGATGGAAAGGCGGTGTGTATGTGTGGGTGCGCGAGGCGTTCGGTAACCGTTTCGGCTTTCTTGCCATCTGGCTGCAGTGGATTCAGAACGTGGTGTGGTATCCAATTCAGATCGCCTTCATCGCGGTGAGCCTTTCGTATGTGTTCGGTGCCGGCAATCTGGGCAATAACGGCGTGTACATTGCCGCAGTGATCATCGTGCTGTATTGGATCAGCACGGTGGTGGCTTTGCGTGGCGGCAATCTCTTCGCCAAGGTCGGCTCGATCTCCGGACTGATCGGTACCCTGTTCCCCGCGCTGCTGCTGATCGTGTTCGGCGCGATCTGGCTGGGCATCGGCGAGCCGATGCACACTTCCATGCACGCCTCCGCTTTGCTGCCGCCGTGGACCGGCATCGCATCGATCGTGCTCATCGTCTCCAACGTGCTGGCTTATGCGGGCATGGAAGTCAACGCCGTGCATGCCAATGACATGAAGAATCCGGGCCATCAGTTCCCGCGCGCCATCGCACTGGCCACCGCGTTGATTCTGCTCGTGTTCATTCTGCCGACTCTGGCCATCGCCTTCGCCGTGCCGCATCGTGAGCTCGGTCTGATCGATGGCATCAATCTGGCGTTCAAGGAGTTCTTCGACCACTTCGGCATGAGCTGGGGCACCCCGATCATTTCGCTGCTGATCGCATTCGGCGCGTTCGCTTCCGTCGTGACATGGATCGCAGGACCCTCTCGCGGCCTTCTGGCCGCCGCCCGCACCGGTTTGATGCCGCCGATGCTGCAGAAGCGCAACGCCCACGGTGTTCAGGAAGGCATTCTGATTCCGCAGGGTGTGATCGTGACCGTGCTGGCGTTGCTGTTCGTGCTGATTCCGAATGGTAATACCGCCTTCGCGACACTGGTCGATATGGCCACCGCACTGTATCTGGTGATGTACATGCTGATGTTCGCCTCCGCGATTCGGCTGCGCAAGATCCATCCCGAAGTCAGGCGCACGTACCGTGTGCCGGCTATTCGTCTGATTGCGGGCGTCGGCTTCATCGCCTCCGCCGCGGCCTTCGTGCTGACGTTCGTGCGTCCGGCCGGATTTACCGGTCTGAGCACCACGGCCTACGCGATTCTGGTGGCCGTGGTTGTGGTGGTGCTTGGCATGCCGCCGCTGATTCTGTATGCGATGCGCAAGTCGAATTGGGATATGCGTTCGGACGCGGAGAAGAACGCGGACGCAAAAGGAATGCTGGTGAATCCGGAAGGATAGTCCCCGTACTACCTTCTTCTTCCAAGAGGAAGAAACTGAACCATGACAGGCGGCTGCTCCCGTTAGAGGCGCAACCGCCTGTTCGCATACCGTTTAAAGATCGAAGCCGAGTTCGGCGGCGGCTTCGGTCGGCACCGGATCCTCACACCAGAAATCCTCAAGATTCTCATTGGTGGTCAGGCTCCGAATCTCCGCCTTGTCGATGTACAGCTCGCCGCTGAGATGATCGGTCTCATGCTGGAAGATGCGTGCCGGCCAACCATGCAGATGCTCCTCATGCCTGTTGCCATCCTCATCCTGCCACCGTGCGGTGATGTCAAGCCAGCGCTTGCGCACAGCCTGATACCCGTCGAAGCTCAGGCAGCCCTCATAGAAGCTGCGGGTCTGCGTACCAATAGGCTCATAGCTGGGATTGATGATCACGTGGAACGGGAATTCCGCCGCCTCGCGCGGATCGCCGTCATCGCCATCACGTACATGATCCTCCACCACGGCCAGGGCCAGGCCCAGGCCAATTTGCGTGGCGGCCAATCCGACGCCCGGGGCTTCAAGCATGGTGACGTGCATGGTGTCGATAAGCTTGTCGAGCGTCTTGCGGCTCAGCTGCCCCTCATAGGCTGCGGTCTGCTGGCGCAGCACCGGTTCGCCGGCCTGCACGATCGGCAACAGTTTGTCCTTGCCGCCGGATTTGATGAGTTTCTCGACCTCGCGGTTGAGCTCGAGATTCACTTTTGCATTACGTCCAAACATGTTTTCTCCGTTGTTCTTGTTCCCGGCACGCTTCCCTCCATCTCCCTGTGCCATGATGTCATGCCGCAGCATGGCATTTCCTTCGTCAGAGATCGTCAGAGGGTGAAACGGGGATCGCTACAATGCGAGCTCGTCGGCCACGACCTTGGCAAGGCGTTCGCACACCTCGTCGGCCTGCTGCTGGGTTTCGGCCTCGGCCATGACGCGCACGAGCGGCTCGGTGCCGGACGGACGCAACAGCACGCGACCGGTATCTCCCAGCATCTTCTCCTCGCGTTCGACGGCTGCCTGCACCTTGGCATTGGTATCGGCGGCCAGCTTGTCGACATTCGGTACATTGATCAGCCGTTGCGGCAGTTGCGGGAAGTCTGCGGCGAGCTCCTTGAGACTCTTGCCGGACTGTACCACCTCATTGCACAGGGTCAGTGCGGTCAAGGTGCCGTCGCCGGTGGTGGCGAATTCGCGATTGATGACATGGCCGGACTGCTCGCCACCAAGCGAATAGTCACCGCGCAGCATCTCTTCAAGCACGTAACGGTCGCCGACGTTGGTCTGTACGGTCTTGATGCCCATGGAACGCAGGGCGAGCTTAAGCCCCAGATTGCTCATCACGGTCACCACCAAGGTGTCGTGATTGAGTTTGCCGGCGTTCTTCTTGGCGCGGGCCAGAATACCCATGATCTGATCGCCGTTGACCATGTTGCCATCCTCATCCACGGCCAGGCAACGGTCGGCATCGCCATCGAAGGCCACACCCATGGCCGCATCGGAAGCCTTGACCATGGCCTGCAGCTGCTCCGGATGGGTGGAACCGGCGTTCTTGTTGATGTTATAGCCATCCGGTGAGGCATTGATCACAATCACATCGGCACCTGCGCGACGCAGGGCTTCGGGAGCGACCACGGACGTGGCGCCATTGGCGCAGTCAGCCACGATCTTCAGGCCCTTAAGCGGCTTCGGCTGGGACTTGTCAGGACCGATCGGGGCGATGGTGGAAACCAGATGGTCGATGTACAGGTTGGTTGCGGTGGCGGTGTCATGGCTCACACGGCCCACAGCGGCACCGGTCGGACGCTCCCAATCCTGACCAAGCACGGCTTCGATCTCGTCTTCCTTGGTGTCGGGCAGCTTGAAACCGCCACGGGCAAAGAATTTGATGCCGTTGTCGGGCATCGGATTGTGCGAGGCGGAGATCACGGCACCCATTTCGACGTTCAGCACGGAAGTCAGATAGGCGACGCCCGGAGTCGGAATGATGCCGGCGTCGATCACATCGAAACCGCCCGCAGACATGCCCGCCGACAGTGCTGCGGCAAGAAAATCGCCGGAAACTCGCGTATCACGGCCAACCAGCGCACGGCGACGGCCTTCGAACTCGCCTCTGTTGCCGTTATTTTCCAGCACACGCACTGCGGCATCGCCCAAATCGAGCGCCAGTTGTGCGGTCAGGTCCCTGTTTGCCAATCCTCGAACGCCGTCGGTTCCGAACATACGTGGCATGAGTCTCAAGTCCTCGCTATCTGAAGTTGCTTTTTCCTTGCACTATCGTACTCACCTCACGCCACCACAGCGCAGATCGTGATGAAACGTTACGGAGCACATACGAAAGAAGGTGGATTCCCAAAGGAAATCCACCTTCTGTCTCGGCTCTCGTCAGAGGGCGGCGTTGAAGTCGCGCACCTTCAGTGTGCGATGGGAGGCCTCCACGTTGCCACGCACAATGCGCTTGAGCGCATTGTCGGCGTGCTCATGGGCGTCAAGCCACGCGTCACCGAGTTCGACCAGCTTGGCGGGGTCGGCATACCCCGGATACAAACCTTCGAGCAGGGCCTCGGCCATGTGGAAGGTCTTGTTCTGCCAGATCCAGTCAGCCACCTCAAAATACTTCTCGGCATACGGCTCGGCCAAGTCGGCACGTGGAGTGGCGGCGAAACCGCCCGCCACGGCCTCGAGCTGCATGTTGGTCAGCCCATTGTTGTTCAGCGCTTCGTTCCAAGCCCATGCCTTGGCCTCTGCGGTACCGGCCACCGCTCGGGCACCAAGGGCGAATTCACGGTTCTCGGTGGTTTCGCGCTTGGCAAGTTCCGCATCGATTTCGGCCTGGCCGATTTCGTTCACGGTGCTCAGAGCGTTGATGATGGTCCAACGGAAGTTATTGTCGATTTCAAGGCCCTCGAGTACCACGGAACCGTCAAGCAAACCCTTGGCATTGGCCGCGAAAGCCTCATCTGCCGGCTCGCCATAGCCAAGATAGGCGGTGATGAGCTGGAACTGCTCGTCGGAACCGGCTTCGGCCGCATTGGCCAGCTTGAACAGTTCGGCTGCCACATGTTCCACGACCGCTGCACGATCGGCCGGAGCGGTGTAATGCCATGCGGTGGTGCTGATCTGGGCCAGCGCATAGCGGAAGGTGGTGGATTCGTGCTCGGTGGCGAGCGCGGCCAGCGAGGTGTCGATGAACTGCTTGGCCGGCAGTTCGCCGTCACGCGTCATATCCCAGAAGGCCAGCCAGATCACGGAACGGGCCAGCGCATCGTCGAAACGATACAGGTTCTCGGCGGCGAATTTCAGGGATTGGTCGTCGAAGCGCAGCTTGGTGTAGGTCAGATCGTCGTCGTTCACGAGAATCAGCGCCGGGCGAGTCTTGCCTGCAGCCGCCTCGACCACGGTGGTCTCGCCATCGACGTCGAGCTCGAACTGATCGGTGCGCACGATCTTGCCGGTTGCCGGATCCTCATTGTAGAAACCGACGGCCAGACGGTGGGCGCGCAGCACCGGATGTTCGGCGGGAGCGGACTGCCTGAGTACAAGCTGCCTGATGGTGCCGTCCTCATTCTCCTGCACTTCGGTGGCGATGGTGTTGATGCCGGATTGTTCCAGCCACTGGGCGCTCCACGCCTTCAGATCACGGCCGGAAGTGAGCTCCAGTTCGGCGAGCAGGTCCGCCAGGGTTGCGTTGGCGTAGGCATGCTTGTTCAGATAGTTATTGATGCCCTGGAAGAACTTGTCGCGGCCTACATAGAACACGAGCTGCTTCAGGACGGAAGCGCCCTTGGCGTAGGTGATGCCGTCGAAGTTCACATAGGTATCGTTGAGGTCGTTGATCGGGGCGACGATCGGATGCGTGGTGCTCAGCTGATCTTGACGCAGCGCCCAGCTTTTCTCACCGGAGCTGAACGTGGCCCAGGCATCCTTCCATTCGGTGGCTTCGGCGGTGGCGAGCGTGGAGGTGAACTCGGCGAAGGATTCGTTGAGCCACAGGTCATTCCACCACTTCATGGTCACATAGTCGCCGAACCACATATGGGCAAGCTCGTGCAGCACGGTCACCACGCGACGTTCGGCGTAAGCATCGGTCACCTTGGATTCGAACACATACTGGTCACGGATGGTGACCATGCCGATGTTCTCCATGGCGCCGGCATTGTATTCCGGCACGTAGATCTGGTCGTACTTGGCGTACGGGTATGGCACGCCCCAGGTCTTGGCATAGAACGCGAAGCCCTTCTTGGTGATGTCGAACAGATAGTCGACGTCCTTGGCGAAGGCATCGGCAAGGGCCTGGCGGCAGTACATGGCCATCGGCACGGTGCGACCGTCTTCGTTGGCGTATTCGGTGTGCCATTCGGCGTACGGGCCGGCGCAGATGGCGGTCAGATAGGAACTCATGGTCGGGGTCGGCTCGAACACCCATCGGCGGGTGGTCTCGGCCTCATGCTCGCCGAGCGTACCTTCCTCCGTCACGATTTCGGTATCGGTCACGGAGGCTGCCGGCATATTGGAGGTGACGATCCAGGACTTGGCTGCAAGCACGGAGAAGTCGAACACGGCCTTGAGGTCAGGCTGGTCGAATACGGCGTAGACACGACGAGCGTCCGGCACTTCGAACTGGGAATAAAGATAGATGTTGCCATCGGAGGGATCAACGCTACGATGCAGACCTTCGCCGGTATTGGAGTACTGGCACAGAGCCTTGACGGTGACCTCGTTATGCGCTTCAAGATTCTTGAGCTCAATGCGGTCGTCGGCGAAGGCGGTCGTCGGATCGAGGGTCTCACCGTTCAGCACGATTTCACTCACTTCGTTGGCGATGAGGTCGAGGAAGCTGTTCGATCCCGGCTTTGCGTCGAAGGTGATGGTGGTTTCGGATCCGAAATCCTTGGCTCCGTGGGTCAGATCAAGGCTGACCGTGTAATGGATCGGTGCCGAAATGGTATCCTTGCGTTCTTCGGCTTCGATACGGGTGAGGTTTGCTCCTGGCATGTCACTCCTTGTTGCTTGGTTGTCTGTACAACGTAGGCGGCGTAACCAGTTGTTCCGGTTACGCCGCCCTAATCGTTCCAATGGTCGTTCAGGCTGGTTTCAGCTTACGCAGACGTTACGCCTTTGGTGTCACTTGGCCGCAGTTACGCCCGCAGCGTCATCGACGTCCTGCGCGATGTCGGCCACGACCGGCACGATCATCGGCTTGCGATGCAGCTGACGGGCCACCCAACTGCCAAGCGTGCGGCGCATGAGCTGCTGCAGCTTGTACGTATCGTGGGTACCGGTCATCATGGCATCCCGCAACTGCTCGACGATCTGGTGACGCACCTTGTCGAATTCGCTTTCATCCTCGGCAACGGCGTTGAGATAGATCTTCGGCCCCGCAATCACATCGGCGGTTTCGGTGTCGACGACCACGAAGCTGGACACGAATCCTTCAGTGCCGAGAATACGACGCTTCTCAAGCTCCTCATCCGTAAGCTCGCCGACGGAATCGCCATCCACATACACGTAGCCGCACGGCACGGAACCGACGACCGCGGCCTGGCCATGGTACAGGTCGACGACGTCGCCATCTTCAGCCAGCACGACGTTCTGCGGATCGACGCCGGTCTTGACGGCGATCATGCCGTTGGCCACCAAGTGACGGTTCTCACCGTGAATCGGCATGGCGCACTTCGGCTTGACGATGTTGTACATGTACAGCAGCTCGCCCTCGTTGCAATGGCCGGAGACGTGCACGGCCGCATTATCGCGGTTGACCACACGCGCACCCAATTGCACGAGCTTGTTGATGACCTTGTAGACCTCGTGCTCGTTGCCCGGGATCAGGGAGCTGGCCAGAATCACCGTGTCGAATTCGTTGATGGTGATATCGCGGTGGTTGCCGTCGGCGATACGGCCCAAGGCGGCCATCGGCTCGCCTTGGGAGCCGGTGCACATGTAGACGAGCTTGTCGTCCTGCACATCATGGGACTGCTTCAGGTCGATGACGGTGTCTTCCGGCAGACGCAAGTAGCCCAAATCGGCTGCGATGGACATGTTGCGCACCATGGAACGGCCGACGAACACAACCTTGCGGCCGTACTTGTGAGCGGCGTCGACGACCTGCTGCACGCGATGCACGTGGCTGGAGAAGCTGGCCACGATGATCTTGCGGGTAGCCTGCGCGAACGCCTGGTCAAGGGCCGGACCGATGGAGGTCTCCGGCTTGACGAAGCCCGGCACCTCGGCGTTGGTGGAGTCCATCATCAGAAGGTCCACGCCCTTTTCGCCGAGCTTGCCGAATTCCACCAGATCGGTGATGCGATGGTCAAGCGGCAGCTGGTCGAGTTTGATATCGCCGGTGTCGATCAGGGAACCGGCCGGAGTCTGCACGAATACGGCCAGAGCGTCCGGGATGGAGTGGGTCACGTTCACGAATTCAAGGTTGTATGGGCCCACCTTGAGCTTGTCGCGGCCCTTGACCTCGACAAGCGTCGGATTGATGTGGTGCTCCTTGCACTTGGCCTCCGCGAAGGCCAGTGTGAGCTTGGAGCCGATCAGTGGAATGTCCGGGCGCAGTTTCAGCAGGTACGGTACGCCACCGATGTGGTCCTCATGACCGTGGGTGAGCACCAGAGCCTCGACCTTGTCGAGACGATCCTTGATGTAGTGGAAGTCAGGCAGGATCAGGTCCACGCCCGGCTGCTCCTCTTCCGGAAACAGCACACCGCAGTCGATGAGCAGCAAGTGGCCATTGTATTCGACCACGTTCATATTGCGACCGATCTCACCCAAACCGCCCAGCGGCACGATGCGCATGGAGCCCTTGCGGTACTTTGGCGGGGCGATCAGCACGGAATCCTGCTGAGGTGCGGTGGCCTGCGGTGCCGGACGGGTGGAACGGCGATTGCCCGCGGAACGGGTGCCAGTGCCTTTGCCGCGGCCGGCGCCGTTGGCATTACGAGTGCGGCCGGAAGACTTGCGCGTGGTTGCGCTCTCCTTCTTCGCCGCGGAATCAGTGCGCTTGACAGCCTTGCTGCCGCGCTTGTGCGTTGTCTTTTTCTTGGTTTCTTCTGTAGCCATTTCCTAGTTGGATTTCTGTTACTAATTGTTCCCGCCTATGCGGGAACGAGGAATGAAGGGCCCGCATCTACTGCGGATTGGAGCGGAGGTAGCAGGCCGTAATCGCAATCATCGTCGTTTTACAGCAGACCGGAGGCGCGCATGCCTGCCTCGGCACGTTTGATTTCAGCCTCACCCGGACCGACATTCGGCAGACGCATGGTGGTGTCGTCAAGAATGCCGCGTACCTTCAGGGAGGCCTTGGCCATGACGGCCTGGAAGCCGTTGCCGTTCATGGATTCGACCAGCGGCGCGAGTTGCACGGCAAGACGCTGCGCCTCGTGGATGTCACCACGGTCGAAGGCGTTGGCGAGGTCACGCATCGGGCCGGCCGCCGCGTGCGCGATCACGGAGATGATGCCGACCGCACCTACGGAAAGGAACGGCAGGAACAGGCCATCATCGCCGGAATACCAGGTCAGGCCGGTTTCCATACGCTTGCGCACGGCTCCCGCGATGTCGCCGGTGGCGTCCTTCACCGCCTTGACATGGTCGAGTTCGGCCAGTCGACGGTAGGTTTCCAGCTGGATGTGCAGACCGGTGCGGCCTGGCACATCGTAGACGATAATCGGCTTGTCCGCCGAATCGTTGACCGCCTTGTAATGACGGAACACACCCTCCTGAGAAGGACGGGAGTAGTATGGCGCGACCACGAGCACCGCATCGGCGCCCGCCTCCTGCGTCTGCTCCACCATGCGCACGGTGTGTGCGGTGTCGTTGGAGCCGGCACCGGAGATGACCGGCACGTCCACGACGTCCTTGACGGCCTGAACCAGCTCGACCTTCTCCTCCATGTGAGTGGTCGGTGATTCGCCGGTGGTGCCGTTGACCACAAGACCATCGGCACCGTCGGCCACGAGCTGCGTCGCAAGCTTGCGCGCGGCCTCGAAATCAACGGAGCCATCGGCCTTCATGGGGGTCACCATGGCCGGGAGAATTCGCCCGAAAGGAGCGGGATCGAGAAGATGCATCGTACCGTCAGTCATACGTTCCACGGTACTTCGCGCCACGGACTCGAAGGGAAGCCGTACGCAACAAGCGTCACATTCCGGAAAAGACGTATTCGGATCCATCGTAGGCAGCGGCAACGTTGACGCCCGCAACACCCCTCTTGGTATCGCACGTGCCAACATCCCCGACATCCTTCCCGGATCGAGGCCTTCCAGCTTGTGTTGCAGACCCTATGAGCGCTTAAGACCCGATCGAACGCGAAACGCCATCTTTGGAAGATTGTCCGGCAATGACGGCAACAACGCATTGGAGGAACGCCATGCACGCGAACAATCCAAGCGAAACCTGACGACCGCCGGTAAGCTGCATCAATACGCCGAATACCAGTGGTCCCAGCGAAGCTATCAGATAACCGAATGATTGCGCGATGCCCGAAAGCACCACGGTTTCGGCACCGCCCTGCCCACGCATGGCGATCAACGCGAGCGCCACGACCAGCGCTGATCCCTGTGCGCAGCCGCCGATGAGCGACCAGACAATCATGGCTTGCGGGAACACCAGCATGCCGAGACCCGCCACCAGCATGGGAATGCTGGAAGTGAGCGCCGCACAAATCTGGTTACCGCGCACATTCATCAGCTTGGGTATCAGCAGACCGGAAAGAATACCAACGCCCTGGAATATGAACAGGTGCACGCCGGCCGTGGAGGCGTCGAAGCCAGCGGATGCGGAAACGCTCGGTATCCAATTGGACATGGTGTAGAAAGTGGATGATTGCAATCCCATGAACACAGTGACGTACCATGTCATCGGACGTCGCAGTACACAACGGAATGTATCGTATCCCGATTCATGGGAGGTGGTTGCTGCATTGGTTCGCGTCACGTTTGGCACAGTGGTTTGCATGATCTGGCGATTATGCAGTATGCGCAACGCCCACAATGCCGCGACCACTAGCGGCGGCACGCTCCAAACGGCAAGTGAGGCACGCCAATCGCACCATACCTGCGCAAGTGGAGCGGAAATCAATCCCGCAGTGGCGGCACCTACGGTGATACAGCCGGAGTAAACGCCTGTAGCCATCGCAATATGACCGGCATAGTCGCGTTTTACGATCACCGGCACCAGCACGTTGCCCACGGCGATTGAGGAAGCGAAAATCACCGTTCCCAACCAGATTCCGACATTGCCACAATACGAGCGAATGAAATTGCCGACCGCAATGCACAGCAGGGCCGACAGAATCGCCATATCCACACCGACACGGCGTTCGATGAACGTAACCAACGGGCTGACCGCGGCAAAGGCAAGCAGCGGTATCGCCGTCAGGACGCCCTGCACGCCTTCGCCCCAGGAAAGGTCGGCACCAATTTGCGTAAGCAACGGACCGACTGCGGCGATGGCCGGCCGTAGATTCAACGACACCACGAAGACCAGTGCCGCCCACAGTCCAGTGGATGGCACATCGTATTCCGCAATGGCATTCTTTGCATTCATGAATTCTCCGCTCCGTTCTTCGCTTCCGGCTTAGCCTATCAGGAGTGGATTCCTTTTGTCGGAATGTCATCGGTGATGCTCAAGTTCGCCGTGATGCTTGCAATGTCCGTTGATATTCTCATGCGGATTGTACTTGCCGATTTCATGTGTTTGGCCGTTCCGAACGTTGCGATGGCGCAGCTCGGAACGGCCAAACACATGATTGTTGAAAACCGCGGAATAGATCCTTCGTGAGCCTGCTCGACCGGGCAAGCCGTTAATCCGGATCGTTAGGCAATGTAGCGGGCGGTATCCTGATCAAACTTGTCGGCGCAGCCCGGATTGCAGAAATAGTAGGTGATGCCCTCATGCTCGCGGGTCGCGGCGGCGGTGGCCGGGTCGATGGTCATGCCGCACACCGGATCCTTCACGGTGGTCGCAGTATCGCCGGAACCAGCGTTGCCGTGGCCGCAGTGGCAGGAATGGCCGCTGCAGGAGCCTTCGTTCTTGGCCTTATGATCACTGAACAGTCCCATGATGTTTCCTTTCTGACTGTGTTTGCTATTGCTCAGATTCGGCTTGCGAACCTGATAGGTCTTGGGTTTGCCCGGGTCGAACAAGCGCAGGCGGCTGGCATTCGACACCACGCATAGCGAGGAGAACGCCATGGCCGCGCCCGCGATCATCGGGCTGAGCATCCGGCCTGTAAACGGATACAGTACGCCCGCGGCCATGGCGATGCCAATGCTGTTATAACCAAGGGCGAACCCGAGATTCTGTGCGATGTTGCGCATGGTGGCGTGCGTCAGGTCGATGGCATGCACGAGGCCTATAAGCGAACCGTTCATCAACGTCACGTCGGCGGATTGAATGGCCACATCGGTGCCGGTGCCGATGGCGAAGCCCACGTCGGCACGGGCCAGCGCCGGAGCGTCGTTGATGCCGTCCCCCACCATCGCGACCGTATAGCCCTGCCCTTGCAGTCGGGCTACCTCGTCGGCCTTGTTCTCCGGATGCACGCCGGTAATCACACGGGTCACGCCAACCTGACCAGCCACGGCCTGCGCAGTGGTCTCGTTGTCGCCGGTCAGCATGACGACTTCGATGCCATGTGACTTCAGCCGTGCGATTGCCTCGGCGGAATCCGGTTTGACGGTGTCGGCAACGGCCACGATTCCCGCAAGTTCGCCGTCGATGGCAGTCAATACCGGCGTCTTGCCGTGGCTCGACAGACGTTGCATATCAGCGATGATGTCGTCAAGATTCTCATCACCGACGCTTGGCATACCGATCTCAAGTCGGTCGATCAAATCGGTATTGCCTACCGCGACGGCGTGCGTTTCGCGCACGTCCGCATTCGGCAGGACCACGGAATCATCACGCTTCGCCGAGGCCGCAAGCCAGCGCGAGCTCACCGTGATGTCGGCGGTGACGCCCTGACCGGCAATCGCATGGAATGCCGTGACTTCACCGATTGGAATGCCGCGTTTTTGCGCTCCCGCGACGATGGCCGCAGCAAGCGGATGCTCCGAATCATGCTCGGCGGCGGCGGTCAGCGACAGCAGCCCTTCCGGATCGTTACGCCATTTGCCGAGCGGCAGCACATCAGTGAGTGATGGCTTGCCCGCAGTGATGGTGCCGGTCTTGTCAAGCACCACGGCATTGATCTTACCGGTCGTTTCCAACGCTTCGGCGGAACGGATGAGCACACCCATCTGCGCGGCCCGACCAGTGGAAACCGTTACGGAAAGCGGGGTCGCCAATCCCAATGCACACGGGCATGCGACGAGCAGCACGGAAACGGCGGCGACCAATGCATGCGTGACGCGCGGTTCCGGGCCGAACGCGAACCACAGCGCGCACGACCAGATGGCGATCAGCACGACAATCGGCACGAAAACGCCTGCGATGCTGTCGGCCATGCGTTGCACCGGAGCCTTCGAACTCTGCGCGGATCTGACGAACGCCATAATCTGCGCAAGCACCGTATCCTTACCGATTTTCGTGGCACGATACCGCAATGCGCCGGACTCATTGATGGTGGCGCCGGTTACATTGTCACCGATTTTTTTGGTGACCGGCATGGATTCGCCGGTAATCATGGATTCGTCGACGCTTGAGGTGCCAGCGGTGACGATGCCATCCACCGGTAGCTTTTCGCCGGGACGAATGGCGATGATATCGCCGACCTGCACATCGTCAACGTCAATCTGCTCTTCCTTGCCGTCGCGTATCACCCGAGCGGTTTTCGGCTGCAGTCCGGCCAAGGCGCGCATCGCCTCACCGGTGCCGACACGGGCCCTCGCTTCAAGCAACTGGCCTACAAGCATCAGGGTGATTACCACGCCGACCGCTTCGAAATACGGTTCGCGTGCGTTTTCGGGCAGAATCCGCGGCGCGAACGTGACCACGCAGGAATACAGGAACGCGAATACCGTGCCGAGACTGACGAGTGCGTTCATTTCCGGCGAACGATGCGCGATTGCCGCGAATCCGCTGCGGAAAATCGGCAGGGCCGCGTACCCGACGATTGGTAGCATGAACATCAATTGCAACCATGCTGGCATGCGGTACAGCATGAGCATGGTGGAGCAGAATACCGGAATCGTGCAGATGGCCGCCACGACAAGACGGACGATCAGCATCCTGATTTCGTGCGACCGCGGCGACCGCGGCGACTGCGCAAGGCGGCATGAGCCTGATTCCCTCACGGCATTGGAAACGGCATCGGAAGATGACGGGGCACGTGACGAGGAAGGTGCCGACGTGACCGGCGGACGGAAAGATTCCGCGGCGTCTTCCTGCGTGGATTCCGCACGATGATGCCTGCCAGGCAGTACCTTCAACGTGCCATGCAGCATGTTCATGCCACACGCGAAAGGGTACTCCCCCGGGGTTTGCGGATGCAATGTCAGCGCGGTCGTGCGGAAGGCCGGCAACGCCAGATCCACTCCGAAGTCGGAGAACACGACATGTGACGAACACTCGCCGTCCTCTTTACGGTCGAACACCAATTTCAGCGGCATCCCGGCTTCGGCTTCGATGATGGCGGGACTGTAGCCGCCCTTGACCTCGATTACGGCCTCCTGAACATCACCGTCGATTTTCGCACGATACGCCTTGCGCGGCGCGAAAAAGAACCATAGCACAACCGCACTCACGAGCAATGCCACAATGATGGCGATTACAGCTTGCATAGTTTCTCACCGATTTCCTGTTTTTGACTTTTCGCTTCAACGAATACCACCACCATATACCCCTATAGGGTATATTTGCAAGAGTGTAGACTTGAGTTTTAGCTTTGAGGTCAAGATTTTAGCGTCAAGAGGAGTACGGCAATGAACGTTACGCAACACGGCTATGCGGATGACCAGAAGAACATCATCGCCCGCCTCAATCGCATCGAAGGTCAGGTGCGCGGCATCAAACAAATGACGGAGGACGGCGAGTACTGCATTGACATCCTCACCCAGATCTCCGCCGCCAACAGTGCATTGAAATCAGTGGCACTGCTGCTGCTCGACGACCATCTCAATCATTGCGTCAAGCAGGCCACGCAGGAAGGCGGCGCCGTTTCCGACGAAAAGCTCACCGAAGTCAGCGCGGCCATCACCAGATTGGTCAAATCGTGATCCTTCACGTCCTACTCAATCCACCGACGCTGACGCCCGCTCACCGTCGGCAGTTTGAGGAACGTTCCAAACTACCGACGCTCACAAACACTCACCGTCGGCAGTTTGAGGATATCGTCGGTAGATTGGGACCCTGCTTAATCTACCGACGTTGACGGGCACTCACCGTCGGCAGTTTGAGGAACGTTCCAAACTACCGACGGTGACGGCCTCTCACCGTCGGTGGATTGAGGAAGAGGATCGGGGAAGGCCCGCCCGCAGCAGCTTGTTCACAAGCGGCACTCGCTCAATCACATCGTCATAGGTGAACCGTACTATCAGCGAGACTCCGGCGCGACGCAACGCTTCCTCACGTTCACGCTCCATCTGCACCACGGTTTGGACGCTCCTACGGCCTGTCATCTGCGGATCGACATACTTCTGCGTACCGTCATACTCGCCTACGGCAATCCGACCGTCCGGCAGTCGCCATGCAAAATCGGCACGGTATCGACGCCCTGTTTCGGGATCGACGAAAATCGTCTGCAATAGCGGAATGGCAAAACCCTCATCAATCATCACTGCACGGCACATCGATTCGCCGCCGTTCTCGCTCGCACCATCGGCATATCGCAGTACGCGCGCCGCCTGCGCATAGCCGATGCGCATAGCCGAACAGCCGGCGGACAAATCGCGACGTCCGATTCCTTGTCTCAGCGCGGAATCCGCAATGGGAAGCCCATATGGAAAATCGTATTGCACCGAGCAATTCAGCACTGTACGTATTTTGTCAAGAACAGGCAGCCCGTCAACCACCTCCACTGACATGCATTGCTCCGGAATATACACACGGCGAACCTTCGCGATTCTGCAGAAGCCGTTGTGATAGGCGCTCGCGATGGAAACGGTGCCGTCGTGCAGTTTCCAGGAATGTTCGAAACCATGAGCCGTCGCGGCGATGTTTCCAACGAACACCCACTTCGGGTGTTGCCTTGCCATCGCCCGCGCCATGTGCATGGAACGTTCGAACGGATCAAGGCCGTTCCAATAGTCGGAGGGAACATACAGGCCGCGGGCGGGACGCAACAGCCCTCCGTCTTCAGCGATCCGCCTGCGTAAGGCGGCATTCTCTGACTCAATAGGCGAAAACGCGCATCGTCGCTCCGCCATAGCCTCTTCGATGAGACGATTAACTCGTGCATGATTCTTCATGAATCGACTGTAACCGGAATCGGCTTTCAAGCGAGGCGTTTTCGGGAAATGTGGATAAGGGTGCGGAAAACCCGCGTGTCAGTAGGGATTCATGGTTGTAGATAACCGTCACCACATCAACCGGCCATGTCGTAAACCGCTTAGCGTCGGCAGATTGGAAGAAATCGCAATCTACCGACGCTGACTGCCTCTCAGCATCGGTAGATTGGGTTGAGATACAATCTGCCGACGCTGAAGGACTGTCAGTATCGGCAGATTGAGGAAGGACCCAAACTACCGACACCTACGAGCGCTCAGTGTCGGTAGTTTGGGGGATGGACTGCGGCTTGGACTTCCGTTGGTGCATGGGCCGAACCGTATGAACTACAGGTCGAACCGTGCGGACTACACATGGGCTACAGGTCGAGCTGTGCGGGCTACAGCCGAACCGTGCGGACTACACATGGGCTACAGCCGAACCACATGGACTACACCGTATGGACTACAGGTCGAGGAAGTGGTCCAGGCCCACGGTAAGGCCGGAATAGTCGCCGGTGGCGATTTTACGGACGGCAAGCAGTACGCCCGGCATGAAGGAGATGCGATCGAAGCTGTCTGCACGGATGGTCAACTGCTCACCGGCATTACCGAAAAGCACCTCCTCATGGGCGTTGAGGCCGCGCAGCCGCACGGCATGCACGTGAATGCCGTCGACGACCTGACCGCGAGAACCACCATCGGTTTCGGTATTGTCCGGAACCTCGCCAAGACCGGCCGCATTACGGGCATCGGCGATGGCATGAGCCGTGTGGATGGCGGTACCGGAAGGGGCATCAACCTTGTTCGGATGATGCAGTTCGATGACTTCGGCGGATTCGAAGTACGGTGCGGCCACCTTGGCGAAGTAGTCGGCCAGCACTGCGGAAATGGCGAAATTCGGGGCGATGAACACACTCTGGTTGTCGCGTGGCGCCTCGGCAAGCGCGGCGCGCACCTGATCAAGTTTCTCGTCGGTCCAGCCGGTGGTGCCGACCACCACATCGACGCCCTGCCTGACAAGTGCGAGCACGTTGTTCAGGGATACGCTCGGTACGGTGAATTCAACCACCACATCGGTGTTCTCCGGAGTGATTCCGCTCAGATCGTCGCCGGCATCGAGCGCGAGGGCGAGCTCGATGTCAGCTGCGCCGTTCACGGCATCGACCACGTGAGAGCCCATGCGGCCCTTGGCCCCGACTACGGAAACCTTGATCATGTTTGCTCCTTACTGTTACAAAGCTGCTGCGGATTCCAAATAATCCCAAGTATGGATTCTACGTATGAATCTAAAGAAACGCTTCGACCCGAACCACGATATCCGGTTCGGACAGGCGCAAGAACCAGTCATTTCGGCGCAGATATGGAAAGGGAACGGGCCGAAACCGGTCCGTTCCCAAGAGACAATCCGCCCGTCAAAGAGCCTACGATCACCCACGTTTGCGGACGATGAACCAGCCGAGCAGGGCGAACGGAATCGAACACAGCACGAAGATCCACGGCATCATCAGACTGGTATTCGGCGTGGCATGGTCAAGCACGATGCCGGTGATCATCGAACCGAACGAAGCGCCCACGGTACCGGCGGTACTCACCCAGGACAATCCTTCGGTCAGCGACTCTTCAGGCACGGTCTCCTTCACCACCAGATTGCCGGAAGCGAACACCGGCGAAATCGTAAGGCCCGTCAGCACCTCGACGAATCCCATCAGCACCAGATTGCCGAGACAGGCGTGAATCACCACGAATCCGATGGTCATCAACGCAAGGAACATGATCATGTGGCGCCAACGTGAACCTTTGAGTTCGCGCGACCCGAAGAACAGCGCACCGATGCAGGAGCCGAGCGCCAGCATGGCGAGCTGCACGCCGAGCACCGAATCGAGATGCAGGGCCTTCATCACGGCCGTCATGGACGTATCGAATGCGGTGAAGCTCATATTGAACACCACGAACACCATCAGCAGCGGAATCACGCCCGCATAGGTGAGCACATTGCGCTTCCTGCGATTATCGGAGGTCTTGAGCTGCCTCATGCTCAGCTTGTCGGAAGCAGTTCCGGCAACAGCCGCATCAGCATCGGTCGTATTGGCGAAACGCACGTCGGCATCGTCCGCATCGGCGGCGGTCACATTCACCATGCGGATGACCGGCGGCTGCGTATCGCGCAATGCAAAGAACATCGTGCCGCCGATTGCGCTGGCGGCAGTCGGTACGAACAGTTGCGAGACCGGATTCACGGAAGCCGCCAGGAATGCGGCGAGAATCGGGCCGAAAATGAACACGATCTCATCGATGGCGGATTCCAGCGCATATGCGGTGTTGAGCATCTCGCTGTTATCGGTGCGCTCCAGCACGTACGCCCAGCGGGTACGCACAAGTGCGCCGAAAGCGAACTGCGTCAGACCCATCACGACGGCCAGTACGAACAGCAACGGAATCGGTACGCGCACCAAAGCGGCGAATGCGAAGGACAACATGGCCACAACCTGCACCGCGAGCACGAATTTGCCAACTTTGCGTTGGCCGAAGCGGTCAAACAGGCGCGCATAGAACGGCGTCACGGCCGCGGTGGCGAATACGTAGGCCGCGCTCATCACGCCAGCGATGGTCCAATTGTCGTACAGATGATTAAGCGCCAGAATGATGCCCAATCCCATCATCGACATCGGCAGTCGAGCCAATGCGCCGGAGGCGCAGAACGCCTTGGTCCCGGGAATGGAGAACAGCACCGCATACGGAGACTTCGCGGATTTCGCGGATTCCATGGCTTTGCTCATAGACCCGCCACCTCCCCGCGGTAGATGAACATGTCGTCGAACAGCGGCTCCGCTCCGTCAACGCTCGAGACTTCGGCATTACGTTCAGCGATGCGTTCCAGACCTTTATGATCGTAGAAACTCACATCGCAGTCGGAATCGGTGTGCAGGTAAAACGCGTCCACGTTCCATGCGGCGAAATGCTCCTGCATACGGCGCCACAGGCCGCCGCCCACGCCTTGGCCACGCACGTCGGGATTGACGACGAACAACTCCAACTCGCCTAGCGTGGTTTCGTTGGCGCGACTGTTCCTCTCCAAAGCCAGTTCCAATGAAAACGCGTTGTTCAGCCTCTCAAGACGTTTCGCGGCCTCTTCGTGAGCAATGATGCCGCGTTCGATGCCCGCCATCTCGTCGGCGACGTCGATTTCGTCAAGCTGCGGCTGTTCGCCGGCGACACGGATGAAGGTGACGCCCGCCAGCGTGCCGTCGACGGTAAAGGCGGCGTTCGCGAACGTGGTCGGCTGCAGATAATGCAGTACGAAATACCGGGAAATCAGCAGGGACGTTTCAGTACCGGCAAGTTCGCCGTCCTGCGGCCATGTGCGGTCGAACAGTTCGACCACGGCATCCAGGTCATTCCAGCCGATCGGACGATAGATAATCGAATTCGGGTTGTTTCCGGCCGATGTGCCGGTGGTGTTGGTTGCGTCGATCGCAGCCATGATGCAATTGCTCCTTAACTTTCGTTGCGTCCGGCACGTGTGCCCGCCCACACATGCTGCACGAGGGTAGCGGCGTTCCTCCACAACGTTGCCTGCAGTGCGTTACCCTGCAGGCAGGCCGTCACAGCGCGTCGCTTCAACGTTCGGCGCATCGGCACTAGTCGTTGTCGGATTGCTGCGGAATTCCGTAGCTCAACTCGGCAAGGATCTCTTGTTCTGTTTTGTCGAGAGCCTTAAGCTCCCGATCGCCCTCTTTGGGCTCACTCAGATAGTAGAGGCAGGCGTCGATAGAATCCAACGGCACGCCTTCCATCGCTGACAGCAGAATGCGATACATGTCGAGCTGTGCGAGTTTTTCGTCGATTTCGTTACGTTTGCGCGGCCTGTGTCCTGTTTTCCAGTCGACGATGGTGTAGGTCTTCGATTGGTCGTTCGGATCGATGCCACCGAAGAACACCGCGTCGAGTTTGCCATTGACGATGGTGCCGAGTTGCGGTACGTCGACGACGAGCTGCCGTTCCGCCCATGCGGGGTTTCGTTCGGCCCACACCGATTGCACAAGACGATGCCGCCAGTCGAGCAGCTTGCGTTCCTGCGACGCATTGCCAGATTCGCCGGATTGTTCGATACGTACGATTTTCGCTTCATCCTGCGCAAGACCGTTGATGAGATCCGCACGGGAGACGGCATTGCCGACGCCTGCATCGGATTCGGCATCGGCCATGACGAACCGTTCCGCCCATGCGTGCAAACGCGTGCCGAGTTGTGCGGACGGCGAAGCGACGCGCGGAATCGGACGGACCAGACCACGCCAGTACTCACTGGAGGAGCGGTCATCCATCACACCGGCGCGAGCCTGCAGGGAGGTGACGTTCTGGCGGCCGCCTGCGAGAATCCTCTCGCCGCGGACACGGACGGCCGCATCGAAATCAGTTGCGCTATCGCCGGTGTCGGGCATGAGATGTTCGTCACCGACCAGCAGGCGTGCGCGCAACAGCAGCGACTCGTCGACAGGCATCGTCATGTCATCGGCCGATTGGTCGCCGTCATGTCCGTCATACGCACCGGATAGGGCCTGCATGGCCGAACGGACCTGATCGGCCGATGCGGCGAACGTTGTGGCCAGCCGATCGCTCAGACCGCACGGCCACGGCAGATTCCGCTGCTCGGCAGCCGGCTCAAGCGGCGCATTCCAAGCGTCGCCGACCACCGCATCCTCATAGTCGCGGGCATGCTCGCCCACGAAGTAGCCGTCCGGCAGGGGCGCACCGATTGAGGCGAGCGTCTCCACGCCGTCAATCATGTCCGCTGCAACAGCGGAATCGGCAAGATTGCCGGGCTCCCGCGCCACCGAAACGATGCCGTTCATCGAATCGCGTACTTCGCTCCAGAAGTTCGAAGGGCCCCTAACTCCCTGCTTCTTGCCTTCGACTAAACGGGAGTCACGGCTCTCTTCGCTATGCACGCTGAAGGTAAGCAGCACCTCATGCCGGGCGCGGGTCAACGCCACATAGGCGAGCCGCCGTTCGTCGGCGTGCAATCGGCGGCCGTATTCCTCGCTTTGCGTCAGATACAGGCCGGTCGGGTCCATGCCTTCCATATCGTCGATCTGCAGGGAACGTAGGGTTCCGAACACCTCATCGTCAATGGTCTCCGCATCGTCCAGGCTGGCGAGCGCCTCGATCGGGTCGCCGCCGACGAGTGCATCATGCGGGAATCGAGGCAGGATGCCGGCGTCCACACGCACGGGAACGGGCACGGCGGCGGGATTCTGCAGCCAGGTCTTGGCGGTTTCGGCATATTCCGGCGGCGTCCATTCGCCGTTGTTCAGTCCATTGAGGTGTTCCTCGTCGACCGTGACGTTCAGCGAATCGCCTTGGCTGGACGGGAACGTGCCGTCGGACATGCCTACCACGGCTACCGCATCCCATTCGAGGCCTTTCGACTGATGCACGGTCATAAGCATCACGTCAACGGGCGTATCGGGTGCGGTGGCATTGTCATCGGATGCGTCGCGCAAAGAATCCACCCATGACACGAATGCGCGCAGACTGGGCGTGCCTTGGGCCGCGATCTCCTGCATGTATGTGTCGGCGAGGCTCATCACGGCGTCAAGCGGCGACTTGGCAAGCGTCACATTGGAGGTGTCGTTCGGGTGTTGCATGTGTTCGGCGAGCAGCATGTCGATGTCGAGGTTCAGCGCGCCGATGGCCGCGCGCACCACTTCCGGCAGCGGATGACCGTACACGTGCTGCACCTGGCGCAGCATGTCGGCGGCGCGAAGCACGGCTGCCGCTCCCCCGGCGCTGAGTTTGCCGTCGATGAGTTTCGACAGGTCGTCGCGCAGCATGAGGTCGATCAGAAAGACGGCGTTGGGCACTTGGTCACGATATTCGCGCACGATGGCGCGGATTTCGGTTTCGGATGGCATCTTGGCCTGCGCTGCGCCGGTAGCGCTCGAATCGTCCGGTTCGTCCGTCTTGCCGGGAATGATGCCGGCCGCGATAAGCGCACGATACCGATGTGCCGTATTCACGTTTTCCGCGATGGCGGCGAGCGCTTGCAAATCCGCCGCTCCGACGCCGAATCGCGGGGTGGCGAGCAGTCGCATCAGCGATCCGCTGTCGGTGTGATCGCAGATTACGTGCAACAGGGCGAAGATATCCTGTACTTCCGGACGTTCCAGCAACGCCGCCTGGCCGACTACCAGCGTGGTCAGTCCGGCCTGTTTCAATGCATCCTCGTATTTCGGCATCGACTGTTTGGAGCGGAACAGCACGGCCACATGCGGGCGATTGTCTTTCACGCCGCCGGCCAGTGCGGCGTCGGATGGCGTGTGTAGCGCGATCGCATGTTTGGCGAAGCGCACGACGGCGTCGATCTCCTGCCCGAAAGTGGCGAAGCCGAGCACGCCAAGCGTGCCTTCGGGCGCGGTATCGATGTTGGATAGGGCCGGTACGTCCACTTCGCGCATCAACGAACTGCTTAGGCGCCGGACGGGCAACCGTAACGGTTTGGTGAGGTTATTGGCCGCTTCGAGCACCATGCGGGAGTTGCGTCGGGTCACGCTCAAGGCAAACGGCTTGTCGGTCTCGCTCATGCCGAAATCGCGTTGCAGCATGCGGAATGCGCCCGGGCTGGCGCCTCGCCATGCATAGATCGATTGGAATGGGTCGCCGACGGCGTTGACTGCCGATCGACGTGCCGAATCGACGTGGAACAGGGATGCCAATAGCGCGGCCTGCGTGGTGGATGTGTCTTGGTATTCGTCGAGCAGCACATGCGAATACCGTTTGCGATAGGTGGCGCCGATTGACGGGAATCGAGTGACCAGCTGGAACGCGGCGATGGTGAAATCGCTGAATTCCGCCATGTTGCGAGCCCGTTTCTCGGCATTGTAGTCGGCTACGAGGTGCAGCAGCAGGTCACGTTGACGCGTCACGTCGGATAACTGGCTGACCTTGTAGACGCATAGGGCGTGGCATTGTTCGCGGTACTGGCGTTTGCGCGCTTCGAAATCCTCGCCGGATTCCTTTTTCTTTCTCTTCAGAGGTTTGGGGGCCTTAATATCGGCGGGAATCTCTTCGTCCTCGAGTGCCTTGGCCACTTGTGCGACGAATGCTTCATCCCAGGCGCGCACACGCTCCACGGCCTCGTCGAAGCTGGTACAGTCGCCGCCGATCATGGCGCCGGAGATGGCATTGGACAGTGCGAACACCCTGCCGGCGATGGTACCGAACGATGCGAGGTCGCCGTCGAATCGCATGATTTCGTCCATATGCTTGTCGAGCACGGCATAAATCAGCTGCATGGCCCCCGCTTCGCTCAGTGGCTGCGTATTCTGGTCGAAGCCGACGAGCAAACCGTATTGGCGCACGATGGTCTGGAAGAATGCGTCGTATGTGGAGATTTCCGGCTTGAGGAACGCGGCGCCGGCCGATCCGGTCCGGCCACCCTGATTGCTCACCACGGCCGCAGACACGCGGGACAGCAGTTCGGAGGCGGCCTTGCGCGTGAAGGTGAGACCCAGGATCCTTTCCGGCGAAACGCCCTGTTCGATCAGGTTGATGATGCGCCTGGTCATGGTGTAGGTTTTGCCGGATCCCGCGCCTGCGACCACCACCACATCGGCGTATGAGGGGGCCTGAACGACGGCCGCCTGTTCAGGACTGTCGGTGAATTTCGGCGTGCCGCTCATGCCACTCTCCTTTCGAAGACGGTGTTCTGTTCGCCGGCACAGGCCGGGCAGACTGATTTGTTTCTGCATGACTTCACGTGTTTCGATGTCGGCCGTGCGGTGATTCTTATGGCTCGACAGGCGGCCGCCGCATAGAAGACGCGAGCGATCATGGTCAACGACCACACCGCCATTGTGGAGCGCAGTTCCAGGAACTGCCGCCAATGCTCGTCGCTGACCGCTTCGGGGCGTTCAGCACCGTCGAGATCGTCGACGAACAGTTTGTCGAACGTGGGGAGGCAGAACCTGGGCACATATTTGCCCGCATTCAGGCTTCCGTTGGCGAACAGCGCCTGCTGGTGATATGCCTCCTCGCCCTGCGTGCCGCGTGGGGCCGGCGCGGTGGAACACATGACGTGGAACAGGGCGCTCTGCCCGATATTCGGCATGAGTGCAATGGCCTGTGCGCCGCGCGGTCCTTCTTCCGGAAACGCCAATCCCAATTGGTAGCATGCAAGTTGCAAATCGCTGAACATGTCTTGGCCGCTGAGCTGTTTACCGGTCTTGTAGTCGATTAGGCGCACCTGTTCGCCGCCGCCGCTCAGCACGCGTCGTTCCAGCCGGTCGATCCGCCCCGACAGACGTATCGTAAGCCATTCGCTCATGCCGGTTTCCGGCCATCCTCCGACAAGCAGCCCCATCAGAGATATGAGCTCTCCGCGCCCGATCGGATCGACGCCCTCGATCGCGTTGTACGCTTCGAGAACGTCATCGAATCCGAAGCGTGCGGCGAACTGCAGTTCCGGCTCCGCCTCCGTAAGCTTGCCGACTTCGAACTTATCGGCATTTTTGGCGGGGTATCCGCTACGGTTCGAGTTGACGAAATACGTGGCGATGTTACGTAGCGCGTCGACGGCCCGCTCGTCCTTACCGAGTGCCTCGTAACGTTCCTTGGGGTCGGGTATGGCGTTCAGATCGCCACGCAACCGTTCGTATTCGGCCATCATCCACTGCGTGATATTCTCGATGTTCTCCTCGTCGTTCAATGCAGTGTGGTTTTGCGGCAGATCAAGTCCCGCTTCGGTGGCCTTCTGCGCCACCTTGTGGATGAGCGAGCCGAAATTCGTGGCCACGCTACCCATGCGCGGGCCCGCGAAGCGGTTCTCGAGCATCCAGCACACCGGGCAGGCCCACAGGCGGTCCACCGCGGATGGCGACAACGTCACCACATCGGAACGATGGGAATCCCGGGATTCCGAATCATCAGTCTCCGACTGCTTCGCGAACGGCCAATATGCTGGATCGGCGGCCGCAATGCCACGCGAAGCCAGCAGCGCCAACGCAGCGGCCGCATCCTTCGCCTTGGACGAGCCGGCCGGTTCGTCCGCCAGCACGCTGCGCGCAGCCGCGACCAAGCCACGCGGATCGGCATCGAGCCCATTGAACTCGCCGGTACCGCCGACCAACGCATAATCGCGCTGTTCCGGATCGGCGTCGCGTTCGCGGTCAAAGCGTTCCGGCAGATAGCCGTACAGAAAATCGGACGGCACATTGTCGTCATTCAATACGGCGCTCAGCACCGCGCGTTCGTCGGCGCGGGTCAACGCCACAAGAAAGCTCTTCTGCTCGGAGGCGAGCACCGCGGCCAACTGCGCATCCTGGCGGCCCGCCGAAGTGACGATGTCGTCGCGCAGTTCGCCATGCAGCATCACATCCGCCAGGCTCTCTCCGCCGAACAAGGTGTTGCGGGGAGCCAGATTCGGCCATTGGCCCTGTTGCAAGGCCGGCAGGAACACAAGGTTCCAATGCCTTCCGGCCGCACCCGCCGGCGTGGTGAGCGTCACGGCCTGGTCGATCGGTGCGGTGTGCGCCAACGAATCGGCTTCGATGGTGAGCGCACGCACCTGTTCGATGAACGCGCCGATGGTATGTGCGGCCAACACGCCACCCGATTCGTCGCCCGATGCGTAGCTGAACAGGCGCATCGCCGCGTCCAAACGGTCGTTCGCCGCACGGCCTGCCGCGGAATTTTCCAACGATACGCGCTGCCAGATCCGTGCCTTGTCGCAGGCAGTCCACGCGCAATCAAGCACGTATTGCGGTTCACGGGAGATGAGCTTACGTTCCGCTTCGATGGTCTTGTCGAGCACTTTCCACAGGCTCGCAAATGCTTTGGATTGCGGGTCGGCGCCCAGTACGGAGGCGATTGCGTCGAGCACGCGGTCCGTATTGCCTTCCAATAGCAGCACATACAGCGCGTCCACACCAAACGGAAGATCGGACGGATCGACCAAGTCCGCGGAATCAAGCCGTTCCTCCGACATCAGACTGTCGTCTACCGCAATCGTCGGTGTGGCCGAATCCGCCGAATCGGACATCCGTGTCAACTGACGTGAGTTGCGCAAATCGACGACGTAATCCTTCCAATCGGCAATCAAACGCGGCAACAACGCCTGCTTCGCTACGTCGGCCCTGTCCGAATCGTCCAATTCACCGGAATCATCCGATTCCAATACCGCGGCAAGCGAGCCGAGCGCATTCATCGCCGATTCGACGGTCGCCAATCGTGTGGGGCGCCCCTCATGCTGTGCATCGCCGCCGACCGTGATCAGCGGCGAATTCATGATCAGCGCTACGCGCGAACGAATATACGCGCCGGCCGTACGAAGCCCCATCTTCGACGCCGCAATCGTCTGCTTCTTCAGTCCGGCCAGTTCGATCAGTGCGAACAGGCCCTGCACGAATGGCTCGTCCTTCAGCGGGCGGGTCACGCTCGAATAGCGCACAGGCACGCCGTCGGCCCGCAGTCGTTCGCCGAACGTACGCACAGTGTCGTTGTCGTGCGCGATCACAGCCATGTCGTTCCAGTCGCGGGAATGTTGCAGATGCTCGGTTTTGATCCTCCAGACCACGTCATCCAGCTCCTCGACGGCGGAGCGGTACATGGCGGTTCCGATGCTGCCGTCATCTGGCGAAATACCGTCTACGGAGACACCCGTCGGCACCGTTTCGATAGGTAGTGAGCCTGGCAGCGCCGGCATCTTGCCCGGACGACTCGGCAGCGCCTCATCCGTCGGTTCGGTACTGGCGATCGACAAACTCACGCGGCTTGCGGCCAGCGTACGATACGCGGGCTTACGTTGTTCCGTTTCCGTGACGTCGATGCGTTCCAGCCGAGCCCCCAATCGCGATTGCGCCGCGTTGAACAGGTATTCCGGATACGATCCGCGGAACGTCTGTACGGATTCGTCCGGATTGCCGACGAGCAGCAGCCGCACGCCGCGCCCGCGCAAAGCTGCGAGCATGTCGAATCCGGCAAGCGTGGCATCTTGGAAATCGTCGACGATCAGTAACTTCGGCAGATCTTCGATCTCGGCCTGCGTCACGGTGGCGGCCGCATCGACCATGAGCTGCGATGCGTCGAGACGGTATTCGCCCGGATAGGCCGCGCGAATCGCCTCATCGTATTCGGCACGCAACGCAAAGGCGAGACGCCATTGGGTACGCATGCGTTCATGCCGCTCGTTGAGCGTGCCATCCTTACTGGCGGCACGTGCAATCAGCCCATCCTCGAGTTCGGGTTTTGCGCCGATCTCATTCATGCGGGCGAGCATGTCACGCAACTGGTTGGCAAAGGCGTCGGTGGAATCGTCGACCACCATGCCCGACCAGTCGGCCACCGCGAAATACGTGCGCAGCAGGTCGCAGACGGCACATTCGTCACCACGATTCGTATGGTCCACATGCGAGGCGAGCACGCGACGGATGATCATGTCCTGTTCGGCGCCGTTGAGCAGCTTCGGCAAAGGCAGACCCGCACGCGAGCGCACGGCCGTCACGATGCGGAAGGCCACAGCCGGCAATGTGGTGACCGGTCGGGCCTGCGAAATCGCGGACAACTCACGAATCACCCGGTCGCCCAAGTCATCGGCGATCTGCCGGCCCGATACCGTCATCACGGCCTGCGTATCGCCATACCGCCTCATCGCGGCGATCAGCGCACGTAACGCAAATTCGGTTTTGCCGCTGCGGGGCGCTCCCGCGACCAACGTCACATCCGCAAGGTCATCCAAATCCATCATGCCTCCCAAGACTACTCGACCGATTGCGTCCTCACTGTGCACCCACCGGACAAATCGTCAGCGTCACAACGCACGATTCGCAATCACTCCACATCCGGCATCGTCACGGCACCGGCCCACAACTGCAGAGCAAGAGCATCATCGAATATGGCGCCACGGACTCTATCGACCAGCCTCGATGCTGGCTGTTTTGCCACGGACGCGCAGACCGTTGAACATGGCCCGGATTCCGATGAACAGGAGCGTGACGGCGGCCCAGAGAGCGGCCATGCGGACGGTATCCGGCACGGCGGAACCGTTGCACAGCACACCGATGCCGGCAAGACACGGCAGATAGACGCATGCGGTAATGATGCAGGTGACGGCGAGGTAACGATAATCGCCCGCACCGATTAGAATGCCGTCAATCGCCCACATCCAACCGGAAAGCGGCAGCGTTGCACCGACGACGACCATGCCGACCGCAATCAGCATCCGCACCGGCTCCGACGCGGAGAACAGCGGAGGCGCGATCATTCCCAGAACAATCAGGCCTACGCCGATCACGATTCCCGCAACAAGCCCTGCCCGGCCGGCCGCCTTGGTCATACGCAAGGCCTGTTGCGGCCGTTTCGCACCGATCTCCACCGCCACAAGGCTCTGCCCGGCAATGCCTATGGCATCCAGCATGTTCAATACGAAATTCCACGTCGAATTCACGACCTGATAGGCGGCAAGCACCAGTACACCCATGCGTGCCGCCAGCATCACCGTGGCCATCAGACACGCACGTAGGGCAAGCGTGCGGACGAACAACATCAGGCCGTCGCCCATACTCGCCTTCATGCTTCGCACGCGCGGCCGCAGTGAAGCGCCCTCCTGATGAGCCCACAGCAACGCCGGTCCGATCAGCACGACCGCCATGAACCATTGCGCGATCAACGTGCCGACACCGGAGCCGAATACGCCCCAGCCGCATCCAAGGATGAGCGTCACATCCAGAATCGTATTCAAGACGGCACCGGCAATGGCCGCCACCAAGGTAATCGTCACCTTCGCCAGACCGCGGAAGATGCCGTTCGCCGCATATACCAGCAGCATGCCCGGCAAGCCGAACACCACCGCACGCAGATAGGCGACCGCATCATCCAATGCGCCGCCATTCGCGCCCATCCACATGCATATCGGGCGCGCGAACACGAACAGCGCCACGGAAACAACGATGCCGATGGCCAGCGCCAACCATAATCCGCTGATGCCGGCCTCCAATCCCTCGCGCCGTTTGCCCGCACCCATCAGTCTCGCCACGCGGGATGTGGTGCCATAGGCCAGAAAGACGCACAGCCCGGCCACGGTAAGCACTATCGTCGAGCCGACCGATAGGCCCGCCAATGCGCTATCGCCGACATGTCCGACGACGGCGGTGTCGATAAGCGCGAACGCCGGTTCGGCGATCAGCTGTCCGAACGTAGGAATCGCCAATGCAAGAATCCGTCGGTTGACCGACCGTTCCGGCGGCGTACCGGTTATCTTCACGGCATCCGAGGCCATGCCGCCCGCCCGTTCATCATTGGCCATGCCAGACTCCCCGCATCATTGTGGGCTCGACCATCTCAGTCCTCTATGGCATCGACGTAGGGACGCAGTCTCGACAGTAGATGCCGGGCGCTTGTCGTGGCGGATTCATACAGCGCATACAATTCGATCTCGTCATATTGATGCACGATGACGTTGCGCAACGCACGCAGCTCACTCCATGGCAGTTCGGGAGTCTCATTGCGGAATTCGTCCGACAGTTTCCGTGCCGACTCCTGCGCCTGCACCATATCCATGGCCACGGAGTTGAACCGCATATAGTCGCCCTCAAGCTCCTGCGCCGAAGCGACGGCGGAAGCGTCGCGATGCGCACGTTCGAGATGCTCCACAAGACGGATCAGATTCGTCTCGTCCCGGAATCGCTGATCTCCATACTTACGCCGAATCATCATGCCACCCTGATCATATCCGGTTGGATATGCGTGTAGAAACGCCTGCTTGCACGGCTGATCTTCGCATTCCTACGCAACGCGTCCAACGACGTCAACGACACCTCCCTGCCAAACGCCCGTTCCAGATCGCCCTTCAATCCCGCCATCCGCATCATGTCGAGACGGACTCCCTGTGCGGTCACATACAGCAGGTCGACATCGGAGTCGGCGTCCGCCTCACCTCGAGCCACGGAACCATACAGATATACCTCCGCCAGCCCGTATTCCCTGGCGATCCGCTCGATGATGAACTTCACCGTGGTGACATCCACCACACTGTCGGACCGCATCAGCTTGCGCAGCGCCTCATCATAGCGTTGCAGAAAATCCTGCGTCGGATTGCCGACATGCTCCGCCCGGGACAACGCCGACTGCGTCGTACCCATCGCCTCCGCTACCGCCTGTTGGCTTAGCCCGCAATCCATGCGTCGCGCCTTAAGTGAATCAATCATCGCCACACCATCAATATAGCATACATGCTATACTGTGATGATGAAGACGAAACCACTGAGGCCAGCTCTCGGTCATGACGGAGACAATCTTCCCCTTTCCACCCTTCTTCGCGGGTGGCGGAGGAGTGAAAACGGGGACTGCACCGCCACCCGGCACAGATGCCGGCGGCATCACGAAATCGTCGGCAGTCGCATCGAGCACCGTCGCATCGGGCATTGCCGACGCCAACGGATGACCGCAATGCATGCGGCATCCGGAATCGCCTTCATGCTTCGCACCACAGTCGAAGCAAGGCACGCAATCCGCCCTCTTATCCATCACGCCGTGCAGCCAACCCTATTATTCCCCTTCGTGACGGCAAAGCGCCGCCGCATGGAGCATACATACGGCCGAATCGGTATCGACAGGGGTCAGTTGGTGAGGCGCACATCCTAGAGTATCGAGCAGAGTGGCCGCACGACGGCCTAGAGCAGAAGGACAAGGCATGGAGGTTCCACAACCGGTTCCGCCGCGGATACCCGGCTACGATTTCGTGCGACAGTTGGGTGCAGGCTCCGAGGCAACGGTGTATCTGTACCAACAGCGCTCCCCTGCCCGCCCGGTCGCCATCAAGGTGAGCAACAAGTCCTTGGATCCGCGAGCGGCCGCGCGCTTTCGCGCCGAGGCCGATTTCATGGCGCAGATCTCCTCACACCCCTACATCCTTTCGATTTTCGAATCCGGCGTGACCGGCAACGGGCTCGGCTACACCGTATTCGAATTCGCACCCGGCGGCAGCTATCGGGACGCTTTGCGCAAGGTCACGCTCAATGCCGACCAGATACTCGATCTCGGCATCAATCTGGCGAGCGCCCTGTTTACCGCACATCGCAAGGGCATCATCCATCGAGACATCAAGACCAGCAACGTGCTCATCAATGCGCAAGGCATGCCGGTACTGTCGGATTTCGGCATCTCCGCCTCGATTTATGACCATCGCACGACCGGCTTCTCGCTGCCGTGGGCCCCGCCGGAGGTGATTTCCGGAGTCGGCGGAGGCAATGAGGCTTCCGATATCTATTCGCTGGGCGCCACGCTGTTCGCCACGATCACCGGCCGTTCGCCGTACGAATACGCCTATCGTGTATCCAACAAGCAGGAGCTGGCCATGACGGTCGTCAGCAAGCCTCTGCCAAAGCTCAACCGCCCCGAGGTGCCGCCGCAGGTGGAGCAGGTGCTGCGCAAGGCGCTCGACAAGAATCCCGATCAGCGGTATTATTCCGCACTCGATTTCGCCCGCGCCATGCAGCGGGTGCAATACGCGCTGTACGGACATGCCACGCCGACCACGGTGGAAGGCGTGCCACAGTATCCGAAGGACCTCCCCTCACGCCAGGACACGCACGGCACGGATGACGCATCCGACTCCGGCCGCACCAAGACATGGGTGAAACCCGTCGTCATCGGTACGCTCGCAGTGTCCGCAATCACCGTGGTCGCACTGGTATTCGCCTTCATTGTGGCCCCTCGCATGGATTCCGTCTCCGATAACGGCCATGCGCGGATCAGCCCCACCACAAAGGGGTACGGCAATGGCGGCACCGGTACCGATGACGATGAGGATGACGACATCGCCACGACGGTCGTGCCTTCCGTGGAGAACCTCGCCGGCCAATACAACGGCGACAAGGTGAATTTCACTTGGGTGAATCCCGATCCGAAGAAGGGCGATTCCTACGCGTGGTCCATTGTCGGCGATTCCGGGACGAGTACGAACGCGCAGGCGGCCACCACGGAAGATACGCAGGTCGAAGTCCCGGCGGGAGACGGCACACAGACCTGCATTCAGGTGAGCCTGATCCGAGCCGATCGGCGGATGTCGCAGAATCCGACGATCGCCTGCGCGGCCAAGCCGTAACGCACCACCGTCACACCGCATTCGCCACGAGAGAACCGGAGAAGACTCATGGACAGATCAGCGCATCCGAGACGGACCGCGACCTCGCAGTCATACGAGAGGTCCCGCAAGATCGGCGCGATGCTGCGCAGGCTGATGCCGTCCGGCAATCGACAGTGGATCACACCGATCATCATGCTGATGCTTCTGTTGGGCATCGTGGCCGGCGCGCTGATCATCAGTTCGGTGACCCAGCAGCACGTGCAGCTTGACGACGGCACCGTGTGGATCACTTCACTGAAGGACCGCAAGGCCGCGCGGTTCAACGTAAAGGTCAAAGACACCGACGCGGGCATCTCCTCATCCGCGGCACGGTTCGACGTAGCCCAGCACAACGGCGACACCGTGATTCTGGAGGGAACGAAGGCCAGCTATATCGCGGCCTCCACCGTCAGCGAGGACGGCGACACCACCATCAAGGCGGATATGCAGACGTTGATCGGCGGGGATACCATCGCCTTCATCAACATGAAGACCGGCAACGTGTGGGCGGGTGCCTCATCCGATGTGAAATCCGTGAACCCGACCACCGCGTCGCCGAAGATGAAGCTCGGGACGGGCGGCAGAATCGCCGTGACCCACGACGGTGCGATCTACGGCTACCGGCAGTCCGACGGTGTGATTCTGAAAATGGACGGACCGCAGGCGACGCCCGGCAAAGTGACGGAAATCGGCGCGAACCAACGATTGCGGGCAGACTCCTTCACCGTGGTGGCAAATACCCCTGTACTCACTTCCGGCAATGCGATCCGCTGGCCGAACGGCAGTGCGGAAGTTTCGATGAGTGGCACGCTCGTCCTCCAGGCACCGCCCACGGACGACAGGCAGAGCGGCTGGGTGGCCGCCGCGGGTCAGCGCGGTCTGGTCACGGTCGATCTGCAGTCCAGGAAGCCGACGCCCGTGGAAATCTCCAATTCCGGCAAGGGCGACGCGGCACAGCCCGTGTCCACCAACGGTTGCGTATCCGCCGCATGGAGCCAAAAGGCGAACAATTATCTGCGCGTGTGCTCGGCGCACGACGGCCATCCGCAATTCACATCCCTGCAGAACGTGAATGCCACCTCCGAACTCGTGTTCCGCGCCAACCATCGTCTGACGGTGCTCAACGACGTGGTCAACGGCAACGTGTGGAATCCACAGGAATCCGCAAAGGTCATCAAGATCCAGTGGAACAAGGTGCAGACGCAGCAGACGAAACAACAGGATCAGAGCACCGACAGCGCCAACAATCAGCATAATTTCAGCAAGACCTGTTCGTCGCAATCCGGTCAGATCAAGGCGCAGGACGATGCGTTCGGCGCACGAGCCGGCTCGTCGCAGATTCTCGACGTGCTACGCAACGATGAACAGACCGACTGTTCGGTGTTGCGCATCACCTCGGCGAGCGCACCGGACGGCGGTGACGTCACCGTCTCGCCCGTATACGACGGTCGGTACCTGCAGCTGAACGCCACTTCCGCAGGAGCGGGCACGGTGATGTTCAGTTACGAGATCGGTGACGGTCGGGGCCAGACGTCGAGCGCCACCGTGACCTTGAACATCACCGACGGGATCGACCATGCGCCTGCCCAGACCGATACGCCACCGGAAATCGACGTGGAGCAGGGCGCCACATATACGGCAAACGCGCTGGGTAGCTTCTCCGACCCGGATGGCGATCCGCTGACACTGGTCGCCGCGGTACCGACCAACACCGATCAGGTGACGGTCTCCACGCGCGCGGACGGCCAGCTGGTGTTCAACGCCGGCGCGATGACATCCGGCAGGGCGAGCGTCGAGGTAACCGTGTCCGACGGCGAGCAGACCGGCACCGGCATGCTGTATTTTTCGGTGAAACCGGCCAATACGCTGGGGGCTGCGATCGATCCGGTGGTCAAGCAGACCACGCCCGATGCACGCACCACGGTATCGCTTCAACAATACGTGCATGGCACTTCCGCCGAACCGGCGCAGTTGACCGCGGTGGAGACGCCGAACGGAGCTTCGACCACCATGAACGCGACGGATATGTCGTTCACGTTCACCGCCGCGAATCCAGGTACCTACTATGTGCCATACACCATTACGCAGGGGTCGATTCCCGCAACCGGTCTGGCTCGTGTGGAAGTGCAAGCCGTGACAGGCGATTCCGCCAAACCGGTGGCAGCCAATGACGTGGCGCTGCTCGGAGCGGACAACACCGCCATCGTGGAGCCGCTGGCCAACGATATCGATCCGATGGGCGGCGTGCTGTCGGTCACCTCCGTGAAGGCCGATGCGGCCAGCGGCATTAAAACCGGCGTGGTGAGCAACAAGCGCGTGTACATCACCGCCCGCCAGGTGCCGACCAAACCGGTGCAGCTCACCTACAGCGTGGCGAACGCGGCCGGAACGTCGACCGGCACCATCGTGCTGCAGCCGCCGGCGCTGACCACCGCGAATTCCGTGCCGAAGGCCGACAACATCGACGCACAGGTACGTACCGACGGCATCGTATCCGTCGATGTGCTCGACCACGTCACCTATTCCGACGGCACCACGGTAAGCCTGCAGGACAATCTGCAGTATGACGGGGGCACGTTCAAGGGACTGGTGTTCGTTTCCGGCGACACCGTACGCTATCAGGCCTCCGACCAGACCGGCACATTCCCCGTGACGTACACCGTCAAGGACAACCTCGGCAACGCCGCCTCCGGAACGATCACCTTCACCGTGCATCAGAAGGATGCTTCCAACAAGAGCGCGCCGACGCCGTCCGACGTGGATGCGCAGGTGGCCGCCGGACGGAAAGTGCGGATTCCGATCACACTGACCGGCATCGACGCCGATGGCGACGACGACCAGCTACTGGGTCTGGGCAACAAGGCGCCGCAGCTGGGCCGCATCACCGAGGTCGGTGCGACCTATCTGGTGTATGAGGCGTATGCGGATTCCTCCGGCACCGACACCTTCTCGTATGCGGTCGAGGATTGGACCGGTCAGCGCGCACAGGCGCAGATCCGTGTCGGCGTCTTCAAGTCGGGCACCGATTCGGGCGTGTACGCGCGTGACGACGAGATCACGCTACGACCGAACACCGCGGCCACCGTGCCGGTTGCGCAGAACGACATCTCCGGCGACAACACGAACCTCACCGTCGAACGCAATGTGGAATCTCAGGGCATCGACGGCGTGAAGGTGAACGACAACATGCTTGCGTTCACCACTCCCAAGCAGGCGGGAACGTATTACGTCATCTACACGGTGAAAGACAAGGCAGGCCTTGCCGACACGGCCACGCTGACGGTGAACGTCGATGATAACGCGGCCATCGCACCGCCATCGGCCTACGATTACCGAGTGCCGTCCTCCGCAACGATCGATAAGAAGTCGGTCGACGTGGATGTGTCGCAATGGATCGCAAACCCGTCCGGCACCGCTGACGAGCTGCAGGTCGGCGTGGACGATTCCGCCGCCGACCATGCGCGGACGAAGGGCGGCAGAACGTCCACCGTAATCACGGTGGATCTGACCGATGAGGCGCGTGCGGTGCCCTACACGGTGACGAACACCACATACAACATCACCTCCACCGCATTCATCCAAGTACCGGCATACGGCGTCTTTCCGCCGACGTTGCGTCCGAAGGCACCGGCATTGAAGGTGAACGCACGTGAGACGATCACCATCAACATCGCCGATTACGTACGTGTCGGCGCCGGCAAGACCGCCTACGTGGACGGCGCCGATTCGGTGAGCGCCACCAAGGCCGACAATGACGACCTGTATGTGAACGATCAGACGCTCAAGTTCACCGCGCCGAAGGATTATGCAGGCCCCGCTTCGATCACGTTCACCGCGGTCGACGGCAAGCATGCCGGAAACGGCAAAGTGAAGATCGTCAATTCGGCGGTGTTGACCCTGCCGATCACCGTGATCGGCCGCGACGTGCCCGCACCTACTTTCTCATCCTCCACGGTGGACGTGGTGGCCGGTGAGGGCTCCACCACCATCGATCTGACCGCCTTGACGCATTCGCCGTCGGGATTGTATGACGACGAAAAGGAATACACGTATGCCGGTGGAGTCTCCTCCGACCAGGTGACCACGAACGTGAGCGCCGACGGCAAGCTGACGGTGAGCGCCGACAAGACGGCCACGCCAGGAACCACGGTGAGCGTGCCGATCACCATCTCGTATTCGAAAGGCACCGTGCAGGCCGGTGTGACCGTGCGCGTGGTGGCCTCCACCAGGCCGATGGCGCGCATCGGCGCGAAGGCCCTGAAGGTCAAGGCTGGGTCAAGCGAACAGGTGAACGTGCTTGGCGACGCCTACAATCCGTTCCCCGACACCGCGCTTACCGTGACGGGATGTCAGGCCGACGGTTCCGCCAAGCTGGCGGTGGACTGCCCCGCCAACGGAATGATAACGATTGCGGCGGCCTCCGATATCGGCGCGAGCACGAACCATGTGATCGTGACCGTGCGCGACGCCACTATGACCAAGGAACGTGAAGTCACTGGAACCATCAGCGTTTCGGTGACGGACAAGCCGGACGCCCCGCTGCTCTCCCCCATCGCCGGCGATGCCCAGGATGGCGCGGTGAATCTGAGCTGGACGGCGGGTTCTTCGAACGGCAGCCCGATCACCGAATACAAGGTCTCGTGGACGGGCGACTCCTCCGGAGAGAAATCGTGCGGCACGGTGACCACATGCCAGGTGACGGGGCTCACCAACGGCAGGAAGTACTCGTTCACCGTCATGGCGCAGAACGAAGTCGGATGGTCCAGTCCATCGAATGCCGTGGACGGGCAACCCGATAAGATACCTTCCGCGCCGCAAGACGTGAGGGCCGAAGCCAACGGCAACATCGTGGCCGTGACATGGTCGGTGCCGAAAGGCAACTTCTCGGAAGTCACCGAATATGAGGTGACCCTGACCGGCGACGGCGTATCCAAGAAGGAGACCACCTCCGCAAACGCCATCAACTTCAACCTCGAGAACAACGCCATCACGGACGGCATGTCCGTCAGTGCGACCGTGCGGGCCAGGAACAGGGTGAACTGGAGCCAGCCGTCCCAGGCCTCGAACGCCACCGCACCGCGGGGAGTTCCCGACAAGCCGACCGTCTCCGCAACGCAGCAAGGCGATCAGATCATCGTCTCCGGCAAGCTTGGCAACATGCGCAATGCCGGCTGTGAAGCCGTGACGTTGAGTTTCGCAGGCAGGGACGCCGGCATGGCATGCGGATCGTCGGACGTTTCCGCGACCTTCGACATCGCCGAAGACTGGTACTACCAAAGCCTCGCGCCGAAAATCACGTTGACCACCAAATACGCCGGAACCGTCACCGCGCAGGGTAACGCCATCACCCCTGACGTCAAGCCCGACAAGCCGGCCGATGTCAGGGTCGTGCCCGATGGCGACCATTGCGTGGCTTCGTGGAACGCCGCCGGCAAGCACCATGACGGCTTCATCGTAAACGTGCCGAAGCAGAACAACATGCCGACCGCAAGCCTCAGCGTCACCTATCCGCTTGAACATTGGGGCAGCTGTGGCACCGTAACCGTGTGGCAGACCTTCAAAGGCCATACCAGCGATCCGGTGAAGGCCAGCAACGGCGAAATCGGCAACAAGGTCCAGGCTGTGATCGCCCTGCCGTCACTGCGTTGGGACGATACAGACGCCAATGTCATCCATGTCGAGGGCGGTGCCGTGAACGCCTACAACCAGTCCGTGACCGTGACCATCGTCCTGTCGGATGAATCCAAGAAGCAGTATCCGTTCGAATGGCATCCGGGCCTTACGACCACGCTGGACGCCTCGGCGCTGCCACAGGGATTCTCGTACTCGTGGCTCGTCAAGGTGGAAGGCACCACCGACAAGGCGGTCAACAGCACGAAGCAGAGTCCCACCCCGCTTAAGGACAGCGACAGGTATCACGCTCCGCCAACCCCTTCGCCCGGCACCAGTCCATCCACATCGACGTCCTTCGACGACGGCACCGACGAATCGCGGGGCGGGTCCAAAGGACATTCGGCATTGACGACGTTGCCGAGGCAGGCGAATCGCGACCATCCCTGGATCAGGGAAATCCGACTGTTCCACGGCCGCCCGCCGATCAATCCATCATTCGCAGGCAATAAGCAGTAGAGGAGATTCCATGAGCAACGCATTCGACGATGCCACCCAGCTGAGCGAGCGCAGCAACGAACCGCACGGAAAGCAAGGCTTCACCATGCCGAAGCTGCCGGAACGCCTCGGGATCGAACATCATGAGTCCACCGACGTGGACGGTACGGTATTGGGCACGCATGGCACGACGGCCCCGGTGACGACGAACGCTCCGACCGTCACACCGACCGCCGCCGCCCCAACCATCACGATCACACCGGACACCGCCGCCCCGACCGAGCGGATGGCATCGTGGCAGGCAACAACCGAACGGCAGCCGGCCGCCTCCGAGCAGGTTCGTCGGCAGCCGGCGGCCGGCACCATGCCGGAAACCCTGAATACCGGCATGGTGCCGGCCGCCGGCGCCGATATCGTCGAATTCCATGACAAGTTCAACGCCTTGGTGGAGAACGTTTCCAAGGTGGTGGTCGGCAAGGACGGCCCGATTCGCCAATGCATCACCGCCATGGTGGTGGGCGGCCATGTGCTGCTCGAAGACAATCCGGGTACCGGCAAGACCCAGTTGGCGCGAGGTCTGGCCAATTCCATCGACATGTCGTTCAAGCGTATCCAGTTCACGCCGGATCTGCTACCGTCCGACGTGGTCGGCGTAACCTACTACGACCAGAAGCGAAGCGAATTCGAATACCGTGAGGGCCCGGTCTTCGCCTCCGTCGTGCTCGCCGACGAGATCAACCGCGCCTCACCGAAAACGCAGTCCGCACTGCTCGAGGTCATGGAGGAGCAGAAGGTCACCGTCGATGGCGTGACCCATGCCGTACCGCAGCCGTTCATGGTGATCGCCACGCAGAATCCGATCGAACAACTCGGCACCTATAAGCTGCCCGAAGCGCAGATGGACCGATTCCTCATCAAGACCACCGTCGGCTACCCAAGCCATGAGGTGAGCGTCGACATTCTGCGTCAGGTCAACGTCACCGACCGCGCTGCCGCCGTGCATCACGTGCTTTCCGGCGACGACGTGCTGCGCATGCGCGCCGTCAGCGAGACCGTACGCCTCGATGACGCCATCATCGAATACATCGTTCGCCTGGTCGAAGCGACCCGGCATAACGAAAGGATCCAAGTGGGCTCCTCCATGCGAGGCGCGCTGGCGCTCACCCGTTGCGCCCGTGTGTGGGCCGCCGCCGACAATCGCGGCTATGTAGTGCCCGACGACGTGAAGGATCTGGCGGTCTCCGTGCTCGCACACCGCATCACGCTCACCGCCGAAGCCACATTCGCCGGTGCCACGGCGGAGCAGATGATCTCGCAGATTCTCGAGGAAGTGCCGGCCCCGACCCTGGGCGCCTGAGGAGACGGTTCCGATGCGAAATTCCCGAACAACGCTACGCAGACGAACCATGATGCGGTTCCTGCGCCGTACCGGACACCGGTTGAAGCGTCTGTTCACCTCATACGTTTCACCGGTGGGATGGATGGTGGCCGTATTGGCCGTAGCCACGTCTGCCGCGTTCGCGATGCTCGGTTGGCATGAACTGCTTGCCATGGCAACGGCATACGCGCTGATGCTGCTTGCCGCGGTAGTGATGTCGTTGGGCAACACGTCATTCTCCGCATCCATCGATGTGTCCAACAGGCGTGTGACCGTAGGCGACACGGTGCAGGTGAGGGTGGCCGTCGACAATCCCGGTAACACACCGACCGCCTCGGCACGCGGCGATCTGCCGATCGGAGACAACCACGAACGGTTCACCATCCCGATGCTCGCGGCCGGGCAGTCGCGCCAGACCGACGTGGAATTCACCGCCATGGCGCGTGCGGTGCTGCCGGTCGGCCCGCTGTCGATCCGCAAGGGCGACCCGTTCGGTCTGGTACGCCACGAAAAACGGCTCGTCGACCAGATCCAGGTATTCATTCACCCGCCGACCGTCATGCTCAATACGTTGAATGCCGGCATCCAACGTGACTTGGAAGGACAGCCAAGCGGCGAAATCGTGGATGACGATCTCGACTTCTACGGTTTGCGGGAATACGAGCCGGGCGACGATGTGCGTAACGTACATTGGCTGAGTTCCGCGAAAACCGTCTCGCTGATGATCCGCCAATACGAGGCCACACGACGCACCGACACCGCCGTAGGCATCAGCGTGAATCCCGATGACTACACCGACGCCCAGGAATTCGAACTGGCCGTGTCAATCCACGCCTCCATCGGCGTGCAGTGCCTGCTGCAGGACCGCCCGCTGACCGCACACGCCGGCGACGATCACACCACGCCCCGCAATGCCACGACGTTCCTGGACTCCTGCAGCGCCATCGAACCGGATCTCGACGACAATCCGAACCTTGCGCAAGGCACACTCGACTACGCCGCCGATGCCTCGTTCTACTACTTCACCGTCGGCCGACTCAAAGACGTAGACGAAATCAAGCATATGGCGCTCGCATTGCCACGCTCAGCGACCTGCGTAGTACTGCAGGCAGCCGTCAGCCAACAACGCGCCATACGAAGATTCCCGAACTTCATCCTGGCCACGGTCGGCGATCTGAACGATCTGCCGATGATCATGGGAGTACTGTCATGACCTTCCCACCGATTCCCGACCAAAGCCATACCTTCACCGGATCGTGGGCCGATTCCACGCATTCGGTGGTCTGGATGACCCGCAGCGGCAAACAGCGGCCGCTGATCAGCGCACACCGCCCGGCAAGCCGGCAGTTCGCCAGTCTTCTGACGACGGCACTGCTCACGCTCGCCACCGCCAGCAACCTCATCGACGTGTATGGCTCACCAGCCGCATGGGCCGTCGCCGCCGTGCCAGCCACCGCCATCGGCTGTCTGGTGGCGCTCGCCGGCACCGTCGAGGCGTTGCGACTATGGTGGCAGGCCCTGTTCATGGCACTGGCGCAACTCGTCATCGGACCCGTTCTCCTGCTGAACGAGACCACCATCGCACACGTCATACCCACCTTGCGTACGTTGACGCAAGGATGGACGTCCATGCTCGGATCGTTCAAGTACGTACTGTCGATCGACCCGCCTACCGGCACCGCCAACGGCAGTCTGCTGGCCGTATGGACGATCTGCCTGTGGTTCGCACTGCTGACCGGCATATTCGCCGTCGCGCAGGACGGCCGTCTCACCATGATCGCCATCCTTCCGGTGATTGCGAACATGGCGATCTGCGCATTGCTCGGCACCGCCAGTGGCTACTATCGTTTCGCCATCGGCACCGCCGTTGCCATCGTGTTGATGATTTGGGTGAGCGCTCGCTGGGGATTGCTGGAGTTGGGCCGTTGGATCAGCTCCGCGATCATCGTGGCGCTTTCGGCTGCACTGGCGATAGGCGCATGTCTGACGATCCCGCAGGACCGAATCATTCTGCGAGACTATTACGACCCGCCGTTAAGCCCGTACGATTACACAAGCCCGTTGAGCGGCATGCGATCCTATATCAAGAATCATAAGGACGATACGTTGCTGACCGTCACCGACCTGCCGGCCGGCTCCACCGTCCGTCTGGCCGTGATGGACCGTTTCGACGGCAATGTGTGGAATCTTTCGGATTCCACGATGGCCGCCGATTCATCGAACTACCATCGTGTCGGCACCACTATCAGGAACAACGTCAAGGGCAGGAAGTTCGCGGCCACGTTCACGGTGAACAGGGGCCTGAGCGACTACTGGCTGCCGATGACCGGCACCGCCTCCGGCGTGACGTTCGAGCATGAGGATGATGCCGACTCGTTCTACTACAACACCGCCACGCATTCGGCCATCTATGCGTCCAAGACGACCGCCGGCCTGACCTACACGGAAACCGGCATCATGCCCGCCGTGCCCACCGACAGCCAGATCAGCAAGGCCAAGGCCTCCTCGGTAAGCCAGCCGCAGGCGCAGCACGTGCCCGACAGCGTGGACAGGCTCGCCACCGCAGTGGCTGGCGGCCGGTCCAAGGGCGGTGAGGCGGCCCTCGCCCTGGCGAACGAGCTCAAGGAATCCGGCTGGTTCTCGCATGGTCTGGCCGGAGACTATCCATCCTCCCCCGGCCACGGCAACTATCGCATCGATCAGCTCCTTGCCGGCACCGCCATGGTGGGCGACAGCGAACAGTATGCCTCCACGATGGCGCTGATGGCCCGCAGTCTGGGTCTGTCCAGCCGTGTGGTGCTCGGATTCCTGCCGAAGAACGAGGAAGGCGACATCAGCGAGGAACGCACCGAACGGCACGGCAAGTCCACCACCACCGAATTCACCGGCAATGACGTGACCGCATGGGTGGAGATCAAGCTCGACGGCTACGGATGGGTGTCGTTCTATCCCACACCGAAGGAGACGAAGGTTCCCGACGAAAACCAGAATCTCACTCCGCCGAACCCGCAGACGCTGGTACGCCAGCCTCCGGTGCCGCTTACCGACCCGCTTCGTGACGACAATCAGGCCAAGGGCAAGTCATCGATCGGCGGCAGCGAGGCCGACGAATCCCCTACCAACCTGTTCTGGCAACGTTTCGAGCGCATCGCCAAAAAGGTGGCCATCTATGGAAGCCCGCTCTGGGCGCTACTCACCATCTGTGCGCTGCTGCTCGGCATCAAGGCGATCGCCTTGGCACGGGCCCGCAGACATGGCGACGCACGTCAGCGCGTAGCCGCGGGATGGCAATCCGTCGCCGCCCTGGCCAGGCAAAGCGGACTCGATGTCGACGGCACCCGTCGCGATCAGGCGCAGGCCATCGGCCGACAGCTTAACGTCGATGCCGTCTCACTGCTCGCATTGGGCAAGGAAGCCGATTACGCGGCGTTTTCGGGCGATACGGTGCAGGAAGAGCATGTGCAACGGTATTGGCGGAACATCGATGTGGTGCGCCGGTCCATACTCGGATCCCTGCCTCCTGCGCGGAGGTGGAGAGCCAGGCTGTCGCTCGCGGACGTATTCCACATCCGACGGCACGGGAAAGGGCGGAGTTCATGAACGCGAACCGTATCGTGACCGGCCTGAACAGCGATATCGGACTGCGTCGCGCCAGCAATCAGGACAATGCCCTGGCCGGGCATGGCATATTCGTCGTATGCGATGGCATGGGCGGCGGCATGGGCGGCGAGCGGGCAAGCGAGGCAGTGGTGCGCCATTGTGCGCAGCTTGGCGCCAAGGCCGCGCGCAACCGGCATGATATCGAAGAGACGCTGAATGCCGCGCAACGTGAGGTGCTGGCATTGGGCGAATCGTTGGGCGGCATCGCCGGCACCACGATTTCCGGTGTGATCATGCCTGCCGATATCGATGACATGACGGCCCATGCAGCCGATGCCAACAGTATCGCCGACGGCAACGATTCCTGCTATATCGTCAACATCGGCGATTCACGCACCTACCATATGTGCGCTGCCGAAGACGGCGGTTGGGATGCGAGCACGTTTACCCGCATCACCCGCGATCATTCGGAGCGCCAGAACGCCATCGATTCCGGGGAGATGCTGCCCGAGGAGGCGTTGCGAAACATCCCGCGCAACATCATCACGCAGTGCATCGGAGCGCCGAACGGCATCGCACCCGATTATTACGCGGCGGATGCCTTCGGACGTTTCATCATCTGCTCGGACGGCCTGCATGCCGAAGTGGACAAGGAACGTTTCGCCGCCATCGCGGCCGCCGACAACGATCCTCAGACCGCCGCCGACGCGTTGGTCAAAGCGGCGCTGCGGGCCGGTGGCAACGACAACGTGACCGTGGTGGTAGTCGACATGATCACACCTTCGCCCATCGGGCGGGAGTGGACGGTCGGCAAACTCGCCGAGCATGAAGACATCGGCGATCTACAAGACGGCACATTACAAACATTACGAACCATTGATGTAAGGAGATCATGATGGTTGATTACGATACCGCGGTCGCGGCGGTGCAGGATCCAAACGCCGATCCCGCATTCCTGGCGAAGATCGCCTATGAGAACCCGGAATTCGGGGCGAATGTCGCAGCGCATCAGCGCGCATACCCCGGGTTGATTCGCTGGCTGGCCCAGTTCGGCGACGACCGTGCACGCCAGATTGTGATCCAGCGCGGCTATGCCGTACCTGAGACCGCAGTGGCGCCACACGAACAGCCGGCACAGGATTCGCCGGCACAGGATTCGCCGGTGCAGGAGCGGCAGTTTGCGCAGGAGCGACAGCCGATTCAGGAACAGCTCGTACGGTCCGCGCAAGAGCAACCTGTAGTGCAGGACAATCAGGCTCAGCCAGTCCATCAGGCTCAGCCGATCCATCAAAACCAGCCGATCACCGACACTTCGACCGAATATCTTGACCCCTACACCAATCCTGCCGATCTGTCCGAGGTGGCGGATTATGCCGAACCTGTGCAGGAGCAGCCGCAACCACAGCCGCAGCAGCCGATTGCACGGAATCCGTATGGCTTCACCGCGCAAATGGCACTGACCACCACCGATCAGATGCAGATCGCACAGATCGCACAGTACGCGCCGGAGCTGCGTGCCTGCATCGCACGCAATCCCAACACCTATCCGGCATTGCTGGAATGGTTGGCGCAGTTGAACGATCCGGCCATCAACGCCGCCTTGCGCACTAGGCAGTGAGGCCGACCATCATTCATGCGCACTCATGCATACGTATCGCCTTGGTCGGTACCGGCGGGAGCAACCATCATGCCTTGCAGTGGTTTTTCGTCCGGTGCCGCCCAAGGCGATACGTTTCGAATGATGTAGGCTAGCGTTCTTCGAAGGAGAAGAACTGATCGCCGATACGTAGCGTGGCCGGCGCCTCGAGCTGCATGGGCCTGCCTTCCACCTTGATCTCTTCGTCGTCTTGGATGAGGTACGTACCGTTCAGCGAACCGTAATCCTCAATCCACAGACTTCCGTCCCGATCGAAGCTGATGGCCGCATGATTGCGGGAAATGGTACGTGTCGGATCCTCCAGCCTGACCGACTTGGCACCTTCCGGCACATCGGCGGACGGCTTGCGCCCCAGCAATGTGCTGATGTCCACGGTCACGTCCTGGCCGGTCATGTCATTGTGCAGCAGATACACGTGATCCGGCTGCTTCATGGTGAACGCGGACGACAGCACCGTGCTGTCCCAATCTTCGATGCTCTGGTCTTCCGAATCGTCCTGCGACGGTTCGGTCTGCATCGTTGCGACCTGCACATCCGCCACGGGCTGCATGCTCAGCGCCGACCCGTCCTGCATCGGCTGCCTTCGTTCGAAAGATTCGGATTGGATTGCACCGGACAGTGCGGTAACGTCATCGTCATACCAGCCAGGTTCCGGCGGCGGTGGGTAAGGTAGAAAGCTCATGTGCTCCATTGTATGTGCAAGAGACCCATAACGATAGCGCAATTCATGTATCGACATGTTCTTCGGAACGACTTCGTTCAGCATGTTACCTGATTTTGCGGCGCTGAAGGGCTATGCTGGAACAATGCTAGTCATTACGGAAATATTTTTGAATATTCGGAAATATGTGACTTTGCATACGAAGAAGCAGAGGATACACAGTAAGGATTTCTCTTATGGATGACCAACTTCCTACCGATGGCACGCAACCGAACAGCGCTCGGACGCCATCCCATGCACAGACTCAACCGCAAACGTCAAGCACGGCGGATCGGCAGCCCCAGCAGCCGGCACAGCCTCAGGCCAACCAGCAACCGATGCCGCCATATCAACAGACGCCTCCGCAGTACCAGCAAACGGCTCCGCAGTATCAGCAGCCGATGCCGGGTCGGCCGGGCGTGCCGGGTCAGCCGGGAACCCCTCTCATGCAGGGGCAACCGTACGGGCAGCCCATGCCGCAGAGCGCCGCGAAGAAGCCGGCGACCGGCCTGATCGTAGGCATCGTAACGGCGGTGATCGCCGTCATCGTCGTTCTTGCCGTAGTGGTGACGATGATTATGTCGAAACGCATCACCGCCGCCGACTACACGGCCGGAGAGAATCAGGTGCTCACCATGCAGAAGCATTATGCGAGCGTGAATGAGAAGCTGCGCGACGCCTATCTGTCCGCATACGGCAGCAGTTCCTTCCAGGACACAGACAAGAAGCGTCTCAAGGACCGTCTCAAGACCCTCCAGAATGACAACGCGAAGTTCGAATCCCTGAAGGTCATGAACGATGAGACCGTCAATAAGGAATATCAGGCGTATAAGAAGAAGACCGCGACATACATCAAGTTCGTCGACGAGATGATCGAATCCGGCGAATCGCTCTCCAAAGCGGCGAAGGCCTGCAACAGCAGCCCCAGCGTCAGCTCTTACGACAACAGCTTCTACACCAAGTACGGTGAGTATGTGTCCGCCTGTAAGGCCGCACTCGACGATGTCTCCAAGTCACCGAACAAGGACATCGCACAGTATGGCAAGGATCTTGGCGATTACGTCGATAAGCTCGGCGATATCATCTCCAGCATGCAGGCCATCGGCGATATCAGCTCGCTGCAGTATGGCACCACGCAGTACCAGCAGTTCCGTGACCTGCTCGACGAGTTCAACAATCTGGAGGCGCCGTACAGCAGCGTGAGCACGTTGAGCCAAGCGTTGCAGGATTCCGCGGAGGAGGCCGACCTGAGTGATTCCCTGCGCTCCCTGTATGACGCTTTGACGGATGGCGCCGATCATGCCCACTGATTGAGCGGCCGCTGCCGCGAGCATCCTCCCCTATGATTAAGGCTGGGCCCCGACCATCTGCATGGTCGGGGCCCAGCCTTAATCAGTTATCGCCGTCGGCGCCACGGATCAGAGGGTGTCTCCCAGATCCATCTGACCGCCGTTATCGTCGAGGAAGTCATCCGGGTTGAAGTCGTCGCCGAGCTTCAAATCACCGAAGTCGATGTTGGAGAAGTCCACATCGGACAGATCGGCGTCGCCGAAGTCGGCACCCGTTTCGTCGCCACCCAGGCCGAAGTTCGGATAGATGGTGTCACGGATGGCCTTGTCGGGCTCGACCACGGCATTGCGATAGCGGGCGAGACCCGTACCGGCCGGGATGAGCTTACCGATGATGACGTTCTCCTTGAGGCCCTTGAGGTCATCGACCTTCTGGCTCAGGGCGGCTTCGGTGAGTACGCGGGTGGTCTCCTGGAAGGAGGCCGCGGACAGCCAGGAGTCGGTGGCCAGCGAAGCCTTGGTGATGCCCATCAGCTCCGGACGGCCGGCGGCCGGCTTGCCACCGTTCTTCACGGCCTCCATGTTGGCGGCCTTGAAGCGTGCCTGGTCCACGAGTTCGCCCGGCAGCAGGTCGGTGTCGCCGGAGTCGATCACGGTGATACGACGCAGCATCTGGTGCACGATGACCTCGATGTGCTTGTCGTGGATATCCACGCCCTGGGAGCGGTACACGGTGTGCACTTCCTCCACGATGTTGACCTGAGCGGCGCGCGGACCGAGGATGCGCAGGATCTTCTTCGGATCCACGGAACCCTCGATGAGCTGGGTGCCGGCTTCGACATGATCGCCGTCCTTGACCAGCATCGGAGCGCGACGGGTCACCGGGTAGACGATCGGCTCGACGGAGTCGTCGTCCGGCTTCAGGGTGACCTGACGACCGCGATCGGTGTCTTCGACCTTCACCACGCCCGGGAACTCGGCGATCGGAGCCTCGCCCTTCGGGGTACGGGCTTCGAAAAGCTCGGTAACACGCGGGAGACCCTGGGTGATATCGGAAGCGGATGCGACGCCGCCGGAGTGGAAGGAACGCAGCGTCAGCTGGGTACCAGGCTCGCCGATGGACTGTGCAGCCACGATGCCGACGGCTTCGCCGACGTCCACCAGCTTGTTGGTGGCCAGGGACCAGCCGTAGCACTTGGCGCACACGCCACGCTTGGATTCGCAGGTCAGCACGGAACGGGCCTTGACCTCTTCCACACCGTGGGCGACAAGGTCGTTGAGCACATCCATGGACAGCGCGTCGCCCGCCTTGTACAGCACGGTTTCGCCGTCGGCAGGATCGATCACATCGGAAGCGAGCAGGCGGGAGTACGGGCCGCCATCAGCGGCCTTGACGAGCACGAGGTTGCCGTTCTCGTCACGCTCGCCGACCTTCATGGGCAGGCCGCGCTTGGTGCCGCAGTCCTCTTCGCGCACGATTACATCCTGAGAGACGTCCACCAGACGACGGGTCAGGTAGCCCGATTCAGCGGTACGCAGTGCGGTATCGGCCAGGCCCTTACGCGCACCGTGCTGGGAGATGAAGTACTCCAGCACGGACAGACCGTCGCGGTAGTTGGACTTCACCGGTCGAGGAATGATCTCGCCCTTCGGGTTCGCCACGAGGCCTCGCATACCTGCGATCTGGTTGATCTGCATCATGTTTCCTCGTGCACCGGACTGCACGATGATGGCCAGGTTGTTCTTGGAGTCGAAGTGTTCCTCGACCGCCTCGGACACCTCGCTGGTGCACTTGGTCCACAGGTCGATGAGTTCCTGACGGCGCTCCTCTTCGGTGAGCATACCGATTTCGTAGTTCTCGTTGACCTTGTCAGCCTCGGCCTCGTACTTTTCGATGTACTCGTCACGCTCGGGCGGCTGGATGACGTCGGAGAACGCGAAGGACACACCGGACCACGGTGCACGGGTGAAGCCCATATCCTTCAGGGCGTCCAGCGTCGCGGCCACCTGGGCGGTCGGATAACGGGTCGCGATGTCGTCGACGATCTTGCTCAGACGCTTCTTCGGAGCCTGATCGTTGACGAACGGGTAATCCAGCGGCAGCGTGCTGTTGAACAGGATACGGCCGTAGGAGGTGGCGAACAGCACGGAACCGTCGTGGAAGCGCTCTTCCTTCACCACGTCCGGGCTGCCCGGTTCCGGGTCGACGACCTTGAGCTCGCTCGGCTCCCAATCCTTCGGCAGCACGAAGTCCTGCGGCAGACGGATGAGCACCTTGGCCTGCATGTCGATCTCGTGCTTGTCAAGGGCCATTTCGGCCTCTTCCAGCGAGGAGAACACACGGCCCTGGCCCTTGGCGCCGTCGATGACGGTGGTCAGGTAATACAGACCGAGGATCATGTCCTGGCTCGGCATGGTCACGGTGTGACCGTCCGCCGGCTTCAGAATGTTGTCGGACGCCATCATCAGCGAGCGGGCTTCGGCCTGAGCTTCGGCGGACAGCGGCAGATGCACTGCCATCTGGTCGCCATCGAAGTCGGCGTTGAATGCGGCGCAGGCGAGCGGCGGCAGATGGATGGCCTTGCCTTCGACCAGAATCGGCTCGAAGGCCTGGATGCCCAGACGGTGCAACGTAGGGGCACGGTTCAGCAGCACCGGATGTTCGGCGATGACCTCTTCGAGCACGCCCCACACCTCGGAATCGCCACGGTCCACCAGACGCTTGGCGCTCTTCATGTTCTGCGCATAGTTGAGGTCCACCAGACGCTTGATGACGAACGGCTTGAACAGCTCGAGGGCCATCGGCTTCGGAAGACCGCACTGATGCATCCTCAGGGACGGGCCGACCACGATCACGGAACGACCGGAGTAGTCCACTCGCTTACCCAGCAGGTTCTGGCGGAAACGGCCCTGCTTGCCCTTGAGCATGTCGCTCAGGGACTTGAGCGGGCGGTTCGAGGCACCGGTCACCGGGCGACCACGACGACCGTTGTCGAACAGGGAGTCAACGGCTTCCTGGAGCATGCGCTTTTCGTTGTTGAGCATGATTTCCGGGGCGCCGAGCTCGATGAGTCGCTTCAGTCGGTTGTTACGGTTGATCACACGGCGGTAGAGGTCGTTGAGATCGGAGGTGGCGAAACGGCCACCGTCGAGCTGCACCATCGGGCGCAGGTCCGGCGGAATGACCGGAATCACATCGAGCACCATGGCCTCCGGCTTGTTGCCGGTGGTCAGGAAGGCGTTGACGACCTTGAGGCGCTTGAGGGCACGGGCCTTGCGCTGACCGGTGCCGGTGTCGATCTCCTCGCGCAGCTGCTTGGCAGCGGCGTCAAGGTCGAAGTCCTGCAGACGCTTCTTGATGGCTTCGGCGCCCATGCAGCCTTCGAAGTAATCGCCGTAGCGATCCTCCATCTCACGCCACAGGTCCACATCGCCTTCCATGTCGCCCGGCTTCAGGTTCTTGAAGCGGTCGAACACGGCGTTCAGACGCTGAATCTGCTCGTCGAAGCGGGTACGGATGGCGGCCATCTCACGCTCGGCGCTGTTGCGCAGCTTGGCGCGTGCGGAGCCCTTGGCTTCACCTTCGGCCTCAAGCTGGGCCAGATCGGCTTCCACCTTCTTGGCGCGATCTTCGATCTCGGCGTTGCGGCGCTTCTCCAGATTGGTGATTTCGGTGTCGAACTCGTCCTGCAGATCGGGCAGATCCTGATGACGCTGTTCCTCATCCACGCCGGTGACCATGTAGGCGGCGAAGTAGATGACCTTCTCCAGATCCTTCGGCGCGATGTCAAGCAGGTAGCCCAGTCGGGACGGCACACCCTTGAAGAACCAGATGTGGGTCACCGGGGCGGCGAGCTCGATATGGCCCATGCGCTCACGGCGCACACGGCTCTTGGTCACTTCCACGCCGCAGCGCTCGCACACGATGCCCTTGAAGCGCACGCGCTTGTACTTGCCGCAGGCGCACTCCCAGTCGCGGGTAGGTCCGAAGATCTGCTCGCCGAACAGACCGTCCTTCTCCGGCTTCAGGGTACGGTAGTTGATGGTCTCGGGCTTCTTGACCTCGCCATAGCTCCAGTTACGGATGTCGTCGGCGGTGGCCAGGCCGATCCTCAGTTTGTCAAATGCGTTGACGTCCAGCACTCTATTGTCCTGTCTATCGTTTCTTTTGATTATTCACGTTTCGTGGGGACCGCCACGCTTCGGCGACGTTTGCCTCCGGGGGCGTGACGGTCCGAGGAATCACTGGAATTCAGGGGCTTCCACTACCTGTTCTTCCTTGGCGGATGCATCAGGGCGAGCACCGATGTTGAAGCCCAGGTCGTCGGAGGCGGAAGACGGGTCGTCGTCCTCGTCCTTCATGTCGATGGCCACGCCTTCGGCGTTGAGCACCTCGACGTTCAGCGACAGGGACTGCATTTCCTTGAGCAGTACCTTGAAGGATTCCGGGATGCCTGCCGGCGGCAGGTTGTCGCCCTTCACGATGGCGCCGTACACGCGCACGCGGCCGTCGACGTCATCGGACTTGGTGGTCATCATCTCGTGCAGCGTGTAGGCGGCACCGTAGGCCTCGAGGGCCCACACTTCCATCTCGCCGAAGCGCTGGCCACCGAACTGCGCCTTACCACCCAGCGGCTGCTGCGTGATCATGGAGTACGGGCCGGTGGAACGGGCGTGGATCTTGTCGTCGACCAGATGGTGCAGCTTCAGCATGTACATGTAGCCCACGGAAATCGGCTTCGGGAACGGTTCGCCGGTACGTCCGTCGAACAGGGTCGCCTTGCCGTCGGGTCCGACCAGCTTGTTGCCGTCACGGTCCGGAAGGGTGCAGGAAAGCAGGCCCTTCAAGGTGTCCTGACGCACGCCGTCGAACACCGGAGTCGCCACCGGAGTGCCCGGAGCGCCCTTTTCGGCGCCCTGCGGCACGAACTTCTTCCAAGCGGCTTCGGCATCCGGGTCAAGGGAGATGTCCCAGCCGGCGTGGGCGATCCAGCCGAGGTGCAGCTCGAGCACCTGGCCAAGGTTCATTCGAGAAGGTACGCCCAGCGGGTTGAGCATGATGTCGACCGGGGTACCGTCGGCCAGGAACGGCATATCCTCTTCCGGCAGGATGCGGGAGATGACGCCCTTGTTGCCGTGGCGGCCGGAGAGCTTGTCGCCCTGGGTGATCTTGCGGTGCTGTGCGATGTAGACGCGAATCATCTGGTTCACGCCGTTCGGCAGCTCGTCGCCGGCCTCCTCGGCGTCCTCGCGGGTGATCTCCTTGACGGCGATCACGGTACCGGTCTCGCCATGAGGCACGCGCAGCGAGGTGTCACGCACTTCGCGGCTCTTCTCGCCGAAGATGGCGCGGAGCAGACGCTCTTCCGGGGTCAGTTCGGTCTCGCCCTTCGGAGTGACCTTGCCGACCAGGATGTCGCCGGCCTCGACCTCGGCGCCGATGCGGATGATGCCGCGCTCGTCAAGGTTGGCCACCGCGTCCTCGCCGACGTTCGGCAGGTCGCGGGTGATCTCTTCGGCACCCAGCTTGGTTTCACGGGCGTCAATCTCGTATTCCTCGATGTGGATGGAGCTCAGGGTGTCATCCTGCACGAGACGCTGGGAGATGATCACTGCGTCCTCGTAGTTGTAGCCGTTCCACGGCATGAAGGCGATGAGCAGGTTCTTGCCCAGGGCCATTTCGCCCTTCTGGGTCGCCGGGCCATCGGCCAGCACGGTACCGGCTTCCACGCGTTCGCCGTCGTGGATCAGCGGCACCTGGTTGTAGCAGGTGGTCTGGTTGGAACGCTGGAACTTGGCCAGCTTGTAGGAGCTGGTGGTGCCGTCGTCGTTCATGGTGCGGATGATGTCGGCGGAAACGTAGGTCACGACGCCGGGCTTCTCGGCCAGGATCACGTCGCCGGAATCCACTGCGGCACGCCATTCGGCGCCGGTGCCCACGAGCGGACGCTCGGACTGGATCAGCGGCACGGCCTGACGCTGCATGTTGGTACCCATCAGCGCTCGGTGGCCCTCATCGTGCTCCAGGAACGGAATCAGGGAGGCACCGACGGACACCATCTGGCGCGGGGACACATCCATGTAGTCGACGGAGCTGACCGGCACATCGACTGCCTCTTCCTCGCCGACTCGGGCAAGGGCCTGGCTCTTGACGAAGTTGCCGTTCTCGTCGAGCTCCTGGTTGGCCTGGGCGATCACGTGCTCGGCATCGCGATCCGCGGTCATGTATTCGACCTCGTCGGTCACATGACCGTTGACGACCTTGCGGTACGGGGTCTCGATGAAGCCGAATGGGTTGATGCGGCCGAAGGTTGCCAGGGAGCCGATAAGACCGATGTTCGGGCCTTCAGGGGATTCGATCGGGCACATGCGGCCGAAGTGGGACGGGTGCACGTCTCGCACTTCCATGGAGGCACGGTCACGGGACAGACCGCCGGGGCCCAGTGCGGACAGACGGCGCTTGTTGGTCACGCCGGCCAGCGGGTTGTTCTGATCCATGAACTGCGACAGCTGGGAGGTGCCGAAGAATTCCTTGATGGTGGCGTTCACCGGGCGGATGTTGATCAGGGACTGCGGGGTGATGGCCTCCGGATCCTGCGTGGTCATGCGTTCGCGCACCACGCGCTCCATACGGCTCAGACCGGTACGCAGCTGGTTCTGGATCAGCTCTCCGACCTGACGGATACGACGGTTGCCGAAGTGGTCGATATCATCGACATCCACACGCAGATCCACGTCCTGACCGTCACGCTTGCCCGGGAACTTGGCCTCGCCCGCATGCAGGGTGACCAGGTACTTGATGGTGGCGATGATGTCTTCGCGGGACAGGCTGCGGTCGTTGACGTCCTTCTCAAGACCGAGCTTGCGGTTGATCTTGTAGCGGCCGACGCGGGCCAGATCGTAGCGCTTGGTGTTGAAGTAGAAGGAGTCCAGCAGATTGCGGCCGGCTTCCGGAGTGGCGGTGTCGGCCGGGCGGATCTTGCGGTACAGATCGGTGAGGGCCGCTTCCTGGGTGTCCACGGTCTCCTTGGCGAGGGCGTCCATGACCAGCGGGTAATCCTTGAACGCGTCCGCGATCTCCTGCTTGGTCATGCCGATGGCCATGAGGAACACGATGGCGGACTGCTTACGCTTGCGGTCCACACGCACGCCGAGCACATCGCGCTTGTCGATCTCGAACTCGAGCCATGCGCCACGGCTCGGGATGATCTTCGCGCCGAAGATCTCCTTGTCGGAGGTACGGTCCTGGCTGCGGTCGAAGTACACGCCGGGGGAACGCACGAGCTGGGATACGATCACTCGCTCGGTACCGCCGATGATGAAGGTGCCGTGCGGGGTCTGTAGCGGGAAATCACCCATGAACACGGTCTGGGACTTGATTTCGCCGGTGTCGCCGTTTTCGAATTCGGCGTTCACGTACAGCGGTGCGGAGTAGGTGTAGTCCTTCTCCTTGCATTCCTGCACGGTGTGACGCGGCTCCTCGAAATACGGATCGGAGAAGGTCAGGCTCATGGTCTGCGCGAAGTTCTCGATCGGGGAGATCTCCTGGAAGACCTCGTCGAGACCGGAGGTATGCGGTACGGTGTTGGTGCCGTTTTCCAGATCCTCCTCGACGCGCTGCTTCCAGCGTTCGCTGCCGATGAGCCAATCAAAGCTGTCGGTCTGTACACCCAGCAGGTAGGGTACATCAATGGGCTCGCGGATGGAGCCGAAGTTCACACGGTCCGACGCCTTATGCAGATCAATGTCATGCTGGTCGGCGCGTGCGATGATGGTGGTGGTGTTCGTCGTAGCCTCAGCCAATGGACGTTCCTTATCGCTCGCTTAATCGTATCGATATGTTTCCCCGGAAGCGCTCTCATTGGCCACCATATGCCTAATACGCGGGCGCTTCTTCCTTGTCAGCATGCCAGCTATATGACATGCATCTTACGCAAAGTCAACAGAATACCATATCTTAAAGATTTTCCGGATTCGTACCCGATGCCGTTTTCCCTCGGATGAGCAAGCCGGCACGAAGCCGCGGAGGGAGAATCGCGCGAACTACTCCACGGTGACCGTGACGGGGTCGGATTTGGCCTTGGCATGGCCGGCAAGGGTCAGCTGCGCCACGTACGTGCCGCGGTCGACGCGAGGCAACGTGGAATCATCCGCGCATTCGGATCCGGTGCGATCGCCCGGCCACGTGATTGTGCCTTGGATTTTGTCGCCCGTGGCGATCAGCCGCAGATCCTGATCAGCCGGGCATACATTGGATTTCCAGATCACGTCATCGCCGGATTTGATCGTCAGCACCACGCCGGAGGTCGACGCGTCGACCAGACAGCCGACCTTGCTGGAACCGTCATACTTGACCGTCGTCGTGAAATCAAGGGTGCCGCCGACACCGAAACTCTGCGACGCCGGCGTCAACGACAGCGACACGTTGGATGCGCCGCAATCCGGCACTCCGCTTTTCTTCTCGTCCTCGGAAGGCGACGGCACCTCTTTTTTGGAGATCGCATAGACGTCGTCGTGGTGAATCTCACGATTGACCGCGACGATGCCCTGCGAGACCGAGTAGATGCAGAATACGACGAAGATTATGGCGATCAGCGCCGCGATGCCGACGACGATGCGGCGACGACGGAACATCGCCTGCTGCTTTTTGCTGCGTTTGCGTTTGACGGTCGTCTTCGCGGAATTCTTCTGTGCCATGATTCCCCAGTCTACCTTGCCGACGTTCGGTTGCTCGGGTTTCCGCCATTGCGGACGGAACCACGTCCGTCCACGAAGGTCAGCACGGCAGCCGCACACTGCCGTCCGGCAACATTTCGATCAGGCCGTCATCGTCAAGCGACGCAATGCATTTGTCGAGCTGGATATGATCGGACCACAGTGCCTCGATGTCCTTGCGATCGATTGCGATTCGCCCATCCGGCAGTCCCCGCAACGCGTTCAGCACCAGCCCGCGCACCTGCCGGTCGGTACCTCGGAACCGTTGATGGGGACGCGTGCGCCGTTCCCCCAATCCAGGACGGCCGTTGGCGAGGAACATGCACTCGGCAGCGACCGGGCACTGTTCGCACAGCGGGCTTTTCGCCGTGCAGATCACCGCGCCCAATTCCATGACGCTTTGATTCCACACCACGGATGGCCGGTCGAATCCACGACATCGTGCGGCGGAATCCTCAGGCAACACCCTGTTCGCCAACGCACGTTCCGCAGGGCTTGCCGCCCCTCCTCTCGACTCGGCGCCGAGGAACACCCGCGAGAGCACACGTCGAATATTGGTATCGATCACGGCGATCCGCTCACCATAGGCGAAGCTCATCACCGCGCTGGCCGTATAGTCGCCGATCCCAGGCAGGGCGACCAACTCGTCGTAGGTACGCGGCAGATCGTCATGGTAATCGTCCGCCACCATTCGCGCGCATTCCTGCAGACGCAAGGCCCTGCGCGGGTAGCCGAGACGACCCCAGGCGGTGATCACATCGGCTTTGGACGCATCCGCGAGCGCGGCCGCATCCGGCCAACGTTCCATCCATGCCTGCCAATACGGCACGACGCGACTCATCTGGGTCTGCTGGCTCATCACTTCGGAGACGAGCACGCCCCACGGCGTGGCCCGTCCGAATCGCCACGGCAGATCGCGGGCGGATTCATGCCACCATTCGGCAAGCGATTCGGCCACCATACCGGCATCTCCGTCATGTCCGTCTTCCGGCATGGAGGGCATGGTTTCGGCTGAAGTGTTCGTGTCGTTCATCGTTTCTATTCTTAGCATTTATGACGAATGAAGAGCGTGCCCTTGAAGCTCAGGGCGCAGAAGCTGCACAGACCGCCACGCGGAACGCGGAGGCCAAGGTCGAGAAGATGTTCGAATACGGCTACCGTAAGTCGAATTACGGTCCGGATGAGTTGGTGACCGACGCGCATGGCAATCCGATTTCCGTGGTCGACGCGATGCTGTCGGCCGAAGACGCGGCCAAGGCCGAAACCTCCACACCGCATCTGTGCTACTACTCCCCTCGTATTCCGGGCAATACCGGTTCCGCGATCCGCCTGTGCGCGGTGACCGGCACGATCCTGCATTTGGTGGAGCCGCTTGGTTTCAATCTTCGTGATACGAAGCTGCGCCGTGCGGGCCTTGACTACCATGACATGGCACATGTGGTGCTGCATCCGGATTTCGACAATCTGGTGCAGTCCATGCCGAATTCGCGCATCATCGCGTTCACCGCGCATGCCACCAAGCTGTACACGGAAATCGAATACAAGCCGACCGATATTCTGCTGTTCGGCCCGGAGCCGGGCGACATTCCCGATCCGATGGATATCATGGCCGGCCCTCACGTGGCCGAACAGGTTCGCCTGCCCATGCGGCCGAGCCTGCGCTCCCTGAATCTGACGAACTGCGCCTCCATCGCCATCTATGAGGCGTGGCGTCAGTTGAATTTTATCGGCGGTAAGTAAAAACTGTATATGAACGCAACAGAGCCCGGCCCTCCGCATAAGGAAGGCCGGGCTCTGTCGTCAGAGAACGTCAGTTCTTGAACGAGTGGATCGGCGCGGGAATTCGGCCGCCGCGGGTCACGAAAGCCTCGCAAGACGTCTGGTTCACCGGGATGATCGGCGCGTAGCCCATCAGTCCGCCGAAGTTGGCCATCTCACCGACGCCCTTGCCTTCGACCGGAATCACGCGCACGGCGGTGGTCTTCTGATTGACCATGCCAATGGCGGCCTCGTCGGCGATGATGCCGGAAATCGTCGAAGCGGTGGTATCACCCGGAATGGCGATCATATCAAGGCCGACCGAGCATACGCAGGTCATGGCTTCGAGCTTCTCGATCTTCAGGCAGCCGTTGGATGCCGCATCGATCATGTTCTTGTCTTCCGAAACCGGAATGAACGCGCCGGACAGTCCGCCAACATAGGAGGACGCCATGATGCCGCCCTTCTTCACCTGATCGTTGAGCATGGCGAGCGCCGCAGTGGTACCCGGAGCGCCGACCTGCTCCAAGCCGATCTTCTCGAGCACTTCACCGACGGAATCGCCCACGGCCGGAGTCGGCGCGAGCGACAGGTCGATGATGCCGAACGGCACGCCGAGTCGACGGGACGCCTCCTGCGCCACCAGCTGGCCGACACGCGTGATCTTGAACGCGGTGCGCTTGATGGTTTCGCACAGGAATTCGAAATCCTTGCCCTTGGCCTCGTCGAGCGCACGGGAGACCACGCCCGGACCGGAAACGCCGACGTTGATCACCGCATCGCCTTCGGTCACGCCATGGAAGCCGCCGGCCATGAACGGATTGTCGTCCGGAGCGTTGCAGAACGCCACGAATTTGACGCAGCCATAGGAATCGTTGTCGGCGGTGGCGTGCGCGATGTCCTTGATGATGTGGCCGAGCAGTTCGACGGAATTCATGTCGATACCGGTTTTGGTGGAGCCCACGTTGACGGACGAGCATACGATGTCGGTTTCGGACAGCGCCTTCGGCAGGGAGCGGATGAGCATCTCCTCGGCCGGGGTCATGGACTTCGACACGAGCGCGGAGTAGCCGCCGATCAGATCGACGCCGACCTTCTTGGCCGCCCGGTCGAGCGCGTGCGCGATCTTCACGAAGTCGTCGGAGCTCTTGCAGGAGCTGGCGCCGACCAGCGAGATCGGGGTGACGGTGATGCGCTTGTTGACGATCGGGATGCCGTAATCGCGTTCGATGGCCTGGCCGGTCGGCACGAGATCCTTGGCATAGGTGGTGATTTTGTTGTAGATGTTGTCGCAGACGGTATCGACGTCATCGGCCGCGCAATCCAGCAGGCTGATGCCCATGGTGATGGTGCGCACGTCGAGCTTCTCCTGCTCGATCATCTGGTTGGTCTCGTGGACCTCCATGATATTCAGCATAGGTGTTTCCTTTTCTCCCCTATCAGACGCGGTGCATCTTGGTGAAGATCTCTTCGCGCTGGCAGCGGATGCGCACGCCGATCTCGTCGCCGAGCTTTTCGAGGTCGTCCACGACCTCGCCGAATTCCTTGTCGGCATTGGAATAGTCGACAATCATCATCATGTTGAAGAAACCGTCGATGATGGTCTGAGAGATATCGAGCACGTTGACCTGATGTTCGGACAGATAGGTGCAGACGCGTGCGATGATGCCGACAGTGTCCTGACCGACGACGGTGATGATTGCCTTGTTCATGGAACTCCCTAAACGTTAGGTACGAATATCCAGCTGCCGCCTCGGCAAATGCCGGACGTGACCCCAAGTATAGAAAAGGCACGTGCCAAAACACGTGCCTTTCAAGCGATCGCCTTACATTGTGAGACGGCTCGTTTCGCCATGCCGGCCTCGTCGGATCCTAGCGCGAGGCATCCTTGCCTTCCTTCAGGAAGAAGGAGAACGCGAGCACGACCACGATCAGCACCAGGCCGAATACATAGCCGTAGCGGGAACCGGCCACGAAGCCCTCCGCCTCGCTTGCGCCGGAACCCATGCCGAGCAGGCAGGTGGCGATGGACGTGCCGATTGCGCCGAACACCTGCTGCATGGTGTTCAGAATCGTGGAACCATCGGCGGCAAGCTCACGCGGCAATCCCTTCAGCGCGGCCGATTGTGCGGACTGCTGCATCAACGGAATGCCAATCATGAACACCACATGCGCAAGAATGAAGAACACCGGCGCCGTAGTCGCGCCAATCGCAAGGAACAGCAGGGAACCGACGATACCGATGACCGCACCTGCGCTCACCAGCGGACGTGCCCCGACACGGTCGTACCAGCGGCCCGTCAGGAACGAGCACACCGCATTGACCACACCACCGGCGAGCATCAGCATGCCGGCTACGGAGGTATTCAGTCCCAGGCCACGCTGCAGCTCCTGTGGAGCAAGGTACATGATCGCCAACGTGCAGGCGAACGAGCAGGTGACCATCAGGGCCGGTGTACGGAACGAAGCGATGCCGAGTGCACGCAGATCCAGCACCGGGTTGGCAATGTGCAGCTGACGGTATGCGTAGCACGCAACGACCAGTACGCCGATCACCAGCAGCGCCACGACCAGCGGTGAGAATCCCATGTCGGCGACGAGGCTCACACCGGCCACCAGGCAACCGAACCCAATCACGGATGCGAGCACCGACAAGGCATCGACCTTCGGACGGGTCGTTTCGATCGGCGTGACGAACGTGGCCGCAGTGCAGACGATGGCGACGACGGCGACGACGGCGAACAGCATGAAGATCGCACGCCAGGAGGAGGCGCCGATGATCAGACCGGCCAAGGTCGGGCCGATCACCGGAGCGAACATGATCACGAGACCCGCCACACCGTTGGCGGCGCCGATTTTCTGCGGAGGGAACACACGCATGATGGCCGCATACATGGTCGGCAACACGATGCCGGTGCCGATGCCTTGGATGATTCGTCCGGCAAGCACCAGCGCGAACGCCGGCGCCACTGCGGAAAGCAAGGAACCGACGAGGAAGCAGGAGAGCGCGACCAGCACGAGGGTCTTCGCCTTGACCCACTTGAGCAGGAAGCCCACGCACGGCAACACGATGCCGATGGCGAGCATGTAGCCGACGACCATCCACTGTGCGATGCCGGTGGTGATGCCGAACGTGTCGCACAGATCCGGCAGCGCGATGTTCATGGACGTTTCGGACAGCATGCCCAAAAACGCGCCGACGTATAGGCCGAGCATCACCCTATGCGGGTGTGCGAAGCGTTCTTTCTCCTGTGATTGCGCATGCACCGCGATTCCTTGCGGACGCATGATGACTTGCGATTGCTGCGTTGCCATGCTTTCGGACAACGTCTTTCCTCTCTCGACGGCAATAGGTGTGATTGGCCCGTGTTGCGGGACGGTCGTTCGATTCGCGAACCGCCCGTTTTCGGGCAACAAAAAACCGCATGGCCAAGCCTGATATTTCGGCTAAGCCATGCGGTTATTCAAACAGCCGTCAAGCTACCATGGATCCCGATTCTTCGTAAGTTCGCCTGGCGTGTCGCCTACGTTTTCCATTGATGCCTCACGCGTTGTACAGGCGTTCCGGCGACAGGGTCTCCTGTGTGGCGAGCACGATGCCGCCTGCCAGACCGGCGAAGCGTCCGAGCGGACTGCGACCGATGCTCAGGTTGCGCGTGGTCAGCGGGCGTGCGGTCCTGTATACGGTGGTGCGGATGGCGGTGAGCAGCTCGTCGCTCGCCTCCACGATGAGCCCGCCGACGATGACATGCCTCGGATTGAGGACGTTGCACAGCGTCGCCACCATGATGCCGATCGCCTCGCCTGCCTCACGCACCGCCTGCTCGGCACCGAGATTGCCGTCGCGCAGCCGTTCGATGAGCTGTTCCACGCTGTCCGGCTCGTCGGCGGTCGGCGAAAGCGCCTGCATGCGCCGTAGCATGGCCGGTACGGATGCCTGTGTTTCCAAGCATCCGGTCTGCCCGCAAGCACATCGTTTCCGATTGCGCGGATCATATGACGTATGCCCGATTTCCCCGGCGGATCCGTCGAATCCGTGGAAGATGCGCCCGTCCTTGACGATGATGCCGCCGCCGATGCCGGTGCCTATCTTCACTTCGATGATCGGCCGCTCGTCTTCGGGCAGCATCGCCGCGTCGCCCAGCGCGCGGATATTGGTGTCGTTCTCCACACCAACCGGGCAGCCAAGCGCGTCCTGCATGTGCCGCACCGCATCGAACGCATCCCAGCCGGGCATGATCGGCGGACGGATCGGCGCATCCTCACGAATGTCGATGCGCGCAGGCAGCGACAATACGGCATGACGCAACGGCAGGTCGGCATTCACCGCCGATGCCATGCGCCACAGCTGTTCGCTCACCCAGGCCAGAAAATCCTCCGGAGTGTAGTCGGCTATCGAAATCACATGCCATTCGTGTGCAAGCAGCCGCATGTTCATGTCGGCGATGCCGAGCATGGTGTGCCGGGCGCCCACGTCGGCCACGGCGATCAGACCAAGCCGATCGTCGATCACCAGTCGTTCCGCAGGGCGTCCACGGTCCACTGCGATCACGCCGGAAGTCGTCAGCACTCCCCTATGCAGCAGCCCGTCCACGCATGACGACACCGTCGATCGGGCCAAACCGGTTTCACGCACCAACTCGGCCTTGCTGTTCGCCTTACCGGAGGAGACCAGCAACGCGACTTCGCTCGGCAGCTCGCTGCCGGTAACGGCCAACGTCCACGGCCGGTCCGGCAGGGCGAAACGCCACTGTTGTTTCGTCGACGATATTGCAGACCGCTTCATCGCAATCCTTTCAAAAATCGTTGAGATTCCAATGTTTTCGACATACGACAGATTAATGTCGAATTACTGCATAAATCTGTCGTTGAACCACATTAATCGAAATCGTATCGTAAGAACCACCTTAAGGAAAACGGCGCAAGCGCAGCAGCTTCCCCGTGTTGGTACCGACGAAGACAGCCATCATAAGAAAGGACCCGATATGGAAACCCCAAAGTTTGCGGTCTCGCTGATGTGCATGGACTTCTCCATCGCCGGCGAGCAGGTGAGCACGCTGAGCCAGCATGCCGATTCCCTTCATCTCGACATCATGGACGGCCATTTCGCTCCGAACCTCTCCCTGAGCCCGGAATGGCTCAAGTGGGTGCTGCCGCATAGCTCCGTACGCAACGAAGCGCATCTGATGACCACCGACCCCGACTATTGGCTGGAGCCGCTCGCCCAGGTCGGCGTGAACGTGATCTCACCCCATGCCGAAACGCTCAACACGCATGCCTTCCGCACCATGAATTCGATCCGCGCACTGGGCTGCGGCACCGGTCTTGTGGTGAACCCGCTGACCACGTTCGAATCGATTCTGCCACTGATCGAACGCGTCGATCTGCTCACGCTGATGACCATCGACGTCGGCTTCGCCGGACAGCCGTTCATCGACGAAATGCTTGCCAAGATCGAGCAGGCGGCCAAGTACAAGTCCGACCACGGTCTGGATTACGAAATCCAGATCGACGGCTCGTGCAGCGAAAAGACGTTCGCCAAACTACGCAACGCCGGCGCGGAAACGTTCATCCTGGGCAATTCCGGCCTGTTCTCGCTCGACCGCGATCTCGACAAGGCCTGGGCCAAGATGCGCGCCAACTACGAACGCACCACCGGCGAGACGCTGCCGGTCGAAGACTGATTCGGTCCGTCGAATCCGTCGCGGCGACTCCTCCCCATCATCACTTGGCGCAGGGCCGTTCCCTCTCCTTCATACCTTTCATCCAAATTCGGAACGGTTCTGCGTCACCCTCAGCCGTAGCGACATCCCGGTACGGCCACATCGATTCCACCAACCCTTCCCTTGCAATGGAGCAACCATGAACAACATCGATACAACTCCGGCAACCGCAACCGCAATCGCCAACAACGAGCCGATCGTCGCCACCGCCGACAGCCCGGTCAATTCCGCCACGTTGAAGACCCCGGTCGTGCTTGGCATCGACATCGGAGGCACCAACCTGCGCGTCGGCCTGGTCGACGCTCTCGGTGCACTCGTCGATTCCCGTCGCGTCAGTTCGCAGGAGGCTCTGAGCGGCAGTGATCCGATGACCAAGCTCGCCGACTATCTCGAAGGCTATCTTGCCGAAATGCTCGACGGCAAATACGAGCTGAAGGCGATTTCCGTCGGCTTCCCGTCCGTCGTCGACGCTACACGCACCGTAGTGTTGCAGACCACGTTCATTCCAGGATTGAACAACGTGAACGTGCCGGAACGACTGAGCCGCTTCGGCGTACCGGTGTTCATCGACCGCGACGTGAACATGATCATCCGGTACGACGCGAAACGCCTGAATCTGCAGAATCTCGAAGGTGTGACCTTCGGCTGCTATGTCGGCACCGGAATCGGCTGCGCGCTGGCGGTGGACGGCAAGATTCTGGCCGGCCTGCACGGCGTGGCCGGGGAACTCGGTCACATCTACGAAGCGACCGGCAGGACCTGCGGCTGCGGGTTGGAAGGCTGCTCCGAAACGGCCGCCTCCGGCAATGCGCTGGTACGTGAGCTCGAAGCGCACCATCCGGGCGCCTCCATCGACGACGCGTTCAGCGAGTATGGCGACGAGCAGTTCATCGACGACTGGCTGGAGCATCTCGCCTGGACCTTCTCGACCGTCATCAATCTGCTTGATCCGGCGAAAATCATCATCGGCGGCGGCGTGACGCAGATGAAAGGCTTCCCCAAGCAGCGACTCGAAGAGAAAATCAAGCGCATGTCCCGCAAGCCGTACCCGGCCGAGGATCTGCCGATCGTCTACACCATCCCCGGCAAATACGACGGCGTAATCGGCGCGGCCCTGTGCGCGCTCGAGCAGATCTGACGGCCTCCCTCTCATCATTCTTCCGGACGGAACCCGTTTCATCCTTTCTTACGGGCTTCGTCCGGGCATAATAATCACAGACGATCACCAACCGACAATATAGAACATTCCTGTTGTAAGGACGCAACATGACCAACGCAACCTCTTCCATGGCCGGCACCTCCGCCACCCGTAGTGGATATGGCCCGCTGATGAAATTCTCCCTGCTTTCCATTTCCCTGCTACTCACCTCGTCGAACGCGATTTCCGGCGTGATGCCGGCGCTCATCAAGCAGTTTCCCGACCAGCCGCGTGCCAACGTCGAACTGTTGAGCACCGTGCCCTCGTTCTCGATGATCATCATGATCATCGCCTCCGGTTTCATCGCCCGTAAAATCGGCGACAAGGCCACCGTGACCGCGGGTCTGGTCATCGCCGCCATCTTCGGTATCATCCCGTTCCTCTTCACCGGCAATTTCTGGGTGATCATGGGTTCACGCATCGGCCTCGGCGTCGGATTCGGCCTGATCAACTCGCTGGCCGTCTCCATGATCGCCAAATTCTTCTCCGGCGACGAAAAGGCCACATTGATGGGGTTCCGTTCCGCCTTCGAATCGCTGGGCCAGTCGCTGATGACGCTCGCCGCGGGATTCCTAGTGCTGCTCAGCTGGAACAGCTCGTTCCTCGTCTACCTGCTGGCCGTGCCGATTCTGATTCTGTTCGTCGCCTTCGTGCCGAAGGAACCGGACGCTCCGGCGGACGCTGCCATGGATTCCGCCGATTCCGATGCCGTCAAGCAGTCGGTGAACGGTCCGATTCTGCTAATCACCGTCTTCCTGATCGCCGCCGTGACCATGTACGTCGGCCTGACCACACGCCTGTCATCGGTAATCGCCGACTCCGGTTTCGGTACCATCCAGCAGGCCTCCACCCTGCTGAGCGTTATGACCATCGGCGGCATGCTGATGGGCTTCGCCTTCGGCTTCATCAATAAGGCCCTGCAAGCACAGACCCTGACCGTCGGCCTCGCGGCGCTTGCCGCAGGTTCGCTGGTAATCTACTTCGCACCGAATTTCGTGGTGCTGTGCGCAGGCGCAATGATTGCCGGAATCTCCTACCCGACCATGATTTCGTATACGTTCAACCAGATTTCCGAGGTCTGCCCGAAGGGTTCGGATACGCTGTGCACGTCGGTGGTGTTGGTCGGCTGCAATCTCGGCGCCTTCACCGCTCCATACACGTTGAAACTAGTCGGTGGTTCCGCCTTGAGCCAGCCGTATCTGGTGTATGGCATCGTGCTGTTGGTCATCGCCGCCGCTTATGCCGCCTATCATCTGATCCGCAAATAGCCGCGGCTGACCGTTCATGCACGATTCCCGAAAACCTGGCTTTTCGGGAATCGTGCGTTTTGCCATCCCCACCAGAAGTACACCCATGGCCTCAAGCCACCTCTAGGGGGTATTTAATTAGGATTCTCATTACGAATCAATGAGATCCCATCTAAGAAATCGCGCACGATTCCCCAAAAAATACATCTCGGGGAATCGTGCGCGACTGTATCTCACCTTTTCACCTAGGGTTGCCCTGATGATGGCATCCATCGGAGCAACCTCATGCGATCATGGCTTCAGATTTCGCGGCTCGCGGCGGCTGCGGCGAATGCCGGCAGGGCACGTGGGGCGTTGAAGCCCTTGGACTCGAATTCATCGGCGATCTTCTGGGCGATCTCATGGCCCTGGCCCTTGTCGACCAACGCGATGATGGAGCCGCCGAAGCCGCCGCCGGTCATGCGGGCGCCGTACGCGCCATTGGCACGGGCCACATCCACGGCGGTATCGAGTTCCGGCACGGTGACCTCGTAATCGTCGCGCAATGAGTCATGAGAGGCGTTAAACAGATCGCCGGCGGTCTTGATGTCGCCCGCGGCGAAGGCGTCCACGAACCGGTCCACACGTCCGATTTCGGTGACGACGTGGCGCACGCGCTTCTTCATGGTCCCGTCTTCCAGCCTGTCAAGCACGTCCGCAAGCGCGGCGGCCGGATCGGCGGAGGCCGCAACGGTTTCGGCGGTAACGCGCAGATTGGCGACGCCGAGAATCTCGGCGGCCTGCTCGCAGGTGGAGCGTCGCTGCGCATACTGGCCATCGTTAAGCTGATGCGGGGCGCGGGTGTCGAGTACGAGTAGTTCCAGACCGTACCTGTCGAGATCGAATTCCTTCGGTTCGACGCTTTCCACGGCCGACAGGCCCGGCTTGCAGTCAAGGCGGATCGCATGGCCGAACGAGCAGCGCATGGAGGCGTTCTGATCGAGACCGCCAGTAGATGCGCCGGCCATGTCGTTCTCGGACTTGATGGCCGCATTGATCAGGGTCACGCGGCCGGCATCGGTGGATCCATAGCCCAGACCGTACACGTCATCGAGCGCCAGTGCGGTGGAGCAAGTCATGGCGGCCGAGGAGCTCAGGCCAGAGCCCAGCGGTACGCAAGACGAGAAGGCGGCGTCAAAGCCCTTCACCGTATCGAAGCCGGCTTCTCGCAATGCCCAGGCCACGCCTACCGGATAGGCGGCCCATCCTTCCACGCCGCCGGCGGTCAGGCCATCGAGGTCCGCTTCGGCGACGGCATCCGGCGCCACGTCGGAAACCACGCGTACCTTCGTGTCTTCGCGCGGCTTCAATGCGATGAAGGTGCGATGCGGCAACGCGATCGGCAGGCACAGGCCCGCGTTATAGTCGGTATGCTCGCCGATCAGGTTCACACGGCCCGGGGCCGCCCATACGCCGGTCGGCTCCTCTCCGTAGACGGCCTTGAACAGATCGACGGCGATCTTCACGCCCTCGTCGTGCGAGAGCGGCTCAATGAATTCAACATCAGTCATTGGTGTGTCCTTATGCTCGTATTGGTTCCGGTCAGCCTTCGATGTCAATCGGGCCGAGCTCGTGGAAGCGCTTGGCGATGAGTTCCGGCGTGGTGTCGGAGACCCAGGCGGCCATGCCGGATTCGGAGCCGGCCAGATACTTGATCTTGTTGGCGGCACGGCGGAAGGAGAAGAACTGCAGGTTCAGGCGGTAGTTCTCGCGACGGGCGTCGTGGATCGGAGCCTGATGCCATGCGGCGATGTACGGCAGGTCCATGCCCTTGCCATCGCCCTTGTCGAAGAACGCATTGCCACGCTTCAAGAGGGTGGAGTACATCACGGCGAGGTCCCAGCGTTCCTGATCGTTGAGCTCGTCGAGGGTGAGCACGTCGCGCACCGGGGCCACATGCACCTCGAGAGGCCAACGTGCGGCGGCCGGCACATAGGCGACCCAGCTGTGGTTGCGCATGACGATGCGCTCCTCGGCTTCGATTTCGGCATTCATGAGATCCTTGAGTAGATTGCCGCCGGTCTTCTCGTGATAGGCCTCGGTATGCTGCAGCTCGGCTTCCATCTTCGGCGCGATGAACGGGTAGCAGTAGACCTGACCATGCGGGTGAGCCAGGGAAACGCCGATCTCCTGCCCGTGGTTTTCAAACGGGAAGATCTGTTCGATGCCGTCGATCTTGGAGATTTCGGCGGTACGGAAGGCCCATGCCTCCACGACGGTGCGCAGACGGGATACCGGCAAATCGGCCGGCAGGCCATCTTCGTCCGGATCGAAGCAGATCACTTCGCAGCGGCCGGCGGCAAGCTTCTTCTCCCACAGCGGGTTGCCGTCGACGTATTCCACGGCCTCGGAACGGCCCGGCACACGCACCATCGAGGGGAAACGGTTCTCGAATACGACCACGTTGTAGTCGGTGTCCGGCACTTCGCCATCCTGGTACGGGTCGCCCGGCTTACGTGCGGCCAGCGGATTGCCCTTGGCGGTGGCACCGGGGCCGGCGGTGATCGGACGGTTCATACGCGCGGTCGCCATCGGAATCCAATCGCCGGTCAGCGGGTCGCGGCGCATCTCCGGAGCGGCGTACGGCACTTCCTCGCCGGCCGCGTTGAGCTGATTGGAGAAACGGTAGGCCAATTGACGCGGATCGTTCAGTTCGCGGGTCTTGGCACCGGAAACGTATTCCGGATCGTCGTCGAGATAGAAGAAGTCACGGCCATCGGCAAGCGTGGTCGGGGTGATACGGATGTGTTCCTTCGCATATTCTCCAGGAGCATAGGTTGCGAATTCACTCATGGTGATTACTCACTTTCCTGCATCTGCTCGGTCTGGTGCGCCAGCACGAGCTCTTTAACCAAATCCCTTGTTTTCCCAACCGAATCGGGATCGAGTCCATCATCGGTAATGACCGTGTCAACCTGGTCGAAGCGTGCAAACAGCGACAACGACGTGCAGCTCCACTTGGTGTGATCGGTCAAAATTATCGTCCGATCGGCAATGTCCATCAATGCCATATCGGTCGCGGCCTCAAGCGAGTTCGGCATGAGGAAGCCGCGTGGAATGGACACGGAATGCGTGCCCAGGAATACGGTGTTGACGCGCAGGGAGGCGACCACCTTGTCGGCGATCGGGCCTACCAGCGAGTTGGAACGGGTGGTCACGCCGCCGGTTACGATGACTTCCACGTCTTTCGATTCCAGCGCCTGCACCAGTTCCGCCACGGGAATGGAGTTGGTCAGGATGGTGATTCCGGAGGATTGCTGCGATTCGAGCAGATGCTGTGCGAACACGTAGGCGGTGGTGCCGCCGCCGATGGCGATCACGTCACCGGGGGCCACGTATTTGACGGCTTCCTGCGCAATGGCGTCCTTGAGACCGATGTCCATCTGCGACTTTACAGAGAACAGCGGCTCACTCAGCAACGTGCTGGTGGTGACCGCACCGCCGTGCACGCGTTTGAGAAGGCCCTTGTCGGCCAGATCGGCGATATCGCGGCGAATGGTCATGGCGGAAACGCCCAATTCCTTGGATAACGCGGTAATACGCACCGCACCACGGGTGCGCAACCGGCTCAGTATCAGATGCTGACGTTGTGACGATATCATTCGAACATTATCGCACACGTTCACTCAAAATAAAAACCGGAATGAGCGTTTCGCGCGTTTTTCACGACGAAACGGTAAGCAAACATGGTCGAATCGCACAAAAACGCACGCGGTATCCTGAGTTTCACACCCACTCCGCCGCACTGGATGCAGGCATATCCGTGTATCCACAGAGTCCCGACACCCGACCGATCGGCAATATTCCACCCCCGCCCGTACGAAACCCACCTTGACGGGAGCAGCTTCCCGGACGGCGCCACGATTCCACCCTCTCGCCCGTACGAAACCCGCTCCTGCACTCGTAACCGTTCCGCCGCCACTCACTCCATCCTGCGTGCACACCAAATCCACGGACCGCACACCCGTGCAGCCAAGCGGCTCTCGCTTCGTATGCGAATCAAATGGCTTGGGGATGCGGATCACTTATGGAACAGTCGCTGCAAGCCCCAGACGGTGACGCGACGCATCGCCTCGATAACGATGGCGTTGCTCATTTTCGATTTGCCTCGCACCCGATCGGGGAACACGATCGGCACCTCCACGATTGTTCCACCCGCGGCCGCCACGCGACGGGTCATGTCAATCTGGAACACGTAGCCGTTCGCTTCAATCGCGTCCAAATCCAGGGAACGCAACATCGATGCGCGGTAGGCTCGGAAACCTGCGGTCATATCGCGCACGCCAATCCCCAGCATCGTCCGCGCATACCATGATCCGCTACGTGAAATGAAATCACGGAAAGGAGACCATCCTTCCGTACGTCCGCCGTCCACACGACGCGAGCCGATCACCAGATCCGGTATGGCACCGGCCGCAATCCCACGATCGCGATCAATCGATTGCCCGTCGCCCGGTTCCGCAACAATGTCATCGCACGGCCCCTCCACCGCGAGCGCTTCCAATAATTTCGGAAGATCCTGAGGCCGGTGCGAGCCGTCCATGTCCATCTCGCAAACCACGTCGAAGCCACGCTCCAGCGCCCACGCAAAGCCGGCCAGATAGGCTGGTCCGAGACCGTTCTTTCCTGCGCGGTGCAGCACGTGGATGCGCGGATCTTCCGCAGCCATGCGATCGGCCTCCTCGCCGGTTCCGTCCGGAGAGCCGTCGTCGACGATTAGGATTTCGACCGACGGTCGGCATGCGAAAATCCCGCCGACGGTCGGATGCAGGTTCTCCAACTCGTTATAGGTGGGCATTACCACGCAGACCCGTTCCGCCATAGCCGCACCTCCTCACGCAACATCCAACTCACCATAGCATTGAACATCGGAAACAACGAGACCTTTCGGCTCACGCCTGAGAGAACCAAACCATTACCCAACAACCAGAGCCCCATAACGCCCAACCGGAGGCCCACACCCGAGAGAACCAACACACTACCCAACAACCACACCCCCCACAAACCGTCCGCCGCCATACATCCAACCCAAAATGACGTCAAGCCCACCGCTCTCAGCCATATTTATCCTGACCTAGGTTGAAGAATCCTCCCCAACGGTGCGAAAATAGTGGACCATGGGATATGTTTCTGAGAATTTTTGGCACGACGCGGTGAACAAGGCCACCACCGATCTTTTCACCTTCGGATACAAGCACGTCATCAAACCGTATTTCGTCTTCAACCACCAACCCGACGTGGCGCATGATCAAATGATCGAATTCTGCAAAGTCACCAAAAACATCCCGCCGCTCATGTGGCTGTGCCGCGAAATGCTCAACTACACCGATCCGGTGCTCGAAACGAACGTGATGGGCATCGACTTCGCCAATCCGTTCGGCCTTTCCGCAGGCCTTGACAAGAACTGCGAAATGCCCGTGCTCATGGATAGCGTCGGTTTCGGCTTCGAAACGGTAGGCTCCACCACCTCGCGCCCTTGCCCCGGCAACGAAAAGCCGTGGTTCCATCGCCTGCCTGAGTACGATTCGATGATGGTGCACGTCGGTCTCGCCAACGATGGTTCGGAGCAGGTGATTCCACGCGCCGAGCACGCCTGGCACGACGCGAAGAGCATGCAGGTGTCGATCTCCATCGCCCGAACGAACGACGATAAGACCGGCGACCTCGACGAAGGCATCGAGGATTACTGCATGTCGATGCGTCGCGCCGCAGGCCGTTCCGCCATGGTGGAGGTGAACATTTCCTGCCCGAACACGAAGGCCGGAGAACCGTTCAACGAAAGCCCTGAAGCGCTTGACAGGCTGTTCACCGAGCTTGACAAGATCGATCGTCCCCAGCCGACACTCGTAAAGTTGCCATTGAACAAAAGCTGGGCCGAGTTCAAGGATCTGCTTGATGTGCTCGCCGAGCATAACGTGCAGGGCCTGTCGATTGCGAACCTGCAGAAGGACCGCACCGGTATGGAAATACCGCGTGATTGGGAGGGAGGCCTGTCCGGCTCCCCTTGCTATGCGGCCAGCAATGCGATGATCAGGCAGACTTACCGTGAATACGGCGAACGTTTCGCCATTGCGGGCATTGGAGGCGTCTTCACGCCACAGCAGGCTTACGAGAAGATCCGTTCCGGATCAAGCCTGGTCATGTTCATCAGCGCCCTGATGTATCGCGGCCCACAGCAGATCACCGTGTTGAAACGCGGCCTTGCCGAACTGCTGAAACGGGACGGCTTCGATCACGTCAGCCAAGCCGTCGGCATCGATGCGTAGATAAACACGTACGTAGGCGAGTACGTGCAATCGCGGGAGGACGGCATGCCCTCATAGCGCTTGTCGGAATTGTTCGGACGAATCCCTGATTCCGACAGGCCTACGGGTTTTGTATGGGGTATGCCGCCATCCCGTTCGCCTGTTCGCACGCCGCCCATCCGTACGATATCCGTTCGTGCGTCCGCCCGCGCGCATTGGCGGTTTATACGTCACCTATACGAGAAGGCGGGATCAGCGGAAGGCTCCGCGCACATACTGCGCCGGATACGGCGCTTCCTCAACCGGCACGCCCAGCTTGTTCGCCGCGCGTAGCGGCCAATATGGATCCCGCAATGCCGCACGTCCGATTTCGATGGCATCCGCCTGCCCGGCTTTCAGCACCTTCTCCGCCTGCTTCGGTTTGGTGATGAGTCCCACCGCCGTCACCGGAACATCGGCACGTGAGCGAATCTGCTCGGAGAACGGCACTTGATAGCCTGGCTTGACCGGAATGGTCACGTCGGGAATGAGACCGCCCGTGGATACATCCACCAGGTCAACCCCATGCTCCTTCAGCACCTTCGCCAAATCGACGCTCTGATCAAGATCCCATCCGCCTGCAGCCCAGTCGGTGGCGGAAATACGCACCAACACCGGCATGTCGTCGGGAATGACGGTACGCACCGCATCCACCACTTCGACCAGCATGCGAATACGGTTCTCGAAGCATCCGCCATATTCGTCCTCACGTTCGTTGATCAGCGGATCAAGGAATTGCGACAGCAGATAGCCGTGGGCCGCGTGGATCTGCACCGCGTCGAAACCGATGGCATACGCACGCCATGCGGCATCGCGGAACTGCGCCACGATCGCATGGATTTCGTCCACGCTCAATGCACGCGGGGTACGCAGCGATCCGTATGCGTTCGCGCTCGGGCATACGGTCTGCCATCCGCCGAATTCCTCCGGCACGCTCTCATCGTCGAATCCTACGGCGAAGCAACCGGTGGAGGCCTTGCGACCCGCATGGTTGAGTTGCACGGCCATGGTCGCACCGGCGGCCTTGGCATCCGCCACGATCCATCGCCATGCTTCCATCTGATCGTCGCTCCACAATCCCAAGTCGCAGGGCGAGATACGTCCTTCCGGCGCCACGGCGGTGGTTTCCACGATGATCATGCCGAAACCGCCCATGGCACGCGATACATAATGCTGGTAGTGGAATGGCGTAGGGAGGCCATCCTGTGCGAATGCCGAATACGTGTCCATCGGCGGCAACCAGATGCGATTACGCATGGTCACTCCGCGCAGGGTCATCGGTTCGAACAGCCGCACCGAACCCTTCTTCTTGCCTTTTTTCTTGGTTTTCTCGCCGTCGCCCATGATTCCGCCTCTCTCGCTCGCACAGCATCACCGTTCGGATTATGATGATTGCCAAAGTCCTGCCGGCAATCCACCCGGCATTACCTGCATTCTAAGCAGAACGCCCGCCGGTTGGGGCTGGCGTTCATGGACTGTTCACTTTCACCAAGCAATATCGCACCAAGCAATATCGGCATGGTGACTATTGTTCCTGCTGATTGGCATCCTGCTGAGCCTGGGCCTGTTGCTCGGTCTGCTGCTGTGACTCAGTCTGCTGCTCAGTCTGTGACTGAGTCTGCGTCGTCTTCTGCTGCAGTGTGGAGGAGGCGCTCTTCGCCGTGATGTACTGTGCCGCGGGTTGTCCGTAATCGTTATCCATCGGAGCGTTGATCGCCGCCAGATAGGTGTTCATGAACTCCTTCCAGGCCGGGGTGGCGATGTACATGCCGTACCAGTTCGAATGGTATACGCCGTTGATGGTCTTGTAGTCGAAGGTGTTGTGAATCGGATCCTGCGCGTCGGCTACGGCCACGAATGCGGCCACCTGATTCGGCACGAAGCCTGCCGTGGTCATCACCGTGTTCTCGTTCGTACCGGTCTTCGCAAAGGTCTTGCGGCCGCCGTCGAGCTGCGTGGTGGCAGCCTCGCCGCCCGAGACCACGACACCTTGGTTCAGGGCGTATGCGGTGGTCTGTGCGATTTCCGAGCTGATTGCCTGATGGCAATTCGCGGATGGCACCTTCACATCGGAGCCGCTGCGATCGGTCACCTTGGTGATGGCGATAGGCGTGCATTCCACGCCGTTGGCGCCAAGCGTGGCGTACACGTTCGCCATGGTGAGCGGCGATGCCTGCACGGTACCGATGGTCATTGGCGGCTGGAACGAATTCGCCGAATAGATGTCGGTGGCGTTCGCGGTCGCGTTATGGTAACCCATCTGCTTGGCGGCGTCCGCGATGGAACACAAGCCGATCGTCGAGGCCATCGAGGCCTGCGTGGTGTTGTGGGATTTGATCAGACCCTGCAACGGGGTTTCCGGTGAGGTGGTGCCGCCGCCGGAGTTCTGTACGCTCCATGCACGACCGGTGAAGTAGTAGTCGTTGCAGCTGAACTTCGACATCGCATAGCTCGTGGAGGTGACCAGCGACTCGTTGATGGAATGGCCTTGTTGCATCCAGGCCACCAAGTTGATCGGCTTCCATGTGGAACCGACGTTGAAGCCCATGCCGCCGCCGTCTTCCTCGTCGACCATGTAGTTCATCGAAGTCTTGGTCTCGTCGTTCTTTGCGTCATCGGTCGCGTCATAGGTGCGGTTGATGCCGAATGCCAATATCTCGCCCGTACCGGGTTTTATGGCCGCTATCATCACTTCGAAGCCGGTCGGATCATCGGCAGGCACGGTGTCGTTCGCCGCCTTCATGGCAGCATCGTTGGCGTTCTGGTCGAGCGTGGTCACGATCTTCAGGCCGCCTTCCTTCAGCAGCTTTTCTCGTGCCTCGCTATCCTTGCCGAAGGCCTTGTTCTTCAGAATCTGATTGACCACGTATGAGCAGAAGAAGCCGGTGTTGTTGGCGGCCGCCTGGCATCCGGAGCTGACATCCTGAATGTTCAGCGTATCCTTCAGGGGCGTGTTGACGGCTTCCTTGTATTCCTTCTCACTGGAGATGAATCCTTGGTCGTACATCAGCTTGAGCACGATGTTGCGCTGATTCTCGGCCTCTTCCTGATTGGCTTCCACGGAAGGGTCGAAGTTCTGAGGATTCTTGGTGATTGCCGCAATGGTCGCCGCCTGCACCACGTTCAGGTCGGCGGCGGATACGTTGAAATAGCGTTTTGCGGCCATTTCGACGCCGCATAGGCTGTTGCGGCCGAACTGCGCGATGTTGAGATAGCCCTGCAGAATTTCCGCCTTGGAATACTTCTTCTCGATCTGCACCGCGATGAGCATCTCTCGCAGCTTACGTGCGATGGTATCTTCGGATGCGTGGTATTCGGCGATCGGATCGTCATCCTCTCGGGCTTGCGTGGCCAGCACGTTCTTCACATACTGCTGGGTCAGGGTCGAACCGCCCTGCTGGTCGCCGCCCTTGAGATACGTCTGCACGAATGCGCGGAGTACGCCCTGTACGTCCACGCCGGAATGGTCGAAGAATCGTTTGTCCTCGCGGGCCACGACCGCCTGCTGCATGGCCTTGGAAATCTTCTTGAGCGGCACCACTTCGCGATTCTGCGTATAGAAATCGGCGAATTCGGTTTTGCCGTCGTTGTAGTAGAAGGTGGAGCGCTGTGGAAGGCTGGTCACATCGAAATCAATGCCCTCCACCGTCAGTGACGGAATCACCGCCTTGGCCACGCTGTTCGCTCCAAGCACGGCAGGCAGGAGGAACACACTGGTCGCCACGCCGCCACCCACGCATAGCGTGATGTAGGCGAGCACCAGTGTAAGCACACGTCGAGCAGTCAAAGTCTTCTTCTTGGGCATGTTGCCCATTCTAAAGTGGCGGGTATACTAATCAACTCCACGCCCATAGCCGTCACGTGTTCATCACATACCGGCTCTAATCTCAAAAAATACTGAAAACAAGCCGAAAGACCGTTACCTTCGTGACCTGCGGATCAGCATGCCCGGCTGATAGATGACGATCGACCGACCTTCACGCGCGATCCACCCACGATTGGCGAAATCCATGAGCGCCTTGTTCACCGTTTCACGCGAGGAGCCGACCAGTTGGGCCATTTCCTCCTGTGTCAGATCATGCGGCACCTTCAGACCCGCCTCCACCGGTTCGCCGAACCGCGAGGCCAGATTCAGCAAGGTCTTCGCCAACCGGCCGGGAACGTCCATGAACACCAGATCGGAGATGCGCTCGTTATTGTCGCGCATACGATGTGCCAGCACCTGCAGCATATCCACGGCCACGCGCGGATGCTCATCGAGCCAGGCGAACAGCGCATCGTGCTCCAACCAGACCACCCGCGTGCCGTTCGTCATCGCCACCGCGGAGGCCGTACGTGGTCCGCCATGCGGGTCGAAGACCGGAATCTCGCCCAGCAGTTCACCGTATGCATGGATGCTCAGCAACTGCACGCGCTTGTCGGAGGATTGTCTGATCAGCTTGACGCGGCCCTCTTCCAGCACATACATGCGGTGGTCGGTATCGCCTTCGCGGAAGATGAAATCGCCTTTGCCGTATTCCGCATGCTGCAGATGCGGCAGTAGCTCCTCGGCCTCGTCTTTGGAGACCTGTTTGAACAGTGCGGTGTGCAGCAGCGTCGTGCTTTCGTCGTAGATCCCGTTCGGCGTAACCACACCCATCGCACCTCCATCTCCGATCGGATCGCCCTCGACCATTCGCGCTATATTGTAACGCGCCTGGCCGCGGCAATCAGATGATTCACCACCACATCACGGCTCATGCCGGTCTGCGAGCGCATCGGATCGACGCGCTTCACCGCTGATTTCACGGCTTTATCCGACATCTTCTCGCGTGACACGTGCAACACGCGCATCATTTTTTCGCCGTCGATGTCATAGGCGAGCGTCACATGATGCAGTATCGCGCCGGGGCCAGTATCGATCGGGGGGAACCTGCGCTGCGCCGCTCCGCCGATCTTGCCGTATTGCGATGCGATGTCGTTCAATCCGGTGAACCGCACGTCCAGACCAAGTTCGCGCAGTGCCGTGACAAGCCAATAGTCACACAGCCTATAGGAGTCCTCGATGCTCACGCCTTTGGCGAAATCCAGCGGCGCGTACAGCGAGTAGGTGATGGTGTTGCCCGGTTCGATGAACATCGCGCCGCCACCGGTGCATCGTCGCACTATCTGGATGCCTTCGGCTTGTGCGGCCTGCTCGTTGACCTCGTCCGGCAATGATTGGAATCGGCCGATCACCACGGCCGGAGCGGCCCATTCCCAGATGCGCAGGGTCGCTTTGCGACTGCCTGCCGCCACTTCGCGGGCCCATTGCAGGTCCGTGTCCATCTGTTCCTGCGGGCTGCATGGTGCATCATGCAGGACCGTTGGCTTGAGACTGCGCCATCTCGCCGCGCATTCCACTGCCGTCAGCTCGCCGAATTCGTCGCCCGTCGAAGTGTGATGCGATGCCCGCGACGATGCGATTCGCGGCAGTGACGTTTGCGATGCCCGCTCTTGGGGAACGGGGTCATCTTGCGTAACGGCCCTGCGAAAGGCCGTTTCAATTCCCTGCATGGTCATGCCGACCAGTGCAACGTCCGGATATTGTTGCGGAATGCCGCGGATCGACCGTCCCGCGACTAACGTCCGTTCGATATCAAGCAGCATCTCATGGGCACGATCCTCATTGCCGTCAATGAAAAAATCGCCGTCGATATGGCAGTACCCATCACGAAGCCGGGCGGTAACCCCCACGAGTTTACCGCCCGGCTGCTTGTATACGCCTCTGCCCATCAATCGCGCAGCTCTACGCCGCGACCGTCGCGGTGCCACGGGGAACCGATGTCGGAGCACAGAATCAGAATGCCTTCGACAAGGCCCCAGATGCTGGCCACTACCGGTCCGATGAGGATGATCCATCCGACCACCGTCAGCAGTAGCTGCACAACGGCCTTGGTGGTGTTGCCGAGATAGAAATTGTGGATGCCCAGACTGCCCAGGAAAATGCCGAGCAGGCCGGCCACGATCTTCTGGCGGGGCACGTATCCCGGAGGCAACGGCTGGCCGTTCGGCTGATAGTACTGCTGTGCATACGGGTTCGGCTGAGTGTAGTTCGGCTGTCCATAGCCCTGCTGCGCGTATGCGTTCTGCTGGGTGTATGCGTTCGGCTGCGTATACCCGTTCTGTTGGGCGTTCGGGTCATAGGCCGACTGGCCCGTCTGCCCGGACTGCGCATAATAGGAGCCGTTCTGTCCGTAAGCCTGGCCGGATTGCTGCCCATAGGAACCGTATGAGCCATACGTTCCATCCGCGGTTTGGCCGTAGCTCTGCTGTGCGGAGGACTGCTGCCCGTAGGAACCATAGTCGGCGGCCGGCTGCGTGTTCGTGGTCTGGCTATGGTCGGCGGCCGGCTGTTCGGCACCGTATTGGCTGTAGCTCGACTGCGAATCGTTTGATGGGGTCGATCCGTCAGCCGAAGCGGAACCATTGATGTGGTCGGGGTTGGTGAAATTAGTGTTGTCGTCGTTCATGGTTCAACAATATCGCATAAATCGTATGGCTACCTTGGCGACTTCCCCGAAAAGCCCCTGAGTCATCCCTGAAAAAATGTTCCCTCCGACGAGTGGCGCCGTCGGAGGGAACATTCGCTATGAGCAGACTTACATACGTGCCAGAATATCGCGGCCGACCTCGTCGGTGGAACGCGTGGTGGAACCCAGCTCCTCGATATCCGCTTCGACTGCGGTGTCGATGCGTGCGGCGGCCTCGTCGAAGCCGAGGTGGCGCAGCAGCATGGCGGCCGACAGGATCGCAGCGGTCGGATTGGCCTTGTTCTGGCCTGCGATGTCCGGAGCGGAACCGTGGATCGGCTCGAACATCGACGGATACTCGTCGGAGGCGTTGATGCAACCGGAGGCGGAATAGCCCACGCCGCCTACCACGGCACCGGCTTCGTCGGTAATGATGTCACCGAACAGGTTGTCGGTCAGAATCACGTCGAAACGGGACGGGTCGGATACCATGAAGATGGTGGTCGCGTCGATGTGCAGATAGTCGTGGGAGACTTCCGGATACTCCTCCGCCACCGTATTGACGATGCGCTGCCACATGTCGCCCGCGTTGACGAGCACGTTCTTCTTGTGCACGAGCGTCACGTGCTTCCTGCGTTTCATGGCCAGCTGGAAGGCGTAGCGCACCACACGTTCCACGCCGTAAGCGGTGTTGATGGACACTTCGGTGGCCACTTCGTTCGGGGTGCCACGGCGGACCGCACCACCGGCACCGCAATACAGGCCTTCGGTGCCCTCACGCACCACCACGAAGTCGATGTCGCCCGGATCGGCGAGAGGCGAGGTCACGCCCTTGTACAGTTTGGAGGGGCGCAGGTTCACATACTGATCAAGATCGAAACGGAGTTTCAGAAGCAGGCCGCGCTCCAGAATGCCGGCCTTGATGCGCGGATCGCCGACGGCACCCAGCAGGATCGCGTCGGTCTTCTTGATGCGCTCCTCTTCCTCTTCCGGAAGGATCGCACCGTCACGCAGGTAGCGTTCCGCTCCCAGATCGAAGCGCTCATACTCGAATTCGGCGACGCCTTCGGCCGCCTTCTCCAGAGCCTTCTGGGCCCACGGGGTTACTTCCTTGCCGATGCCATCGCCCGGAATGACGGCGATGGTGTACTTCTTCGTTGTTTCACTCATAGCACGCGACTCTACTCAGCGATTCATGCTTCGAACCGGAACCGCTCAGCAAGTGGACATCCGCCCGTCACACGGCGAATCATGGCGCGAATCATGGGCGAATCCAAAGATGGTCCAGTTGATCCGGGCGGATATGGGCGGCCTGAGGCCGCCTAGGCTGCGATCAGCTGGTAATGCCCATCACACTCAGGCACCAGGCGTTCTCATATGAGACTTCCTCCCACTGCTTGTAGCGACCGGAAGTGCCGCCGTGGCCCGCTTCCACCTCGATCTTCGCCACGGCGTCCACGCCGGCGCGCTGCAGACGGGCCAGCCATTTCATCGGCTCCACATACAGCACGCGCGTATCGTTCATCGACGTGGTGATGAAGATTCTCGGAAACACCGCCACGCGCGCGTCGTCGGTGGATTCCGGCGCATTCTCATACGGCGTGTATCCCTTCATATACCGGTACACATCCGCATTGTGCAACGGATCGCCCCATTCATCCCATTCGGTGACGGTTAACGGCAACGACGGATCGAGAATCGACGTCAACGCATCCACGAACGGCACGTCCGCCTCTATGCCTGCATAGCATTCCGGCGCCATGTTGGCCACCGCACCCATCAACAGGCCGCCGGCCGAACCGCCATTCGCCACGGTACGCGACGGCGAGGCCAGTCCGGCTCGTTGCAGGGCCCGCGTGGCATCCACGAAATCCTCGAACGAATGCTTCTTGTTCATCAGATGTCCCTGCTCATACCAAGCGCGTCCCATTTCGCCGCCGCCACGGATATGCGGCACGGCATACAGCACGCCTCGGTCGAGCATGCTGATGCGCGACACCGCGAACCCAGGGTCAGAACTGATCTCGTACGCACCATAGCTGGTGATGAACATGGCCGAATCGCAGGTCGGCACGTCGCGCCTCCACACCAGCGACACCGGAATGCGTTCGCCGTCGCGTGCGGTGATCCACACACGGCGTTCCATATAGTCGCGCGGATCGAAATCACCCAATACGGTGGCGCGTTTGAGCAGACGGTCCTCACCGGTGGCCGGGTCGATGTCATGCAGTTCGCCCGGCCGCGTGTAACTGGAGAAGGAATAGCGCACGCGCGGTGCATCGTATGAAGGATTGCCACCCACACCGATCGAGTACAGTCTGCGGGTCTCCCCCGGCATGTCGTCGGCGGTCGCACCGTCGGAAGACGTCATGGCCTTGCGTGAGATGCCGTGTACCGCGGATCCTTTGCCCTGCGCCGCCTGCAAGACGTCGGCATGGCCATGCAGATTGCGCGCGTGGGGTCCTGCGGTATCGTCGGCGCCCATGATGTCGGAGCCAAGACCGCGGTCAAGTGCGGCCCACACTTCGGCCCGCTCCTCATTGACCTCATCCACGGATTCGTCTACGTCCCAATCGTCTTCGAGCGCATGCGGCACGAGCTCGGTGAAACGCCACGGCCGGCCTGCCAGAAAATCTTCGGCTGCGGCCGTCTTGGTCATTACGGCCACGTGTGGCAGACTTTCCGCACGATACTGTAATGCCACGAAATGCCGATGAATCGCGATACCCTCGATGCCGAGGCCGTGCGCGCCCTGCAAAATGGCGGGATTGCATGGATTCGAGTATGCAGTGCCGATCGGTCGGGCGAAGGCGCCAGGTTCGACGGCGTCGCCATGCTCGCAGCCGTATGGCGATCCGGAAGCCACGCACACTCCCTCACCCAAGCGGTAAGGCGGCTCATGCGAACGCATGTCGATGACGTCGATTTCGAAATTCGGATTCAGCGCATTGTGGTACACCACGGCCAGCGGAATATCCTCACCATGCTCGCCGGCGCCTTCGAAGCATGCGAAGCTCACATCATATTCCACATCGGCTTCGCGCGGAATGAACGCCTGGAACTCGCCTTCAGGCGTATCGGTGGGCAGCAGCAACACCTCCGTGGTGGTCTTGGAACCGGTACCGATCACGATGTTGCGCTCGTCGAACGACAGACCGACGCCCACCCAGAAACGCTCATCGGCTTCACGGAACACTTCCACATCGTCGGCGACCGGCGTTCCCACATGGTGGCGCATAATCACATACGGACGCCACGCATCGTCGAGCAGGGTGTAGAAGACCCATTGCGCATCCGGCGTAAAACATGCCCCGGCGATCCCCTCGAACACCTCCGGCAGTTCTTCGCCGGTCTCGAGATCGCGTATACGGAAATCGTAGCGTTCATCGCCACGCGTATCGATGCCATAGAGCAGCCAACGGCCGTCCTTGGAGATATCCATGCCGCCGATGCGGAAGAAATCGTGTCCTTTCGCCTCGGCATTGGTATCGAATACGATTCGTTCACCATCGATCGGCACACCGGCTTCGATATGCGGCGGATCCCAATCATCATCGTCGCGAATCGGCAGGCGGCACTGCACTCCGTATTGCTCGCCCTGCTTGGTACGGGTGAAATACCAGTAGCCGTCCATGCGCGTCGGTACCGACATGTCGGTTTCCTGCACATGCGACTTGAATTCCTCGAACAACGTGGTGCGCAACGTTTTCAAGGGTTCCATACGCGCCGCGCAATACCGGTTCTGCGCGGCCACATATTCCCGTACTTCTGGTGAATCCTTGTCGCGCAGCCATTCGTAGTCGTCCACGAACGTATCGCCATGAAACACGCGCTCCTGAGGTACCCGCTTCGCGCACGGAAATTCCAGCCCACTCTGGTTCCGGCCCAGCCCACTCTGGTTCTGCTCCAATACGCCCTGCGCACCACGATTTTCACTCATGCACGCGATTATACCGGCATGATTCTCCCAAACTACCGACGCTGAGTCGGGTCTAACCGTCGGCAGATTGAGAAACCACCCAAACTACCGACACTGAGGTGGGCCTCAGCGTCGGTAGATTGTGAAGACCTTACTTGTCGAGTTGCTGCTTCAGGTACGGCATCATGGTTTTCATCAGATTGGACCCCGTGGTGCCGGTGAAAACAGGCACATCGGTGACCGGCACCGGCTGCGTGGCCGCAAGTCCCGCCATCGTACCCAGACTTCCTGCGGATTCACGCGGCGAAAGCTGCCGTATGCCTACCGCAAGCACACGCCCCGGGTAGCGTTTGGCGATGGTTGCGTATGTGGTCGGATCCTTCTGACCGTCATCGCCTATGAGAATGAATTTCATATCCGGAAAATCGGCCATCAGCTGTTCCGCATACTCGAGTTTGTGCTGCACGCCGGAAGGAATGAAGGTCTTCGGTCGCGGATCGAGATCGCGCAGCAGAAGCGGTCCTTCCGGGAATCCGTGGTAGGTGATGAAGTGTCGGATCGAACTTTCCACGTTCCATGGCGATGTCGACAGGTAGAAGAACGGTGCATCCGGAAACATGTCGGCGATGCGGTTGAACAGTAGGTTCATGCCCGGCACCGGCACTTTTTTCTTGGGATCAAGCAGCAGCAGATTGTAGGCCGCCTTCATCAGGCTCGGTGCCTGCGTGACCATGATCGTGTCGTCAACGTCGGAGATTACGCCGACTTTTGTGCCGCTTGGTATCGTGAAGAGATTCGCGGCGACCGGTTTGCGGCTACGCACGCGATACGACACGTTGTGGATGCCCGGTTCCAGCGAATGTTCGGCAACCAGATCGAGATAGCCGGCGGAATCGGAAGCGGCAAATTCACTGGAGATGTCACGTGACCTGTCGACGTGGTCGTACACTTCGGATATGCCGACCTGCACCGTTTCCAACGGTACATCGTCGATGGCGATACGCACTTTCGTATGCGGTGACGGAATGGTGAGCATGCCTCGAATGCCGCGGGTCAGCCGTCCGGACTGACGCTTGAACGGACCGAACACGGTACGGCAGATCAGTCGGGAATAGTGCTCGGTACCGTAACCGACATACGGCTCGACGCGCGGATACCAGTTGAGACGGCGCACCAATGCGGTGGAAAAACGCAACCAGATGCCGAATCCGTACGTGATGGCGCGACGGCAGAAACGAATCAGCGGCGGCTTGATTTCGATGCGCTCATGCCGTGAGGCGGCATCGAACGTGGTGACGACCTTACGTGCGGGAATCGGCACGGTAGGCATGTCGTCACTATCACTCGCATCAATCTCGCGTTGGGGCAACGGCTGTGGTTCGTTCATATCCTCACTATAAAAGGCCCGGGAGAACAACCCGTTACCCAAACGCGAAAATCAGGGAACTTTCAGGGTACTTTGAGCCTCGCACAGTCAACTGTTCGGCGGCTATTCGGTGACTATTCTCGCGTATTCCCCGGAACTGAGCAGATCCGGCTCGTCGTCTTCGAGCTCGATCTTGAAGATCCAGCCTTCGCCATACGGGTCGTTCGTGATGATGCTCGGATCATCCGAAACCTCGGCGTTCACGTACCGAATCGTGCCCGCCACCGGGCACACCAGAGGGGTCACGGCCTTAGCGGATTCAAGCTCCGCCACTTCATCGCCCGCCTCGACCTGGGCACCGACCTCAGGCAGATCCACATACACGAGTTCGCCGAGCTGTTCGGTGGCATATTCGGTGATGCCCACCATGGCGGGTTCGACGGAGGCGTCGACCCACACATGCTCGTCGGAGTATTCGAGGTGCTCGGGCACTTCGAGATTCAACTTGTTGTCGTTATCTTCGCTCATGTGCCTAGCGTACCGCACCGGACGGCATGGCGCCTACCACTTGCACCACGGTGCCTTCGGGGCAGTTGTCGTAGATCCACTTGGCATCCGCCTCATACATGTTCACGCAGCCGTGCGAACCGTAGTGCACCGGATCGCCATGCGCAATGCCGTAACCATTCCAGCTTGCCGTGTGGAACCCTTCGCCGCCGTTGAAATAGCCGACCCATTTCACGCCTTTGGAGAGGTAACGCGAACCGTCATCATTCAGGCCCGTCATATCCTGCACGTTGTATTTCAGATAGATGTAGTAGGTGCCCAGATCGGTTTCATGCTTGCCGGCGGTTCCCGTGCACACCGGGAAGGTCCTGACCGCCTGATCGTTCTGATACACGGTGGCGGTCTGAGAGGCACGGTCCACCACGATGCGATACTCCGACTTCTTCTGTACGGTGTCGAATGCGTCCACGTCGCTTTCAACGGGAATCGTCGCGCCTTGGCCACCCTGCAGGGCGTTCACCACCTTCGGGGTAAGGGCGGACACGTTCTTGACCTTCAGCCCATCCACACCTTTGACTATGGTCACCAGCACCGTGCCGTTGCTGTCGACGGCGTCTTCCTGTGAGACTTTGTCTTGGTTGAGCTGGTTCGGCACTTCCTGTTCGAGATAGTTGCCGATTGCCTGTTCGTCATAGGTCAGGGAGATCGTGCCCTTGTCCAGATCGGCATTCGGCTTGATCCAGGAAGCGACGACATCGACCGGCAGTTCGAAGGTCTTGTCCTTGCCGTTGTCGAGTACGATCTTGTTGTTCAATCGGGCGTTCGCTTCGTCGGTGGCCCGCTGTGCCGCGCTCACGCTGACCGGCATATCGACGTTCTTGTAGCTGATGGACGCGGTGCTGTTGCCACCCGGTACGTTGATGGCGTTCCGTACGGCGGTCAGTACCTTGTCGGTTTCAGGGGTGCGTCCCTCCCGGCCTTCCACGGTGGTGAAGGCCTGCTCATCGGAGTCATAGGAGATGGTGGAGGCGACCGCACGCTCATCCTCATCCACGAACTTGTCGGTCACATACGTGGTGAGATCAAGCTCGTTGGTCTGCGCCGCAAGCGGCACCTCGTTTTTGTCGAAAGGATTCACGGCATTGATGGCGGCCAGCACGCCATCGTCATCATGCTTGGCGGCAAGCAGATTGGAGACGGTCTTGTTGATGTTGACCGTCACGCCGAGATCGGTGAGCTTTGCCGTATCGGTGTTGCCATCATTGTCTTTGATGGTGATGGTGGTGCTCTTCACCGCGTCGCTGACGGTATCTTTCAGCTGCTCCCTGGTCTGCCCGGCAACGCTGGACCCGGCGAAGGTCACGCCCGGAGCGGCCTTATCCTGAAAATACCAACGTGCAACGAAGAATCCGGAGACGGCAGCGAGCAACATCACCCCCATCACGATGAGGGTGATGATCAGCGGCCACTTGTTTTTTCTCTTTACTTCCGGCATGGCGATCTCTTCAATAGGAGTGAACACCGCCGGTGCCACCGGAAGCGGTGCGATCGTAGCGGTATCGTCTCCAGCCAGGGCTTGCTCACGCTCGTCAGACATGCTGCTGTTCCTTATATTCTTCCCCTATTCACAACAACCCCCAACTATACGCCGTGCGATGACCAATTTCGGTATCTCGCTCACGGCAGCTCGTGTCCGAGCCATTCCTCAATCATATACCGTGCGATCGTCGCCTTGCCGGGAGCCTCCATACGGCCCGAAATCAACTCGTTCATGTATTCGTCACGGGTCACCCACCGTGCGGAGAGCGTCTCCTCGCCGTCCACTCGTATGTCGGTGGTCGTGGCAAGCCCTTTGAACGCCATCATCAGCGACGCAGGGAACGGCCACGGTTGGGAGCCGAGGTATCGCAGCTCCCCCACTTCGATGCCGACCTCCTCCCTGGCCTCGCGACGGCAGGCGTGCTCCAGATTCTCGCCGGCTTCCACGAATCCCGCGGAAACGGAATACAGCCCGGCATTGCCCCATGCGCTGTTGTGCTGCAGCAACAGACGGTCCTCATGGTCGATGACCGCCGTGATCACAGCCGGTTCCACACGGGGGAACAGTAGTCTCCTGCCATCCGCTTCGTTGGTGCAACGTTGGGCCCAGCCGCCGAGCGCCGGTTCGGTCAGCGCTCCACAGGTCGGGCAGTGGCGCTGACGCGTATGCCACATACCCAGCGAGATGGCGGTGGTCGCCTGACCGGCCTCACGGGCGTTGGCATGCGGTGCGAAGGCGCGCAGATCCACCCAGTCGAAGCGTTCCGCGGCGGATTCGAGCAGCGATGGCTTTCCTGAAACGGCTTCGGTGGCATTGCCTTCGTCGAAGGCGTCGTCGGCACCTTCGTAGGCGCTGTCGGCCACGGGAGTTTCGATGGTATGCACGCGGGTCACGTCGACGGCTACCACATGCTCGTCACGGCAACCGCCATACGAGCCGAGGAAGATGGCGAGCGCCGTCGGATGCGAGCGTAGTTCGGCGGCGACGTAGCCTCCCGGCAGTTGCGCGAGTCGCATGTTCACGTTGGCATAGTCGGCGATGGCGCCTTGCCCGTGCGGTACCGCCACTTTGCCGTCTTTGACGAGGATGACTTTCGTGGCCGGTTCCGGCAGTACGTTCGCGAATAGGTCGGGTTCGCCTCTGCGGCTCACTTCATAGTCGATGTCACCTTGTGCCAATGGCAGGAATGGCAGTGCCTGCGTCAATGCCAAAGGAGAAAACACGCTCATCGCATTCCTTTCCCCGTATGAAATATCTGAATTCCATATAGTATCCGCATCCGGCAACCCACGTCATCCGAAGCGCGCAGCGAGTCGGCGATGGCGTGGTGAGAAACGGATGCTATTGAATTCTACGCACGAGCTGGCGCAATGCTTCGGCCACCGCTTCGGGATGCTCGTATGCGCTGAAGTGTCCGCAATCACTGATTACGGTGAAGTCCACGGTCGTGCCGGTCATCGCATCCGCTACCGGACCCATCACTTCGGGTGGACTTGACGGGTCCTTGTCGCCGCAGATCACCGCGCTTGGTGCGCTTACCTTCGCCAGCACGTCGTTCAGGTCAGGGCGTCCTGCGGCCATGCGTTCGCGCCAGGCGATGCCGGCTGCCGGCTGCTCATTGATCCACAGCGTGAATTGGCGAGCGTATTCGGCGGATTGCTTGATGCTGGAGTCCGTCTCGTTTGCCACGGCGAATCCCATCACCGGATCATGCGTGCCGGTGGCTTCGCATTCGTCGGCGATGGCGATGCGCCTGCCACGCATCGCCGCCGAATCCGCATCGCCTTTTGTGTCACATAGGGCGAGGCCCGCCACCGCTTCGGGATGCAGTCGCTGAATGTCAAGGATCAGATAGCCTCCCATGGAAAGGCCCACCCAGATGGCCTTCTCATGGCCGGCCTCACGAATCATGTCCACGTATGCGTCCGCCATGCGATCAAGGGCATGCGGGAACGTGCCGTCCGCGTCCTTGCCTCCGCTGGCTTCGTCACTCGGAATCGGTCCTTCGCCCGCACCGGGCATGTCCGGTGCCCAGATCGGGAAGCGTGTCATACCGTGCTCGTCGCAGATTCGCGCGAGTGCGGCGGCGCACTGGTCCCACATGCGGTGATCCACCGGAAATCCGTGCACCAACACCACGGGAATCCCCTCCCCTTCGCGATACACGGTGTTCTTCAATTCAATCCCCATGTCATGCTCCAATCCGTCTCGCGTCATCTGCCGGCCCATGCCAGCGCCTGCCTCACAATCGTTCCATATCCATTGCCCATCTGCCCGAGGAACGTGTCAAGCATCGCACCGTTCGGATCGACCCATTCCACATCCAGCGTCTCGTCCTGAGGTCTGCAGTCACCGGCGATCGGCACTACGTAGCACAGTGCAATCGCATGCTGCCGGGCGTCGAAATAATCCGAGATGCCGGGCGTGGGGAAGAATTCCGCCACCGTGAACGGCTGCAGGCTGGACGGCAGCACCGGCAAGGCGATATCTCCCAGATCCTTGGCGACGTTGCGGGCGATCGCCTCACGAATCGACTCATGGTAGAGCACGCGCCCGGCAATCAGCGTCCGTTCGATGCTGCCGTCATCGGAGACACGCAGCAGGGAACCGACCTGCGCGACGCGGCCGAGTTCATCGGTGCGCACCGGCACGATCTGCACGTAGGGAATCGGCATTTCGTTGCGCATGCGGTTGATTTCATCGGAGCCGAGCCATCCGGGAGGATTGCCCGTTCCGCGGATGAAATCCTCCGGTGTGATGTCGTCGAATTCACCGCGCCTGCGTCCGGCATCGAAATCGCCCTCGTCGGGCACCTCATCATTCATCACTGGCATGCCTCCCATTATCGCGCACCTCGCGTAACGTTCAAGCCTTTTTCGTTCCTCCCATAGCGGACACCGGAATGCAAGACGAATGCCGGAGGTTATATACTGCACCACACGCGAATGTAAGGAGCAGCTATGGCAACGCATGCAGTCACCTCTGAGAACTTCAACGAGGTCATCGAGGGCAACGATCTCGTATTCGTGGATTTCTGGGCCACCTGGTGCGGCCCGTGCCGCGCGTTCGGACCGACTTTCGAAAAGGCGAGCGAAGCGAACCCCGACATCTATTTCGCCAAGGTCGATATCGATCAGAATCCTGATCTCGCTCAGGCGGCCAAGGTACAGGCCGTTCCGACGCTGATGGTCGTCAAGAAGCAGCAGATCGTGTTCCAGCAGGCCGGCGCCCTGCGCGCCTCCGATCTGGATGATCTGATCGGACAGGCCAAGGCGTTGGATGTGAACGCCGCAGCTTCCGGCCGCACCGGAGCCGAACAGTAGGCGGAAGTACCCCCACAACGGCAATGCACGCCCGTCGCGATCGACAAGACATGATTGCGACGGGCGTTCGCATGTACCCCCGTGTATCTTCGGCTGCCGATAATCGAGCGCTTAGGGTAAACTGCTCTTTTAGATGCGCGCATTCCGGCGAAGCCTTTGCGGCCGCGTGCAGAACCCGAATTCGTCGAGGCCCATGAAGTCGCTTTATAGGAGCAGAATGGCTAACCACAGCAAGCATGGACGCCCGTTTACCCTGAGCCTGCCGAACAGGTCCCAGTGTGTGAAGATCGTCGCAACGTTCGCGGCGGTGGGGCTGCTGGCTACCGGTGGCATTATTTCACGTAGTTTCTATACGTCATCCACCCAGGCGGAGCCGACCACGCGTGTCACCGCCTATTCCGCCACCGATGCCGAAGCGTCCCGTGGCAACGCCCGTGAGGCTCTCGGCGGTGATACCGCATATGTCACCGTGAAGATCAACGGCAAGTCCCGCGTGGTGCCGGGCACCAATTTCACCAACGTCAAGTCCGTGCTGGAAGCCGGCAACATCACGCTTGAACCGGAAGACACCGTCTCCCCGTCGCTGACCACCAAAGTCGATGAGAAGACCGTAATCACCGTCAGCCGTGCAGGTGCTTCCGTCGAGGTCTCCGACTCGTCGATCGCATTCAATGTCGTGAAGAAGGAGACTTCCTCCCTGCCGAAGGGCCAGGAGAAGGTCGAGACCGAAGGCGAGGAAGGCGTGATGGAATCCACGAACCTCGTAACTCGCTCCGGTGACACCGTCATCTCCTCGAATATGATCAGCTCGTACGTGAAGAAAGCTCCGGTCGACAAGGTGGTTCTCGTCGGTACCGGCTCCACTTCCACGTCATCGTCGTCTTCTTCGTCCAGCAGCACCGCTTCGGTCGGGACCACCGTGCCGGCTGGCGAGATGCAGCAGTGGGCCCATGACTATCTGATTTCCAACGGTTATACCGAGGCCGATTTCACCGCGACCGTGTACATCATCTCGCATGAATCCGGCTGGAGCGTGTCCGCCACGAATCCAAGTTCCGGCGCGTATGGCCTGCCGCAGGCACTGCCCGGCAGCAAGATGGTCAGCGCCGGCGCCGACTGGGCCACCAACTACCAGACCCAGCTCAAGTGGTTCTGGGGTTACTGCGCCTCACGCTACGGCTCCATTCAAGGTGCCTACAGCTATTGGCTCGCCCATAAGTGCTACTGATTTTCACATCAAAGACCGCAAATCCCGCACGCGCAAACGTGCGGGATTTTTTCATACGTCGATCGCAGGTCCGGTCACCTCACCCCAGGCGGCGGAGACGATATCTTGCGAACCGTGCCGAAAATGGCACCCCTTCTCGATATACTTGAGCTGTTTATGCCATTTCTCGAGAGTTAAGGTAATCCGCATATGCGCGTCTTGTTCGTATGCACCGGCAACATCTGTCGCTCCCCCATGGGGGAACTGCTGTTCCGTATGTATACTGCCGGAACGTCCATTGAAGTGGATAGTGCCGGCACGCATAGTCTGATCGGTCACGAGATCGACGATTCAAGCGCCGCATTGCTTACGTCGGCCGGCATCGACTCCTCTGCATTCCGCTCCAAGCAACTGACCCGCCAGATTGCACAGGAATGCGACCTGATACTCTGTTTTGAGGAAGAGCAGCTCCATAATATCGTTGGCATTGCGCCTGCCGCCGTACACTATACGTTCACGCTGCCGGATTTTTCGAATATGTGCGCCTATTGTGCCCAGCAGAACATGATTGAAGGCTTCACGTTGCCGGAGCGCCTGCAGTCGGTAATCGCACAAGCCACGACGATTCGACCGATGCTGCCGCAAGCCGCCACCATCGCCGACCCGTATCGCAAGGATTTTTCCGCTTTTCGCAGGGCCGTGGATGCCACAGATACCGCCATCCGCAATATTATGAAGTCGTTGAGCTTCGGCACGTCCGCTTCCGCGATGGATATGCTACCGTTGACCGCTTCGCTTGCCGATGCCTCGAATCCGCCATATTACCGTGGTGACGTGATGGCCGGAAACTGGTCATGGCCGATCATGCCGTTCGATAACGCCATAGTACCGGTAGGTGTGGCTGAAAAGAGCGACGGCACCGAAACGATCGCCGATTCTTTGAAGACAACAATGATCAGGCCGGATGGCAACGATACTATCGCACTACCGACTGGAGTTCCTTCCGAGGCCGGTCATGCCAGCAATACCGATGCGATGCCGCAAATCACCGAGGATACGTCTATTCGCGACGTGGCGGTGAATGCGGAGTCCCGGAGCCGCAAGCGGCGAATCATCCTGATCGTGTCTGCGGCCGTCGTATTGGCTTTGGCCGCAACCGGCGGCACCGTATTCTGGCATCATACGCAGACCGTGGCCAGACAGAATGCATTCAGTTCCTGCAAGAAGTCGGCGTCCCGTTATGCGAAGGTCAAAAAGCAGTATGATTCCGCGATTCAGAGCGCGAACTTGCTTACCGCGATTCCCGCAAGCGAACTGACCGACGCAAGCACCGTCGACACGTTGAAGTCGGAGCTTACCTCCGCTTATGATTTCATTCCGACCACACAGTGTGTGGCTTCGCTTTCGACCGCGAATCTGACACAGGCCACGGAGCAGAACAGTAAGAACGCCGCCGCCATGGAAAAAACGTTGAAGTCGTTGACGAAGGCCTCCAACGCCGTAACCAAGGCGCATGACGCACAAGCCGCTTCTAGCGTAAGTGCCGCCAAGCAGGCCCTCCAGACTACCATCGAGCAGGCCACGAAGCTGTTGGAATCCAGCAAAGACAACGTGGCCGACGAACAGACCCGAACCGATCTGCAGAAGGCGATAGACGACGCCAACACCCTCCTGCAGAATGATGACGGGACCATCGAGCAACTCACCAAGGCACGTGAGGTGATTGACAAGGCCATACAGGCTGTCACCGATTCCGTGGCGCAACATAACGCCGACAGCCAAGTGTACGAGAAGTCACAGCAGACTACGAACAGTTCGAATAGCAGGCAGCAGACCTACTACAATCCGAGCGAATACAAGACGAACGCTTCAACGGAAACGCACGGCACCAATGGCAACAATAATACAAACTCCAACTCCGGAAACAAGCTGACGCCGACCAGCAAACCGACTGTGTCTCCGACTGCGCCACTGAATCCATCCATCGATCCGACCCAAAATCCCGAGCCCACTCCAGAGCCAACCGTCAATCCCTCACCTACAGTGAATCCCGAACCCACTCCGGAACCTACGACCGATCCCACCGAGGAACCGAATCCAAGCCCGACCGAATCCCCGGATTCAGGTTCGGACGCTCCATCTCTTTCCTCCGTGGACGCGGATAAATAGTTGGAATACGTACCTAAACAAAAGCGAGTGGTGCGACTATCCTGGCGGTAGCCGCACCACTCGTACGTCAGGGGTTGCCCGTACGCAATCACTCTTTGGTCTTATCCTCATAGACGATTTGCGGCGTATAAGGCACTGGCGTCTCGTCAAGTTTCAAATCGGACGCCCCTGCAGCTGTCGTCACATTATACTCCACGACCGCAGTACATCCAGGGTCGATGAGCACGCCGACATTGGTGTAATAGTCACGCCCATCCGACTTGATTTTGCTGAACTGCTCACCTTCCTGTACGCGGGAGGCGGAGTTGTTGCTGACCTTGATGTCGGAGACACTGCCACCAGCCGGAGGCTCGATCACGTAGATGTGCCAAAGCACGCCTGGCTGGGCTTTGCTAATCATGACGGTCGCAAAGGCCCTTTCCTCGTCGGACATGTCACCTTGTGCGATAAGATCTTCAAAGAAACTTGTGGGGAAGGTGGAGGTGATGTATTCCGGAGTGGACTCCACTTCCTCCGGCTTCATCGAGTTGGCGATGGTATAACTCACATGCCATGTGGTGGTGCCATCCTGGTTGATCTTCATTTTGGTCACCACTGCGCTGCGTTTGGCATACCAATCCATCTTCGACCAGCCCATCTCATTGACGAACAGTCCTGTTTCCGGCTGCTTCGGGTCGTTGGATAGCTCTCCATTCCATTCACTCTTGCCGGAATCAACGAAACCGACGTTGTAGATATGGCGCTGCTGGCCCAGTACGGACATGGTTTTAACCAAGGAAAACATGTTTTTGGCGTCAAATGATCCGAATACCTTCTGCATAATCAGCTGGGCGGATTCCTTGAAGAACGCATCCTGCTGATTCTGGTCTGGAATATCGCGGTAGACGGTATTCGACAGGTATTGTGCCGTGTTGTTCCCGTCGAGTTGAACGCCGTTGCTAAGAGTCACTTCGCCGAGTATGCCCAATAAGCTCTGCAACGCATAAGGATCAAGAGACATCACACCTTTAATGGTGTCGTTGGCTCCAAAGGACTGCTGCTTCCACACTCCGGTAGCATACTTGGCTACAATCGGAAAGTTCGGCGACACCGTTGCTATACGAATATCCCCACCATAATCGACGCCGAATTGGGAGATTGCATACATCTGATTGATTTGCTCAGTGCCGTCTATGTCGCCGACAAGCTGGAATTCCGAATCAGAATGGAACTCCCCCACGGAGATTTTGCCATCTTCGACATCCAATGATCCGATAGAGCCGGGAACCCCACCCGCTGCCTGAGCCTCCGCGTTACTCTGCACCATAATCAGGTACTTTCCTTCGCCACCATCCACGAGTTGGGAGAACATGGACACGACTTTTGTCAGTTGATTGCTCTGATTGGCTACTTTGGCAAACAACGTGGTGCCAGTTTCCAACACGTTACGAACCTTGCCGACATGCGATTCGGGGGCATTTTCCAAAGCCTTGGACTGCTTTTGGATTACCGTATTCGCCTGCACGATCGTGTCCGCCATCGATGACAGCGGCTTGACATTCAACGTACCGCCGGAGGCGATATCCTGCTGTTGTAGTTTCTCCAATGCATCGCTGACATTGGGGGCCACATCGTTGGACATGGTGTCCAGAGCCGTCACCGCAGTCCTTACCGCCGAGAAATCATCCCCGAAATAAGGAATCATTGTGCTTATACGCCATACAATGCCGTCCGTCTGAGATCGGGCTGCCTTGGTCTCCTGTTGAAGCTGCGCCATTTTATCGGCCAGAGCAGGCAAGGCGGATGGTATATCGGAGCCGATGGCCGACTGAACAATGGAAACCGCTTGAGTAGCGTGTCGTTTCACTTGCAGCACACTGCCGACCAGTAACGCACAGTAGATGACGATGACGCCAAGAACGGCGGCCACTGCGATGGCAACTTTTTTTGCGGCACCGCCTTTTGCCATCCTCTTTATTCGACTAGTAGCATGATTAGCCATATCATTCCCCTCTCTCTTTGCCCATCACATGGCTATGTGTCTACTCGGAAATAGCTGTCGCACTATATTTGTCGATGGCTTCCTGAAGCTTGTTGAGCTGATTGATGTATACGTTCGGATCAGCGGAAGCGGACGTGGTTGCTGTCTGCTGAGCATCGTTCAGAGCCGCGGACAAATCCTGACGGGCGTTCAAATCGTTGGAACGCACGGTACCGAGCACGCTCTGGCCATCATTGACCCTGTTGGCCAGATCAGCCTTTGCCACGGCAACGTCACGGGCGTTTTTGGAACGTTCCACCGCAGTCTTGGCGCTCAGAATGTTCTCAATTTTGTCCCCCAATTCACGTGTGGCTGCAGTAATCTTTTCATCACTGGCCTGATTGTCCTCAGCCGAGGCTGACGCGTCGCAGCCGGTGTCGATCTTCGTCTTCTCATTGCCCTTGTCAACTGCAGTGCGCAAGTCAGCCACCGTCTGCGGATCCTGCACCTGATTTTCCGCAATCTGCAAATCGTCGGCCGCACCATCAACGGTCTTCTTCAAACGTTCCGTATTGGATTGATAGATATCGACGGACTGTTGGCAGGAGCTCAGCACCTCCTGGTTATCGACATGCTGACGAAAACCAAATGCAAGACCCGTCACCACTACGGCGACTGCAACGATCGCGGCGACACCGACCAGCTCGCGGCGATGTCGGTATACGAATCCCTGCGGCTTCACTTCCGCCACGGAACCCCCGATAACACTAACCGAAAGTCCTCTGGAAGCCCCTTCTCCGGCAAGTCGATCCTCCTCTGTTAAGGGAAAATCATACGTCGTCGTGACCCGTGCTCCGTGAGCCCCACCCGGAGCATGCACATCCGGCCATTCCTTGAACTCATTTCCCGTCATACTCCACTAATCCCTTCTGACGTTTCCGACTGTCCTCCCGCACATTATACGGATGTCCCACCACAAAAAGGGGAGTCCGACAACAACCTTGCGCACACATTTAAAGGTGAATACGAAAACATACTTAGGGGAAAGTATCATACGTGTAACGGGGGATGCGGAAACCACCCTAGCATACAAATTTTGGAGAACATTCAAGGGGAGAGCATGACCGAGGCCAAGAAGAAACTGCTCATCGTGCAAGAGGCCATGGGTGGCTGCGGCCGTAACGTCGTGGATATCGTCACCGGCATCGACCACAGCAGGTTCGACGTGACGGTCGCCTACGGAACCGGCCGACTTGATGATTATTACCGCAAGGCCCTGCCCGAAATGGAAAACCATGCGACGCTCATCCCCATCCCCGAACTGATCCGGGATATTTCCGCACCGAACGATATCAAGGCATGGTTACGCGTGCATGCTCTCATCAAGCAAATCAAGCCCGATATTCTGCACTGCCATAGCTCGAAAGCGGGCGTCATCGGCCGCTCCGCAGTCATTGGAAGCCGTGTGGCGAAAGTATTCTACACACCTCACGCCTACGCGTTCCAGGCTCGGGAATTTTCCAAACCCAAAAAGTTGCTGTTTGTGATGCTCGAACGAATGTTCAGCCACCTATTCACTACCTGTACATTCAACGTCTCTACCGGCGAACGCGATATCGCATTGCAGTATGGGATTGACGATCCGAATAAATTCAAGGTCATCTATAACGGCATTCCCGATATCGCATTGCCGTCGCGCGAGGAGGCGTTGCAGTCGCTGGGATTGTCCGGTTTGCCGCAGGACGCGATTATCGTCGGTTCGACCGTACGCCTGGCGGCACAGAAGGATCCAATGACATTCGCGAGAATCGCCAAGATGGTCGTCGAGCGTGATCCGCGTGCGCATTTTGTTTGCGTAGGCGACGGAGATCTGCAGGATGATGTGGCGAGGTTCGTCGAAGACAACGATCTTGGCGGTAACGTACATTTGCTCGGCTACCGGGATGATGCGGAGCGTGTCGTCACGGCGTTCGACGTGTATCTGTTGACTTCACTGTATGAGGGTCTGCCATATTCGTTGGTTGAGTCATTGCGTGCCGGCGTGCCGATCGTGGCTACGAATGTGACCGGCAGCAACGAAGTGGTGAGGCCCGGTGTGAACGGCTACCTGTTCGAGGTGGGGAATGTGGAGGATGGCGCACGCCAAGTGGAACGCGTCATCGCTGAACGGTCTTGCAATGGCAGGTTCTCTCCTGATGCCGTTCGTAATACGTATCTCGACAAGTTCACGTCGGAACGTATGCTTGACGGCGTGCAGCAAAGCTATCTAGACTGAACGGTGGCCTGTGACGTCTACCCTCGCGTAAGCTTGCTTCGCACCAGTCCGAACACCCAGCACACGGTCTCTTCCCGTAGCAGAAGGCCGGCAGCCAGCCACACCGAACAATATGCGAACATGCCTGCCACCACCTGCACCGCGCATCCCATTGACAGACCGGGAGCGTTATATAGCAACATCGACAGGGTCGCGAACGAGCACGCGTGGCAACCGCCCATACGGCATAGTCGCCCCAAGTTTACTGACTTGCAGAGCACGTCCCAGGAGTAGTGCATTTGCATCGTGCAAATGACGATCTCCGCAACCAGCATGGATATCGCCGCTCCTGTGGCACCGAAACGCGCGTCCAGCAGCAGATTTCCCGCAAGACTGATTGGCACGCCCATCAGATTAGAGGCGGCAAGCCTATTTTCGCGGTCAAGCGGAGTAAGAATGCACAATCCCAAAAACGTACTCATACAGGAAAAGAAGCTTACCAATCCGATGATTCGCACCGCAATGGCGGCATCGAGGTACTTCTCCGTGGATACCCATATGGTCAATGGTTCGGCTTCCATTACCAGATAGCAACATAGTCCGAGACAAAGGTTGCAAATGGCGCCGAAACCTTTGCCGACAAGATCGTGATATTGCCGCATGGAATGTTTCGCATAATATGACAGACGCGGTACCAGCACTCCGACGATTGCGTTGATCACGCTCCAGCACACGCCCTTGAGTTTAGCTGCAAGCTGGTAGAAGCCGACCTGCATATTGTTGGCGGAAAGCATACCCAGCAGGATACTGTCGAAGAACAGGTAGATCGATGAGGCGATTGACTGTATCGCGAACGATGCGAGCGGTTTGACGTGACGCCTGATACGGAGCGGTACCGGCGTGCGTAGGTCAATCATGTTGCCGAGCCGAATCAGATTGAGCACGTTGTTTCCACAGGTTACGAACGCCGTTATCGCGCCATAAATCAGATAGTCGCCGTCGGCCCGCACAAAAATAAGCATGGCGACGAACGAGAGCGTTTTAAACACAACGCTGCGTATGGTGATGTATTCGTACTCCTCCATAGCTTGGAAGAACCATTCCACCCCGTAGGAAAGCAGTAACGTGCTGACGAGGAACATAAGCATCAGTACCGAAAGCCCACGCAGCCTAGGTACGAATACTATGGTCAGCGCGAAGCATCCCAGTACCGTCGACGTACAGCCGGTGATGATGATGAGCAGCTCTTTGACCACGGACGCCAATTGGCGTTCGTCATGGCGCACGCGGGCGCATTCGCGTATGCCGTAGGCTGGTATGCCCACCAAGCAGATCGTCGACAGCCACTGTGAGATGTTCTGGGCGAAGGTGACGTTGCCGTAGCCTTCCACGGAAAGCGTCCTAGTGATGTATGGAATGGTGATGGCCCCAATCACCATGTTGGATGCGGTCAGAATCGTGTTCATCGCTGCATTGAACTTCACGGAATGAGCGAAATGCGTTGGCATCTTGAAACTCCTCGACTCAGCCCAAGACCTTGGCATGGCGACGTTTGAACATGATGAGCACCTTGCGGTACAGGGCAGGTGAAAGACACAGCAGGAGCATTTGCGCGCATTTGGCTTTGGGGATCTCCGGCAGTCTCATGACACGGGGCAGAGCCTTGCGTACGAGCCTGACGGCATGTCGTTCGAAGTCCGCCCATTGCCCGCGTTGTCTTTGCAGAATGATGTTGTTGTAGGTGCCTATCGTTGCGATGAGATGACCGTACAGCATGTAATCGTACGACCGCGGATATTTGGTTCGTACCAGTTCCAGCGCGGTACGGGTCTCGTCGCTTTGCGCGGTGGTGATGCGCAGACGTAGCGTCATCCGCTCGTGCAGATGATAGCAATACTTCGGAGTGGAATCGTAAATCAGCGTCTCGGCCTTATCGATCATACGGAATGTGACGGGGTAGTCCTCGCCACTATGACGATCCACCGGGAAACGTACGTCATCGAATAGTTCACGTCGGTACAGTTTGTCCCATACCGCGACATGGAAGTATCCGGGCAGGTTCACATATTTGAAGGCTTGTTCCGAATTCATGCGGAAACGGCATTCGGTCGCATACGGCACGTATGACTCGCCGTCCTCCCCTACAAGACTGGTACCGATGATGGAGATGTCGGCTTGTTCGCGCAACAGATTACGCAATAGCGTTTCGTACATGTCCTCAGCGATGCTATCGTCCGAGTCCACAAATCCGAGATATTCACCTTGCGAGGCCTCAATTCCGGCATTACGGGCGGCTGATGGCCCACTATTGCGTTGATGGATGACACGGATTCTGGAATCCTGAGTCATCCAACGGTCGCATAATTCCGGACAACGATCCGGTGATCCGTCATCTATCAGAATGATGTCAAGGTTACGGTGGGTTTGTCTCACGATGGATTCCACGCACGCGTCCAAGGACGCCTCGACACCGTGTACCGGGACAATCACGGAGATCAGCGGTTGTTCATCGGCCATACCGTTCCCTTTCGCATCCTTCGCTCAGAAAAATACCTTATAGGGCAGCACACCGAAGTTTCCTCTGATGTAGACCTGTCGGTAACACATGAGGAACGATGCGGCCAGAATCACCAGTTCCACTGCGATCTGCATGCGTTCGCTTAGTGCGGCAAGCAAAGCCGCCAGCAACCAGATGAAAAACATGGTGAAGAAAATGGACATGCGGTTCAAGGTGCCTACGCCAGCGAAAGCGTTGACCATGACCACATAAATCAGTGCTCCCGCCAATAGCAACGGCTCATTGCACTCGGATTGCACCCCTTCACGCACATTGTTCGACTGATTGAGACGCTTCCGCCACACGTAGGCGATATAAACCGACGACAACGCCAGAGTGTATAGCACCCAGAATATCGACGTTCCGGTGTTATTCATCAGCGAGTCATGCTGGTAGTGACGGTATTTGGGAATGAAACCGGCAACCCAGACGATAATGCCTCCACAGTCAAAGAACTGTATCAGGAAAGTTACGACGACAGCCGCTATGGACTGCAGTTCGAAGTGCTCGGATTGCGCCCACCATCTCACGAAAGGGAGAAGCAGTACCACGATGGATGTGATATGGAAGGTCATGGCAAGCAGCACCAAACCCAGCGCGAGCTTCCAGCGTTTCCGTTCGTACAGCATGAACGCAAGCATGCACAAAGCCACTGCGATGTACTGACGGGAGATGTTCAGGGCCGTGAAAAACGTACGCATCCCGAAAATCATCAGGCAGGAGAAGCCCCACCACCGTTCTTCAACGTACTGGTAAATGAATAGGCCAATGGCACTGTATAGCAGGAGACTCTCCAGAACGAATAGTACGGAGTAAGTGGCCCCTGACCAATATATAGCACCATTCAGCAAGCAATAGCCAGCTTCAAAATTGTATTTCAGACATTTGCCCGAGTGTCTAAGCAATCTCGCATACATGGGACTATCCGTACCGACATTGCTAGAACGCAACCCGGAAACGGTCGTCATCATCGTCAGCATCATAACCAGGCCGAAACATCGGAATTGCCGTAGCCTTGGTATCCGCATGAGTAGACATAGCATGCAACAGACCAGCATCAGCACGCCATAAACCATGTCGCCCCCATTCTCGTCATGCCCTTCGTACCCCTAGAATCCAATCCAGCGGTAGTATCCTCGATACAGGCTGCAGAACACAGCGAATATAGGCTCTCCCGCCATCACGCAGCATGTGGCCGCACGATCCTTCAACCGGGCGCCGCTATCGGCTCGGGCCAGAACACAGTATCGTTGGATTTCCTGCCATATGGCTTCCTTATTGCCGTACTCCCGTGCATCCAATGAGGAATACACCGTGCACAGCAGAGCCAAACAGCGCGAAGCGGTTTCCTTGCCGAGTTCAGGATGCCACCGCATCATATCCTCATAAAGCCCATGCGATACACGAATCGCAGACTTCACTTTCTCATCATGAAGCGCACCATAATTCCCCATGATGCCCGAACATCTACGCCTATAGGCATACAGGCTCTCATATACCAGCGCGCTGCCCCGCGCTTCATGCATGATGCGGTAGACGGTTGCCAAATCCTCGTACAACAGGCCTTCCGGAAACACCTTACCGTCGGCTGCAATACTGAGTAGTACGTCTCGTCGACATAGCCTCGCTTGCGCCCCGCAATTAATCCGTTGACGCAGCAATGCTTTCTGAGCGGTCATTTCATCCGCGACTTTCACGTTCTTCCCGACGACTCTCATAGACGGCATTCCGTGGTCTCCATACAATCTGCAGCCACTGCCATCACGAAACGGTCTAAGGTGGGCGAGAGAGGCACAGGGCATGCCGCTCTGCGCGATGGCGGACATGAGCGTGGACAAATAATATCCAGAAACCCAATCATCACTATCCACAAAGGAGATATACTGGCCGCTGGCATGAGTCAAGCCCGTATTGCGAGCCACACTCAAACCAGCATTCTGCTGATGCACGACTTTGAAACGTTCGTCTTTCGCGGCATATTCATCGCAAAGCAGGTCGGAACCATCCGCCGATCCGTCATCAACGAGAATGACTTCGAATGACGGATAGTTCTGTGTTGCCAAGGATTCAAGACATTGACGGAGATAACGTCGAACGTTGTATACGGGAACGATGACGCTGATCAGCTCGTCAAAGGCCATAGCGATCCCCTTTGTTTGATACTATCAAACCCTATCTTTTGCACTCAAACAGCTTTACTTCAGAAGCCAGCAGCCTACATTCCTCCCTTTCCTGAAAGGTTATCGCCGGCCCTGCACAACATCTTTTCTCCCCCCACAACTATATAGTGAAGGTATTGCATGAGGGGCTTGGAATTATCCGAGGGAGATATGACCGATCGAAGAACCAACGAAGAGAATCGCCAACAACCGACCATTTTTCTTGTGATTCCCTGCTATAACGAGGTCGCACAACTTCCCATCACCGCACCGGTATTGCTCGACAAAATCACTGCGATGAAATCCAAGCACTTGATTTCCGATGACAGCCATATACTCCTTGTCGATGATGGCTCGGAAGATGGGATCCGGCAATACATTAGGCGACTCAATGATACTGACTCGTCGCTTTTCCATGGCGTGAAACTAGCCCATAATCGAGGCCATCAGAACGCACTGCTGGCCATCTATGTAATCGTTTCCTGGGCAAGCAACAACGTGGTCTCCGGATGGGGTTCAATCATGTGCTCGCTATGGCTGATAGGTGGATTACTCATGTTGTCCATGGGAATCATCGGCGAATACATAGGGAAAATCTATCTAGCGGCCAAACACCGTCCGCGGTATGTCATCGAGGCCGAGATATGACGCCCGCGCAAAGTCAATCGGATGTATTCCCTCCGACCATTTTTCGTAATCTCCCAACCGAATATAAGAAGGCTCCGATCGTCATAAGGACACGCAGTGATTCAGACAAAACAAGACTTATGCCGCTTCCTATCCGCGGAACGGGGCGCTTACCTGTACGGCGGCCGTATGGATACACTCCTCGCCTATCTCACCGATGATCCAAGAGCTCAGATTTGGCGTTTCCAGAAACGTCTGCGCGTATGTGAATACCGATACAATAACCGGCATAAGACCCCACTTCATTACGTAATGTTTTTATGGGCGCGCAGGAGGAAGAACCGTCTAGGAAGCCGTCTTGGCATAGAGATTTCCGAAAATATCTTCGATGAGGGGCTTCGCCTGTATCATTACGGCAACATTGTCGTTAATGGAGACACACGAATCGGCAAAAACTGCGTGCTGCACGGTGCCAATTGCATAGGGAACGCGGCTAAAGACTTCGCAGCACCTCATTTAGGAGACGATATTGACATTGGCGTCGGAGCATCCATCATCGGCGGCGTGACGATAGCGGATGGAACGATCATCGGGGCGGGAGCCGTCGTCACTCGCTCCATACCGCATAAGAGCACCACTGTGGTCGGCATTCCGGCCAAACCGATACGGAGGGGTGAAAACATATGACTGCCATCAGCTCCCCGCGCACTGCCCAACATCCCAAAAACGCACCATTGCATATCGTGCTTAACGCAGCGGCCGCCATTGTAGCCGTTGTTCTGCTTGACTTGTTCTCACCTGTGCATCGTGCGAATCTGCATCTAATGCCCGACCAGGACTTCTTCCAGCTTGTCGGCAAGGTATGGGCCGAAGGCGGTGTCCCATATCGTGACATATGGGATCAAAAAGGACCCTTCATCTTTTTCGTCAACATGCTCGGATGGAAGCTCACCGGCAACGGGTTCGGCATCGTCATCATTGAATGCGTCTTCCTGCTCATTGCGATGTGGTTCCTCTGGCTGGCCATCGGTACCATCCACGACCATGAACGCCCCTCCAGCAATGACAGGCCCGCTTATTCCCACGCCACCGATGCACTGACGCTATGGATTTGCGTGTTTTGGATCGCAGTATGCTTGCCCGGATCTTGGAATATGACCGAACTGTTCTGCTTGCCGTTCCTAGCTGCGAGCGCATGGCTCGTGATGCGTTCCCTATTCGCCTATCAGGACCATCCCGCGGACCGTGGCGTCTGGCGGATTCCCGGCGCGTGGGTATACGTTCACGGACTGGCGTTCGGTGTATGCTTCATGACCCGCCTGAGCAATGCCGTGGGGGTATGCGTGGGCGTACTGGTGTTGACCGTACTGATGGTAATACGACGGGCTTGGAAGAACCTAGGCACCTGCATTCTGGAGTTTTTAGCTGGCGTAGCAACGTTCTTCGCCCCGTTCGCGGTGTATTTCGCCGCGCATGGTGTGTTCTATGAATTCATGTACGGTACGGTGCTGTATAACCTGCATTATGCCGGTGGGTTGAGCGCTACGTCGGGGCTTCCCGGTATCTCGACGCTTGTCTTGGTGTTCGCGGTTCCCGCTGCAATGCTGCTCGTGGGCATCATTCGTTCAATACGCCGCAAGGCTTTCACATGCGACTCGATTGTCCTCGTGCTCGGCTCGCTGGCATTCTCGGTCCTGTTCTTCCAGATGTTCACCATCCAGACCGGATCCTACCTTCATTACACGGTGATCGACGTGGTCTTCCTTCCTCTGGCACTGGTACCGGCCGCAAATGTTCTGCATAATCAGCTACCACGTATCATGGCGTTGGCATGCGTAGCGTCCTTGTTGCTTGGCTATGCTGGGTTGCGCACCTGTCAGGTCGAGACCTGGCCGGAATTCGACAATACGTGGATCGCCCGATTGGCGAAGCAATCCCAAGGTTCCATAGCGTTCTACAACATGAATGCGTTGGCATACACGCTCAATGATGTGAAACCCGCCTATCCTTACGCGGTTTTCCAGGACTGGCAGGCCGAGTTCAGCGACGATCTGCGAATCAAAATCGCCGACTCCTACGCACAGCCCCGCACCAAGATACTCGTGGTGCAGCAGTACGGCAATCTGACGCCGGTGATCGCGGACTCGTTGAAGACAAGGTACCGGCTTGTCCGCTCCTTTACCGATGATTCCGGCACATACAGCATCTATCAACGTATCGGACACGCAGTCTGAAATGCCTCATTTCGATTCCAAGGAAGTACCAATGTCTGTTTCAATCCCCAAGCAAGAGACCTCAACGGCTGCACCGACGCGATCCCGATCAATCTATGCTCGCATGGTTCCAATAGTAGTGAACTCGCTGTTCGCCGCAGTGCTCATCACGCTTACGGACATCCTCTCTCCCATCTACCCCCGCGTGCTTGAAACGTGGTACTCCGATCAGTACATCTTCGAGCTCACCGGCAAGATGTGGGCCGAGGGCGGCATCCCATACGTGAATTTCTGGGATCAAAAAGGACCTCTGATTTTCCTGTTCAATATGCTTGGATGGAAACTCACGGAATCCTCATTGGGTATCTTCCTGCTCACCATTGTCTGGGCCGCCGTCACCGTGAATATGCTGTATCTGCTTGCTCGGGAATTCACTCCCCAACGGCATGGCACGGCAATGGTGGTAACAATAGCGTGGATATCCGCGGTATGGATCGGCATTCTCTGCGCTCCTTCCTGGAATCTGATCGAGCCCCTCTGTCTGCCGTTCCTCGCCGTTTCCCTGCTGATCGCCGTACGTTGGTTCAAACAGTGCGACAGCGATCACGGGTCCGTGGTGCCGTGGTGGCATCCCTTCGTATACGGATTGTCGTTCAGCGTCTGCCTGTTGTCCCGTCTGACCAACGCGCTATCCGTATGCGTCGGAGTGCTGGTCATCGCCATCATGCTTCTCCGGTGGAAACAGTGGATGGCGCTGCTCAAATGCGCGTTGTCGTTCATCGTCGGCATCGCACTGCCGCTGATACCGTTCTGCGTTTACTTCGCGGCGCATCACGCGTTCTATGATTTCGTATACGGCACGGTGCTGTTCAACATCAGCTACGCGGGCAATTCCGAAAGCCTGCTCTCCTCGCAAATCAACACCATCGTGCTCATACTATGCCTGCCTTGCGCAATGGTGCTCGTATCCTTGGCACACATGCTGCTCGAGCGTCGCTGCAATCCCCTTGACTGGACCATAGCGATATCCGGCATCTTGTTCATCGTACTGTTCTTCAACATCAGCCCATACCAGCATTACGCCGCGGTGGCAGCCATCTTCCTGCCGATTCTTCTGGGTGGTGTATGCCGGTACGCCGATCAACACATCCACATGCACTGGCAGACGCTGGTGGCGTTGGGACTGGTCATGGCCTTGTTGTGCGGGTACCAGGCCAAAGTGGACAATAAGCTCATCTGGTCAGAACCGACGTATGACGAACCAGAATTGGAACAGGTCATCCAAGAGGCCCATGGTGACATAGTCCTCTACAACGTGCTCGTCGGCGCATACCTGCAATACGATCTGAAACCGATGTACCGATTCGCATGGCTCCAGGATTGGGAGGCGTCGTTCAGCGACAGCTATGCGAAACTGCTGCGTGAAGAGTTCGCCACCGCCCGTGCGAAATACATCGTGGTGCAGCCGTATTACACGATGCCGAAGCCTGCCATCGACCGCATCCTTCATGACCGATACAAGCCCGTACGCACCATTACCGTGGAAGGAATGGATACCGTTGTCTATGAACGTCGATAACACCGAATCCAGCAATCCTCATTCTCCGCGGCATCGCAACCTTCATCCGGACCACGTCACGTGTATCGTCTCAGTGGCGCTTATCGTGATGTTCGTCGCATATTCAGCGCTGACTCTGGCAATGATACCGTTGCACGAACCGTGGCGTGACGAGTCGCAGGCATGGCTCATTTCCCGCGACGCTTCACTGGGCGACCTGTTCGGCAGCATACTGCGCGAAGAGGGACACCCGGCACTCTGGTTCCTGATGCTGATGCCGTTCGCCAAAATGGGAGCGCCATACGTCAGCATGCAGATCATCAGCGCCGTGCTCATGATCGCGGCGCTGACAATCCTATACGTGTCCGACATTCCGGTGGCTGTCAAACTGCTTGCCCCCGTCACCTGTCTGTTCGTGTACGAAATCCCCACGATCGCCCGCTCCTACAGCGTGCTGGCTTTGTCATGCGCCTTAATTATTGCGGATTATCCTCATCGGGACAAGCATCCTTACCGGTATGCGCTATGGTTGGCCCTGCTCTTCCAAACCCATGTGTGGGCTTTTGGCTTTACCGGTAGCATGCTCATCGTCTGGCTGTACGACATGGCCCGCAACCGCACTCTGCGCGCAAGGAAAAACTACACCGCCCTACTGTTGCCCGTATTGAGCGCCCTGCTGGCGGCAATCGAGCTTTTCCCCAATGGCAGCAATACTCCGCAGATCACGCCTCTGGCAAACTGGTATCTGTCCAAGGAAGGATTGCTTTGTATCGTATTGTTCATCATAGCTTCCAGCTTTAGCGCAGTATTCGTCTCCCTGTGCACGGTGGCATGGGTGACGGTGGTGATCAACCTCGTCTATTTCGGCGTCAACGCCCAGAAAAACTGTGCTCTGCTCTGGATGCTGGCCGCCGTGGCATTGACATTGATGCTTCATGATGCCCGAAACAAAGCCGCCAACCACAGCCGCTTCCAACGCGTAATAACCATTGGCGTGGCTGTGGCGCTGGCACTTACCCTAGTGCCTAAGACACGCGTCGCATGGCAGGATGCTCTGCAGGACGCCCACACCATCACTTCGATCGGAGCACAATTCGCCCACACGCTTGACGATGACATCGAATCGACAGGAAGCGACGTCATCGTGCCGGTCCGGGATGCCACCTCGGTATATGCGGTAAGCAACTCGCTGCCATATATGAACGCTGATGTCCAAATGTGGAATCCTTTCACCAAGACCCATCTAAGTTATGCCGATCAGCAGTATCGTAACCTCAGCGCCACCGCTGGCAAGCCAAGCCTCCACACCAGTGATTTACCTAGAAACACCGATACAGGCAAAATGCTTTTCGTGGATTGCACCGGTGCCGATGGCACCGGCCAGCCGGATATACTCAGTCACAATCCTCGATACCATAAAATCAGCCGGACTAGCAGCCAGTCGGCGTATAACGACAGGCTGAACCCGGATGTCACCGGCATCAGCTGCAGCGTATACCGACATAACTGATTTCCCCGCAACAATTCATATGAACAAGAACAAGCAATTCATCATCAACCTCGCTGCCTCATTGGTGAACTTTGCCGTCAATATGGGCATCGGCTTCGTCATCACACCGTTCATCGTCGGCAGAGTGGGAGCCGAAGCGTACGGCTTTGCAGGATTGGCCAACACAATGGTGGGGTATGCGACGCTGTTCACCATAGCCTTGAATTCCGTCGCGGGACGGTTCATCACCGTAGCCTATCATCAGGGAGACAAACGCAAGGCCGACACATATTTCTCCTCAACCCTTGCCGCAAACCTTGTTATGACTCTAATATTGACGGTGGTGGCTGTTCCGCTCATCGTCAATCTCGAGTATGTCATCCACATCTCACCCCGCCTGGTGACCGATGTCAAATGGCTGTTCGGCTTCGTCTACCTCAATTTCGTCGTTGCCACGATGTCTTCCGTACTGTCCGTGGCGACATTCATTAAGAACAGGCTGCACCTGTCCAGTTTGGCCAATATCGCGTTTTCCATGGTCAGAATCATTGCCATGGTGGTGTGTTTTGCGCTATTCCCAACCTACGTGATGTTTGTCGGTCTAGCCACTTGTCTTGCACAAATCGTTCTGGCAGCATTGAACTACCTGTTCACCGTTCGTCTTACTCCCGAGCTACGCATTGACCGGAAGGCCATCTCACTTCGCGCCGCATGGACAATGCTGGCCAGCGGCATCTGGAACACCGTAATCAAATTGCAACAGATTCTGCAAAATGGCCTCAGCCTGCTCATCGCGAATCTCGCCATCAGCCCATTGCATATGGGCTACTTGTCCGTCGCTCAAGTCGTCCCCAACGCCTTGGTGAATCTCATAGGCACCATTTCCGGCTTGTTCTCTCCCGAACAGACCAAGCTCTATTCTCAGAAGCACCATGATGCGCTCCTGAGCGAGCTCAAGGCAGGAATGCGTATCACAGGATTATTCACAAACATCATCGTAGTGACATTATTGGTCAATGGTTCGGCATTCATCGCCCTATGGCAGCCCGGACAGAATACTCGCATGATCTACCTGCTGATGATGCTGACCATGAGCGGTTTCTTCTTCACCGGCATAGCGAGCACACTGCAAGCGGTTCCCCTGCTGGTGAACAGATTACGTAATTACTCACTCAGCTGGTTGGCATGCGGCGTTCTCTCGCTTTCCGCGACGTTAGTCTGCGTCAAATTCTCCAATTGGGGCATCTATGCGGTCGCGGCCATCCCGCAATTCGTCGATATACTCGCGAACGTCACTTTCGTGCCCGTATACGCGGCCCTCTGCCTTCGACTGCCATGGTCGAGGTTCTATTGCGTATATGCGCAATATCTTGTCTCCACCATACTGGCGGCCACCCTCGGCGCACTCGCTAACATATTGCTGAGCATTCCGCAAACCAATTGGATCGGGCTGCTGGCGTCATGCGCGATAACCGCATTGCTGACACTCGCATCAGACCTGCTTCTGCTGCTTGGGGAACGGGAAAGAACGATGATTCTGCGCAAACTGACGCGACGAAACAGACCCTGACATCACTTGCCCACCACAACACATGGGACCTGAATAAGGTCATCGACAATCCGCAAACCTGCTTAGCGTCTGGAAGGACTCACCGCTCATGTGGTTATTTTCCATACTGGTACTGATTTTTGCGATTATGCTGGTTTCCGGCATACATGCGCGGGGACATGAACATGACGCATTCATGTCCAAAGCGCAGACCACATCGCTCCGCGGCCTGGCGATCCTCATCGTGGTCATTCACCACCTGGGCCAACGTCTTGATTCAGCATTGCCATTGACGCCCTATCTCATGAACTTCTTCATAGGCTATCTGGCCGTGGGATTATTCTTCTTCCTTTCCGGATACGGCAACATGCTGTCAATATCCCATATGCAACGATCGTTCGCAGGGAAAATGGCATGGATCGTCAAACGCATCATCGGCCTGCTGCTGATCTTCTATGTCGCGGAAGCCATGGCGTTGATCTGTGAGTTGTTGAGTCATCAACCCATCATCCCCAGTCTATGGGGACTCATCACGTTCTCCCTGCCTGGCTGGGATACGTGGTACATCAAAATACAGTTATTGCTCTACGTACTGCTTTTCATTGCCTGGCTACCGGACAAACTGACCGCAAACGCCCGCCTAGCATTGCTTACCGTTCTAGTGGTCATAGCCATTGTCGTTATGAAGCAATGCGGCTTATCCGAATATTGGTGGAACACTTTGCTGTGCTTCCCCGCCGGTGCGTTTTTCGCCCAATACCGGCAGGCGGCCGAACGTCTGCTGCAACGCTACTGGGCATGGGCGGGTTGCGCGTTCACCGTACTCTTTATGCCCGCGTTCCTGCTGAATTATCGAGGTCAGGTCCTCGCCGGCATCCCCGCGGCATTGCTTTTCTGCTGTGCCGTAGTTTCCTTGAATTTCAAGCTCTGTATTTCAAGCAAACCCTTGATATGGCTGGGCACCATATCCTTTGAGATATTCCTCACCCACACCTTCCTGCTGAAGACACTAGTGCTGGTCAATGTCTGGTCCCTGCCAAGGACCCATGCGATGCTGCCTCTGCTGATCGGCACGTTAATCCTGTCGCCAATCAACAAAGCCATCACCGACCGCATCAAAGCACTCATGCCGATATTCAGCAGCAATGCCGCTTCAAGAAAGAAGAATCATGAAGAATAAACAGCGGATTCAGCGCAACGTCCCATCAGAAATTGCCGCGCATCGCGTATCCTGCTACGTGGCCGCGGCGCTCCTCCTCATATGGTGCGTGCTGCTGATCATTCCTCCGACTCGCTCGTTCGCCGTTCAGCTGCTTGGAATATGCGGCTTCTGCGGAGTTTGCATCGGCACGCTACGGCTTACATCGCTTTGGCCGGCAATACGGTTCCTTCGCGCCAAAAGCGTTGCAGCGATTGCTGTGGCATCCATCGCGGCGGTCGTGTTTTACGCTTGGTATTTCTCGCTGTACCATTATTACCCCACATGGGATCGAATCAATTATTGGTCCATGACTGTCCGTTTCAACGCGGAGACTTCCACATCCCTCGTACACACGATAAAAGACGTCTATTGGTCCATCAACAATTCAGATTACAACGACCTGCTCTGCTGGGTCGCAGCACTGCCTACGCGCCTTGCCCCACAATGGACGACGACCTTCTTCGTCCTTACGATATTGTTCCTGTTGCCGGCAAGCTTCATCATCACCACGTTTGTATACATGCATGCGGCGACATCCACGCAGTGTCAGACGATGGTCCTCGTCACCATCTATGCCGCCATCCTCTGTCTTCCCGCATTCGTCCGTCCCGTTCTCATCGGATATGATGACGTCGTCGTCCTATTGTTATTCGTCATCGTATTGGCCGGCGTGTTCGATTCCCACATTCTTCATTCGACGCCGCTCCGTATCGCGCTTGGCATCGGTTTGGCGGGAACGTTCCTGCTCCGCCGTTGGTTCATTTATGCCTGTCTGGGACTGACCGTCGCCGCAATCGTATATTGGGGATGCAAAATCGCGCTCACCACCGCGAACTGCCGACGTACCCTGTTCTCCGCGCTGATCCGCGCCATGCTGACCATAGGCGTCACAACGGTAGTTTGTCTGGTTCCGTTCCCCGGATTCCTTCGGAAATCACTGTTCGGCAACCAATCCGTCGCATATCAGGCATGGACGATATTCACCTCCTACCAGGCCAAATTCATCAATATTGGTCAGACCGTCGGATGGCTATGGCTGGCGATCGCTGTTGCGGGATTGGCGTTCACCGCATTCACAGGCTTCCGGCACCATGAATCGCATCTGCTCCAACTGACGTCGTTGCAAGGCGCCATGTTGGTTGGCGCCGCTGTCGGGGCTTTGCTGTTCTGGCAAATTCAGGATTTCAGCCCGCAGCATTGGTATATCGTCTGTGTGTTCATCATCGTCTCCTACTGTCTGCCGCTTGTCTCCTGGCTTAACGTCATCCAAGGAACCGTGGCCGGTCGCGTGGCGTCCGCTGGCGTTGTGCTGGTTTCCCTTATCGGGCTTTGCCATGGCATTGGAGCGTTCACGTTCCCGGAGCCTGTGGATCGAGCATTGTCGTACGTCACCGGCACAACCATCACCACTCCCACCAGGAGCAATGATCTTGCCGAGAAGCGGCAGTTGGTCTCCTATCTCCGGCAGCAGACCAAAGGCAAGCGACTGGTGTATTTCGCCGCCGCCAGCGACGATCTCAACTCAACGTTGCCGTTTTCGACATGCCTGCCGGAATGCATCGTGTCCCCGTTCCCCGTGGCCAATGCCGATGTCGATTCCTACAGCGGTTTCAACATGCAATTCTTCGACGCGCAATATGTCGTAGTCTCGCAACCCGTGTCATTGCATATGAATCCGAATAACGAGCAGCTTGTCACAACGTTGAATAAGACCGTACAGAACTCCAATAGCGTTGTGGGCAAGCACTACACCAAGATGAAGGCATTCACATTCGATCATGGGGTGACGGCAATCGTGTATGCCCGCACTTCCGAATATTCCCGTGCCGATATACAGCAGATAGCGAAAATCATCGGCAATCTGAATTCGCCTTCCCAATCGCTGTTCAGACAGCAATTCCGTGAGTATCTTGCGTCCAAGGAACACTAAGGCATCACCCTTGGGTCATAGATGCTTGGCTTTCTTCAATATCCATTCCGTAAGGAACGGAGCAAACCGTAGGCCAAAGAACTGCATGCGCCGTTTGGAGGACAGGAATAACCCGGCGGAAAGCGGCACGCGTCTCAACTGTCCGAAGATCTCGCCAAGCCTAGCATGGATTTTCCGATCCGACCAGTCCAGCCCGGATGCGAAATCGAGATCTTCGATGAACTTGCTGAAGGTCAAGGCCGCACATTGCCGGTAGTTTTTGCTTACGCAATACTCCAGCCTCCGCACCAAGGCCTCCAAACGGTCAAGATTCCTGATGCTGAAACCACTGTGCGTAATGCTACTGTCCGTGGATACATAGTGGTATAGCTCGTCCGGCAATACATTGATGCTCTTGCATCGGTCCACCACCTGGTGCAGCACATATTCGTCCTCATGGATGCAGCCGACCGGGAAGCGTAGCTGGTTCCAAATCGAAGCCGCATACAGTTTGTTCCAAGCGACCACCAGCCGCCAGTCCAGCAAGGCGCGGCGCAGATATTCCTCAGAAGACACAGCGATCCGTTCGTCCGTAATCGGTTCGTTTCCCTGCCACGCCTTTCCATTGGAATCCTCACAGATGATGGAGCACATGGACATGTCGGCATCGGAGACGCCGGCATACAGCCTGTTCACATAATCCGGTTCCACGTAATCGTCGCTGTCCACGAACGCGACGAAATCGCCACGCATGGCGTCCAAGCCGGCGTTCCTGGCATCGGACAAACCGCCATTGGGTTTGTGAATCACCCGGATACGATCATCCTGCCCGGCCCATGCGTCGCACAGCCGCGGGCAGTCATCCGGGGAACCATCGTCGACAAGAATTATTTCAAGATGCCGATAGGTTTGTCCTACTAAGCTGTGCATGCAACGGCCCAATGATCGTTCCACGCTATACACGGGAACAATAACACTGACCAACGGTTGTTCACTCACATTCCCACCTGCTCATTTCCACACACCTGCTTAATGGCCGCCAACTATCTAAGAAAAGCATAGGCTTTACCGACCAATCGACACGGGCGAATTCCGATATGGACTGGTCCGGCCCCCTTTATCGCCGATGAGGATGTCCTGACCTGCGGACGACTCGTCTCTTCCAAAAAAGAAACCGCTTTGGCATGGATGAATGGTATCATCCGTGCCGACAACATCAATGCCAAGCAGCAGAAGAAGAGGCTCGTCTCGTGCAAGAGATTTCTTATACACTAACGGACAAAGACAAAGGATAACATATCATGCAATCTTCTCGGCGCATCGCATGGGTGGACTATGCCAAAGGCATCGCCATTATCGGCGTCTTCATATTGCACAGCAACGCCCCTGAAGGCGTCATCCACGTGGTGGATGCATTCTGCATGCCTTTGTTCTTTCTGCTTTCCGGCTTTGTTTTTTCAATCCGCAGGTATTCCTCGTTCCGGTCTTTCCTGTGGAACAAGCTACGGACGCTGATTTTCCCGGGAATATTCTTCGCAGTCATACCGTTCGCCATAGAACGCGTCATCGGAATGTTTTCCGGCAGAGTATGGACGGCAAAGGCCTATGCTGAATGGGTTCTGGGCATTGTCATCAATCTTCGCGGGCATGAGGGTTTTGGAAGCATTCCATGGTTCCTTGCCTGCCTGTTCGTGGTCGAAATCGGCGGATATATCCTGTTGCGCTTGTCCAAACGCGTTTCCCTCCCCGAATGGGCATTCGTCGGAATAGGCGTCGCAAGCATGCTCATCGGTTACCTGTACAGCTCATTCATCCATATCGTCCTGCCATGGGGAGTAGATATCGCCCTGTCGATGTTCGGTTTCTTCGTTTTCGGATGTGTGTTGCGTAGTCATCGGGAAACGATGGAACATGTAATGCGTCCTTTCACCGCCGTCATCGCGGTGGTGCTACTGATGGCGGCAACCATATTGAACGCGTGGCAGCCGGTCAACGTGTACATGAACACGTACGGCAACATCGGCTGCTACCTAGTCGGGGCATTCGCCGGCATATGGGCTATACTCGCAATATGCATTGTCTTGGGACGTATCCCCGCTGACAGGTTCCTCTTTCCGGCAATCATCTATTGCGGACGCAATACTCTAGTGTTTTACTGCGTGAACGCACCCATCTATGGTAGCTTAATTCCGTCCATTTTGGGATGGGTCGGACTCGATACCGATGGTGGCTCTGTAACGAATCAACTGCTGTGCATGCTGGGAGCAATCGCCATCAATCTAATCATCTGTTCCGCCGTAGCGGAAATCATGAATCGTTGGATGCCCGAAGTGTTGGGCAAAACGCGCACTTGTCATTAATTCTTTCTTGCACTAAGCAATATGAAGTTTTCTCTTCACCATACCAATCAATAGAGAACGCTCCTTCCTCCCTAACAACAGGAACGTATCCAAGCATAACGTGACCAAAGCATACAGACAGCATGTCAAAATCAGTGAGACCCAATTATCTGCAATCAGACCGAATACACATCTAATTCCCCAGCAGACTGCGGCCGCTACCGAAGTGGAAGCAAAATAACGTATGTAAATTGGATAGAACTCGAATTTCCGGACATGCAAGCACTTGGACGCGTATATGGGCACGAATGTTACATTGGCCAGAAACTCAAACATAGGGGGAATCGCTGCCACAAGGAACACACCCCATCTCGGTAAAATCTCAATGGAAGTGATCAGCATAACCATAGATACTGCACTGTAAACGAGCCATCCAATGGAGTACTTTTTCAAACGGTTAACAATCAATGGCAGGTTCTGCAATGTCACGGCAACACCAGAGGCCAGTAATCCGAGCATAGTCATTGTGAGCAGCTCGTACAATAAAGTCGTATCCTGCCCATGTTGCCACAGACTCATGAAATCATTTCCCACAACCAGAAGAACCACAAAGATGATGTTCGTGAAAAAACCGGATACTTTCATACCAGACTTGATGTCATCAACCAATTCTTTGTACTTGCCCTGCGCATAATATTTCGTCTGTTCGGGATAGAATAGACTCGCCACAGTGATTGTCAGGCTGCTAATCTGGTTCGGAATAGTCTGCGCGACGGAAAGCATGCCCATGAGGTATGGGCTAACCATGAGGTTCGCCACCAACAATTGTAGACCGAACATCATGATCTGCTGTAGCCTAGTAACGACATTCCAAATTCCAGCCGCAAGCATCTCGCGGACACTCGTCCATGACACTGAATCCCAATGAAAAGATATATCAGGAAGCAACACATGTGTATAAACACGATTCATCGTCGTCAACACCGTAGATGCCAAGCACACGGCTAAACCCACATAGCAGACTTTCGGAGGCAGTATGCCGAAGAGTATAACCATAACTGCCACACGTACAAAGGAAAAGACCAGATTGGCGATGCTGTTCAGATAAAGTTTGTTCTTCACGAATGTAGCCACAGAGTATACCGTGGATATCGTCGTAATGACAAACTGCAGAAATATGAAAATGAACAGCATCTTCACATCGCCTACAAGGTGAGGGGAGATATTCACCAGTTTGTCAAGAAACACTACCACTGGAATCGCAATTATCGTAAGTATGAGAACCATGACGGTATTGGCGGCGAGAGTGGACGAATAATACCGGTTCGCCTTAGGCTCATCCCCTTCATGGTACGCAACCGTAATGAAACGCCCTGCCACCGAGGTAAGTGCAACAGTAAGAAGCTGCGCATAACCCACAAACGTATTGGCCAATCCAACGAATCCATATGCTTCCGCACCAATATTATGCACGATATATGGAGTGAGGAACAAACCGATGCCAATGGAAACCGCGAAATTCACCAAGCTCGCAGCCATGTTTACGAACAGTTGTTTTTTATCTCCCACAATTCTGCCTATTACTCATCAATCATCCGATTCTATTCAGCAATACTTTACACTTTTCGACTACTCGTCGACGCCAATATATCGCTTTCACTGTCCATTCCGGATTCACACAAAGCAATACAATATGCTTCCATATCTCATCAGGAATCGCATCACGAACGGCATCCGCCAAATCATGCAACCCAACTACTCGAGATACTACTGCGTTCCTATTCTCCGGATCTCGCCAATCCAATTGAGCACTGAGAGCCAAATCGTCCAGAATCATCTGAATTAACGGAACAATAAGCCAGCCCCCTTCACCATGTTCGACAAATGCATCCAGCCGTTGCAGCCACGCATCAATCCGGTCAAGGTAACGAACGTTATACCGTGCATGCATGATGCTTCCCTGATGCTGTACATAATGGTAAAGCTCATCGGCCATGACAACGACCCGATCGCATTGGTACATGATTTCGTGGAAGACGAACTCATCCTCATGAAGCCGCCCCTTCGGGAAACGCAGTCCTTCCCAAAGGGAGCGGTGATACAACTTACTCCATGCCGTCACGGCATTCGGATCAACGTAGGTCAGCCCCAAACACTGACGACCTGACATCACACGCTCCCGCGGGCGCGCCTTTCTGGATTTTCGCAGAGCATTGCCGCTCTCATCCTCACGAACCACATCGCATACGGATAATGTGGAAGAATGCCTGCTGAGCGCGTCAAACATCCCCTCAATAAACCTCGGATCAACATAATCATCGCTGTCAACAAATGCAATATACTCACCAAGACACACATCCAATCCGGCGTTCCTCGCATCCGACAACCCACCATTCACCTTATGGATAACCGAGATGCGGTCATCTTTGTCTGCCCAGGAATCACACTTCACCGATGACCCATCCGTCGAGCCATCATCCACAAGAAGAATTTCAATCCTCGAATAAGTTTGAGCAATGATGCTTTCCACACACCGATCAAGGAACCCCCCGACGTTATAGACAGGGACAATAACACTTATCAGGGGCTGATTCTGCCGCACTCCCAATATCACCTCGAATTATTCAACTCACTCCACGGAATTGCAGGCTTCATTTCATCAATCCAAGGACCCAGAAATTAACCAATCTTTCTCATGTTCATTGTAAAGCAACCGGTATGACTTATCAGCCATGATTATTGCGTAGTGCTCCACATCTCACCTAAAATATCTCCGACATGAAGTTCAGTACAATATCAAGTTAGACAAGGATGGACTGCGATTATCTCGGGAAAAACGTCCGCACCAACCTACCCTGACATAACCAAAGGAAAACATTATGAGTAAATGCACATTTATCATTCCTTACTATGGGCATTTTCCAAATTATTTTCAGTTGTTTTTAAATTCTTGCAAAAATAATCCGAATTTTGAGTGGCTAATTTTCACGGACGACCATACCAATTACGATTGGCCGGCGAACGTCCACGTTCATTACGAGACATTCGCCGACATGCAAGCACGTGTCCGTAATGCCTTCCCCTTCCACCCGGAACTGAGGGCTCCATATAAATTGTGCGATCTCAAACCAATGTACGGATATCTCTTCAGCGACTATCTGAAAAACACGGGTTTCTGGGGATACTGCGACTGCGATCTCATCTTCGGCGACCTTGATACGTACATCACCGACTCCATGCTTGAGAACCATGACAAAATATTCTTGATGGGACATTGCTCTTTGGTACGCAACACCGAAGAAATCACCACAAGATTCATGCAGCCATTGAACGGTAGACTTCTATACCAAGACGTGCTTCAATCAGATCGGATCTTCACCTTTGACGAAAGTTATCTGCCGACGAATGTCAACAGAATCTTCGAACAAAGCGGAGCCCGAATTTTCAAAGAGGACTATTCAGCGAACACCAGAGCCCGTTCCACGCACTTCCAACTGACCCGATATCAGGACGACCTACATTCCTATATGACCGAGGCACCAATGCGAGCCGTGTTTACTTGGGAACATGGGCATCTCTACCGATACAGCAAACCGCTGAACGCATTCACCCGTCAGGAACTCATGTATATACATCTTCAGCGCCGTCATATGACCGTCGCGGATCAGAGCCTCAACACAGCCGATTCCTTCAAAATCATCCCGGGCTCCTTCGAAAAGCTCGAAGTCGAAACCGTGACTGAAGAGAATTTCGAAACCATCCGTTGGAACAGTAAGAAAAACGACGCACGGCACCGCAGGGATATCTTCAAAGGCGATGTCAAATTCTGGTCGAAGCGAATCATCGGCAAGCTGAAGAAGTAAGAACAAACGAATGGGTATGCGAGGAATCAGCGCCTCGCATACCCGTTCAACACGTTCAGTTAGCTTCAAAACGACGAATCAGGTTCCCAGATATTTTTGAATCGATTTTTCTGGCGAACAGGCATCCAGACTCAAGAACCTTTTCATAATCACTCTCGTCCAGATACGCGGGCAAACTGCCATTGCGCCTGTGCCAATCAGAGTAGCGCAGATTATTTGGGGCAATATCGTCCTTAAAATGCGACACACCCAGAATCGTCTGGAAAACAAATTCTTCAGGTACCTGCAACCGGTACACGTCATGCATGAACTTTGGATTATTCTGAATATAATCAAGCACATATCGCATCGGTTTTTCCGGCATGGACATCCATACCAGCCCCTGCGCTATATCATGAATACCACCGATATTATCGTTCAATAGTCCAAACGTACGCTGCACCCAATTGTCCGCATTTCTTACGGCATGCACGATCTTGTTCCAGTAATTGAATCGCCATAGATGATTCTTGTATTGGAAAAATTTCTTCTGATGATTCTCCATATGAGACAGGTCACGATAATCCATATAGATTTTCGTATTTCCTGTAAAGAAATCCTTAATATATTGATTGCCATACACGGGATAATCCTGTCCCGAAATCAAATGCAGATAGCCGTCATCCGCCGTCCACTCGCATGCCTCGCGCACGAGATCAATCAAGGCCAGCAAATGCTTATAGCTTCCCCAAGTAATGTCATATACGGACACGGCATGGACTCCAGGCAATTCCTCCAACTGCTTCACATCACCCTCACCCAGCGCAGTCGACGACTTATCGATGTGAACGAACACGTTGAAATCGGCACGCAGCCGATTCACTAAGCGATAGAGATTATCTGGATCTTTGTATGCGGTCACGACAAATGAATGGCTTCTGGTTTCGGTAATCATATCGTACGCCCCCTCACTTGGATTTTTCCCCGAATGCCGATACCGAGGCAACATAAACAGTGGGAACATGCGCCATCATCCATATTTTCACTTTATGGGAGATGGCCAGCGTTCCATCCTTATAAACCTTCTTCGCGGCATAGGCCAGTTTTTCCCGCCAAACGGCAAGCACTTCCGCGCCCATATGCTTTGAAGCCAAGTCATAGACAATGTCGTATCTGCCTTGCATGGCGAAGAACGCGAGCGCATTTCGGTCAGCATATCCGCTTTCGGAAAGGTACTTGCAGCATTTGTCGGCAATGATGGCACGATCAAAACTATGTTCGTTCAAACTGGCGGTCGTAATGGAGTTCTTGCGGATCCGGTAACGGTACAGCGCCTTTGGATTGAAGTAGATTCCCTTCATCGTGCGGTACACGTGGGCGAGCACGTAATAGTCCTCATTGTTCAGACCTTCGGGGAACCGAATGCCATCCTCTCGGAAGAAGCGCGCGTCGAACAGCTTGTTCCATACCGCGCTGGCCATACGATCCCGATGGTAGAGGAAGGAACGCAACGCTTGGTCAGACGTGAAGACACGCGCCGGCAGATGCCCGTCGATATGTTCAGTGTCGCCATCTTCAAAGTTCTTCTCCGTGCCGCACATCACCACGTCAACTTCATGTTGTTCCTGCATCCACTGCCACATGGTACGCAGCATGTTTGGGTCGATCCAGTCGTCGCTGTCCACGAAAGCGATACAATCTCCCCTCGCCTGGTCAAGTCCGGCATTACGCGCGGAAGACAATCCTCCGTTCGCTTTATGAATGACGCTGATGCGATTATCTTTCGCCGCCCACATATCACATTTGCCCGGGCAAGCATCGCGGGAGCCATCATCGACGAGGATGATTTCCAAGTTGCGATAGCTTTGCTCGACAATGCTCTTGACACATTGATCAAGATACCGTTCCACGTTGTAGACGGGAACGATCACGCTGATCAGTAGCTCATCGGGAACCTCATTACTCATGCGTGCACCGTCACAATGCTTTCGGCGTCAAAACGCTTGGACATACAGGTTTCAACCTCCGGGAGGAAATGCCCGACCGCAATGTACATCACCAGGAATTCGCTATCCGGCAGATTCAGCAACTTGCGGGTGGCCTCATCTCGCTTCATCGGCAGCATGGTGTTCAAAGGGCATGCGGCAAGCTGCTGCTCCTCAAGCGCAAGCAGCAGAGACATTCCGAACAGTCCACCATCCGTATATCCCTCATTGCGCTCATCCTGATTCATGAAGGCCTGATTGTCTGCGGTGAGCAGAATAAGTGCCGGCGGCATCTTATATCCACGGAATCCGCCCTGCAGTGGCATCAGCTTGGCAATCAAATCGGCATTGGTAATGATGTGCACACGCGTGGGTTGACGATTGCATACCGATGGGGTGCGCATGGCGATGGCCACGGCTTGCTCGATGTCTTCGGCGCCGACCGGCTCGTCGCTGAATTCGCGTACGGAATGGCGTGCTTGGGACAGCTGGCTGTACGTAAGCTCCGCATTATGCGTTTTATCGGCGGCTTTGATGGTCAACACACCTCCGACATGCCCCTGCGCCTGGCCTATCTCATTCCACAGGTCATCCGAAAAGAGGCAGCGCATGTAAGCAAGATCATAACCATTGCGTTCATGACGCGTACGATATTCGTGCAGCGCGCAAATCGCGGATTGGAAGATCTCATTGTTCGCATATTGCGTGTCAACGTTGCACAGAGCCGCCAACAAAGGAGCGAATTGAGCAAGTACGCCTTTGCCGAATCCGAAACGAAAGTCCCGATGGCTCAATCCTTTTTCAATCTGATGGGTGAAAAAGATGATTCGGGTTTCCAGATGTGCTTTCCTCATGGATCCACGCTTGGCGTAGTTTCGTCTGAAACGCCTCATCTGGTGAATGGTTTCGCTGCGCAATTTCAAGGAGGATTGCACTCCGCGCACCCACGCAATCAGTGACTCGGGGACAATGCTTTTCAGCTTCTCTCTCATGTTTCCGGTCCTTCTAGTCCTTCAGTGCATCACGCAGGTATGCTCTGGAGCGTTCGACTTCACGTCCCAGTTTTTCATTGGTAGAACGATAATCAATGGTCGAATCATCCCAGGGCTCGCCTTCAATGAGCTGCCTGCTGCCCAATCCACACAGCTTGAGCAACGAGCTCATACGATCGTCCATGTTGACTTTGCCGTTGTGCTTGCCGCGTACCACATAGAACTGCTTCTCGAATTTGATGGAGAACGCCGTGCCGTGGAAGGATGCGGACAACACGTAGTCGGCGTTCTTGATCAAGCTGAGATAATGGTTTGGCGCAGCCACTTCAAGCAGATGGAAACCATATTTCTTCAGTCCATAGGACTTATTGCCAGTGAACATCACATATACCGGCAGCCCCTTGCTCTGTGCAAACGCCTGGACCGCCTTGGCCGCGGAATCATTGAGTTCGATGGAGTCAATGGCGTAGTAGAAGATGTACGGCTCATGCACCAAAGGTGCGTCGGTGATGGGATCATACGCATTGGCATCAATCAGCAACGTCGGATCGAGTACCTGTTCCACATGCTGCGGCACCAACGGCTGCAGATATTCCTGCGCGGTCAGCTCACGCACCGCGATGGACTGGTAGCCGGACAACAGTTTGGCATAATGCTCGGCAAGAGCCTTGTCTTCCTTTTTGTCGAGGATATGGCCGCCCATGCTAGAAGCGTAGGAAATCTTACGTCCTTGATGCACGAAGCTCAACAGGTAGGCGTCGGAGTAATCCCAGGCGTCCGTGTTCCAGATTTGATCACTGCCTGACACGAAAACATCGTACTTGCCATTGAGTTCCTCCAACTGTTCGACGGTCTCATAGAACTTCGGAGTAAGGCCCAACGCCTTATGCTGCAAATTCACAAAGTCATCGTGACGTTGCTGAATCAGCTTGTGGTGGAAGAAGGCATACGCGTTCTTGGCAATGTCCTTCGGACCGGACACCTTCTTATACACGTCATACAGATACTGCTGGCGCGGCGTGGAAAAATCGATGACGTCGCATTCATGGCCGAGCTGCTCAATGGCTTTCTGCGTGGCAAACGCCTGCAAGAACGAACCATTGTTATGGGCTGCATGGTAGGTAATCAGTGCAATCTTCATCGCGCATCTCCCTTCACAGCGCTTTTGTTGTCGTATAACTTGCGTTGCCAAAACAAAAATGGGCAGATTCTTGTTCCTAGGTAGTTGACCCGATCCTTAACAGATAGGTATCGCATGGTACTCCAGGGAAGCGTGCGGAACAATCGAAACAGTACTTCCAATCTCTTATGCACTTGTTCATCCGACCAGTCCAACTGCCGTGCCCGATATATCGAATCCTTAAGCTGACTAAAGAACCCTGGAACCAAATCAACAGCGCCTTCGTCTAACAGAAAATGCACTTTGCCTATTAATGCCTCGATAATATCAAGAGAACGCAAAGTATACTTGGAATGCACAATACTGCCATCACGTTCAATGTAATGGTACAGACGTTCCGGCAGCAGCACCGCGGCACGGGCACGGCCAAAAATCCTGTACGTTACAAACTCATCCTCATGTATTTTTCCCAGAGGATATCGAATGCCGTCCCATAGCGAGCGGCGGTAGAGCTTATTCCACGCCACTACGTTATCCATGCCGTTCTCGTCTCCACGCTGCCTCATGCAATCCAAACCCGAACATGTTCGTCGAATATCCGTAACCGGGGCATATTCTTCACGCCGAACCGGAGCCGTCTGGGCAACGGCATGGCCATCAATATCTTCATGAAACACCGAGCACATGGCAAGATCGACTTGAACGTCCCCCATAGCATCAGCCATGATGGCGATATAACCCGGCTCCACATAATCATCACCATCCACGAAAGCGATGAACTCACCGACGGCCACATCCAATCCGGCATTCCGAGCTGAAGAGAGGCCTCCATTGGGTTTGTGAATCACACGAACGCGAGAATCCCTTTCGACCCATGCATCACACATCACCGGACACTGATCCTTACCACCGTCATCCACCAGAATGATTTCCAGATTGCGATACGTCTGATTCACCACACTACGAACGCAACGATCAAGATACGGCTCCACCCCATATATAGGAATGATCACACTCACCAAATCCGACACGTGTCGCTCACCTCCAATACAGTTTCCACAAGAACGGCATATTTACAACGAACGCGACTTTGGTACGTCGGTCTACAGCCACGCGTCTGATTTCCCGCAAGTACACACCTCGATACGGTGACGAAGCCGCACAACGGACAAAGCGCAATAGCTCCGTTTCGTCAACGCTCCCTGCTGCTTTGCCGGCATCATAGACCGCCCATAACGTGTCGTTTGCCATACGCAGATATAGACCACGTCTATTCGCATCACTGATCGGCATGTCCCGATAAAACGCCAAATGCTTGCCATGGGAATATTCCAAATCGTGTGTCTTTCCCGAACGAAATCCACGAACCAAACTGTCCGCATGCTGTAGATACAGATACGAACATTGCGGAGAGAAAACCACACGAATACCACGAGCGAGAAGTTCCAAAACAAATACCGTATCCTCGCCAAACGCAGCATCACGAGCAAATCGTAAGTCTCCGATGGTCGCACGCCGATACAGTTTTCCCCAGCATTGATAGAGCAACTCATCATTATCAAAAGCGCATAACCGATTCGCCACATCTTTTTCATGGCGTTGGCGAGTGTCGATTACTTCTTCCTGACGCACAGTCCTGCTCCCCTGGCTGACAGTGCCGCCATCGGCAAGCTCTTCGACAACGTCGTATCCGCACACCACCATATCCGCAGAATGCTCGTGCGCACATCTCAAAGCCCCCATGACCGCATCTACACGCAACTGATCATCGCTATCGACGAACAATACATACTCGCCGGTAGCAGTGTCCAAACCAGCGTTACGTGCTTCGGACACTCCTTTACAGGTTTGATGAATCACACGAATACGCTGATCACGCTCCGCGGCCGCATCACAGAGTTCCGACGATCCGTCCGTAGACCCATCATCAACCAGTATGATGTCAAGCTTCGGGTAGATCTGCGAGCGCAAGCTATCCACACAAGCATCGAGGTAATTCTTCGCGTTCCGCACCGGCACGATAATGCTTACTGAGGGTAAGGGAGATATCTCAATATTTCCAGTCATGATCTACCTCCTTTTCTTATGTAGAATTCCTGTAGTCGGGCGGCTACATCAGACATTTCGTATCCTGCGGACCGCACCTCGGCAGTTCGATTCTTCCGTTCAGGCGCATTCCTGAGCATGTCGTTAAGTCGCTCCGCCCAAATCTCTGGTCCGTTTTCCAATCGTTCGAAATGCATAAGATCACACACCCGAACCGCTTCCGGCACTACACCGGCGGAACCAAGGCAAGGCAAACCGGCGCATTGCGCTTCGATATACACGATGCCCAGTCCTTCGGCCACCGACGGAAGCACGAAAGCATCCATGGCCTGGTAGAGTTCTGCGACGTCGGCACGCTGCCCAAGCAAATGCACACAGTCTTCCAAATTCATCTCGACGACGCTACGTTCGATCTCCTCCCGCAATAAACCATCGCCCACTAGAATCAACACAGATTCCGGATGAATGACATGGTAGCGCTCGAACATACGCATCAGGAACATCGGGTTCTTCTGCGGTCGCAATCCACCGCAGAATCCGATGACTGAAGTGTGTTCGGCGATTCCCAACTCACTGCGGAGCCTTTTCCTGACTGCGATGTTATAGGCGAATCGCGCGCTGTCTATGCCATTGCGAATCCAGGTGTAGGGCTTATCAGGAAACATAAAATTCGCCGCCAAATCCGAACAAGCGAAATAATGGGTGGGGTATCGGTCAATATCTTTGGCAATGGCCCTGCCTCGCATGTCCCACAGCAACGCCCGTAGCGGGTTTTCATGATGCTGGTATTCCTCAATGTTATGGGAATGCAGAACGCGTAATCCGATACCTGCGCGCTGCGCATACTTCAATGGCAACGCATAGGGAAAGTTCGCATGCATGTGGACCCCCACGATTTCCGGATGCTGTCGGAAGAACTTCGGCAGACACGTACGTGAACGGATCAGGGAATCTCGCTGTGGAACGAGTTCCCGATATATGGTTCCCCCCATGTCTCGAATCTCATCTTCGAAATGCAGTGGACCGTCATGATGGTCCTGCAGAAAATCGAACTGCACCTTGGTCCGATCCATATGACGGTACACGTTCATGATGAAGGTCTCGATTCCACCCAGACTGGTGGTCATTCCCCATTGGAGGATATGAATAGGCTGTGATTCCATGTTTCATCCCCTCTTCGCACCATCGATCAGCGACAGCAAATGCCGCACCTGATCGTCATAATCAAACCGCTCACCGCGAAGATTGGAGCTTAAAGCATCGCGCAAAGCCTTATCGTCAAGCAGACGGCCAATACCCTCAGCCAATGCGGTCTCATCGGGATGAACCAGGATTCCATCGTGCCCGTCGGTGATCTGTTCATGAGAGCTTGGTATGTCGGATGCGATAACCGGCTTGGCCAGAATCCTCGCTTCCTGCAGCGCAAGGCTGTACCCCTCATATCGCGACGGCTGCACGTAGATGTCGGCCGCGCCGATGTATGGGTATGGATTATCGACACGTCCCTTCAGCATGAAGTATTGCTCAAGTCCGTAGTCACGAATCATCGTTTCCAGTTCGGCCCGCTGGTCTCCTTCACCAAGCACAAGCCAGAGGAAACCCATTCCTCGTTGGCGCAACCGAGCTGCGGCTTTCACCGCTATGTCAAATACCCTTTTGGGGGAGTAACCTTCCCAGTGTGACGATTTTGTTCGCATGTTGGGTGAAATCGTCAAGTAGTGGCTGAGACGCTTTGCGCCTGATATCATCCACGTCCAGCACGTTATACAGCACTTCGGCCTTGGCTGCGTACGCGGGAGCCAGTTCATCGAATCTACGTTTCACCGATGCCGAAACGCAGAACACCTTGTCATATCCGCTCAGGTACGGCATGGCCAATGGCAACCATTCCATACGCTCGTCATGCATCCATGTTGCACGGAAGTCGGCATCCAAGCGGGTTCCGATAGTGGTGGTCAGTGATCCGTAGCCTCGAAAATCGAGCACGGCATCGAAATGTTCCTTCGGTAAATCGACGACATGGGAGATTGCGTAGTCATATACCAGATTGCGCTTTCCGTTGCTGCAGAGAGTCAGAAGCTTGCGTCCGAATCGATACAGAACGCGTTGCATCGCACTGCAGTCGGAGAAATCGTTAAGACCGATGGCATAAGCGAAATTCGAGGTGAAACTGCAGTGTCGAACTGTAACCTGGTCAGGGATCATCTTCAGCAGGGGACCTTTGCGTTCAGCCGTCAACAATGTTACGGAGGCTCGACCGTAATCCAACGCACGCAACAGACGGACCAGAGCGATTTCCATGCCGCCGTCGCCGAGACCGCACAAAACAACAATGCGTGTACGAGATGCATCAAGCATAATGTTTCCCCTTCTCATGATTCCAGATAGGGTAAAACAATGAAGGGCAAAAGACTCCGCCAAGAATACGCATCCAATAACGAGACGGCCGCAGTCGCTTCAACGCGTGCCACCAGTATTTGCGCAGAATCGCCAGATATTCGTCACGATGCGTCGCATCGTCATTAGCGTAAGTACGTAACAGAAGTTCCTCCGCCAGAATGGCATATGACGCCAGTACCGAAGACTTCGACTCCCTTGGAACAATAGACACCATGCGTTTGTGCGCTTCCAAACATGTTGCCACTGATTCCAGATCCAACTTATGAGAAGCGGAATTGGGATTATTCCGGTAATTGTACAAACAACGGTCGGTGCCCACCGTCACCGTTGACAACAACGCGTACTCCACGCTGAACAGCAGATCCTCACACATGGTGATTTTCGAATCAAACCGAAGATTTTGCCGCTCTATCAGCTCACGTGAGAAAAATTTGTTCCACGCATACCCCTTCACTCCGGAGTATGCGAGAATGACGTCCAATGCGTCTTTTCGTGAGAGCACACCGGAAGAGATTCGATAGTCAGACGTTTTTTCACAAACGGTGTAGGGGGTATCTTCGTCCAGTACGCTCCGATAATTGAAAATAGCCATCTGCGCATGCTCACTTTGAACCAACCCGAGCAATCCTTCGATGGCCTCTCTTTCGAGCCAGTCATCCGAATCCACAAATTCCAGCCAGTCTCCTTCTGCCGCATCAAGACCGGCATTCCTCGCCGTGGAAACACCACCATTGGCTTGGTGAATCACCATGACGCGGGAGTCCTTGTCGGCCCACGCATCGCATAAGTCGGCACTACCGTCGGTGGAACCATCATCTACCAGAATTACTTGAATGTTGGCATATGTCTGCCGTAACAGGCTGTTGACGCAGACATTCAGATAGTTACCAGTGTTATATACAGGCACGATAATGCTGACCAAAGGAGTGCCCGTATTCATGAACGATCTCCAACCACTCGCTGCAGCATATGGTACGCCCTAGGAGCCAAGGACAACAGCGTAAGTCTAACTTTTCTTGAGACTGGGACTGTTCCGTCGTGCAATGTCGGCCAGAGGTAACGTCTCATGTCACGCGCAATCCGCCGATATATCTCATGCGGGGTATCACTCTGAAAGATGTTGAACAGTACATCGGCACGACTCTGCAAGCGAAAGTAATTCAGAGCACTCTGGTTATGGTAGCCATGCCGGGCTAGGTAGTCACAGCATAGATCGGCAATCTGGATTTCATCACATGAATGGTCATTAAACGAGTTCATATGCACGATGGAGCCTTGCCGGATGCGGTAATGATACAGCGGTTCCATCCGCACGAAGATCTTATTCATCTGCAAGAAAACTTGCGCAAGCACATAATAGTCCTCACTATTCAATCCTTCATGGAAGCGAACACCATGCTCACTTTTGAAAAAACGAGCATCGAACATTTTGCCCCATACCGGCCCGGCCAACGACAGATGATATAGGAACTGAATCATGGCCTCTTCACTGGTCATGATTCCTTCGGGTGTGCATCTTGCATCGGTGACTATACTGCCATCCTCTAAATCGTGCATGCATGAGCACATCACTATATCCGCGCCGCTTTGCTCGTGCCAATGCAGCAGTTCGGATACATAGTTCGACTCCACATAGTCATCGCTATCCACGAATGTGACCATGTCGCCAGCGATGACGTCCAGTCCGGCATTCCTTGCCGATGCCAGACCACCGTTCTTTTTATGTACCACACGAATGCGGGAATCACGCGCCGCCCACTCGTCACACATCTGGGGACAGTCATCCGGTGAGCCATCGTCCACTAAAACAATGTCCAATCGTTCGTGATCCTGTCCCACAACACTTCGTATGCAACGGTCAAGATAGGATTCCACTCCGTACACGGGAATTACCACAGATACCACTGTCTGGCTCGTCATCAGTCAGCCCTCGTTCCACTCGAATCAAATGAACGCAACAGCCATCGCCAGCCATCAAAAATCGTCGCCATATCATATCGTTCGGCATTACTGCCGCTCATAGATGAATATTCGACACGCTTGGCCCTGTCATCAATCAGTGTGTTGATGGTTGCAGCCATGGTGTCAATGTCCCCCAACGGCACGACCGCACCGTTGACTCCATCTTCAATGACTTCCGATGGGCCTGTTGGACAATCGAAACTTATCAGCGGCAGACGATGCGCCTTGGCCTCAAGCAGTACCATCGGCAATCCTTCAAAACGGGATGTCATCACGAACATGGCAGACCGTCGGTAATATGAGTCCATGTCGTCAACCCGTCCCTCAAGAACCAGCTGGTTATCCAAGCTCGCATCGTGAATCATTTGCTCTAGGACGGGCCTATCCTCGCCTTCTCCGAGAACCATCCACTGCCAATCTGGATGATTCGGCAAAACCTTGCTCGCAACCTTGACCAGCAAATCGAAGCCTTTCTGGTAGGTCAGCCGTCCGGAGCTGAGGATCAGGCGGGAGTCAGCATCATAGGAAACCTCGGTAGGGGTTCCCATAGGATTCGCAATCGCCATGATCGGACATTTCAGCTTGAGGTTGCCTTCATAAAGCTTTCTGTCGGTTTCGGTCAATGTCACGATGGCATCCGCACGTCGTGCCGCCCAACGGCGGGTCAGCTTACGGTAAGGCACTCCGGGATTCTGTAGGTAATTGAAGTGTTCCCATGACACCACCTTCACGCCGGTACTATGCTTGACCGGTAATGAGTACATATCCAAGATACCGTCAATGTCAATCAACACATCGATATGCTGGTTATCAACAATGTTCCGCAATCGTCTGCAGGTATCGAAATAGTGTTGCATGCCATGCGTGACTGTCGGATACAGCTCAAATCGACGGATACTCGGATCAATCGAGAAAAACGGACTATCGTGCTCCTCGAACAAGCTAACGAACGAAATCTCGTAATCGGTCCGTGCCAAAAGCTCGTTGGCAATCATGATGGACACGTTTTCCGTGCCACCTGATCGGGTGATGTCGCCGGAGAAAAACCCAATATGCATCAGGCCTCCATCTTTCCAGCCACATTCGCATGTCTGCCAATGCGTCCCTTAATCTTACTGATGTCCTGTCTCCATTGGGACAAGCGCTGATTCTGGGAAAATACCAGCAATTGCAACACTGGGAAGGTAGCCGCCTCATGACGAACCCACGAGCCAAAATCCGGTTCGAATAACACGGACGCAAGCACATAGCCTAGGAAAATCGAAATGGCCAGAAATTGCGTCTCATCTTCAATCTCGTCAAGTTTGCCGAACAGATGCACCAGATATACGGTCACAGCGACCTGGAAACAGAAGAACGGTATATATTGTATGCCTTTTACTGCCAGTTCAAATGGAATCATCATGCGAATCGCATTAATCAGATAATTCAGCAGGAACAATGGCAGATTCGAGGAATTGTCTCCACCAACCCAGTTCTTGATGATGGTGACGCTGTCGACGTCATCTTCTCGACCGTTCAGGCTGTAGTCGCGGATGCCCATGATCTGCTCATACTCGTCGTGCATGGCCACACTAGTCACCACCATCATCACGCACACCAGCGCATACATCGTCACCGTCGTGATGATGATCTTGACCGCAGGAGGAAACTTATGATTCTTGCGGAACATCGTCAAAATGCAGTAAATGGCAAGCACAAGCGCGGCAATCAGCACATAGTAGGAACGGAATACCTTGCTCTCGAAATACAGGATTACCGTTGCAAAAGCAATCTTCATGGTAGAACTTTCAATCGGCATCAGTAACACCAGATAGACCGCCATGAAGAACAGGAATTGAATAACATCCTTACCGATGCTGAACACGTAAATATTCAATAGGCCGATGCAGGCCAGCAAAAAGATGGCTTGCACCATGTCGGGTTCGGGAAGCCTGAGCACCATGAAAAACACGATTACGGTCAGCAACATTCCTAGGAACCAACTCCACTGGCTGATGGAGGTGAAACCAAAGATGTTGATGGCCTTGAAGAAGTTCGCCGCGACAATATAGCTACCGGACCAAGCCTTTACTCTCATATCTTCATTGACCATGCCGACGATGCGGTTATTATCGTAGAAGTATTTTGCCGGAAGCATCATGGTCAGCAGCTTGGCTGCCAGCATCACAACGAAAGTGAGAACCAGAACAGCATTCTTGTTACGGCTCTCCCACCAGCTGCCTTTGTTCCCAAGTCCAAGCTCATTGCTCATGAATCGTAATCACCTCAAACACGTGTGGATTCGGCCAACGCGTCCACATAGAACCTTTGCAACCATTCCGCGTTGGCCTTGATGTCGAACCCCGCCTTGGTCACCTTGCCCGCGCCTTCCGTGCGATTGGTTCCGGCGTATTCGGCATACTGGTCCAGAATCCGTTTGGCCCATTCCGCAGGAGTGGCATTCAACCCGATAATCTGCACATTCCCCGTCACATCGCACTGTTCGGGCACACGATCGGAAATAGTGCACGGCAAGCCGGACGCCTGTGCCTCGATCATGGTCACCGGCAAGCCCTCATACAGGCTTGGCAAGATAAAGGAATCCATACCTTGCAACAGTCGGTTTACATCGCCGCGCACGCCAAGGAACCCCACGGCATCAGACAAGCCGAAATCGTCAACCTTGGCTTTAATTTGGTTTTTCAATGCGTCGTTCAGCTCTCCGCCGCCTACGAGCCACAGCACACTGTTCGGATGACGCTTATGCACCTCTGCGAAGATGTCAATCAGAAATGTATGGTTCTTTTGCGGGAAGAAACGCCCTACATGGCCGAGCACGAAAGTACCCGAATCGGTGACGCCAAACTCCTCACGCACCTGCGTTGCGATGGCAGCATCGTATCGGTAGGCCGACGTGTCGATGGCGTTACGTTGCTGAATCACCCTGTCACGGTTCTTCTCACCGTACAGCCAGTCTCCCGCTTCGGTTCCGCATGCAAACATGTGCGTCACATACTTCGGCAGACGCATACGGAAGTATTCTCGGAAAATGGATTTCAGATTGAAACCGACCGGGCGATTATGCGCATGTGCGATACGTACCGGAATGCCTTTTTCAGCCGCGATCCGTAACGGGAAGTAGCTACGTTCCTCAAGATTCGAATGAATGATCCGATATTCCGTGTGCTGCTCGAGGAAGTTGCGGAATTCACGCTTGTACCGTCCGAAATACTGCGGGTACATTGGGCACATGCGGTAGATGCGTCCGCCAAGCGCCTCGATTTCATCCTCGTATGCCGCACGGTAATCGCGGTTCACCAGAAAATCGTAGGTGACTTTGCTACGGTCGAAATGGCGCAGATAATTCATCATCATAGTTTCGGCGCCGCCACGATCCATCACCGTGTCAAGCACCAGCACCCGAAGCGGAGCATGCTCAGTCATGGCGGACCTCTTCTTTGAGCAGCTGCTGTTCCAAGCGGACCACGGTATTGGAAGGAATGTTCTCGGCTATCACGCATCCGGCGCCAATCACGCAGTTGTCTCCGATGGTGGCGCCTTTGAGAATCGTCACATTGCTGCCGATCCAGCAATGCTCGCCGATTACCACCGACGCCGTGGAATAGCCTTGGCCTTTGATGGCTTCCTTCTCGTCGGCAAAACGATGATTGTGATCGTACACACGTACGTTCTCCCCGAAAATCGTTTCGCTGCCGATCCTAACCTCCTTGATGGCATGCACCGCGCAATCGTTGTTGAAGAAAACATTGTCTCCGATGGTAATGGTGCCACCCATCTCGGCAGTCAACTGCAACCCCTTGCGGAAATGCAACGATTTGCCCCAGTGGACAGATTTGCCGTAGATAACCTTATAGAGAGACTTCAGCAGCACTCCGGTAAACCGGTACCACAGCTTCACCACTACCATCGGAGTCCCCTTACTATGCAGACATGAACCAGTTACGTAAGCCGTTGCTTACTTCTTGGAGCGAGCGGCACGTGACTTGGACTTCTTCCTAGAGGAGGAGCCGTCTTCGTGGTCTTCGTAGTAGTAATAGCTGGAACGGCCGGCGTTGTTCACAGAGACCATATTCAACACCACACCACGAATAGCGGTCTTGGACATGCGGAATTCCTTCACCACTTCACGCAATGCCTTCTTCTGTGCAACGCCCTGCCCCACGACCAACAGCAGTACACCACCCTGTTCCGCAAATACGGCTGCATCGTTGGCCACGGTCATAGGAGCAGTATCGATGATTACGTAGTCATAACGTTCAGCGGCCTGATCAATGAGCTGGCGCATGACATCAGACCCCAAAATAATGCCAGACGGTGTCTTCTGTTCTTCGGCAGGCAACACATGCAGGAAGGATTTCCAATATGGCTGGATGGCTTCTTTGGCGGAAACTTCGCCGGCCAGCAACGAAACCAGACCGACGCCACTGTTCATGCCCAAGGCCGGAGCCACGGAGGGATGACGCACATCAGCATCAATAAGCAGCACACTCTTGCCTTTTTCAGCGAACGAGACAGCCATGTTCACCGACACCGTCGTCTTACCCTCACGGGGGTTGGCGGAGGTAACGATGATAACGTTCGGCTGCTTCAAATCTTTCGGAGTGACAAAAGAGATGTTTGTAGTCAGACGACGGATTTCCTCTGCCGCACGTCCACGAGGCTTGGCAATAACAGCAGGAACGCCATCGGACACCGTGTGTGTTCTTGGCACGGAAGCGAGCATCGGATCACGAACGATGGACTGCACATCGGCAACATCATTAATGCCTTTATCGAACATCTCACGGATGACAGCACCCAACATCGCGATGATGGCACCCGCAACAATACCGATGGCAAGGTTCGCTTTCACGTTCGGAGAAGAAGCGGAGGTAGGTTCCACCGGGGCTTGGATAACAGCGAAGGAGACGTTAGTGCTGACGCCAGCCATCGCATCAGCTTGTTTTTTCAGCTGCTTCACCAGCTCATCGACAATACGCACGGTTTGTTTCGGATCGGAATCCGTAGCATAGATATAGATAATGGACGAAGCGTCGTTAGACACTGCCGAAACGTTGGGGCGCAAAGCTGATGGCGTGGTGTGGAGTCCCAGATTGTCTATGGTGGCTTGCAATACTTCATCGGACTGTACAAGATTCGGGTACAGGCTGGTCGGAGACGTCCCATTCGAATACTGCTGGTTCGAAGTAGCCGTATCTCCGCTGGACAATGCGGAACTATACTGTGCCAGTATCTCGGTGCTCGCCGTATACACCGGCGTGGTCGTGAATGTTTTTCCCGCGACAACGCCCACCACCGCGCAGAACAGCACAATTTCCACGATCCAGTGCTTCTTGATGGCTCTCAGCACGTCCGATATAGTCATGTTCCCTCTCATTCTCACACTGAAGCGGGCACTCCACCCCACTTGCCGAGAAACGCTCAGTCTTTCGTAGGCTATCTTACCGGCCACTCTGACAAGAACAGACCCCTATTTAAAAATCGGATAAACCCCCTCTCATACCAATTCAGCATGCACCCTTACGACCGAGTGCTGCACCGACGGTACCGAACGGCAGTGCCATGTTGCCCAGCACGGACCAGTTCCACACGTAACTCATATCCAACGCCTCGGACTCCGTAGTACTCAGATCGGAACGGCCAGACACCTGCCATGGACCGGTCATGAGAGATGACAGCAGAATTGCGATGGAAGAGATAACTAGGTTTAAACACGCGTTTAGCAATGGAGCCTTACCTGGACACGGTTCAATCCGGTAAGGCTCCATCACCAAAAAACGCCTCGTCTGTCAGATGATCAGACAGCGGAATCGAGCATCAGGCTTCTTCCGATTCGGACTTCTTGCGGCCGCGCTTCTTCATCACACCCGCTTTGGCGTCAGCCACGGAGAACATCGCCACACGCTCTTCCGGATAGAAGGTTCCCTGCATGGACTGGAACGTCACCTGTCCGTCCTGAGGCTCATCAAGCTTGAAATACTTCAACACGGAGTCGAGAACCATGACATCCTTGATGTTCACGGAGGCGGTCTGCTTGCCTTCCGGCTTGCTGAACTTCACGGCATTGGCATCGGACTGCTTGCATGGTTTGACGGCAAACTGCTTGGTCTTGTCGTTGATCAGCACCTTGACATACGCCGGATATCCGAGTGCGATCGCGGTCGCCTTGTTGAAACGCACCACATCCTTGGTAACCAACATGGAGAGCTTGCCACGCGGCGCAGTCATATTAACTTCCTCAAAACCCTGTAATACCGACATGCTTTACTCCTATTCGAAAACAGTTTTAAACAAATTTATTAATAAGTGTACTGCTTAATAACGGTAATTCAAATTCGAATAGGATTATTTTTTGAATTTAATATGATCCCGTTCCACGGAATACCACTAAAACTGTTTTCGCAAGAATGGCCAAATCGCCAGTAATGGACCAATTTTCGATATAGGAAACATCCAAATATTCACTTTGCTCCTGGGAAAGATCGGAGCGTCCGGAAACCTGCCACGGTCCGGTGATGCCGGGCTTGACCAACAGTCGCGCCGAATATAATGACCCGTACCGCGCCACTTCCTCAGGCAGTGCTGGGCGCGGCCCTACCAGCGACATGTCACCTTTCAAGACGTTGAAGAATTGCGGGAATTCATCCAGTGAGGTCTTTCGAATAAAATGACCGATTTTGGTAATGCGCGGATCGTCTTTCATCTTGAAAATAAAACGATCGGACTGGCCACTTTCCTCTGCGAGTTTCTTCTTCAACTCCTCGGCATTGGTAACCATGGAACGGAACTTATACATTTTGAATGGGCGGCCATGCAATCCGATACGCGTCTGTGAGAAGAACACCGGACCACCATCATCCAATTTGATGGCAATGGCCACACCCAACAGCAACGGAGAGAATACGATCAGCGCAAGCGCCGAGCAAACGATATCAAGTACGCGTTTGACCGCATACGCGGAGTTGGTGTATTGCGGCAGACTGGCCAGCAGCACGGGCTGTTCCGTGGTGTTACGCAGGTACAGGCGATGGCCGCTGATGTCGGCCAACGATACGGACAACGCCAATTCCATGCCCAAGGATTCGATGGCCAGGGACATGCCATGCAGCATTTCGGAATCGCGCGACAACACATCGGCTATGTACACCTCCTGAGCACCAAGGCTTTCGCAAGTGCGCGGAAATGCCGAATTGAACGGGATTACCTTGAGTTTGTCGGCACCGGGAATGTTGGGATCCGGTACGAATGAGGTGACCACGTAGGCGTCGGGTTCATGCAGATCCGCTTCGATCGGGCAGACTGCGATCGGTTCATAGCCCCAATTGGAATAGTCGGCCATGGTGCGCAGGGCGGTATTGATGCCGACGGATGATCCGACCAGCACGGTCTTGTATTTGCACCGTCCGTTCCGACGGTTGCGATGCAGGCTCATACGCATCTGCCAACGTTCAATCACCGCCAGAAAGAACGCGATGACCGGTGCTGTGATCAGTGCGGTACGGGGCAGGTCGAGATTGAGTGTGAACGACAGGCTGCAGTACAACAGGACGGTGAGCAGCGAAGCATTGATGATCTTCGCATACAGTTCATAACCATCCGCCATGAGATGTCGATGGTACGTGCCGGCAAGTGCCAGGCACAGCACCCAAATCAAGCTGAAGCAGAACAGGAACAGCCCGAACGGCATGGATCGTACGATGGTGACGTATGCTTCACCGTTGACCAGCAGGCTGATCAGCAGCGACAGCAGCATCACCGCGATGTCGAGGACGACCATGCAACTTACGAAAGCATATCGCCATCGTGGGCGCCGATCCGCGTTGCGTGCCCTCCGACTCCGCATACCACCCTTGTCTCCGGTCGGGAACGGCGTATTGGAGAAGGTCATTGGTTCGAAAGACGTGGAAGGTTGGCCGGAATATGCCTGATTCTGAGTTTTTGCATATGTCTGACGGTTCGTATGCGAGGAAATCATATGAATCTCCTGCGTACGGGCATGCTCGTCGAATTCGATTGCCTCACCCTGCATGGGCATACGGTCCTCTTCTCTTCGCCTCATTCATCGAACGGCTGATATCACAGTATCACATAGGTCCCCTGAAATCGGGTGCCTCAACGGTATACGGGTGCATCATCTAAGGAAACACAACAATCCTGCAAGAAAAATACCCCCCTGAAGTCGGTGGTGTGCGACTATGTATCGAGCAAAAAGGGAGGCAGTCGGAATTCATTCACCTTAATCCGAAGTGTCGGATTCAGAGGTGTCGTTGGACGTACCTGAGCTCGATGGTGTGGTGGGGCTTGGAGACGGATCCACAGGAGTCGTCGACGAACTACCGTCATCCTTCGGTGTTTCGGTGGCACTTTGCGAAGGCGATTCGGATTCGGTGGAGGCCGACGGTTCAGGTACGGTTGTGGTGGCGCCACGTCTGTAGGTGTTCGTGTTGCCGTTCGTATTGGTGTTGGCCTGGTTTTGCGCGTCAATGGAGGCGTTCACACTGTCGGAAGCGGAGGTTATGCCGCTGACGGCGTCCTGCATGGCCTTAGTGTCCGTGCTGTTGCCGTCAATCAGCGCCTGTGCGGTGTCGATGGCGTTTTCCAGCGCCACGCGTGTGGAATTGTCGGCCACCTTGTACAGGCTGCCATCCAGTAGCTTCTGCGCGGCATCGATGGCGTCCTGCAGATTCTTACGTGCTTGATCGATGGCGTCCTGCTTCGTTTTGGCCGCCTTGCTGTCAGCCACGGCCGTGGTCGCCGAAGTCAGCGCTTTGGTGGTCTCCTTGATGCCACTGATCTGTTTGCTCATTGAGCGGGCATGCTGACGTAGCACTGAATCGGACTGTGATGCTTCGCATCCGCCTATGGTCTTCACGTTTTGCGCTTTAATGATCGCATCGTTGAGCTTCGTCAACGTCTGCGCGTCCATCACTTGATTGGCGGTGGTGCTCTGCAATGCGGTCGCCTTCTTCAGTGCAGCGGCCATACTTGTATTGGCGGAATCGTACTTGTTTTTGGCTCGTTCGCATGTCGTGACGGCAGCGCGACGTTCCTGTGAGGTCTGACGATTATGCCATGTCAGAATCAGACCGATAATCACCGCCACCGTAATGATCGCCGCAATTACTCCTATGATGATCTTTTTGGCATTCGATGGCTGTTTAGGCAGGATTGGAACGAGTTTCAGCGGATCATGTTCAGGGTCGTTGGAAATGTCTTCGATGGAGCCAGCCGTCTTGGCTGCGGCATCTGCAGCGTTGTCGGAGGACGGCACATCGAACGCCAGCGGAATGGATGAATCCGCCAACGGCATGGTTTCAGCGACATCCGTGACCTTGGTAGTCACAACCGGAGTTTCGACGGCAGGTGCCGTGACGGTCGTCACAGGTGCGGCGTTCTCGGTCTCCGCGTCAAGTTCGGCTTTGCCCATGGAAGAGATGACCCGTCCACTCTCGGAAAGCGGCTCCTCAGTGGCGAATTCCGACTCGGAGAAGCTCAGCGGCGGAATATCCCAGAACGTATCGACGATATCACGGGAGCGGCTGGCCAACGCACCTTCAACAGGCTTGGAGTCATGCTCGTCGTTACCCATACATCCTCAATTCCGTATGCATCTGCCGATACCGGCTCTTAAGTCACTAGTTTATATTCCGTTGCTCACAATATGCCAGAACGCATATGAAAGGGCTCCCGCCAATCGACGGGAGCCGCAACAACGGCAATCAGTGCCTCTTGCCCTTATGGGTACTGCGAGGCGCCCCGTCTTCGTAATAGTAGTAATAATTCGAATGCGAGTGGACCTTCTTCGGGTCGGCGAAGTTGAAGATGAAGCCGAGCACCGGCACTTCAGCAGTATGAAGCGTATCGGCGACCTCCTGCAACTCCTTCTTCTCGCACACACCACGACCGGTGACGAGCACCAAGCCTTTGGCCCAACGACCGAATACGGCACCATCGTTGGATACGCTCAGCGGGGCGGTATCGATAACCACATAGTCATACTGGGTGAGTGCCTGCTCCACCATAAGCTTCATGGTTTCGGAACCCAGCAACACACCAGCATTGGCCGGGCGCTTACCCGCAGGCAGAATGTGCAAGCTCTGCTTCCAATAGTTCTGCACCACATCCTTCGGGGTCATCTGGCCGGAAAGCACGTGCGCCAGTCCGGCAGTGCCTTCGAGTCCAAGATGATGGGCCACGGATGGGTGACGTAGATCGGCGTCGATGAGCAGCACCTTCGCGCCATCTTCGGCCAGAGCGGCCGCAGTGTTGATGGCAGTGGTGGTCTTGCCTTCGGACGGCGACGTGGAGGTGATGACGATCAGTTGCCCGACGCCACTGGTCTTGTCGGTCTGCAGGAATTCGATATTCGTGTGGATGCGGCGGAATTCCTCGGCAATGGCACCGTTCGGCTGCGATACGATGACCGGACGCTTTTCGGTAAGAGATTCATCCTGCGGCACGGAGCCCAATGCGGACGAACCAACCACGCCACGCACGTCGGAAGCATCCTCGACCTTGGTGTTCAGCAAATCCTTGATCAGTGCGGCGAATACACCCACGATAATGCCCAAAACCACACCGACGGCAAGATACAGCGCGGTCTTCGGCGAACTCTTCGAGGTCGGCGTCTGGGCCTTCTGCACGATGGACATCTTCACCGGCGACTTGTCGGAGGTGGAGTACAAATCGTTCTGGATGACGTCCTGCAGGGATTCGGCCACCGCGTTGGCGATGTCGGCGGCCTGCTTCGGATCGCCGTCCACTGCTGAGATATTTACGAACGCCGTATTGGTGGGGTTGGTGACGGTCAGTTGACCGGCCAGTTCCGCAACGGTCTCATCAAGACCGAGCTCGTTGATAACGGGCTTGAGCACCTTTTCGGTGGTGGCCAGCGTCGGATATGAAGTGATCTGATTGGAAATATAGCTGCCGCCGGTGCTCTGTTGGCTGATGTCGGCGCCTTCCTGCGAGGCGTTATAGGTAGCCATGGTCTGAGCCGTCGCCGTGTATTTCGGCGGAGCCAGGAAGGTGTAGATGCTCACACCAGCGACTACCACCACGAATGCGATAATCGCAGTGACGATATGCTTACGAATGATTGTCAGCAGACCCATAAGGGTGATGCCGTTATCCGTCTCTTCAGATGCCCCTTGCGGCACGACAACCTGCTGAGCGTTAGTGTTCTCTGCAGAAATCACTGGATTCTCCATCTCATGTGTGCAAATCAAAAGCCTATTTTAGAATGTCCCCTCACAGGGGGTGAAGTCACCGCTTGTCGGTGTTGGGCACGAGCATGATCTCACCGTCGGCAATACCCTGCAAGTGCTGGCCGTACGGGCTTTTACCGTACCGTTCGGCAGATTCCACAAGCTGCCCACGACTAATCCACCCGTTCTCGTAGGCAATCTCCTCGACAATGGCGATTGGCAGGCCCTGCGCATGCTGCACGGTACGCACGAACTCACCCGCCTCGAACAGCGAATCCATCGTGCCCGTATCCAGCCACGCATACCCGCGGCCCAGCGTACGCACGTTCAACGCGCCCGCATCGAGATACATGCGGTTGAGGTCTGTAATCTCCAGTTCGCCACGCGGACTCGGCTTGACCTGCTTGGCGAAATCGACCACACGTTCGTCGTAGAAGTACAGGCCCGTCACCGCGTAATGCGATTTCGGCCTGGCCGGCTTCTCTTCGATCGAGATGGCCTTCTTGTTCTCGTCAAACTCAACTACGCCGTAACGTTCCGGATCGTCCACATAATAGCCGAATACACTTGCGCCCTCGCCGGACTCCGCCTTGCGTACCGCACCGCGCAGCGTGGCGCCCAAACCGTTGCCGTAGAAGATGTTGTCTCCCAGTACCAGCGCGCACGGTTCTCCGTCGATGAACTCTTCACCCAGCAGGAATGCCTGCGCCAGGCCATCCGGGCTGGGTTGCACCTTGTAGGAAAAGTTCACGCCATAATGCGAACCGTCGCCCAGCAGCTTTTCGAAGTTCGGCAGATCCTTCGGCGTGGAGATAATCAGGATGTCACGGATCCCGGCCATCATCAGCACGCTGAGCGGGTAGTAGATCATCGGCTTGTCATACACCGGCAGCAACTGCTTCGACGTGACCGTGGTCAACGGGTATAGACGGGTTCCGGATCCGCCCGCCAGAATGATGCCCTTCATTGACTTCTCCTTACCTATGGCGTCCCTTCGACGAAGGAGACGGGTTCAGTTCTTCAGTTCCTTGGTGACATATGCCTTCAGGGATTCTTCCCAATCCGGCACGTTCAGACCGGTCCGTTCAATCTTCGCGAGGTTCAGCGCCGAATTGGTCGGGCGCGGACTGACCGGGTTCTTCGCATTCGCGAAATACTGGTCGGTCGAAATCGGCTTGACCTTGTCGCCGTTGCCATTCGTTTCATCGAACACCGCCTTGGCAATGTCCGCCCAGGACTTCACCGCACCGGAACCGGTCAGGTTATACGTGCCATATTCGGCGTTCGTATCCAGCAGGTGGAAAATCGCCTCGGCCATATCTGTGGTGAAGGTGAGCCGGCCGTACTGATCGTCCACCACGGTCACCTCATTGAGCTGGTCGTTCGGGTCGGCCACGCGATCGGAGAGCATCATCATGGTCTTCACGAAGTTATGGCCTTCACCGATCACCCACGAGCTGCGTACGATATAGTGGCGAGGCACGTTCGCCACGGCGATGTCGCCGGCGGCCTTGGTCTGCCCGTACACACCCAACGGCGCGAACGCCTCGGTCTCGCTGTGCTCCTTCTCGACGCCGTCGAACACGTAGTCCGAGCTTACGTGCACGAGCGTGATGTTGTGTTCCTTGGCGATTCCGGCCAGCAGGGCCGGTCCTTGCGCGTTCGCCTTCCATGCGATGGGTCGGCCTTCGTCGGTTTCGGCCTTGTCCACGGCCGTGTAGGCACCGGCATTGATGATCGTACCGTACAGGCTCCAATCGAACTGGTCGTATTGGGTCGGGTCGGAGAAGTCGAACGTGTCGATGTCGTTGAATTCAAAGCCTTGCAGACCGTGGGTCTCCACGTAGTCGCGGATTGCGTGGCCGAGCTGGCCGTTGCAACCGGTCACCATCGTGCGACGCGGCGCCATGGGCTTGGCGTCCTTAAGCATTGGATGATGCAGGTCGGCTTCGCTTCGTTCGGATTCCTCAAGTGGGATCGGCCACGGAATGTTCAGTTCCGGGTCGGCGAGGTTCACGAAAGTGTAGGTCTTCTTCTGTTCCAGGCTCCAGTGCGCGTTCACCAGATACGTATACGCGGTGCCGTCTTCAAGGGCCTGAAAGCTGTTGCCTACGCCACGCGGCACGTAGATCGCCTTCGACGGATCCAATCGGGTCGTATACACCTGACCGAAGCTTTCGCCTGGGCGTAGGTCCACCCACGCACCGAAGATCTCGCCCGTCGCGATGGAGATGTACTTGTCCCACGGTTCGGCGTGGATGCCTCGCGTCACGCCCTTCTTCGCGTTGAAGCTAATGTTGTTCTGCACCGGTCCGAAATCCGGCAGGCCCAGTTCCAGCATCTTCGCTCGCTGCCAGTTCTCCTTGAACCAACCGCGATTGTCTCCATGCACAGGCAGATCAAACACCAGCAGGCCCGGAATGTTCGTCTCCGTGACCTTCAGTTCCTTCTCAAAATCCATATTTCCCATCTCTCCATCAGACCATTCGAATGCGGATACGACGGATTGGGCGATGAGGGACTCGAACCCCCGACACCCAATCCTTGCCAAGCCTCACTGACCTTGGGCCTTGTAGCGCGCTTCGGTCGCGGCCTTGGTCTTCTCCCACCACTGGCGGTTTTCGGTGTACCAATCGATCGTCTGTTTGAGTCCCGATTCAAAATCCGTGTGGGTCGGGGTCCAACCCAACTCCGTCTGCAGCTTCGTCGAATCGATCGCATAACGACGGTCGTGGCCCGGGCGGTCCTTCACCCAATCGAACGCATCCTCACTCTGCCCCATCATCTTCAGGATCATGCGCAACACGGTGATGTTGTTCTTTTCGCCGTTCGCACCGATCAGATACGTTTCGCCAATACGGCCCTTGGTCAGAATCGTCCACACGCCGGAGGAATGGTCTTCGGTGTGGATCCAGTCGCGCACGTTCTCACCCTTGCCGTACAGCTTCGGGCGAATGCCTTCCAAAATGTTCGTAATCTGACGCGGAATGAACTTCTCAACATGCTGGTATGGACCATAGTTGTTCGAGCAGTTCGAAATGGTCGTGCGCAGTCCGTACGTGCGAGTCCATGCACGCACCAGCAGGTCGGATGCCGCCTTCGTCGACGAATACGGCGAACTCGGATGGTATGGGGTGGACTCGGTGAACTTCGCCGGATCATCCAGCGCCAGATCGCCGTACACCTCGTCGGTGCTCACGTGATGGTAGCGGATGCCATACTTACGTACTGCTTCGAGCAGACGGAACGTGCCCTCCACATTGGTGTGCAGGAACGGCTCGGGATCGGCGATGGAGTTGTCGTTGTGCGATTCCGCCGCATAATGCACGATTGCGTCGTGCCCCGGCACGATGCGATCCAGCAGATCCGCATCGCAGATATCTCCTACGACCAGCTCCACGCGGTCTTCCGGAAGTCCGGCGATGTTCTCAGGATTGCCTGCATACGTCAGCTTGTCCAATACGGTGACATGCACATCCGGATGATTATTGACCACGTAATGTACGAAGTTCGATCCGATGAAGCCGCAGCCACCGGTCACGATGATGTTCCTAGGGGTAAAGGTCTCTTCTGTCATGCCCCCGATTTTACAGCGTCCTATTCCCACACCACCCTACCGTACTTTTTTCAACAACGTGATATTTCGCGCAAACCATCAAAAGCGATATTTCATTCCACCCAAACGTATTCTCATAAGAGAAATAGCCAGATAATGATACGAAATGAAGTTCTCACCCTAATCTAAATTGCTCCATCACCACTCCACTCTCAAAAACGTTTATTTTCCTGAAAAAAATAGAAATATAAACCCCCGTAATTATCCCCCGTCAACCATCTTTTGATATACTTAATTCAAGTACAGCGCTGTGCTTGCCTTTTCATTCTCTCGCTTTTGCGAGCACATTACCATCAATTCGACGCACGAATTTGATTCATGAATTCATATTTTCGTGCGCCATACAGAAAGAATAATCATGCAACAATTAATCGCCAATAATCGTATGTTTTTCATGTTCATGATGCTGTGTTGCACCCTTGCGCTGTTTCCTGGCCATACGGCTGCCGCATGGGCCGACGCTCCTCCATCAGCCGTGGCACAGGTCGGCGGCAACACATATGCCAGCCTGCAGGCGGCAATCCAACATGTCGGCAACGGCGACTCGACCATCACATTGCTTACGGACGTCACCGAAAGCATCGATTTCACGCTTCCCGATGATGCCGATACCGCAATTCTGAATCTCGACGGGCATACGCTTGCGGCAAGCGGTGGCCCCGCAATCAGCATTCCCGCCGATACCACGCTAACCATAACCGGCTCCGGCACCGTCGCCGGAGGCACCGAGTCGGCCATACTGTGCTGGGGCACGCTGATCGTCGAGAACGGTACGTTCACGTCCAGCCATACACTGATGCAATTCGGCGAAGACAGCGAAGGTACGGCGGAAGCTTACTTGGAGCACGGCACGTTCAGTGCGCCCACGATTGTCGAACGCGTCGGTGCTGCCGATTATCTCGGATACGTACAAATCGGCGGCGGCATGTTTCACGGAACGTTTCCCGCAGGATTGGATACGCTGGAGATACTGCACGGATCGTTTTCCGACGTATCGAACCTAACCTCATATCTGCAACTTGCCACTGGTCTGGCTCAGGCAGAGAACGGCATGTACGAAACCACTGCATTGCGAATCATCAGCGATATTCCGCAACTCGAGCTGACCGCGAGCGCGGATACGCCCGAGTTCACCGCCTCCAGCTTGCTTGAACAGACCGGTACGAGATTGAATGCACTGGCTGATTACCGACTTGATGTCGATGAGGTTCAGCTTGCGGCGCTTAATAAGCAGATCGGCTTGGCTGCGCAAGCGGTGCAAGGCGGTACCGCATTCGCCGGAGCGAATCAGGATGTCGACATCACCGCAGCACGCATCACCTCCGAAAAGATGCAGTCGCGCACCGCAACGGAAGACCATATCGCCGCCAAGGTGAATGTGATTATCAAGCCGGTTGAAGTACCAGCTCAACCTGAGGAACCCAAGGAGCCAACGACTCCCCCAGCCGAACCCAGTGAAACCCCTAGGGAGACGCCCGCAGCTCCATCTCAACAATCCATCAGCCGCAGCATGCCGAAAACCGGCATCGTCACGCTCCCGATGATCTTTGCGGCCGCGCTTCTTTTGTCCGCAACCGCAATCGTCGCTGTCATCCGAGCTCCCATTTCCCGCCGAAAGCTGAGATGATACAGCCGAACGGCCGGTCAGCAGTATGCATTATGCATACGCCGCCGGCCGTCGGCGCTTCCCAACTACGCATGAGAGGTGGAGGCGCCGGCGTTACCATCGAATTCCACAAGGCATGTCCTCATCGGACACACCCCATTTTAGGAAAAATTCCGGTAAAAAAGCCAACATAACGGCCGTTATCGGCTAATTTTCACTTTATCTAAAAGACTGATGAAAAAAATTCTACAAACTGTAGTTTTTGCCGAAAATCATTGTGTTTAGAGATGTTCGATGGAATCATTCGTTGTAGTCTCGTCCGGGAAAACCGGAACCAGATTCACCCGTCTATAGGGGAAACCATAATGGACATAGTTTACTGAGAGAAGTGCAGTCAGGTCTGGATAGCCTTTGGAGACAAGGGGTTTGGCGCTTTTCTGAGTATGAAGCAGAGGTCGAAAGGGTTACTGTATGCCGAGCAGCGCCGATAACGGCCGCTATGTAGAGACATCAGACGGCGTTCAACATGTGTTCGTTGTGGGATCAAAGGGCATCCCGGGTAACTATGGAGGATACGAGACCTTTGTGGATCGGCTGACCGAATACCATCAAAGCGTCCCCCTGCTGAAGTATCACGTGGCCTGCAAGGCCAAGGACTCCAAGACCTTCGAATACCACAACGCCGACTGCTTCAACGTGAAGGTACCTGATATTGGCCCGGCGCAAGCCATCTATTATGACGTGGCCGCACTGCAGCATTGCGTCAACTACATCCGCGCGAATCGCATCCCGCATCCGATTGTTTATGTTCTCGCATGCCGCATCGGACCGTTCGCAGCCCACTTCCATCGCGTGATCCGCAAGCTCGGTGGCAAGCTGTACATCAACCCGGACGGCCACGAGTGGATGCGCGCCAAGTGGAGCGCACCGGTACGCAGGTATTGGAAGATCTCCGAACAACTCATGGCCAAGCACTGCGACCTGCTGATCTGTGACAGCAAGAACATCGAGAAGTACATCCACGACGAGTACGGCAAGTACAATCCGAAAACCACGTTCATCGCATACGGCGCCGAGACCCGCAAGAGCTCACTGGCGGACGATGACCCGAAACTGCTTGGCTGGTATACGGAGAAAGGCCTCAGCCCGAAGGGCTACTACCTGGTGGTCGGACGTTTCGTGCCGGAAAACAACTACGAGACCATGATCCGCGAGTTCATGCAAAGCGGGTCCGAGCGCGACTTCGCGCTCATCACCAATGTGAGCGACAGGTTCCTGGAGGAGCTCAAGGAGAAGACCCGTTTCGACCGGGATCCGCGCATCAAGTTCGTGGGCACCGTATACGACCAGGAACTCCTCATGAAGATCCGCGAGAACGCGTACGCATACTTCCACGGCCATGAGGTCGGCGGCACCAACCCGAGCCTGCTCGAGGCGCTCGGCTCCACGGACCTGAACCTGCTGTTGAACGTCGGCTTCAACCGCGAGGTTGCCGAGGATTCCGCCCTCTATTGGAGCAAGCAGCTGGGCGATCTGGCCGGGCTGATCGACCGCGCCGACCGCATGAGCGCTGCGGAGATCACCGAGCTGGGCAGACTCTCCACGCAACGCATCCGGAACGCCTACAGCTGGCAACACATCGCAGACGAATACGAACAGGTATTCGTCAATGGCATGGAGGAATAACAATTTGAGACAAATCCGCTATTGATTGACGCACTTCCATGCTTGATAAACAAATAGTTATCTTCCGAACTAGTGAACAGGTATTATATGTCTAGCGTTGCCATAATGTTGGCTACTTACAATGGTGCCAAATATCTCGAAGAACAAATCGAATCGATTGTTTCTCAAACATTCGAAGACTGGACCCTCTATATTCGAGATGACAATTCAATCGATGCTACAGCAAGCATCATTAAACGTTATACAGAAAAGTACCCAGATAGAATCGTCAATATCGATGATAAAAAATTAAGAGGAGGTAGCTCAAAAGCAAATTTTGCTTCGATTCAAAAATGGGTCACCATACACAATCCTCATCGCTACTATATGTTTTCCGACCAAGATGACTACTGGAAGCCCGAGAAAATAGAGCTTACTCTCGCAACAATGCAAAAGACGGAAGCGATTTTTGACGGACCAATTCTAGTTCATACAGATCTAGAGGTTGTAGATGAAAATCTAAAGACTCTTGGCGACTCTTTTTTTGCCTATAGAGCATTGAACCCTGATGTCACAGATTTACCACATCTCCTCGTACAAAATAACGTTACTGGATGTACGATGTGTTGGAATTCCAAGCTCAATGAGTTGCTTGATCTTGCTGATCCTGCGGTCGCGATGCACGATTGGTGGATTACTCTTGTCGCAGCTACTCTAGGAAAAATCGTCCACGTCTCAGAAACAACGATTAAGTATCGTCAGCACGGAGACAATGTTGTAGGCGCCACCAAAGTCAATACCCTAGGTTTTATTTTGAAGAGACTTTCCGGCAGTGCTCACGTACGACAAACCCTGAAAATGGCGCATTCCCAAGCCGCTGCTTTTAGAAGAAAATACCAAGAAGCACTCTCACAAGTTCAAATTAAAACCTTGGATAAATTCATCGCTTTACCTTCGATGCATAAGGTATCTCGCGTCAGCAGGGTAATTGAAGGAAGATTCCTCAAACAGGGAATAATCCAAATAATCGGCGAGCTGATATATGTCTAGTCGTATACACACTAAGCAAATTCAGAAGGTTTTTATCTATAATGATAAGATATTATTCCTACTTGGACTACTTTCAAGTTTTGTAATCCTGCAGGTCGGCGGAATATCTATTTTTCTTTTAATGACCTACGGCTTGCTTGCATGCGGATTCATTACCGGAATAGTCAGGATTGACACTAGGTCCAATTTCCTACCATTTTTGGCTGTTGCGACGATTTCCGCCATCATATCGTTATTTTTAGGATTATCTGACGGATATATTCTAAACAATATTAAAGGATTAATCAATTATTATGCAATTTTTGTACTGGCAACCTCTATCACATCTGGTAGATCGGACGGTTCTTACATCCACTCTTTACTGGATGGGTTGAAATGGTCTTGCAGGATACAAGTCTTATGGATAATTATTCAAACTTTTTCCTGGAATTTCTTAAAGATCGATATTAACAAGTTAATCTTTGTTGATATATTCAAAATTGTCGAAAAAGCATCTCAATTTAAGGGTACGGGGTATGTACCCACAGGCCTTTGCTGGAATGCAGGAGGAATCGCGCCTATCATATTTCTAGGTTTTTTCTTAGAAGATAAATTAATCACAAAGCTCGCAGTTGTTATCGGCGCAGTTCTAACGCAAAGTGCAACTCTGACCATCGGAATAACATTGTGCGTCACATTCATGATGCTACAGTATGCCCGTAATTTGGAATCATTAATCAATAAACGTAAAAAGATAACTTCAATTCTATTCGGACTTTTACTGTTCTTAGCATTTGTCGTCTTCTTATATCAGTCGTCAGCATTTATAAGTCAGCAGGTCAACAGACTCTGGGATGTATTCTCATATCGCATATCAGGTTTATTGAATGAGACATCCTCACTGGACTCGAGTACTTCTGCCCATCTAGGCTACTTCACCAATCTTTCCAAGGTTCTACTTTTCGGTTCCATTATTACTTTTCTCTTCGGATACGGTATTAACACGTCAGGATTCCCTTACTCCGCAGTCACTGGACAGTACTCTGGCCAAATTTGGATTGTAGAGTGTGATTTCGTTAACATACTCTTAAATTTCGGAGCAATAGGATTGATTCTCTTTTATCTATGGTTCATCAAAGGAATCGATAATCTCAGAATAAACAATTCAAAAATCACGGTTGCTTTTATCATTATAGCCTTGATGGGGGCCACATATAACCTGCAATATATATGGTTGGTCTTCGTTGAGCTCTTACTCTTCTCTCACAAATTCTCAACAACAAATAACGCTCTACAAAAACATATGAGCAACAACACCTAATTATATACGACGAAATTAACGCAAAAAGGAGTTACCGAATGAATAAAAACGTTATCCGTATCGTTCTATGCGGTTTGAGCTTCAGTTCCCCTAATCTTGGATGCAGCGCTCTGGCATATGCTTTCCGTGAACTGCTACTGGAGATGTTTGAGGGTAGCGGAACACAACTCAAACTCGCCGTTCTATCGAATGTTGATTGTGCTGACTATGTTGCCGTCAAAAAAAGCTGGGTAACCGAAGAAGTAATCAGATACTCATTCAAAAATCTAGCCTCAATGAAACTAGCAAGACAAAAGATCGCGCACAGTGATGTGGTCATTGATTTCACGGAAGGAGACAGCTTCTCGGACATCTACGGGCTCAAGAGATTCGCTCTAACCTCATTCTTCAAGGTCGTGGCCATCAGAAAAACAGGATGCCTTGTCTTGGGTCCACAAACATACGGCCCATTCAACAGTGGGCTGGTCAAAAGGATCGCCCGATGGCTCATAGTATCGGCGGATAGAGTTTATGCGCGCGATAAGAAATCCGCAAGATTGGTCAAAGACATGACCGGCACGGACGTAATTACCACGACAGATGTGGCTTTTGCCCTGCCAAAAGATCAAATGCAGCTTAAGGACCATGGCCCGCGCTTCGGCCTAAATGTATCGGGATTGCTTTGGACTGGCGGATATACGGAGTCCAACCAATTCGGTCTGACGGTTAACTACCGTGAGTACATCAAGCAGATCATTCCCGAAATCACCAAGCGGGGCTATACCGTTCACCTCATCCCGCACGTGGTGGGCAGCCTGTATCCGGAGTGCGACTCCCCCATATGCAAAGAACTGTCAGAACAGTATGAGCATTGCATCCTAGCACCGGACTTCAAATCACCGATGCAGGCAAAAGGCTATATCTCCAACATGGACGTTTTTTCCGGTGCAAGAATGCATGCCACAGTCGGTGCATTCTCTTCCGGAGTGGCGACCCTGCCCTTCTCGTACAGTCCAAAATTCGAGGGGCTGTATGAGTCAATCGGATATCCTTTCTCAATCAATGGCAGAAAGCTGTCCACAGAAGAAGCCATCAAGGTGACGCTGCAATATCTCGACAACCCCTCGGAATTGCGCGAGGCACAACGTTTCGCTCTCGACAAGGCGAAACAGAATCTTGACGCGTTCTCCACCGACCTCAAAACCTGGCTGGATCACTCCGTATTAGCCGCCGACTCAGGGCGTTAGATTGGGAATCGCATGATCAAACAAGTCGGTAAAGCCGCCCTACGATTGTCACGCGCCTGCTCTGCGTTTGTCCAAACGCTTAAAGCAGGCGGAGTCAACACCATCGCGCTCAATCAAATCCAAAATCATGATGCCTTATCGGGAAAACGCATTGTCATCACCGGAGGAGGATCAGGCATCGGATTCGCCATTGCGAAGCAGTGCGTCGAATCAGGTGCGACAGTTCTCATCACAGGCCGGAACGAGAAGAAACTCAAGACGGCCGCAGCGAAGTTGGATGAAAAACGGATGCGCTATCTCGTATGGGACATAGCCGACTCCTCACAAGCCGACGCCAAAGTCGCGCAGTGCGTCGATCTGCTCGATGGACATGTTGACGCAGTCATCAATAATGCCGGCATGCAACCGCATGAGTTCTTTCCGAACGTAAGTGTCGATGAATGGAATCGGATATACGAGACCAACAGCCGCGGTACGTTCTTCGTCTCTCAGGCTTTTTGCAAACATTGGATGGAACACCCTTCACATTCCTACCGTCATCTCGTCAATATCTCTTCACAGGGAGGATTCGTCGGCGCCATCTACCCTTATCGCATGTCCAAATGGGACATACGCGGCCTGACGGTAGGACTCGGTCTTCAGATGGCCCCTTATGGCGTGCTTGTGAATGGCGTTGCGCCAGGCGTGGTGAAAACCGCAATGCAAGGCTTTGCCATGAAGCAGGGCGATAACGGCTACTGTAATCAGAACCCGCTCGGGCGGGTGGCGCTTCCCGAAGAGATTGCGCAATTCGTTGTATTCATGTTGAGCGGCGCCTGCAATTTTATGGTGGGGCAAACCGTTGTGCTTGACGGCGGCTATTCGCTGAAAAACTGATTCTTTTAGGAACAATTGGAGAACGCTATGCCAAATAACATGGAAAACATCAGCATCGTAACACGTCTACTGAAAGCAAACGGAATCAACCACGTGGTCATCAGTCCCGGAGGAACCAACATCGCCTTCATCAAGGCCTTGCAGAACGATCCGTTCTTCACCTGTCATTCCGTTGTCGATGAACGGAGTGCAGCATACTTTGCCATTGGCATCTATCTTCAGACCGGCATCCCGGTCGCCTTGTGCTGCACCAGCGCCCAAGCAACGCGAAATTATGTTCCGGGGCTCACCGAAGCCTACTACAAACGCGTTCCGCTGTTTGTCATCTCCATGCAAAAACATCCTCGTTTCACCTATCAGGAATACATGCAGGCACCCGATCAAGGGTCATTGCCCGCCGACAGCGTCAAGAAATCATTTACGCTACCGTATATTTCTGATGTCAACGATGTCTATCACAGCATTCGAATGGCTAATCAGGCCATCCAAGAGCTTACTCACAATGGGTTTGGACCGGTTCAATTGTGTGTTCCGTGGCTTGACTTTCCCTTAGGAAACGAGGAGCCGATCCTGCGATGCGTGCAAAGGCACGGAACGGAAGACCGCTGGAATCTGCCGCTGAAGGGGAAAAAAGTGATGGTCGTCATTGGCGAGCATCGTCCTTTCAACGCACGCACACACAAGCTCATCAACGATTTCTGCGAGCGCTGGGGAGCAGTCGTATACGCGAATCTGTTGTCGAACTTCCATTCTCCATACTGTGTCGCCACGAACATGCTGATGTCTTCGCTGAGCATGGAGACATTCGGCCAAATGGCGCCGGATATCATGATTACCATTGGTGGCCAGACCGGCGACTACCCGTTGTACAGAATGATTTCAAAACCGGAGTTCGCCTCCATTGAGCATTGGCGTATCGCCGAAGATGGCAACGTCGTTGACACATACGACAAGCTTACCGAGGTGTTCCAGTGTTCCGAAGATTTCTTCTTCGAAAGGGCATGCTCTGTCGAGGATGATCAGGCTCGTAACGACGATGCGTATATCGATCAGTGGCGTGGTCTGCTTTCGAACGTTACGACTCGTGTTCAGGTGCCATTTTCGAATGCCGCCATCGCGCAATACATGTCATCGCGTATTCCTGTACAAAGCACCATCCAGCTTTCGATCCTCAATAGCCTGCGCGTATGGGAACTTTTTACGTTCGATGATTCCATAACGTTTTTCTCGAATGTGGGAGCATTTGGCATCGATGGCGGCATGTCCACGCTTATCGGCCAGAGCTTTGCAACGGAGGATCTGTGCATTATGGTCACCGGCGATTTGGCATTCCTGTATGACATCAACTCTCTGTCGATCAGGGGCGTGAAACCCAATGTCAGAATACTGTTGATCAACAATAATGGCGGATTCGAGTTCAAATTAGGCGTTGGCCATGACGAGGATGTGGATCGTTACATCGCAGCCGGCGGACATTTCAAGACCGCCTCAGGTTGGGCTAGCGACTGTGGATTCACCTATATGAGCGCTTCATCGATGGATGAATTCGAACAACTGAGCGAAGCGTTCCTCGCAGATTCCTCCAAACCCGTTGTTTTGGAGGTGTTCGTGTCTGACGACAATGAGAACGAAGCATATCAGAGATTGATTGAGGCGAATCAGATGCTTTCTTTTTCTGAATCGGTAAAGAAGCGTATGAAGCAATCAATCAAACGAGTGATCGGTGCCGGGAACGCACGTCAGGCCGCTTCGTTATTCACCGGACGGAAATAAGGCATTGAACGAGTAACTCGCAATGTCGGATGATCGTGACGCATGACCAAGAAGCGAAGCATGCATGCCTTCGAGTGTTCTGACGCAATACGTCGACGAATGTTATTGGCTTAATTGACGTTTTATCTGAAATGGCAAGGCTTTAGGATGGGCAAGTACAGACGGCTGGTTCTCAATACCGTTTTATTCGCGATCAATGCCGTGGCGACAAAACTGATTACTTTTTTCCTGGTTCCCCTATACACCTACTACATGAGTGCCGGGGAATACGGTCTTACCGACATGTCCCTCACGGTCATCAACCTTGCAATGCCTCTTGCGACATTCTCCATCGCGGAGGCAGCGGTTCGTTTTATTGTGGGTGACCAAGATAAAAAGGATGAATATGTTGCGATATCGATTTCGATAACGCTTCTCTCCGTAGTGCTGGTAACGCTTTTCTCTCCGATTCTTGACTTGGATGCTTTTGGCGGCCTCGGTAATTACACAGCATGGTTCATCCTTGCCTATGCGACCAGCGCGATTATGAATCTTTGCGGCGAAGTCGCCCGAGGCATGGGTGAGGTGAAACTCATTCCAATATGTGCCGGGGTTTCCTCTGTCACCACGCTTGTTCTTGCTTGTATTTCCATCGGGCAACTGGGGATGGGCATCACCGGATACTTTATTTCGGTATCAGTCGGCCCAATGCTTGCAATCATGCTCTACATGAGTTTTGGAGGGCTGGCAAAGGCCTTCCTGAGCGGAGCCAGGCGTATGACGAAACTCGCCGTGAACGATTCATGGAAGATCATTCGTCCTATGCTCATCTATGCGCTCCCGTTGATTCCCAACAATCTCTTTTGGTGGTTGAGCTCGGGCATCAATCGACTGTTCATTACCGGAATGCTGGGCATTGCAGCATCGGGCATGTTCGCTGCCGCTTCTAAAATTCCTGGTCTTCTCAACACTGCCTACATGGTGTTTCAGCAAGCATGGCAATTATCCGCATATCAAGAATCCGGCAGCAAAGGACTTGGAAAATTCTTCTCTTCAGTATTCTGCGCCCTGCAAGCCGCACTTACCGTGATGTGCGCGTTGCTATCGCTTTTCGCGCCTTTCATAGCATCCATCATGCTGCAGGGAGAAACCTATGCTGCATGGCCGATGATCAGCATCCTACTGATTTCCAATCTCTTCAGTGTGTTCGCGTCGTTCTATGGAACGGTCTATTCGACCACAATGCACACCTCCTTTGTCATGAAAACCACGATGTTCGGGGCAATTGCGTGCGTAGTTCTAACTCCTCTCCTCATTCCCGTATTAGGAACAACGGGAGCGTGCATCGCCTCTGCCTTAGGGCAGATGCTGGTGTTCATGATGCGAGTCGTTGATGCCGGACGATATATCCGGATTACAGTTGGATGGCGCTATCTGGCACCCACTCTCGCGCTGCTCGTCTTTCAGGCATCGGCAATATCTTGGCAGATTACCGGCTGGAATATCGTTTCTTGCGTATGTACGGTATTGGTAACAGCAATTCAGATAACCCACGTTGCCACTAGCCTTCCTCAAATCAGAGCGATCCGCGGGAATAAGACGCGGGCATAATTTCGGCAGCACCCGCCTCTCGATCTTCGTCGACACTGTATCCGACATCTCAGTGCCGGGTGCAGCCCTGATCCGACCATAACCGGAACACGTTTGAACACGTCATCCATCGACGAATCAGTCCGGCTCTCGCAAACAACAAGCAACGAACTATCGAATGTTTGGATAATCAAACAAAAAACGATATGTTCGATTATCCAAACATCAAATATATGATAATGTTTGATTATTCAAACAACAATATGGATGTACGGAAAATCGAACAGGACGGAAGATGACCGATTTTCAAACGGAGATCAGCTCTCTCACACAGCTCTCCACGTCACTGCAGGATGCGCGAATCGCCAACAACATGACGCAGACCGAGCTCGCAACAGCCACAGGAATCCCCCGTCCTTGGATCAACCAGCTGGAACACGGGCATATCGCCAACCCCAGCTTCACCAGAATCCTGAAAATCATGGCCGCCCTCAAAATGAGCATATCCGTAAACTATGTCGTCACCGACACCCCACAAGACGGCCCAAGACAGGACGTCAAACAACCTGCACCAACCGAAACCAGTCCATCAGGCCAAACCTACGCGCAGGTTGCAAAAGGCCTTTCGAGCTCCGTCGAGACACTTCCCATGACCCAATTGAAGGAAGCCCTGGCGAAATTCAACAGTTCCTTACAGCCACATTTCACTGAAGAACTTAGCAAAACGATGCAGAACGTCCTCGCATTTTATGACCGTGACTTCTTCGACACCTACAGTGTCATGCTAGACAGATCAAAACAGGTCACCCAGCAAGCCAAAGATCTTGAGAGAAGCACCCACAACGACTTGGATGACGGAGAAACGCGACAATGACCGACAAAACACTTATCGTGCTACTTGAAGGACAAAGAATCGGCGTTTTACAGGAAAACGCTGCCGGGAAACATTCCTTCATTTACGACAAACATGCACCGGGGCAGCTTTCTCTATCCCTGCCAAGAAGATCGGAACCATGGACCGGCAGTCCGGTCGAAGCCTATATAGACGGCGTTCTACCCGATAATCCAGAAATGCGCAGGACAATTGGCCGGCTTCACGGAGTCAACGGCAACAATCCTTTCGCTCTGCTCACCGTAATCGGTCTGGATTGCGCCGGTGGAGCACAATTTGTACTACCAGAGCAACTTGAATCAGTTGAGAATAGCGAATATTCACTCACCCCGATCTCGGAAGAGGAAAGCGAGAAACGTCTCAAAGCCATCACAGATACACATCAAGCTTCTTGGCAGGTCTCAGACGAACATTGGTCTCTGAACGGTGCACAAGACAAAATCGCACTTCATCATATCGATGAAATTTGGTATGCGGCAAAGGGAGCCGCACCGACGACACATATCATCAAGCCGGGCATACATACCTTGCATGAGCAGGCGTTCAATGAATACATCTGTTTAAAGACCTTAAATGAAATGGGAATCCCTGTTGCGCAAACTTCGTTTAAAACGTTTGGCAGCACTCCGGCACTCGTGAGTGCGCGCTGGGACCGTAGGGTCGTGGACCGCAACGGCCGCTCTGTCGTCGCTCGAATCCATCAGGAAGATTTTTGCCAAGCGACGGCGCATCCAACCGCAAACAAGTACCAATCCGAGGGAGGTCCTTCCGCTCAAGATATCATTCAGTGCATGCGGGCCAACGGCCTCGATGAAACAGAAATAAAGTTGTTCTACATGGCGCTTGTCATTAATTTCCTCATTGCGGGAACCGACGCCCATGCGAAGAATTACGCATTGCTTGAGCCGGTTGGCGAAAAACCGACATTTGCGCCACTCTACGACATAGCATCCATGTTCGCTTATCAAACTCAGCGCAAACAGCGCAAACTGGCCATGAGTATTGGTGGTGAATACAACTACGAAAGAATCGAGCTCAAACATTGGGAAAAGCTCACTACCCCGTTTGGAGCGGATGATTGGGAATTCTGCCGTTCCGCACTTAAAGCACTCAGCCAGACCCTGCCATTCGCTTTTATAGTAACGGCGCAAAACTGCTTACAAGAAATATCATCTTTTGACCCATCCCCAGAGACAAAGTCAAATAGAGGAATGCTGATACGGCACATAGCAAACGGAATCATTGGTCAATGCCAACGAGTCGAAGCTTGGTTCGAATAAAGTATTCGCCTATTGCCGTAAGGCGCTGAGATCCAAATCGAAGATCATCGATTCCGGCCGACGCTCCGGTTCGAGGAACATGCTCATATATAGCGGAAGGTAGGTAATCCGACCATCCTGCCGAACGTTGCCTTTGCACAGCACATATGCTTTGTTCAACGCCCAATCATCAACCGCAAGCACATTATCCAGCGCTTTGTGCTTTGTCCAATCATTGCCTGACTTCACTTCGACAGGCAACACGATTCTGCCACTCTGCACCATGAAATCGACCTCGCCAAGACGATTCGTATTGAAATAATACAGGTCGAAACCATGCGCACGTAGCTCCTGGGCCACGACATTCTCCGTGATTGCACCCATATTCACGTCAAGGTTTCCCTGCAGTAAATCATATTGGATGCCGCCCATGGATGCCGTACATAGCAGACCGGTATCACTGAGAAACAGTTTGAACAGGCTGTGATTGCCGTTGCCTTCCAATGGCGGAACCGGCTCCTTGACGTTGTAACAGGGCAAGGCCACACCAGCATCCGCCAACCATAGGAAGCTACTGGCATAACGATTCTGCCGAGCATTTTTAGAAAGATCCGCAAGCACGAATCGACGATTCTTGTCATCGAGTTGGGAAGGAATGGCATCAAAAATCGACCGAATCTTCGTTCTGTCCTTATCATCCGCATATTTGGCGATGTCAAGACGATACAAGGCCAACAGGTCGGACTGCAAGGCGATTACCTGCGCGATATCGTGAGTATCCACATACCTTTGAACCACGTCAGGCATGCCACCCACTACAACATACGCCTGGAACAGGCGCATCATGGTGTCATGCACCGAATCGCTGACGGGTTCGTTCCCGTTGAAGCGGTCTCGAAGCATATCAATGGTCGATTCCTGCACACCATTGGCCAAGCAGAATTCTTCGAAGTCCAATGGATACATGCGCAGTTGCTCTTCAAATCCTACCGGGTAAGAAGCCACTTGCTTATTCTTCACGCCCAACAAAGAGCCCGTTTCCACATAGTCAAAACGACCGTCCTCCACTAGGAACTTGATGGCGGTACGCGCCGATGGGCACTCTTGGATTTCATCCAACAGAATCAATGTATGCCCTGGCTCCAGTTGGGTCTGCAGATACGCAGTGAGGTTGGAGATAACGGCATCCGCACTCAGAGATCCGTCGAACACCGATGCGGCTCTGGGATCTTCCAGAAAATTCAACTCGGCAAAACGCCTGTAGTGATGTTTAGCGAACTCACGAACCAACGTCGTCTTACCGATCTGCCTGGCACCGGTAATCATCAACGCTTTCCGCGCATCGGTCCGCTTCCAGTGCTCCAGACGTTCCCACGCCTTGCGTTTCAGCATCACTCCACCTCGCAAAACTTGACTACCGTAACGGAATCCGTGTCAACCAGTATATCAACTGCCACGTTTTCCGTAACGTTTTACATGGCTTTCGGGTGGCTTTCCGTAACGTTTTACACGGTTTTTAGGTGGCATACCGCCACGTTTTACAAGAATGGCTGCCGTCGAGTCGCTTGCATCTAGCCTTTCGACCGTCGCGCCCGGGTTCAGGTACGCTTCCGGCGCTTGCGAATCCAGCCGACCAGGCACGCAACCACGAGAATACCGATGGCGGCCAACGCCCCGGCAATCGCATAGACCCAAAGATGACGCGGCAACTCGGCAGGCGGCGTCACGGAACGTACGGATGGTCTTTCGGAGGCATTCCATCCCGCGGGCACCGTGGTGCGTTCGGCATGGACGAGCAGACGATGGGTGTTCACACCGTAGGGCGTACAGGTCACGAGCGTCACCAGATCGCGGCCCTCCTCCGTAGTGAGGCTATCCACCTCACTCGGCAGCACGACTTCGGTGGAATAGACCTTATAGGCATGATCCTCCCCCAAAACGCGGATGATGAACCAATCACCCTTCTTGAGTTCGTCAAGCCGATCGAACAGTCGCGCCGTAGGAAGCCCCGTATGCCCGGCCAGAACACTATGGGTGGAGTCACCTCCGATGGGTACCGAAGTGTTCACCACATGTCCCACTCCATGCGAAAGCGGCTCCTCTGTGGTGTAGTGGTAGATGGGCAGGTCAACGCTGATGGAAGGAATGATCAGCTCCGCCATGACTCCATCACCGGCGACGTTGAGCACACTCTCGTACTCGTCGTTGCCAGGGGAAGCATCATCTTGGTCGAAAGGGTCGACCACTCGCGAACTACCGTCGCGCAAATGGGCGTTGTATGCTTCCGCCTTCGCCTTTTCCGCGGAGAGATCCGCGGGTTTCAAGGCAGCGACCGTCTGCTGCTGAGTATTGCTCACAGCATCCTGCGCACGCTGATTAAGCCAGTCACTGACGAATGGGTAGCTTATCAGCGCAAGCCCCGCTAGCAGAATCAGACTGGCGGCGGCAAGTCGCAGACGGCGCCTTCGTCTCAAGCGTTTTTTGGTACCGGACACGGCAAAAGCAGGGGAACCCGAAGGTCCCCCTGCTTTCACGGCGTGCCTTGCATGTTGTGCAGACGACAAGGTCTTCAGCCCGCCTGAGTGCTTCTTAGAGCTCTTGCTTGCGAGAGCGCAGGAAGAAGACGATACCCACTGCCAGCAGGGCCACACCGCCGGCGGTCAGGGCAAAGGTGCCCGCCGCACCGGTGATCGGGAGAGCCGGCTGCTTCGGATCGACGACGTTCACCGACGAAACCAGGTAGTTGTTTTCGACAACGGCGGTGGCCGGGTTGTCCTGGGTGCAGGACGCCTCGTTCAGCGTGAACGTCTGGTCGGCGACCTTGCTGAAGCCTGCCGGCACCACGGTCTCGGTAACGGTGTAGGTGCCTTCGCCGAGATCCTCGAAGTACACATAGCCGTTCTCGTCGGAGGTGGAGGTCAGCGTAGTGGTGGAACCATCCTTGTTGGTGACCTTCAGCTCGAAGACGGCACCCTTCAGGGCGTTGCCATCAGAATCGGTCTTCTTGAACACGAAACCGTAGGTCTTGACCTTGGTCTTGCTGTCCGGAGTGACGGTCGTGGAGGTGTACGGGTTCGGGTTGAAGGTAACGGTGGCGGTGTTGCCGGTCACGTCATTGGCATCGTGAGAGAAGGCAGCCGAGGTGAGCTTGGCGTTGTAGGTGACCGTGATAGCCTCACCCGGGTGAGCCAGCACGTAAGCCTTGGCGAACTTGATGGTGTAGCCGTTGGTAGCCGCAGTGATGGTGTAGTCAGTACCGGAAACGGCAGCCACACCATTGATCTTGATGGACGTGGTGTCGATTTCAAGACCGGCGGTCGGCTGATCGTTGATTTCGAAGGTGGCATCCTTGGAGTCGGCCGGGTAGTTCGGAACGACGGTTTCCACCTTGAACGGGACCATATCGCCCACGCTGTACTTGTCGGTGGACTCCTTGTATTCGGAGCCGACACCCTTCTTGATGGTCACATCGGTCTTCTTGACGTCGATGGTCTGGGCCGGGTGAGCATCATAGGTTCCGGAGGCATTGGCCACCGGGCTCGCGTCGACGACCATGTTCTGGTAGACGCGGGTCTGGCCGCTCGTGCTCGTCACGCGCACAAGGTAGTAGCCGCTACCAAGCGTAAGCGTGGCCGAGGTGCCGGAAGCGGTGGCGCTGGCCGCCGCAGTCGTACCGGCGTCAGCGAACGCCTTCGCGATGGCGCTGGCGGCATTCTGCATGTCGCTACCCTGATGGAATGAATTGCCATCGGAAGCAACAACCTTGATCTTATCGATCGAGTCATAGGCAGACGGCAGATTGGCGGCCATCGTGTAGGTAAGGTTGTTCGACGCATCGATATCGGCATCGGCGATGAGGAAGGCCTCCACCGTGTCACCGTCAATCAGATTGTTGATCGTTACCGTGCTATCGGCCACATCGGTCGGGCTCGTCGGGGTAGCGTGCGCCGCGACCGGAGTGAGCACGAACGCCATGGCGATCGCTGCGAGCAAGCCTACCAGCATGCTCATCTTCTGCTTGAGAACGGTTCCCATATCCTTTTCTCCTTTTCTCATCGGGGATGGGAAGATTACATTGATTGCTCAGACCCGGCTGTGCAGTCCTGAGCCTGACCGCCGACGAAGCATGACCGCACCGCCGCCTCCGATGGCCAGAAGGCTTCCGAGGAAGAGCAGTATGGCTGTCGCACCCGAGCCTGCCGTATGGGGCAAGTTGGGAATGGATTCGTCAGCGATAGTAATGGCGGCCACCCCGTCTTTGAGGGGCAGCGCAGCGGTTGTTCCGCCGCTGTCTTTGGTACTCACCGTTCCATCATGTGCAACGGAAATCAGATGAGCCGCAGTATCAAGGTTGTAGCCAGCCGGGGCCTTGGTCTCTTTGAGCCAGTAGTCGGTACCCGGCATAAGGCCGTAGTAGTGGGCCTCTCCGTTGCCATCGGTCGTAACGACGGCGCCCGGAATGGCTGCAGTGAGATTGGCGTCGGAATACACGGTAGCGGGCTGGTCATTATCGTCGTAGACACCGTTGCCGTTATCCTTGTAGAGCGTAAATTCCGCACCGGGAAGCAGGCTACCGTCAGTCGACTTCTTGATGACAGTCAGCGGAATCTTGCGCGTGTTCTTGAATACCGGGGCGTTGTCGCCATACGACGGAGTGAGTTTCAGCTTTCCTTCGCCGGCATCCTCCACCGTGACGGTGACGGTCTCGACGTGGGTATCGTACACAACGCCCGGGGTGTTCTCCGCCTGTTCCTCAATGGTGTAGGTGAAGGTCTTACCGACATCACTCAGGGTGTACTTGATCTCCTTGAAGGTGACGTTGCCAGAGGCGTCGTTCTTCTGCGTGTCGAGCTCGGTTCCGTCCTGATCCTTCAATGTGAAGGTGAACTGGCCATCCTGCAAGGTGCCACCTTCAAGGTGCTTAATGGCCTTGAGCTGAATCGAGCCCTTGGCTTCGTAAGGTACGAACACGTGCACGGTGTTGGTGACCTTGGCGTTGTTGTTGATCGCCACGGAAGCTTGGTTGGGTACCTTCCAATAAGAAATCCCATTGATGGTCTCACGTTCATACGAATTCAAGTCAGCTGTAGTAGAAACCGGCACCTTGATATGGAATACATGCTCGTCTTCGGCATATCCATGCCCGGTATTCTTCGCCGTAGCCGTGATGGTCTGACCGGAGATGGCAATGGTCCAGTTGTCCGTGACGTCAACGTAGTTCCCCGATACCTTCTTCAATACCTTCACCGTGGCGTGCGATGCATCCAAGGCATTATCCAAGGTATCGGTCATGACGATGGAAGACGCCTTGTTGGTGTCAGCCACATAGGGGAACTTTTCGGTGACATCGAAATCAGCGACATCACCACGATTATGAATCTGACGTTCCGGTGACTTTACCGGGGCTGGCCATTCAGGATAGACGGTGACCGAGGAATCGTACCCCATTCCGGTATCGCATCCTTCTCCAGACCACTCAGTAACGAAACTGGGTCCTGCTTTTGCCACGACGGTGGAGATGTCATCCGGTACTTTTGAATCATCCTTTTTACTGGATTTGAACCATGTGGTCCCGCCCTCTTCAGAAACCTTAAGCGTGGTGTTGTTTCCAATCAGCGCAGACTTGTATCCGCTGACCAGTCCTACGCCCTCTCTTCCTGGATGGGTGAAGTCGGCGATTCGGGGGAAAGCATTGGCGCCGTGATGAATAGGCTGGTCGATATCCCAATACGTGACATTGAACTCATTGTCAGATTCGATCGGAGTATCGGTCCCGTCTTTGACCAGCGTGGTCGTGAAGCGCGATTTGATGCCAACATCAAATTCAGAGCTTCCATATCCGGTAAGTGACACAGGATAGCTGTTGGCAACCGCAGCAGCTGCAGGACCAAAGCGGTCTCCCAAATGGAATGGGCAGACAAAAGCGGGTTCCTTAAGGCCAACGGAGTCGAGCTGCCATGCATGCACTGAGTTAAACTCAACGATGGAGCTGATCCTCTCACCGGAGGTGGTGTACCCGATATTGTTGAAGCGCATCTTGAAGCCGCTCCACGTAGAGCCCGAAAGTGTCACTTTGCCGTTATCCGGAGCCCGGTACACCATGTACACACCGCTGTAATACGTATGTATCCAGCGCATTTTCCAGCCGTTTTCCAAATCCACAGGATTACCGTCCTGGTTGGCGGGATCAGCAGGCGTCAGATCGGACACATTGTGCCACGATCCGTTAGCGTAATACTGAGCGGCGCTTTTCCAGTCGATGTTCTTATCGATGTAGACCGTGCCACCAACCGAATTCAGCAAATTATTCGTAGTGGTATACGGCGTGCCGGCATGCGCCGGAGCAGTCGTAAACAAGCAGGAACCCAGCGCCACGATAAGGCTGATGAGTACAACAATGATGTGCTTGGATATTTGGAAGGGTATTCGACTACCGAGGTGACGCTCGCCTGCGTTCATCGCTTCTCTCCTTGCATAAAAAAAGCAGTCATTCATACCCCCCCCCCCCCCCGCAAAAATCGGAGAGGGAGGAGGTACGACTGACTGCCAGTCACACCCGCAATTCTGTTTCTCTACATAACGAGAAGTTGAATTATTTTCTCTATGTAAGAAATATACCCATAAGATTTTCAGCTCCCCCTCTGCATAATTACAGCATTGACATCTTATTTGCCGTATAAACCGTCATTCAAGAGTGATTCCCGACGGAAAATCGAAGCACCGTCAAGGGTGTAGCTAGGGGTATGGCACGGCTTGTCGTTTTAGCTCTCAGCGCAACATACTGGCCATTCAAACGCGAGAATACGGAAAATTTATCGCTAGGCACAGTACCCACAAGGTCATGATGCATAAGGTTTAGGGGCCCCCACGAAATCACCGGCATCTTCGCCGGCAGAACACCCTCCAACTGCGTGCACTATCCGAAAATAGAGGCGTATTGCTCAATCGTGCACGGCAATGCCATCCTCAGCACTAGTGCGGCAGTCACGACTTATTGGAAAATGGCCATCTGAACATCATTAAGAAGGTATGAGAGGCACAACAAACATCGTCTTGAAAACACGAATCGGAAAAACGTTGGTCAATCCGGATTGTGCGCGAAAGAAGGCATTCCTACGAAGCGGCATATCAACAAAAGTGACTACAGCCGAGCTTGACGAGAAACTCCCCGAGAGATGCAGGGCATCATCACGAATACCCTTAATGGACGAATCCAGGATTCGGTTTATCGAGCAAAAGGCGCCACCGACGAAGCCCGCAAACGTAAGTCCTAAAAACAGCGGGCATCAAGCCTCCCTGCTTCACGAGAAACGGAAGCAAGGAGATTTGATCCCTGAATGCATGACGCAATGCCGCGCGATGCGTTGGCTCCCGTCATGGTTCACGGGAGCCAACACATCGCGCGGCATGGACCCCAAACCGATCAGCTAACCGGCATCAGTGGGCCAGCATTTCCTCGACGATCTGGTCCTTGTTCAGGCTGGACGGATAATACGTCGGCCAGTTATCCATCTCCTTGAGGGTCTCCTCCTGCGAATCGCCTGCGAAGATGTGGAAATGCGCGGCCTTGCCCGGGGCGATGCCATGGTCGGAGAACTGCACGACCTTGGGGGCGCCGTCAGGCACGTCACCGACTGCGGAGAACAGGTAGCGCACGCCACGATTGCCCTTCTTGTAGTCGAGGATCTTGTATCCGTCGTACTTGTAGGTGGCGGTGGTGTCCTTGCCATTTCGGGTGAAGGTGATCTGGTCGCCCTTGATGGTGATGCGCTCCACATCGGTCTTGTAGCCTGCGTCATAGTACTTCGTATACTCTTCGGCGCTCATGGTGCCCTTCTTGGCCTTGGCTTCCATGACCTTCTTGAGGCTGCCGTCCTTCAGATACGGGTAGACGGATTGCCACTCCCCCTCATAGTCGGCCATCGAACGATTGGCGACATCCTGGGTGAGGAACCAGCCGTTAGTGGTGTCGTTGGCCAGGGCCTGCTTGGCGATGGTCGTAAGCCAGCCCAGCAACGTGTCCTGGTTCTCGGGCAGCTGTTCGGTGGCGGAAATGATCGTCTTGTTGCTGCTCTTGGCGGCATCGTTGAGTTTTTCGGCGAAACCGTCCATCTCCTGCGGGTTGACGACCAGCAGATCCACGTCGGATCCGGAAACGATATCGAGGGTGGATTTGAGATCGGCGGCGGAAGGCTCACCTTCGCTGTTCATGGCATTCGTATAGGATTCCGGCGTCTTGTCGGTGGCGCCAAGATAGTCGAGCAGGTAGCTGATGATCGATTCGGTGGCCACATACGAGCGCTTCACGCCGGCGGCACGAGCCTTGTTGACCATGGCGACGAATTCGGCATAGTCCGCATTCCAGGCATTCGAATGACGCTGTGCGGTGGCCGCGGTATCGGTGCCTTCACCGGCCTTAGCGGTGTAAGCGTCCGTAATGGCGGTCGCGGCTTTGAGTACGGCTTCGGGGCTGAACCACAGGTGAGGGTTCGTGGAACCGTGATGATGGTGGTGGCCGGACTCGCCATCGCCGTCCTCATGCTCATGCTCATGCTCCTCGGTGGCGGTGATACCCATGAGATCACCCACATTGACGATGGTCTGCTTGCTCTTGTCGAGCTGCGCCTTCTCGGCCCAACCGTCGTAGCCGGCTCCGTTGATCACCACGATGTCGGCCTTGGACAGCTTGGCCAGATCGGCTGGCGTAGGCTCATAATCATGCGGCTCCACGGAGGTGGAATTAATCAGGGATGTGACCTGCGCGCATTTGCCGCCAAGCTCCTGGGCGAGCGCACCCCACTGGTTGACGGAGGCGACCACGGTGAACGTGGTGCTGCACGAATCGTTGGCGTCGCTGACCGTGGAGGTCGAACCGTGAGATGCAGCGGAGGCGTTCCTGTCGTTTTTTGCATTGAGGAACGCGAATCCGCCGACGACGAGTCCGGAAACCAAGGCGCCCACGATGAACGCTACGATGATGGCGATGATACCCTTCCTGCCGATGGCATCCGTGCTCGCTTTCGTCACGGCCATGGTATCGGACGAATCTCCGGACGGTTCGGATGCCGTATTCTCCGGATTTTTGCTTTCGGGCTGGCTGAGATTGTTCTCGGTCATGCTCTTCTCTTTCTATCTATTCCTTATATATAGGTGACAATCTGTGTGACGTCTTCAATCGACATGCATGTATCCGCGACGTGCCGCGGCCGCAAGGTTCGAGGGCACCTGGACCGTGCGCCCGTCGGGCGTGGTGACGGTGGCCAATTGCGGCGCTTCGGTTTTCCAATGCGCGCGTCTGGAACGTGTGCGGGAGCGGGATGTCCTGTTTTTCGGTGTCGCCATCAGCCTTGCCTGCCCTTCCACCGCGGATTCTTCTTGTTGATGACGTAGAGGTGACCGCGGCGTCGCACGATCATCGATCCTTTCTTGCGAGCCAATGAGCGTATCGAAGCCCTGACTTTCATCGGTCATTCCTTTCCATAGGTGTCGTTTGCTGTGTTTTGCTGGCGTTCGCTTGCCGTATGTTCGCCGGCGAATCGTCCGAAGAGTCCGGTCACCAGCTGGATTTGACGACTCCGGGCAGCTCGCCCGCATGTGCCTTGTTGCGCAGATTGATCCGCGACAGGCCGAATGCTCGGATGAACGCCCGAGGACGTCCGTCGATCGCGTCGCGATTGCGCAGTCTGACGGGGCTTGCATCGCGTGGAAGCGCATGCAATCGACGCATCGCCTCCGCCCGCTCCTCTTCACTCAGCCGCATATCGACGGAATCCTTCTTGTATCGTGCGCGGCGTTCCGCGTATTTCGCCACGCTGGCTTCACGCTGGCGTTGTTTTGCGATGTTGCCGGTCTTCGCCACGTCAGCGGACCTCCCGGAACATCACGCGTTTCCTGATTACGGGATCGAATTTCATGAGCTCGAGTCGGTCGGGATTGTTACGACGGTTTTTGGTGGTGGTGTAGGTGGATCCGGTGCCTGCCGTGGATCGCAGGGTGATAACCGGTCTGATTTCCGTGGTCTTTGCCATACGGTTGTTGTCCTCTTTCTATTTGAGATGGCCGATCTCACCGGATTCGATGAGTCGCGCCGCCACTGCTTCGATGCCCTGCCTGTCGATGGTTTTCATGCCTTTCGGCGTGAGCGTCAGGGTGACCGTGCGTCCAAGCGACGGTACGTAATAACGCTTCCTTTGCAGGTTCGGGCTGAAGGTGCGGCGGGTTTTTCTATGTGAATGCGACACCGCGTTGCCGACGTGGGCGCGCGTGCCGAGAACTTGACAATGTTTGGACATGCCGGTAACTATATCATAATGATAATCATTATCAATAAAAGGATTGTGGAAAGAGCCTGAATATGCAGCATCCAGTATTGCCATCATTGGGAAACGCCGAAACGGACAAGGAGGCGATCTCCGTAGTATTGCTGACCGGCGTACACCGATTGGCGTTGGACGCCACATCATTCTCGTTGGCGGACTCATGCCCGTCGGTCTGCTGCGTGACATACGACTTCGCCACCGACGACACCGCCGAAACGGGCTTCAGCATGACCCGCACCATCCGCCGACCGGGCGGTCTGGGTCAGTTAAGCGAAGGCGACTGCACGACCTTCCCCATGGAAGCCTGCTGCCCGACCTGTTCGGTCAAACGGGATCTTGTCGCCGCCCTCGGCCATCTATGCAACCGGGCCGACATGTTCCTCATCACCCTGCCGATCGGCATCGAAGGAGCACCGGTCGCGCAATATCTGCTGGAATGTTCACTGCTGGGCGGCACCGCGCGCCCCGTGGATGCGGCGACGATCGCCTCCGTGACCGACCCCGAAGGCTTCGCCTCCAGACTATGCGACGACGAACAGCTGCTATTGGCAGGAACGGATGAACACGACGGCGTATTCGATCCGCGATGCGTGGGCACGGTCCAGGCCAGACTGATCAGCGAAGCCGAGCATGTGCTGCTGCTTCCCACAGCGCGCCCCGACCATCCCGACACGAAAGCCGTCGCACCGGAACGGAACCACGAACGACCGTCAAGATCTCATGATCTGGTAGCCGCCCTGGCCTCGCCCGAAACGGTCATCCATCCGAATGCGCATGCCGTCAGCCTGCATACGTTGCTGGAAACAACACCCGCGGCAACGATCCCCGAAAGCGCCGATGCATGCGGCCGCGGTAACGGACTCGTCTAGTCCATCACATCATTCCATCGCATCATCGGAATCGTCTTCACCGTTCCCTATGACGTGCCCCTTCTCATCCCACGGGCATGAGTAGATGACACAGGGCGTCGACGGGGGACGGTTGACGAAAGTATAGATCAGCTCCAGTTGACGACGTGAAATGCCGATGCGGGCATCCGGTGAGATCAACAATAGCGGCGACGCCAATTGCGTATGGATGAGCGCAGTAATGGTGCGATTATTGATCGCACCATCATCCACCCAGATGATCGCGTGGGCGTCATATCCCCGTTCGACACGTTCACGCTGCTTGATGATCTCGTTCATGATCAGGTCGAGCTTCTGCATGACCCTGCCTTCATGGGTGTTGGGATCATGCCAGAACACGCTGGATACCACGGAATCGTCCCACCCCAAGCGATCGCCGAGCATCTCCGTATACGGCTGCCAAGTGGACAGCCAACGCAGATCCAGCATTCCACCCCTCGCCAAGGCATACAGTTTGCCGGCCAGTTCATCGGACCAATGCAGTTCATGGAAACCGCGCCGCCCGAAATCTATGACCGCCGTCTTGTCCAGCGGGAACGCCCTTTTCGCCGAATACAGGTCCGTACGGTACCCGTCCGGATCGGGAACCAACTCCACATGCCCGACATCGGAATAATTGACGATTCCGGTGTTGGGGAACGCGTTCAGAACGCCATCAAAATCCAGATACATCACCGGCTTGTTCGCACGGCTCATCTCCGTCTCACGATTCGCACCATGGACTATCTTGACCATCTTCCTCATGACTACTCCTCTCGTTGCGTTTCCTTGGCGAATGCCATCGTTCAGCTTCCGGAATCGGCCTGTCTCCAGATCTGTTCATCCTTGATGAGCTGGGTGCCGTAACGCATCTTGAGCTGGGATACCAGATCGTCGATATGCCGCTGCGCTTCGATGATCTCGGCACTGTACTTCTGCATTCTCGCCTGATTGAAGGCGATGCCGGTCTCCTCCGGCATCTCACCGACCACATGAGGCTTCTCACCGGACAGCGCATATGCCGCCGCCTCATCCATCAGTTTCCGGTCGCCGCTCCACCTGCTGATGCAACGCTCGATGCGCTTCGCACCGATCAATTCAAGCGGCATCCCCACACTGGAGAAAATCTGATAGGGGCGCAATCCGCGCATGTACCAGTACATGCAGTAGACCTGGAATTCATGGGCGTAGGTGATCCGTTTGCTTGTCACATGGGCGATCGCCGGCAGCGATTCGAGGTAGCAGACCTCTTCCAGCGTGAATTCGACGTTGGTCATACCCCATCATTCCTAACGTAGATGAGCGATCATCTTGCGGATACGCTCCTGCAACGTGATGATCGTTCTATTGAGCTCCTGTATTTCGGACAGACTCGAAAGGATGATCTCATCACGCATGGCGGGCTTTCGTCCCTCTTCATCGAGCTGTCGGACCTCGGCCATGAGCTGGGGGTTGCTCTTCCACCTGCTGATGCACCGTTCGATGCGCTTCGGCCCGATCAAGCGCGAAGGAAGTCCCGCATTGGAAAAGATGACGCTCGGTCGTGTGCCATGCACGTATTGGTACATGCAGTACACCTGAAACGCATGCGAGTAGGTGATACGGCTCGTGGTCGCATGTTCCACAACCGCCAGGGACTCGAGTTCCTCGATCTCCTGATCCGTAAACTTCTTATTGTTCCGCATATGGTATTCCCCGTATCCGTTCTTGCATCGGCATATGCCGACCTTGAGTTCTTCCGCACGGTCTTGCGTCGTCGCAGACCTTCAGATGCTTGCATTCCTTTCGATAATTTGCCTCACTATACTCTGTTCGGGCAGGAAATCCGCAGAACGGGGAAGCCTCTCCCCCTATAAGCAAACCGGTACTCCTCAATCCCCTTACGTACCCTTGAAACGAGTGGACGCCAAATACGACACACCACCCATCATGCTGAGAGCATAACGGGTGGCTGCCATGATATTTCGGGGGCTTACGATCGGGTCAGCTTTTTACGCTTCAGATTCAGCACGATATCGGCGGCATCGGCTACACGCTCGGAATGCGTGACCACGATGACGCACTTGCCCAACTGGTGCGCGGCATCACGCAACAGCGTGATCACATCACCCGTCGTCTTCGGGTCCAGGCTACCGGTCGGCTCATCGGCCAGAATCACGGAACCCGGGGAGACCAAGGCGCGGCCGACCGCGACACGTTGACGCTGACCACCCGATAGGTGCATGATGTTGCGCTTCGCTTCCTCACGGGTGAGACCCAGATCCTCAAGGATCTTCAGATCGGCCTTGGGATTGACCAAACGTAGGTTCTCCACCGGCGTGAGATAGTCGATCAGATTGTGGTCCTGGAATACCAAGGACACATGCTCACGGCGATGCTTCGAATACCCCGTCTCGGCGATGTTCCCGCCTTCGAAACGGACCACGCCCTTCGACGGGGAATCCAACCCTGCCAACAACGACAACAGGGTGGACTTGCCCGCGCCGGACGGTCCGGTTATCGCATACATCTTACCGGCCTCGAAATCCGCGCTGACATCCGACAGAACGCGTATCTTGGCCGCGCCGTACATGTAATCGACATGATCCAACTGTAGACAAACCGACATGATTGTTACTCCTAACTCATGGAGGAAAGAATGGACTTGGGAGAACGTGCCAGCACCGAGGCGAGCGACACCACCAAGGCGACCGCAATGACCCCGCAGCCAAGCAGCAATATGAGCGATGTCTGAGCAGGCGGCAAAGCATCCACCTGCAACGACGAGAGGGAGGCATCATCCGCATTGGCCAGCAGCATGGACGACACGAACCCCGATAGCAAAGCGCCGGTACCAAGCGAGCACAAGGCCGCAACCAACGCCATCAGGCAGGTTTCGATCACGAACTGCCCGACGATCCGGGCCTTGCCGATGCCGATGGCCAGAAAGACACCTATCTCATGGATGCGGGAACGCACCCAGAAGACCAGCACCATGCCCAGCACCAGAACGCCGACCAGGCAGACGACCGCCAGGATCAGACGTACCAGATTACGCACCGTATTCACAGCCTGCAGTACGCCGGAGAAACGGGACGAATTATCCGTGACGTCATATTTCGTCCCGGCCAGCTCCTTGGCCTTCCGTATCGTGTCAGGCAGGCTTTGCGCGCTGGCCGACAGGCACCGTACCGTATCGATCCGCGGTTCACCGGTCAGTTTGGAAGCCACGTTCATCCCCGCATACAGCAGATTCTCCGAGGAATCCGACGGCATGGGACTTTGCGACTGCGTTTTGCCGGAAAATATTCCGGATACGCGTACGGTGGAGTCATGATCGCCTTGTTTCAACGTGAACGTCGAGCCGACCGACAATCCGTTCCGCTGCGCGAAATCCCGATGCACCAGTACACCATCGCCATCACCGGAGATGTGCTTTCCCTGTTCGAGCCGGTACAGTCCACTCTGGAATTCCGTGGACAACGAGGAATCCGTGGACCCCAATACGCTGACCTGTGCGGCCACGCCAACGTCCAGACGAGGCCCCTGTTGGGGAACGACAGGCTGGGCGCCGTCCAGTTCCGCAAAGGTCTTGGTCTCATATGCGGCCTTTTTCACGCCATCGAGATGAGCGAATCGGTCGGCCTCCTTCGTGCTGATGGGATCTTCGCGCGCCTCGACCGCAAAACCGATGCCCATGCTCCCGCCGATGCGATCGGCCACATCCTGCAAGGCCGCCGAGACTCCGGCCTGCGCCACCAGACCGGTGAAGACCAACAGCATCAACAGGCCGATGAGTCCGCTACGGATCGGCTTGCGCACGATGGCCAGCACGGCACGGCTCCACACATTCACACTCGTCATCGCTGCATCCCCAGCAGATCACGCGGCGACTTGTACAGCATCGGCATGCAGGAGACGAGCACGCACACCAACACCACGCCCAAGAGCCCGAGGGAGACGGGAAGGATGGCGCCCGCATCGACCGATACCGCAAGCGTACTCAACGAGCGAGTCGCCATATTGGATTCGAGATTGCCGCCGGCCTGCCCCATGCTGCTCAGTTCGCGGGCGGCGGAGGCATTGACCGAACGAAGCGTGGACGAACCGAGCCATTGCGCCACCCCTCGCGCACACAGCCAGCCAAGCGCCAGGGACGGTATGCCGACCAAAATCATCTCGCTGACATATTGGGCGACCATGGAGGGCTTGCCCACGCCGATGGATACCAGCACGCCCATTTCCCGGCGGCGGTCATTCATCCACAGCAGCAGCACCAGGCACAGTACGAGGGCCGCGAAGATGAGCACGCCGATCAGGGTGCCGCGCATCATGGAGCGCACGCCCTGAGCCGCACTCAGCATGCCGGCCGTGTACTGGTCGTTGCGGGTGATCTGATAGTTCTTCCAATCCACCGGCAGCTTCTTCGCGTCGTTCATGGTCTTTTCCACATCAACGCCTTTGGCGAGGGTGAAGGTGGCGTCCTGGTAGATCTCCTTATCGGGCTTGTACTGGTACAACTCACGCGTGGTATTCAGATCCGTGTATACGGTGTTGGAGGTCAGCTCGGCCCTGGTGGCCACCTTCCTGTTGCTGTCGCCCTTGAAAATGCCCGCAATCGTGGTGGTGACGCTTGCCGTGGAGCCGGATTCGTTGTCGGCATCATACGGATTGGCCCTGAGGGTGAGCGTATCGCCCACCTTGAGGTTATTGGCTTTGGCGAGATCCTCGTGAATCATCGACATGTGCTTGTCGGAAGCCTTCAGATGGCGTCCCTGCGCAATGCTGAGCGCATGCGAGGCGAAGGCATTGAGCTTGGCCGAATCATTCGTACCCTCAAGATTCACGGCATTGCCGAATCGCTGCTCCTTCGTCTTGTCGTAATCGTCACCTTCAGGCAGCTTCATCGCATCGGCATCCGTCAGATCGGCGGTGACGTTCTGACGGACGACATACGAAGCGATTCCAGGCAGTTTCGCGATGCGCTGTACGTCGGCCGGTTTCACCGTGCCGGCTCCGCGCGGCGTTCCCGAATTGTTCTGAGGATTGTTGGCCAGCACAAAACCGACGACCGCCTGCTTTTCGATTTGCTCGGCTTCATGCTTTGCCGCTTGCGATACGGCAATCGTGGCAAGCATGCTTGCGGACACTATGGTCAGGATGACCAGCAGAACCAAGGTCCGTATTCGTTTTCTGAGTACATAGCGTCCCGCTCGTGAGATGAACGTCATGATTTCCTTTCCTATGAGAAAACAAGAAGAGGGCCTTCACACAAGCATTCTGAAGGCCCTCTCACATGAATGGAGGCGGATAGGCGTTACTTGCCACCGCGTCGACGCATGAACAGCGAGACACCTCCCGCAATCGCCGCCACGACCACCAACGACACCAGCACAACACCCGGTATGACCAGACTCGAACCCGTCGCCGCCATGACCTCCCGCATCGACGTCGTTCCGCCTGAATCGGCAACGGTCGCACCGGGCAGTTCAGCGGCCTGGGCCGCGGTTTGGGCGAATCCCACGAATAGGCATAGGCCAAACGACAGGACCGCACTCATCCATTTCGTCATTCTTCGCATTGTGCCGAGGTCTTTCCTATGAGATCTTTTTGCTCAATGGTCGGCTATCGCTCAACCGACCGATTATCCTCATGGTAAAAGTCCACGGAATCCCGTCCCCTTCGCTATTCGGCGACGGTATCATGCCATTTCGTTATCGGCGCATGCATCATCATTATTTTTCGGGTGCGTCTAGGGTATGTTTCGGCCCGTCGTTCACCTTCCGTCCGACCGAATCGATCATGGCGCGACACCGTTCGCTCAACAGCACCGACATGGCGATGAGGAACAGGCACAACGCCAGCACGACATCTTCGACCACTCTCCACACCCCGGTCGCCAAATGCCATCTCGTAGCGTCCAGATAAATCACGAAAACGATGAGAATGTACAGACGGACACACAACTGACGAACGGGAAGCCGTTCCTCATCATGCTGACGATCAGACACCATCCCCCGCTTTCCTTCGACGCCGGCCAGCCCTTTGAAACGCCATGATACCGCCGAACGTGACCATCACCGGCAGTCGGGGGGCATCCATCATCATGGACAAGCCGTCATGCCATCCTTCATCCACCCTATTTCAGCGGAAAACGCCAATCGGGACAACGATTATCCGAAGGTACGTCATAGGGGGACTCCAACGAAGACGCCGCACAGACGCGTAACATGATTCTTGCTTGCGAAAGCAAGTAACGGAGCATAGGGGCTATTGGCCTGTTCGGATTTTATCTTTCTCTCTGTCCGCGCAGGCCATATCCTTTCCGAAACTGCCGGGGTTCCACGCCTCTCCCCTCTTATCCTTCGTGGAACCCCGGCAGTTTCCTTTCCTCAGCATCGTCATGGCATGCAGCGACGAAGCCGGTCATCCCCGACGACGTGCCGTCCATGGCACACAGGTTGCCGAAGGCCCGTCGACAGACAACGCTTCACGCCGCGCACCTCCTGTACCCTCCCCGATGGATAGGGTACGTATAGGGGGATTATGCGGCTTGTCAACTCCTTGCAGACGCCGGCATCGAGCCATAGCATGCCTTATTATGTGGGGTGCTGATGCGGCCTGCGCAAGAGGATAAGGATTTCAATGGACTTGAGTAGGGCATGTATGGCAATATTCTCTGCTGCATTTTTTACGCCACTGGTTTTTTCTCCGATTGCCGCATGGGCATCCGCAGCCCCGATAGACACCGTTCCTCCCACCATGTCCGGCATGAACAGATTCCTCAGGCAGGGAGGCAAGAACAAGCTGGTCTTCGATGCCGTCTCGGCCAAACGGGCCGGATATTCGGACCGTGACCTGAAAATCGTATCCTCCCAGATCAGGCTGATGAACATGCTGCTGAGCGAGGGGCAGGCCATACTTCACCCGGACGGCTCCCTATCGTTGCGGTATTACGCATCCGAAGGTTCTTCACGAACCCTCGCGCGGGGAATCAACAGAATGGTGATCCAATGGTATGGCGTCTTCGAATACTGGTTGGACAGCGACAAGGCGCGTGATCTCATCTCGGAAATGAAAATGGGACGATTGCTGCCCGATATCATTCCCGGATGGCTCGGCCCGACGATCGACATCGACTCGACATCGTTGCTTCGGGGCGCGCGAGCGGCGGTCAAACCCGATCGAGGCGTGATCGTGTATGCGAGAGCCATGCGGGCCGGTGAACTGAATTCCATCTGGTTCACCTCCCAATGATGCCGGACCGGGTCTGAAGGTGTCTTCAGGCGACGATCTGCGAGCGAATGGGAGCCGGCTCCACGGCGTAATGCTTGCGCATGCTTTTCAGCATCGTACGAATGGCTCCGTTGGTCTGGTTCGCAGCCGTACGGAACTTGTCGAAAGTACGACCGTGCGGATCGTCGATATCGTGCGGAGCCGGCAACATCGGTCGAATCATCGAAGAGGACCTGATCACCGACTGCAGACGCTCCTGAATGGTCAGACCTTTGATCATGCCGTTACGGGCGCAGTATTCGCACATGTTCGCGAAATCGCTTAACAGGAACGTATACCGTACGGCGGCCGGCGCCAAGGCCACAATGTCCTTGCGCTGGCTCTTTTCAAAACACAGGATCAGGTCGGCCTCGTCCGCCATCTGACGTGTGAGGCGACGGGAGCGGAATCCGCTGGACTCGATGCCCACGCTATCCATCAGACGCGCGCTGGATGGATCGATCTGATGCATCGGCAGACCGCGGGTGCCGGCACTGGAGACACGTACCGTGGTACCGGTCAGATATTTCGTCAGCAACAGCTCACCCATAGGCGAACGGCAGATGTTGCCCGTACAGACGAACATGATATGCATACGCTGACCTCTTGCAGTGCGTGTTTCGGTTCCTTATGCCGGCTCCAGGGCCGCCATACCCTATAAATGGATATTTTAGCGCAGTCCCTGCCTTCGCCGAACCGCCATCGTGAGGGCTCGGGACGGAAGGCTTCCACCATCACCGTCAAATCACTATATGGACATATCTTGCAGTGCGAAACGGTTCGGCAATGTGGTTTCGATACACTGCCACGCACTACGTAACAAGCCGTGACCGCCTACGACAGACGGGGCGTACGGCAGGGGTTCCACGAAAGGACACATGATGAGCGAAGAAGACAAGCTCAACAAAAAAGTGGCCGAAGCCGTTGAAGTGGCAGCGAACGAGGCCGCAAAGCGCGAAATCGACGAACTGACCGAATTCGAGCACGCGGTCGACGAGATGCTGGCCTCCGGCTATCTGGATGATACGCTGCGCGTAATCGACACGGAAGGCGTGGCACAGGTGCTTCCGGTACTGGATTCCGAACCGATCTCGCATCTGGTCGAAGGCGTGGAGGCCGTCGGCGGGCGTGCGAACGTGTTCGTTCATACCAGCCAGGGCGTTGTGGCGCTGAGCGTGTTGGAGTACAAGCCGAACGACGAGGAGTGACGGCCGTACGAGAGTCGGGCTTGCCGGCTCCCGTACGGCTTTGGCCACGGTTACGGCCACGACCAAAGAGGCCCTCAGACTTTAATGTGAGATGCGGGCCAAGGCGCGCTGAACGGCTTCGCGTGTGGTGCCGGCGCCGCGTCCACGCACGCCGAAGAACACCATCAGCACCATGATGAAGCAAATGCCGGCACTGATGCGCAGAGCCCACTGAATGCCGAACACATTGGCGACAGCATACGTGCCTTTCGCACCTCCGATGGCGGCCCAACGCAACGACGTAAACGTTTCCATCAGAATCACCAGTACCGGAGCACCGACCGCACCGGCAATCTGACGCACGGTATTCGTCACGGCCGAACCGGCACTCACCTCCTGCGGCCGCAGACAATTAAGCGACCACGTAGTAATCGGCATGAGCACGAATCCCATGCCGATCTGACGCACGAACTGCCAGATCGACACCCACCAAATCCAAGACGTCATGGAAATCAAACTCATCATGACCGTACCGAAACACAATGTGATCGTGCCGATCAGAGCAACCGGCCGGGCACCGAATCTATCGAGCGCCTTGCCTCCGAAAAACTGCGAAATGCACTGCCCGAGAGCGCCGGGCAACATCACCAGACCGCTGATCGTGGCGGAATAGCCGCGGCAATTTTGAATATAGAGCGGCATAATCACCATAATCGAACTGAATGCGAAGAACGACAGGGCCGCAGTAACCGTACCGACCATGAAACTGCGGTTCCTGAGCACACCCAGATTGAGCAGCGGCGGCTGAACCGTCCGACGACCATCTTCAGGCCGGGCGGCAGCATACCGGCGAGCGCCATGAATCTGGCGGGCGACGAACCAGATGATGCCGATGATGCCGATCAGCATCGGCAGCCAGACCATGGGATGCGTATATGCGTACGATTCGATGTTCGTGAAGCCGAACATCAGCCCGCCGAAACCGAAGATCGACAGTCCGACGGAGAAGAAATCGGCCTTGGCGGAAGGGTCGTGCACGCCGAAGTTACGTAGTCCGAAGAATGCCAGAAACAGTGAAATCACGCCGATGATCGTCAGAGTGAAGAAGATCGAGCGCCAACCGTTCAAATCGGTCTGCACACCGCCCAAGGTAGGGCCGATGGCCGGGGCGACGCTCATGGCCATGCCCACGGTGCCCATGGCCATGCCGCGGTGGGACAACGGGTAGATCGAAAAGACGGTAATCTGCAGCACCGGCCACATCACACCGGTGCCGACCGCCTCCAACAGGCGGCCGATCAGCACCAATGCAAAGGTGGAGCCCAGCCAGGCGAACACGGATCCGGCAGTGAAGACGATCATCGAAGCGAGCACGATCTGACGGGTCGAAAAACGGCGGGTCAAATATGCCGTAAGCGGAACCATCACGCCCATGACGAGCTGGAAAATCGACGTCAGCCACTGTCCGGTCGTGACGGAAATGCCGAAATCGGTCACAATGGTCGGCAGAGCGGCGCTCAATTGCAGCTGCGTGAAGTTGCCGACGAAAGTGATGAACGTCAGAATCGCGATGGAAACGAATGCCGCATGCGTCAGATGGCCGTTGGCATAAGCCTCTTCACGTGCGAGCGCCTGCGATGTTCCCTTCATACCATTGTTCATGCATCACCTCTGCCACGTCATAAATGACTCCAGAATTCTATGCCTACGGTCGGGCATTGCGCCCCCGGCCAAAGCTGGTTCAGACCTTGCCAAGGAGCGTGAGGAAGATAAGGAGAACGTTGAGTGCGACGATCAGCGCAGCGACGGCGATGTTGAGCGCATGCTTGAACGGACCGTCCGCATATTCGCCCATAAGATCCCTGTCGTGCGTGTAGCGCATGAGCGGAATGATTGCGAACGGGATGCCGATCGACAGCACCACCTGCCCGACGATCAGCGCTTCGGTCGGATTGCCGGCAAACCACAGCACAATCAGCGCCGGCACCAGCGTAACGATTCGGCAGGCCCACATCGGTGCCTTGATCCGCAGCAATCCGTGCATGATCTCGGAACCCGCGTACGTGCCGACGGACGTGGAACTCAGACTGGAGGCCAGCAATCCTATGGAGAAAATCGTGCCGACGACCGGCCCCAACACACTCGCAATCGCATGCTGCGCACCTTCGATCGTGTCCGTGCCGGTCATGCCGTACAACGAATTCGCAGCCAGAACCAACAACGACAGATTCACGGAACCGGCCAACAGCAGCGCCCAAAACACATCGATCTTACTGCCGTGCAACAGTTGACGGACGGTCGGCTTGCGCTGACCGGGCGCATAATGGTCGTTCACCAGCGTGGAATGCAAGTAGATGGCATGCGGCATGACGGTGGCACCCAGCATGGAAGTGGCCATCAACACCGTTGCGGAACCTTTGAAACGTGGAATCAGACCGGCCGCCACCGCCTTCGGATCCGGCGGCGCTATGAACAGTCCCGCGATGAAGCCGAACGTAATCACCAGCAGCAATGCGATGATGAGTTTCTCGAACATGCGATGCGTGGCACCTTTCTGGAAAATCAGCAGAATCGTGGAAACCACGCCGATAATGCACCCGCCGAGAAACAGCGGCAGGCCGAACAGCAGATTGAGGGCGATGGCACCGCCGATCACCTCGGCCAAATCGGTGGCGATGGCGATGACCTCGGCCTGCATGAAGAACATGAACCGACCGCCGTCGCCCATGCGCTCGCCAAGGATTTCCGGCAGGCTTTTGCCGGTGACGATGCCCAGCTTGGCGGATTGGTATTGGATCAGTACGCTCATGCAGTTGGCGATTACGAGCACCCAGACCAGCAGATAGCCATATCGTGCGCCGGAAGTGATGTTGGCGGCCACATTACCCGGATCCACATAGGCTACGGCCGCCACGAAAGCCGGCCCGAGAATGCCCGCCAATGCGTGTCCGTGACGTTCCTTGCCCATGGCCTTTCCGTGCCCTTCCCTGTGACTGGCGATTAACGAGCAACGTTATAGCGCGATTATGTTACCTCGGCCTGTATTTCAGCTTTCCGGAATGGATTGTGCGGGGCAACCGTGGAGCACCGACAACATGGCCCGCTTCTCCTTGGTAGTCACGGTCAGACCGTACTTGTCTTTCACGCCGATCTGACGCGCGACGTAATCGCAACGGTAGTCGCCGTTCGTGGGCAGCCAATAGGCGGCCGACGCGGAACCCTTCTCCTGATTGGCCGGACCATCGACCGCCAGCAGATTGTACATGTCGTTGCCGTATTCGTAACGTTTGGCCCTGCTCCATTCGCGCGCGCCGGATTGCCACGCATTCTCAAGCGCCACCACATGGTCGATCTGCACGGCGCTGGACGTATCGCGCCCACGCCGGAAATGAATGGTCTTACCCGTGTACGGGTCGTTGAGCGTACCGGATTGCACTTTGCAGCCGCCGGCACTCTGGTACCGCACGTCCGTCAGATCACGGGCCAGCACATCCTCACGTACGTCGCAACCATTGCCATCCGCGTCCGTCTGACGATAGCCGAACGCGGTACGATCATAACCGGCCTTGCTGGGGTTATCGTCGACCGTAAGCCGTTCCAGCGTTTCCGCAGCGGTGCCGGTCGCCGTATATTCACCGGTGATCTCACCGACGGTCGGACTGGTTTTCGGCAGAATCAGGCCAATGGTGATGCCGACCACCGCGGCGATCACCAGTAGGCACAGTATGCGTTCGACCGGTCCTTCCGCGTTGAAACGCTTCTTGCGAAAGTGCGTGGCATTACGTCGTCGTGGCATGGGAATCCTTAATCATAGGCGCATGGGTCATGGGCCATAGGCAGAATCTCATCGGTAAGCAAGCCGTTTTATGGGCGGCCGACCGTCGAATCTTCGGTACAATCGAATCTTCGGTACATTGCATCGAACTGCAGACGATTGCGAATCAGGCGTAAGTGAACGTCAGCGGATCGTGACCGGCACGGGTCGGACCATCAAGCGCATCGATGACCGCATGCTCCTCCTGGGTCAGCGCAAAACCGAACAGGTCAAGGTTCTCCCGCTGACGTTGCGCATGCACCGACTTGGGGATGATAATGGTGCCATTTTCGATGTGCCAGCGCAGAATCACCTGTGCAGGACTTACATGATGAGCTTCCGCGATACGTTCGATCGCACCGTTTCCGGCGTTCAGATCGGCACCGCGCGCCATTGGCGAATACGCTTCGACCGCAATGCCATGCTCCTTGCAGTATGCGACGACCTCCCGCTGCTGCCAAGTGGGATGCAGTTCGATCTGGTTGACTGCCGGGTATTCGCCGGTCTCATCATGAAGTCGGTCAAGATGCTCCGGAAGGAAGTTGCACACGCCAAGCGTCTTCACGCGGCCTTCCGCGCGGAACTCGACGAAGGCCTTCCACGTTTCGCCGCTGCGCCAGTCGAACGGAGTCGGCCAATGCAGCATATACATGTCGACATACTCGAGTTGCAACAGACCGAGCTGACGGTCGAAGGCCTTGCGTGCGGAATCATAGCCCTGCTCGGAATCACGCAGTTTGGTGGTGACCCAGATTGTTTCGCGCTTGCTGCCGGTATCGTAGCCGGTGTTCGCGAGCGCACGGCCCACGCCAGCCTCGTTGTTGTATCCGGCGGCGCCGTCGATATGGCGGTATCCGGCCGCAATGGCGCTTTCGACGACCGGCGTCACGCCTTCATCATCGATGCGTAGCACGCCGAGGCCGACCTGTGGAATCTTATTGCCATCGCTCAGCGTGATCGTCGGAACGTGCCGTTCCTGTGGTTCCGTCATTGTGGTTCCTTCCGTTCTTTGTGGTTCGGTTCTGGTCCGTTCTGGCCTTGTCTGGTCCGGTTCGGTTCCGTTCTGGTTCTGTCCGGTCCGGTTCCCGTGGCATTTCCCAGATTAGCCCCGTGCGCCGCCCGACTCATCCGGACCGCATGCCCGGTCCCGGGCCCCTCCGCCAGGCACGCTGCCGCCCCGGGTCCCGTGCGCCGCGCACGACCCGCGGCAGGGGCCCTTTCCCCGGATCGTGCGCGGCCGCCCGCCCCCTCGGACCGCCATCCGGGGCGCATCCCGCCGGCCGGGCGTCCCGCACCGGACCGTACGGGGGTGTCTGCCGGTCCCGTCCGGACGCACGATTCCCCGGGGACGGCCGGACGGCGGGTCGTGCACGGCTCCCGAGTTCCGGTCTCCTTCCGCCGCGCACGGAGGGATCCCGCCGAATCCGTCGGATCCGCTGGATCCGCTGGCGGCCCGCCAGCCACACACCACAACCCGCGGAACACCATATGCCGGCACACACATTTATGGAACGTCACCGAATCCGCCGTCTCCATCAACGCCTTTTCGCACGCCGACGCGGCCGAACCATCTTTCGCCGCCGACGCGCAAGCTCGCTCCACGGTATCGGCGTATTCACGACGATCGGTCGTCCATCAATATTCGACAATGCATGTGCCACATTCATGGCGAACGCCGCACGATGCAATTCATCCGAAAGATCCAACTGCGTAATCACCAGAACCACCCAACCGGCGGAAGTAAGGCGCATGCGCTTGTTCTGGTCACGCATCCATTGCCGTCTGTCCGTGCGATGATGGTCGCCGTCATATTCCAAGCCAAGTTTGCGAGACGGATCTGCCAGATCGAGCGTTGTCATGGCACCGTTGCCGAACAGTACATCCGAGACAGTGTAATTGACCCTCATTGGTGGCAAACCGTACCGTTCCAGCACCAATCGCATCTCGGTCTCTTTAGGTGAATCCGATCCTTGCCGCACCAGCGAAAGCGCGTCCATACACTTGCTACGGTACGGAATTTGGGCTGTGGATACAAACTTCCGCAACTCGTCCAACGTCAATCGACGGTGTCGGATCATCGATTCCGCGAGTATGGTCAACTCTCCGACATCCAATGGGCCCGCCATCAACGCCTATGTCGGCGCGGGTGCCAGCACTCGCACCCCGTCAATCATCAGCACATGTTTGCCATTCAGCCCTTTCCACACATGCATGCGAACATGCTTACGCGCTCTGCGATCGTTGCGATTGTTCAGCACAACATGTACCAACGAATTATCCGACACGGTGTTGGTCGAATCATTCCACTTTTCGGTGGATGCATAATCTTCTGCATAGCCATAATCAGAAGACGGAGATTCAGGGTATCCGTAGGCAGCCCCTCCTGCAATCTCGGCATGATCAGTCCGCGCGGTTCGTGAGCGTCGATAGCCACTGCCGGAAGGTTGCTCAATACCCCATATTGCGAGTGCCGTCTCGTGACTGACGGGATGCTGCACCCCAATGGCCTTGCAGTCACGTAGCGCTTGCCGCTGCATCTGCGAAAGCGCGATTCGTTGCATCGGTTTGTATGTTTCGTTGCCGTTCATGTTTCGACGCTATGGCAAGGAATGGTACGCCGTCCAGCCGATTCGAGGGTTGTGGTCGAAGGACGCATATTCAGCGTGTCGCTGTGGATAAGTCGATGCCGCCTCTTCTGACTGTGCATAAGTATGTGAATTATTGGGATTTGATGTTGCTTGAAATTCCCCTTATTTTTCTGACGGACTGATACGCGATGTCGTCGAACTGTTGGATTGACGGACGTGTCTTTGGTTGTGGTGTGTGTAGCTGGCAGGTCGGACAGAACCAGAACGGAACCGAAACGGACCAGACAAGGCCAGACCGGACCAGAACAGACCAAACTAGGACAAATCAAGCAAGGCCGGACCCAACCTAACCAAACCAAACCACAGAAACCGAACCAAACTGGATCGAACAACACCGGACCAGGCCTAGGCCAGATCGAACCACACCGGCCCAGACGGAACCACAAAGAACGGAAGTCTTTCGATCACCAACCCTTATGCTCGGGTGGTGGCGCGTGAAATAACACGCGACTGGGTGGTGATCAGTTCCGGCTCAAGATGACGCCCGTTGATGCGGTCGATAATGCGACTGACTGCAGTGGGGGCGGTCCAATCAAGGCAGGAATCCATGGTGGTGAGCGGTGGCTGGAAATAAGCGGCTTCTTCGATATTGTCAAAACCGATCACCTGCACCTGATCGGGCACGCTGATACCGTTGGCCGCCAAAGTGAACAAGGCACCCAACGCCAGCTGATCATTGAAAGCGACAACGCCATCAAACGGCACACCGGAGTCGATGAGCCACTGCGTCACACGGGCACCGGAGCCGATGGTCCAGTCGTGGCCGGTGTTGCCGAGCAGACGCGAGTCAAAGGCAACGCCGCGCGCATCGCATGCCTCAAGTACGCCGCGCATACGCAACTGAGCATTGCCCTCCACCGCATCGTGCAAACCATCCAGATCCTCAGGCGCGGTTCTGGCACCTACCACGGCAATTCGAATCGCACCGCGGTCGAATAGGTATTCCGTCGCCTGCCTGGCTTCCTGCACATCGTCGGGAGTCACATGATCGGCCTTACCATGCGTGTCCCGCGCACCGACACAGACAAGCGGATAGTCAACATCAAGATCCTCCGGAGACAGATCCTCCACTTCGGAAATGGACAGAATCATGCCATCCGACACAGTGGTGTTGAAGCCTTCGAGCAGTGCACGAGCGCCACTGGCAGAGCCTTCCGCATAAGTGGTGACGTAAACGGAGTAGTCGTGCAGTCGCGCCGCGTCAATCACGCGATTGGCTAATTCGGCCAGGTATGGCGCGGTGAGGCTTGGCACGGCGAGCGTGATGAACCCCGTATTGCCACGATTGAGATTACGGGCGGCCACGTTCACACGATAGCCAAGCCGATCGATAACCCCTTGCACTTTCTCTCGCGTGCTTTCGGTCATGCGGCCGCTGTTGTTGATCACGTTGGAGGCGGTTTTCAGCGAAACGCCGGCTTCTTCGGCCACATCGCGCAGTGTGATGCGCTTCTTGTCCTGCTTCGTTTCGCTCATATCAGGGCTCCTTGCCTGCCTTTTGGCCTATATGTGGCAGATGTATCGGTTCTTCCGCAGTTTTCTGGCTTATGTATAGCAGGTATTCAACGAAAACCGAGATATTACCGTTGCCATGATAAGGCTCGGATTCCGAGATTCACGATTCACCTGCCATATATAGGACGGATAAAGACGAAAGAAACCGGTAATCCGCCACATGTAAGCGAGATGCCCTCGAATCATGCCGGCGTGCCGACTGATTTCGATTATCGTCTGGTAATCAGCATGCCATTGCGATGAATGACGTAGGAACCCGGCCCTTCCGGACCAGCCTCGCTGTGGAATTGGCAGATCGGTTCGCCTTCGATGCCACGCAATGTAACCTCCTGCTTGCCGCGGGGCATGTAGAAGTCGAAGGTCGCATCAGCGGATTTACGCACGGTATGCAGTACGTCGCCGTATCGGGGATCGTCTTCGCCACCTGAAGTAGTGAGATTGGCGCGGACGAACCTGGTCAGATCGGCCACGTTCAGGTCGCAGCCCACAAAATAGGCGGCGCCGGCACCGTACGGGTTACGGGTGATGGCGGCGGTGCCGTCCAATTCCCATTCGTCCGCGGACTTTCCCGAATAGGTGGCGAGCACTTCGGTGTCAGGGCCTTCCACGTTCACATCGTTCTGCCACAGGCGGGTCACGGCACCGTCCATGCCGCCTCCCAATTCGATTTCACATGGCTCGCCTTCCGCTTCGCATCCGAGAATGTTGAACTCTTCGCCACGGATGCCAAGCATCTTGCGGAGCAAACCATTACCGGCACCCGGATATCCGCCGAGCCAAGTGTGGAAATGCTCGTCGATCAGGCCGGTCGCATAGCCGATCACCACCTGACCGCCGGCGGCCGTGAAGTCGGCAAGCCGTTGCGTATCGGCGGCGCTCAGCATCAGCACGCTCGGCAGCACCACCACGGAATATGCGCTCCAATCGTACTTGAGCGGTACTACGTCGGCCCGCTGCCCTGCGTCCAGAAACGCGCGATACCAGTCACGCACGTCATGCCAATGGCTGAGTTTCATGCTCGGCAGGGTTTCACTGCGCGTGGCCCATTCGGATTCGGCACTGAACAGAATCGCCGTATCGGAACGTTCGAGCGTGCTTCCCTGCATGCCTGCGGCGCTCAAATCCTTGAGCACCGACCCGAGTTCGCACACCTGACGGAACACCCTGGTGTCTTCACCGGCGTGTGGCAGCATGGCGGAGTGGAAGGCCTCCGATCCGAATGCGGAAGCCCGCCATTGGAAAAAGTTGATGGCGTCGGCGCCCATGGCCACGTGCGCAAGGGAGTCGCGCACGATTTCACCCTTACGCTTGCGGATATTGAGCGGCTTCCACTGTACCGCCGAAGTGGAGTGTTCCATCACATACCAAGGCTTGCCGAGCGCCAACGAATCCATGAGCGCATCGGAACAGGCGAGTTCGTCGAGATGCGATTCGCCTTCATGGAAGTAATGATCGTTGGAGACGAAATCCACTTCTTCAGCCCAATCGGCATAGTCCATGCAGCACTGGTCGGTGGAGACCATGAAGTTCGTGGTGAATGGCTTGTCGGGGCAGATTTCGGCGATGGCGTCACGCTCGGCCTTGTAGAAGTCGAGCAGCATATCGTTGCCGAATCGCTCGAAATCCAGTTTCTGTCCGGGATTGACCATGCTGTCGGTGCCCATGAAGCGCGGAATGAGCACTTCGTCGAAGCCGTTCATCTCCTGCCCCCAGAAGGTGGTGCCCCAAGCCGCGTTGAGCGCGTCGACGGTGCCGTATTTGCGCTCACACCACTTGCGGAAGGCGGCCAGGGCGTTGTCGGAGTAGTCTTCGCGGTTGTTCCAGCCATATTCGTTGCCCATGTGCCAAGCCGTCACATATGGATTGTCGCCGTAGCGTTCGGCGAGTTTACGACACATGGTAAGCGCATATGTTTTGAATACCGGGCTGGTCGGGCTCCACGACTGACGCGAGCCGGCGTTGACCTGATGACCGTATTTGTCTCGCGGAAGGACCTCCGGATGGCTTTCGTACAGCCAAAGCGGAGCGGTGGCGGTGGCGGAAGCAAGATCGACCGCGATGCCCGCTTTGCCGAGCTTGTCGATGATGCGGTCGAGCCAGCCGAAGTTCCAGCGGTCCTCGGTGGGCTGGATGCGATCCCAGCTAAAAATCGCCAGGGCCACGGTGTTGACACCGGCCTGCTTCATCAGGCGGATGTCGTCGTCCCAGATTTCCTCAGACCATTGGTCGGGATTGTAGTCGCCACCGAACGCTATGCCACCGCCATTGCGAGTCAGCAGTCTCGGCCAAGAAAAGGTTCTTCTTGTCGTCATTTAAGCCTCCTGAAAAATGCGTTTGCCGCTTTCCGATTCTTTGATATCCCATATGATACAACGGTGTAGCAACGCTTTCTAAATCGATATTTCGCACAGCATGGCGGGCCACGTCTCCGCCAGGCGCGGCCCGCCCCAGCTCATTCCTTGACGGCGCCGGCGGACAGGCCGGACTGCCAATACCTCTGCAAACACAGGAACGCGATCACCAACGGCACGATCGTGACCAACGAACCCGTGATCACCAGGTTCTGGATCGCCTGCCCACCCGCCGTGGAGGCCTGGTCCTTCCACTGGTTCAACCCGATCGTGAGCGGATACCAATCCGAATCCTTGAGCATGATCAACGGCAGGAAATAGTTGTTCCACGTCGCCACGATCGCGAACAGGGCCGTGGTCACGATGCCCGGCGCCAGCAAGGGCAGCGACACCTGGAAGAACGTACGGAACTCGCCCGCCCCGTCCACGCGCGCCGCCTCGAGCAGCTCGGTCGGCACGGCCTGGTCCGAGAAGATCCACATCAGGTACAGGCCGAACGTGGACACCAGGCTCGGGATGACCATGGCCCACGGCGTGTTCGTCAGGTTCAGCTTGGCGAACAGCAGGAACTGCGGCACCGCCAACGCGATGCCCGGCACGCTGATCGCGCCGATGACCACCACGAACACGGCCCTGCGCCCCGGGAAACGGAACTTCGCCAGACCGTAGCCGCCCATGATCGCCAGCAGCGTGGCCCCTCCCGCGCCGGCCACCACGTACAGGACGGTGTTGAGGAACCAGCGTCCGAAGATCCCGCCGTCATAGGTGAACACGGTGACGACGTTGTCCCACAGGGCGAACGTCTTGCCGAACCCCAGACCGAAGGTCGACGTGAAGTCCGCCTGCGTCTTGGTCGCGTTGACCAGCAGATAGAAGAACGGGAACAGGCAGTAGACGGCGAAGACCGCGCATACCAGGGTCAGCAGGGCGCTGCGCCTGGGGTTCGCGACGTTCGCGAACCCCGACCTCGCGGCCCTCGCCCGCTCCGCCCTCTCGTCCCTGGCCACACGCCTGCGGCGTTCCCTCTCCGCCTTCCAGGCGGCCTTCTCCCGCCCCTTCGGACCCGCCGCGGCGGCGCTGCTTGCATTGCTCATCTTGATGCTCCTTGAATCCTCATGCCCGTGAGGCGACGCGCCCGCGCGCCTACCTCATCTGCTCTTTCATGCTCCTGAGCTGCACCGCGTACGCGATCGCCATCGTGATCACCGCCATCGTGATCGCCAGGGCGGCCGCGTAGTTGCTCTGGTTGCCCGCGAAGCTCAGGTTGTACGCGTACATGTTCGGCGTGTAGTACGTGCCGATCGCGTTGCCCGGCACCATGTTCTGCATGATGCTCGGCTCGTTGAACAGCTGGAACGAGCCGATGATCGAGAAGATCACCGTGATCGCCAGGCTGCCGCGCAGCTCGGGCAGCTTGATGGACCTGACGATCTGCCATTCGCTCGCGCCGTCGATCGACGCGGCCTCGTACAGCGAATGCGGGATCGTGGACAGCGAACTGTAGAAGATCAGCATGTTGTAGCCCGTGAACTCCCAGGTTACGATGTTGCCGATCGAGGCGAGCAGCACGCCCGGGGCCAGCACGTCCAGATGCGTGCCGAAGAAGCCGTTGAACGAGCCCACCAGCCCGTACTTCGCGCCGTACATGAACCCCCAGATCAGCGTGGAGACCACGGCCGGCACCGCGTACGGCAGGAACGTGGAGATACGGAAGAACCTGGTGCCGTGCAATTTCATGGAATCCAGGGCCAACGCCATCGCCGCGGCCAGGAACAGCATGACCGGCACCTGCACCACCGTGAACAGCGCCACCCGGCCCACCGCGCTCCAGAACTGCCGGTCGTGCAGCAGACGGACGTAATTGTCGAATCCCACGAACCGCGTGCCCCCGATCATCCTGTTCTGGAAGAAACTGATGTACACCGCGTACATGATCGGGATGACGAACACGAACACGAACACCAACGCGAACGGCCACATGAACTTCCAACCACGCCAATCCGCATGATGCCTATTGACGCGGACCTGGTCGGGAGGTGTATGCAACTGCGTCGGAACGTTTGCTGTTGCTTGGGTCATGATTGCTTCTTTCTGTTGCGCTGCAACTGCTGACGCCAACCGCTTCGTCGGCCGTTCAATCGCAGATGGTTGCGATTCGGGCATACGGAAGGCGAGGATCCGCACGGGACGTCTCCCCGCCTTGCCTTACCCTGTGCTTGGTTATGCGGTTGGAAGTATGGACGGTCGGCAGATACCGGACCGGAACTCAACCCTTATTGGTGACGGTGTAGCCCTGCTGGGTGCCATGTTCCGCGAGCGCCTTGCCGTAATTGGCGAAGGCTTCCTTCAAGGTGATCTCCTTGTTGTACGCCTTGGAAATCTGATCGCCGAAAGATGACTGCGCAAACGGATTGTACGGTAGGTAGGAGAACTCGGAGACCTTACGCTGGGCGGCTTCGGAAAGCACCTCGTTCACATTCTGGCCGCCGAAGTAATCGTTGACCTTCTTGTTGGCCTCGGTGGTCGGGTCGGTGAAGTCCTCGGAGGTGAGAATGCTCTTGAGGCTCGGGAAAGTACCGGTGTCGGCCATGGTCTTGGCGCCCTCGCCGTGGGTCAGGTATTCCACGAACTTGTAGGCGGCGGCCTGCTGCTTGGACTGGGAGACGACGGCGAGCGCAGAGCCACCATCCTCGGCGGAGGCCTCTTCGTCTTCCTCCCACTGCGGCAGCTGGGCCACGCGCCAGTTGCCGGCCTGGTCAGGAGCGCCGTTCATAAGATTGATCGGCATCCAGCCTCCGATGGTCAGCGAGGCGATGGTGCCGTCGTTGAGCTCTCGGTTCCAGTCGTCGGACCAGTTGGCGGTCTTGGTGTCGATAAGGTCTTCGTCGATGAGCTTCTGCTGGAATTCGATGTACTTCTTCATGCCGGAATCCTTGGTCATGTCAATGGTGAGGTTTTCGCCGTCGACCTTCCAAGGCTGGGCGCCGGCCTGCCAGGCTTGCGCGGTGAAGGGCTGGTATTCCATGCTGGAGCCGGAATTGTTGGTCATGTAGGAGCCGATGGCCCTGACCTTCTTGGCCGCCTCGTAGTAGTCGTCCCAGGTCTTGATTTGAGTGCCATCGACACCGGCCTTCTTGAATACCGCATCGTTATAGAAGAACATTTCCGGACCGGAATCGATTGGCAGCGCGTACGGCTTGCCGCCGTACTGCAGCTTGTTCCATGGACCGGCGGAGAAATCGTCGGCGAGCTTATCGGCATCGAATTGGCTCAGATCCGCCAAATCTCCGGTTACCGCGAATTGCGTGACGGTCGGGTCCTCGAGCATGACCACGTCGGGTGCGCCCTTCCCCGCCGCGATGGCATTGCTCAGTGCGGTCTGCGTGTCAGATGCGGTGCCGGTGTTGTTGAACTTCACGGTAATGCCGGGATTTGCCTTCTGGAAGTCTTTGATGAGGTCGCTCATGGTATGGCCGGTATCCCAGCCCCAGAACACGAGTTCCGCCTTGTCGGCGTCACCGGCGTTGCCATTGCTGGCGTTTGCATTGCCGCAAGCGGCCAGACCGGTGAGGGTCATCACCGCGGTCAGAGCCGCAAGAACCTTCTGAGAGTTACGCATGTTTCCTCCTTCGAGAGTCAGCATCAGACCGTCTTCGTCCGATACGATCAGGAGCCTCATCCCACTCTGCCGCCCGTTTTGATATACCGCTGTACCAATGATGATGACAGTCGGTACGCCCTCTTACGGACAGCCTTGGGGTCGCTTCTGTTTGACTCTGTTTCCTTCCTGATACAACTGTGTATCATTGACTCTTATGATACACAGCTGTATCAACATGTCAAATCCAGTCGAACATCCCCTTTCCGATATCCGTTCGTCAATCGATTGACTCTTGATTTTCCAGGCGTTTCGCATTCACTTCGCGACAGACGACTTTCCTGCAGTCGTATCCTCAGGCATCTGACCGACAGAAGATTTCAGCTCCACCCTGAGCAAACTCTCATACTTAGAAATCATCAATCAAGGGAAACATCGTTCCAACGCGGCGCGTCCGACAGCGCACGATCCCCTAAAAAACCGGTTCGCCGGCAGAGCGTGCACCAGGGATAAGTCCGAAGTCAAATATTAGGGGGCATCAATCCGAAGTTTCCCCCTCCATCTGAAATCAACCCCGGCAATCCTCCGTATGCAGGCCCTCACCCCGATCGAGCAGCCGAACGTGAAGGCCCAAGCATACGGTCGGTTTCGCTACAAACTCAGGAAAAGCTCGTGAATGCGGGTATCGTCGGTAAGCTCGGGATGGAAGGCCATGGCGAGCATGTTGCCTTGACGCAGGCCGACCACATTGCCGTTCACCTCGGTCTCGACCGTCGCCGCCGAACCGACTTCGGCCACGAACGGCCCACGGATGAACACCAGCGGAACATCCTTGAGTATGACATCGGACGAGACGCCTTGGGGAACATGCTCGCCCGGTGCGACCACGACGGCGTTTTCGCCGGGAGCGGAGCCAAAGTCGGCAGTGGCGGCAAAGGAACCGAGCTGACGCCCATAAGCGTTACGGCGCACGATGGCGTCAAGCGCACCGAAGTAGACGTTCGGATCATTATCCAGCCGTCGCGCCAGCAGAATCATGCCGGCGCAGGTGCCGAACACCGGCTTGCCCGCGGCGATATGCGCCGCAATCGGGTCAAACAGCCCGGTCGACCGCAAAAGCTTGCCCTGCGTGGTGCTTTCACCACCCGGCAGGATCACACGGTCGATGGAGTCATCGAAATCCTCGACGGCACGCAGCAGCTTCCACGGGGCGCCAAGACGGTCCAGCATGGCGGCATGCTCGGCGAATGCACCCTGCACTGCGAGAATGCCGGTCACGCCGTGACGGGCGGATTCGGCACCTGCGGCCACATCGGCCGACTCTTCCTTTGCGATATACTCAACGGCTACAACCATCGGATCTCCTTATGCGACGGCAAGCGGGAGCCGAGAATCCTACGATTCCCGGCTCGCCGCGTTTGTTCAGCATGATGGGCGCACCCATCCGGAACGACGAGGCCGGCATGCGCCCCGTCAGAACGACATGTCAAAACGATATGGGCGAGAAATCACTCACCCCTGGCGGCCATGATGGTCTCGATCTCGTCCTCATTGATGCCGACCATGGCCTCGCCGAGATTCTCGGACAGGCGCGCAAGCAGGTCGGCGTCCTGCCAGTTGGCGGTGGCCTGCACGATGGCGGCGGCGCGCTTGGCCGGGTCGCCGGACTTGAAGATGCCGGAGCCCACGAACACACCTTCCGCGCCAAGCTCCATCATGAGGGCCGCGTCAGCCGGGGTCGCGACACCGCCTGCGGCGAAGTTGACGACCGGCAGGCGGCCGTTGTCATGCACATACTTGGCCAGGTCATACGGCACGGCCAGCTGCTTGGCCGCCTCGTACATCTCGTCGTCGCGCAGGGAGACGAGCTCGCGAATCTGCTTGTTCATGGTGCGCATATGGCGTACGGCCTGGATGACGTCGCCCGTGCCCGGTTCGCCCTTGGTACGGATCATGGATGCACCCTCGGCGATACGTCGCAACGCTTCACCCAGATTCTTCGCACCGCACACGAATGGCACGTCGAACTGATTCTTATCGATGTGATACACGTCATCGGCCGGGCTGAGCACTTCGGATTCGTCGATATAGTCGATTTCGATGGCCTGCAGAATGCGCGCCTCGGCGATGTGGCCGATGCGCACCTTGGCCATGACCGGAATGGACACGGCTTCCTGAATGCCTTTGATCATGGCCGGATCGCTCATGCGGGAGACGCCACCGGCGGCGCGGATGTCAGCCGGGATGCGCTCGAGCGCCATCACCGCGCACGCGCCGGCATCCTGCGCGATCCTCGCCTGCTCCGGAGTGGTGACGTCCATGATCACGCCGCCCTTGAGCATCTGCGCCAGATTCTTATTCAGTTCATTTCTGTTGTTGGCCATCGCCAGCCTTTCGTCGGTAGTCTTACTCACGATACAGATACTAACGATTTGTAATTAACAAATTACATAAACTGAATATCACAGTGGTTCAAAAAGTTGGTTTCACTAAATTTTTGACCTCATTTTCACCATCTCGCCATTCCCTGCGATTTCGATTCAGGTGACAATCATACGATTTCGCCCGATTTTCTTGCCTCACCCGCCGATCACGCTTTCGAATCGTCGGTTACGCACGATATCAGAAAAACGAATAATCAACGGTTGCCATACGACCACATTGCGGACGCCTACATGTGCACGATCGCATCGGCGATACGCATGGTGGAATCACGATGCGAAACGAGTACGACCATGCTCCCCTGCTCCGCAAGACCGTTGATCGACTGCAGGATCACCGATTCGTTATAGGCGTCGAGACGGCTGGTCGGCTCGTCGAACAACACCAGATCGGCATGACGAAGGAACATGCGTGCGAGTCCGATACGCTGACGCTCCCCCTCAGACAGCCGGCCACCAAGCTCGCCGACCGGAGTGTCAAGACCTTGCGGAAGCGAATCGACCAATTCGAGTGCGGAGGCCCTGTCAAGCGCGTCGCGAAGCACGCGGTCAAGACCCGCGCCGTCTTGTGGTCCGGAGTCAGCGACGGCACCTGTGCCGGATTCGGATTCGGCATTCGCGCGGTCGGCATCGGGACTGACGGACGGCTTGCCGGTGGCGGAATCGTCTCCGCACACTCCCTGAGGCAATGCGATCATCAGATTCTCACGAATCGTGCCATCGAACAGATACGTCTCCTGACTCATCATGGTCTGCACCCGCCGACGCCAGCCGGCATCGACCCGAGGCAGCGGCATTCCAGACAATTCGACCACGCCGAACCGCGGATCCCAGTAGCGCATGAGCAACTTGAGCAACGTGGACTTGCCTCGACCGGACGGGCCTTGAACGCCAAGAATTCCATGCTCCGGCACGTCAAGCGAAACGTGTGAAAGAACGGGAGCCGAGGAATCCGCCGGCCCATATCCGAACGTTACGTCACGTACAGTCATGCCATGGTATTCCGGACGCGCGGATCCGGTCTCGACCACGGCAGGAGCTTCGTCCATCAACGAGAACAGGCGGCGCGCCGAAGCGAAAGTCTGCGTCAGGTTCGCAGGCAGCGCGCTCAACGCAAGCGTCGGACCAAACGAACTGGCAACCAGCATGAACGCGGCGACAAGCTGCGGTACGGTCAGTCGCACGACAATCGGCATGACGGCATCTGGGCCGGCATACGCCGCGAAATTCGGCATGACCATCGCCAGGAAAACGGCCAACACGGTGAACAACATCACCAGCACCGCACCAAGTCCTGCAAAATCGCCATTGCGCGCACTCAAACGAGCACGATGCGACCACAGGGAACGAGTGCGGGCAACGATACCGGCAAGCCGCGATTCGCCCTGACCAAAACGGATGATCTCGTCGAGACCACGCATGTCATCAAGCATCTCATCATCAAGTGCGGCGGATTCCCCGCGAATCCCGGAACCCAGGCCGCGCACTGCGAGCGCGAACAGCTTCGGCAGCACGACACCGACCATGAGATGAGCCACAATCAGCAGGATGGCGAAGATCGGGCTCAGCGCAAGCAATGCGATGGCATAGATGACGGTGGTCGCAACGGCGATTACGACCGGCGAAATGGTGTGAGCGAAGAAAATCTCAAGCAATTCCACGTCGGTGGTGACCAGCGCGATCAAGTCGCCCTTGCCTTTGCCTGCGAGCTTGGCGGGCGCAAGGCGACGCAATGCGGAGAACGCCTTGGCGCGAAACAGCGCAAGCAGGCGGAAAGCCACATTATGGTTCATGTACTGTTCGGCGTAGCGCATACCGCCACGGATCAGCGCGCAGACGATCATGGCCGCGATCGCAGCGGTCAGATTCATATGCCAGATTGGCAGATTGATCGCAGCGAATGCCGCGACCACGCCGAAAACCGGTAGGAAAGTGGCCGCGAGATGGCCAAGTGTGCCGCAGGTGCAAGCGATGATCATGCATTTGCGCAGAGGGCCGACCTCATGCAGAAGTCGCCTCACAAGCCGCCAATCGGACATGGCACCATTGGTGGAAGGTACCTGGACTTGCGGCTCGTGACTTGCGAGGTCAGGGTTCGCCTCCGCAGTTTCGTTCGTGTCGGATTCGGCGGAATCGGACATCCGGAGCCCCTGAGCGGACATTCCATAACCCGCCTCCTTTCGCTTTCCGACTCGTTCCACACTGTCCTGAGCACGAAACAGCTTGGCATACACGCCGTCGGCCGCCATGAGCTCGGCGTGCGTGCCGGTTTCCACGGTTCTGCCGTTTTCGAACACCGCCACTTGATCCGCATCGACCGCATTAGCCATGCGATGCGTGACCATGATGACGGTCCTGCCACTGCCGGCAAGTTCACGAATCGTCTGCAGGATCAAGGTCTCGCTTTCCATGTCGACGCTACTGGTCGCCTCATCGAACACATAGACGGCACTACCGCGCAGGAGCGCCCGAGCGATGGCGATGCGCTGACGTTGACCGCCCGATAGGTTCGCCGCACCTTGGTCGATGCGTAGATCGAGACCCCGTGGATCGGCCCGTACGAATTCCGCGATTCGCGCCGCATCAAGGGCGCTCCACAGGTCGCCGTCGGTGGCGTCGGGGCGTGCCATCAGCAGATTCTCGCGCAACGTTCCGGCAAACAGGTGACTGTTGGCTCCGACCAGGGTGACGTTGCCTGTCAATGATTCGCAGGTCAAGTCGCGCAATTCGCATATGGACCCGTCATCTCCGCCAGATGGGTTCGAGATCGCCAAAGGCGAAACAGACAAAGCGATGGAGCCCTCATACCCGACTAGAGAGCCGGCGAGAAGCTTGGCCGCAGTGGATTTGCCGGAACCGGAAGGGCCTACGATCACGGTTAGATTGCCGGGGGTTGCGGTGAGGGAGGCACCTTGAAGGGCACCACCTTTGGCCGTGCCGCGCGCGGCGTTTTCCGATTGCGGAGGATTGGACGGTGAGGCGTAGCGGAAGGCGACGTCTCGGAAGTCGACGGTGACACCATTGCCATAGACGGGTAGACTGACCGTGCCGCGGGTCGGCTCGGGCGCGTCCAACAAAGCGAAAATACGTTTTGTGGACGTCATGCCGTTCATGGCGACGTGGAAGAAGGAACCCAACTGTCGCAACGGAATGAAGAAGTCGGCGGACAGCAGGATCACAATCAGCACTCCGGCGAGCGGCAACGATCCCAAGTCGGCGAAACGGAAAAAGTTCGGCAGCCAATCGTATGTGCCGGCCGGATACCGTCCGCCAACCATGTATTGCCAGATCGCGACGATGATGCCGGCTGCCGATCCACCATAGGCGACCACGTCCATCGCGGTAAGCGAACGTAGCTGAATCTGCAGTACATTCATGGTCATCACGCGGAATTGCTCGGCCTTTTCGTCCATCTCCTGCGCAGCGCTGGCGTCGGCGTCGAAGGTCTTCAATGTTTCCAGCCCCTGCAGATTATCAAGGAATGCGGAGCCCATGTCAGTGTACTTGCCCCAATATTGTTTGAATACGCGGGCGGCACGCATCGCCACCAGTCCCACGATCAACACAATGAGCGGCGCGCAGATGAGCAACGTCGCAGCGGTCGGCACATTGATCGGTGCCACAACAAGGAACAACGTAATCGGCGCCAACACGGCATAGAACAACTGGGGCAGGAACAGTTCGAAGAAACTTTGAATCTGCTCGACGCCCTCGCCGGCGGACTGCACCACGTCGGCGGTGCCCACACGTTGCGAATACGAGGGGCCGAGTGCAAGCATCTTATTGAACAGTTTTTCACGCAATGCAAGTTTGACCCGTTCGGCAGCCTCGGTGCCGAAGTGGGCTGCGGAACGCAGCATGAGGAAACGGACCACCATGGCGAAGACGATGACGATCGCATAGGCCGCAATCGCCCCTCCCGGCAGTCCAGCGGCAAACGTCGAAGTACCCACATGGGCGGCGAAGCCACTGAGCTGACCATTGAGTACGGTGATTTCCGTGCCGAGCAGCAGGTACTCAAGCATGTGCGCTAACGTGAAAACAAAGACGACGTTCGCGAGCAGGCCTATCCACTGGCATAGCACTTTCGCCGCCACCAACCGACCGACGCCGGGAGCCATGGAGAACAGTCGTCTATCGAACATCGCGCCTCTTTCATAAGCCTCACGCCGCAAACGCGGCATACGCAAATCCACATCTCAGGCTACAGACCACGTGCCGAATGCACAATGACTTCTTCTTAGAGCCAGTCACCGCCAGCACGCATACCCCCCTAATTCGCTATCTCGCCGCCGTGCGAGCACTCTACGAAACTCTCCATAGTTCATGAATTTGGGAATGGCTATTTTTCAGCGCCATCACATTGGCGCAATGCCGAAAGACGAGACGGAGTGCTCGCACGGCGGCGAGATAGCAAGTTAGGAGGTAGTGGCAGGAATCCCGCACGGCCTCAAGAGAGGCTGGATGTTCGCCATTGAGCAGGCAGCCTTGACGCAAGGGGTAATTGCGTCAATCGTGAGTGTACACGGATAACACGGTGATATTCAACAACATTTCAGCAGATTCTGATGCATTCCGTTCAGACGACACCCCCTTGCTGACGGGTCCAATCCCATTCAGATTTACGTCGGCGCCATGTCAATCCTTTTTCAGAACGATTGTCACGCGATTGCAACACCGTGTTTGACGATTTCAATTCATTTGTCAGTTCATACAAAGTGAATCGAAGTGTTCTTGTCGCTTCTCACAATGCAGACTCATATCGTTACCACGTATGATGTGCAAGGCGTTTCAAGGGGTAAACCTCCCTTGTGCAGAGGATTACGCGGCAGTACCGCACCGCTACGCGGCCGATTCCCGCGAGAAAAGAGAACACTTCATGCTCACCGAGTACACGACTCCAGGCACATCCGCTGAGGTACGCGACGACGAATCCATCTACTCCCTGCTCACGGAGCGCATTGAGCGCACCGGCGAAGACACGATAATCGCCGCCCGCAAAATCGGCCCAGGCCGATGGGCGAATGTAACCACAGGAGAATTCCGCCAGGCCGTGGTCGCCGCCGCGAAAGGCCTGATCGCCTTTGGAGTCAAACAGGGTGACGCGGTGACCATCTTCTCCACCACCCGTTACGAATGGGGCGTGCTCGATTTTGCGCTTGCCGCCATCGGCGCCGTCAGTGTACCGATCTACGATACCGATTCCGCAGCACAGGCCGAGCGCATTCTCAACGATTCCGAAGTGAAACTGGCCATCGCGGACAATCGCGAACGATTCGACCGTCTTGATTCAGTCATCGACCACTGCCCTTCGTTGAAGCACATTCTCATGCTTGATTCCAATGCCATGGGCGCGCTGGAAGGCATGGGCGTGGCCGTATCCGATGAAGAGCTTTCCGCGCGCATGGGTGCGGTGAAGGCCGACGATCTGGCGACCATCGTATACACGTCCGGTTCCACCGGAGCTCCGAAGGGCGCGGAACTCTCTCATCGCAATTTCGTTGCGATCACGCGTGCCGCAAGCATGGCCCTGCATGAGATGATCACTGACGACCATCCGCGCCTGCTGCTGTTCCTGCCGTTGGCACACTGTTTCGCACGTTTCATCCAATATTGTTCGATCGCCTCCGATGACGGCGTCGTCGGCTATCTGCCGGATACCAAGACGCTGCTTCCGGACGTACGTTCTTTCGAACCGACCTATCTTCTGGGCGTGCCACGCGTGTTCGAGAAGGTCTACAACGCCGCTTCCCGCAAGGCCGGCACCGGCTGGAAGGGTCGCCTGTTCTTCAAAGCCGCCGAAGCCGCACGCGATTGGTCGCGCATGGAGCAGGCCGGCGAGAAGCCGACCATGAAGCAGACTGCGCAGCACCTGTCGTATGAGGCCTCCGTGTACCGCACCGTCCGTGGCGCTTTGGGACCGAGGATTCGTTATGTCGCCTGCGGCGGCGCTCCGCTGGACGCATCGTTGGCGCATTTCTTTGCCGGCATCGGCCTGCCGATGATTCAGGGTTACGGCATGACGGAAACCGCGGCACCGTTCGCCGCAACCCGCGTCACCGACAATGTGATCGGCACCGTCGGCCAGCCGGCACCGGGTTCGTCCGTGCGCATTTCCACGGACGGCGAGTTGCAGGTGAAGGGCCCGAACGTCTTTCTGGGCTACCACAATCTACCCGATAAGACCGCTGAAGTGTTCACTGAGGACGGATGGCTATGCACCGGAGATCTTGCCTCGATTGACGATGAGGGGCGCATCACGATCACCGGCCGCAAGAAGGACATCATCATTACGGCCGGAGGTAAGAACGTCTCCCCCATTCCAATGGAACAGGAGATTGCGAAGTGCCCGATTGTGGAGCATGCGGTGGTCGTCGGCGACAATCGTCCGTTCATCGGAGCGTTGGTTACGTTGGATCCGGAGGGGCTGGCGGCGTGGTTGCCGACCGTCGGTCTGTCGGCGGATACGCCGCTGGATCGCGTAGCCACCACCGCTGCCGTGCATGATGAAATTCAGCAGTATGTGGATAAGGCGAACGCCACGGTGTCACGTGCTGAATCCGTGCGCAAATTCGTAGTTCTGGACACGCAATTCACGCAGGGAAACAAGTGCCTGACGCCGTCGCTGAAGGTGGTGCGCCCGGCGGTGAACCGCATCTTCGCCGATGTGATCGACCAGCAGCTTTACAACGGCAAGCGCTGAAGCCTGCGTTCACCAGCCGCACATACTTAGGCGTCGGTGGATTGGGAATCCGCTCAATCCACCGACGCCTAAGTATGTCTAAGCGTCGGTGGTTTGCGACACTTGCCCAATCTGCCGACGCTCAGCACATTTCAACGTTGGTGGTTTGAACATAAACATCACCCAAACCACCAACTCCTTTCGTCCTCTGAGCTACCGAGTCGCAATCGGCCCAAACCTTCATCAACCTAGGATGACGGCTGCATCAGTCGTTCAAAGTTTCCGGCCGGGGAATCAGGAACGAGCATCCGAGGGCGAGCAGCAGCACTACCGCACCTCCAATCATACTGGCGACATATCCGGCGGAAGTACCGTTCGATTGGGAGAATGCGTCCATGACGCCATACAGCACTGTGTAGCTTATGCCTGCGCCAAGGTTGAATGCGCCCGCATTGAAGCCGGTCAAATAACCAGTGTTGTCCTTTGGCGAAAGCACCACCCCAAGTCCATTTAGCATAATATTGACGGTACCGGCGTAGCTGATACCAAGCAACAGAGAGAGACCAAGCAGTCCAGCCACGGTCGGTGTGTGCACAACGAAGGTGCCAATTGCAGCGGCGGCTACACTGATGCCGAGTCCGCAACGCAACACTTTCAGATAACCGAACTTGGTGGCCAGAATACCGGCGATTGGACCAAATATTAGACCGATGATGGCGTATGGCGTTAGCGTAAAGAACGATGAGATGCTCGCGGAGACACCCGCACCGCATTCACTATCCTGGGCGATAGCCGGCACCACGCCATTCATAATGGCGAACACACCGGTTAAAGACAGCAGGGTGGTAAGCAGCAGACCCCAAGTACGGCGCTGCTTGAGATAGTGCACGGGAGATAGCGGATGGCTACTCTTTCTTTCAACGGCCCAGAATGTCACAAATGCAGCCAAGGCAATCGCTAGCAAAATACCAACGAACATCCAATTGACTTCCGCGATATGTTGCATGGAATTGACTGCAGTCAGCGCCGTTCCAACAGCGACAACCAGGAAGATCACACCCAGCCAATCCATCCTCTCGTTCTGAGATCCTTCCGCGACACTTTCGTCTGCGAAAATGCCGACCAGGATGGTGGAGGCGATGCCAATCACAGCCATGGTCCAGAAAATCGGACGGTAGCCCCACGTTCCTGCAATCCAACCACCGGCAATAGCGTCAACGCCTGCGATACCGCCATTCACGGATGTGATGACGGCCATCAACTTGGTGTATTGCTTTTCGTCGGGCACGCGGACATGCAACATGATGATGCATAGCGTCACAATCGGTCCAGCAGCACCTTGTAGCAAACGACCGACAAGCAGTACGGTGACGTTCGGGGCAAGCGCGGAGACCGTGCAGCCGGCGACGGTGAACAGTAGCATACCCATAAGCACCTTTTTGCGCCCCATCAGGTCGGCCAAGCGCGGCAGAAACAGTGAGAATAATGCCGCTGAGGTAAAGAAAACTGTCTGTGACAAGCCGATTTGGGTGGCCGTCGTGTTCAGCTCGTTCTGCATAGTCACCAAAGCTGGAGATAACATGGAGGCGTTGAGCTGAAAAGCGAACGTGGCCGTCAAAAATGCGACCATCAGAAACGCAATTGATGTACCGCCCTTCCGCAACGGCATGGAAACTTCAGGCTGCATTGTCCTGCTCATTTTCAAACTTCTTTCCTGTGATGATGCTTGGCATCGTGAAACTCCTTTGTTTTGCCCGAGAAAATATCGCTGGATCAGGCAAATCCACGACTTTGTCAACGCGATACTTTAAAGATAAATCGATTTGGCAAAGATGTCAAAGACGAGAGGATGACTCTAGCCTACAGAGACGGCTCTGTTATGAGATTCCCTTGAAAACTGCCCATTGTTGACATCACCAAAAAACGACACGCCGAACACATACCTGCCCATATATCCTCGGAAAAGAGTCAGTGAAATCCGAATAACCTATCGCAACGGAGCAGTGCTGGAACGGACAATAAGCTGCGGAGTATAGGTCTTCACCTCACGCTTACGATTTGGATGATCGATGCGATCCATCAACATTTTGGCCGCATCGGCGCCCATTTGACGCGTCGGCTGACCCATGGTAGTCAACTCCGGATTCATCAACCCCGCGAACAACACGTCGTCATAACCAATCACGGAACGATCGTCAGGCACCCTGTACCCCATTTCCGCCGCCACTTTGCACACCGCGAGCGCCGTAAGGTCGTTGGCAGCCACCACCGCAGTAAAATCTCCCCAATTCATCATTCGTGCGAGGTTAAGCGCCGTTTCATAGGTGTAGTCGCCCTCGCGCACAATACTCGAATTGTACTTGGCACCATTCTCTTCAAGCGCCTGACGATATCCTTCGAAACGACTGCGCGCCCCTTCGAGAAACAGCGGGCCAGTGATGCATGCAATGTGTCTATGTCCGAGACGAATCAAGTATTCCGTAGCTGTTCTACCTCCGAACAAATGATTGCCGGCAACCACGTCACCACTGTCGGCGCTCGTGAAATCAAGCAACACATGAGGCATACTTCGTTCCTTCAGGATATCGACACACACCGCATCTCGGCTTTTATCGCTGGTAGTTCTAGCCAAAATCACGCCTTCGACGTTCTTCTGGTACATCAGCTCAATGTACCCGCTTTCGCGATCAGGCTGATTGTCGGAATCGTTGAGTATAAGACTCCAACCGGCTTCATGACAGGCGCGCTCAACCCCCTTGGCGAACGTCGCATAGAAATCGTTACTGATATCGGGAACAATTAACGCCATGGTGTTGTTGCTGCCCTTACGCAGGTCGCTAGCAGCCTGATTACGCACGTAATGCATGTCCTCGGCAGCTCTAAGCACCTTCTGTCGCGTTTCCTCCGAGACTCTAAACGGTTTGCCATTCAGAATCAACGAAACCGTAGGCACCGAGGTTCCCGTCGCCTCGGCGATGTCTTTCATGGTCACTCGCATCACATGCACCTCCCTCAATATTGTACGTGCCGTTCCGGCGTGTCGTTGTTTGACATGAATTTTGCTAAATGTTTAATATGTATTTGCCAAATCGATTTATCAACAAAGGAGTTATATCATGGCAAAGCAGAAGATCATTCTCGATTGTGATCCGGGGCATGATGATGCCGTCGCCATCATGATGGCCGGCAAACACCCAAACATTGATTTGCTTGGTATCACCACCGTTCGCGGTAACCAAACCTTGGAGAAGACCACCCGCAACGCTTTGAACGTCTGCCAGTATCTCGACCTTGATGTGCCGGTATATCAGGGTATGAGCCGTCCGATGGTCATCGAGCCGCGTCAGGGCGAAGAACGCGTGCATGGCAAGTCTGGCCTTGACGGCCCACAGTTTGATGAACTAACCAAGCCTCTCGAAAAGAAACATGCATTACAGTATCTGATTGAGACGCTGATGGCCTCCGACGGCGACATCACACTGGTGCCTACAGGTCCGCTAACCAACATCGCCATGGCCATGCGTATCGAACCACGCATCTGCGAGAAGATTCAACAGATCGTACTCATGGGTGGCAGTTATCAACATGGCAATGTCACCCCATCCGCCGAATTCAACATCTGGGCCGATGCGGAAGCGGCGCACGTAGTGTTCTCCAGTGGGGTGAAGGTGACCATGATGGGACTTGACGTGACCCGCAAAGTGCTGTGCACCCCGGAAATCGTTAAGCGAATGAGCGTACACACGAACAATGCGGGCAGGTTGTTCTGCGATCTGATGACCTTCTTCGGTCAAGCCCAGAAGCGTACCTACGGATGGGAGGGAGGCCCTCTACATGATCCGACCACTGTGGCTTATCTAATCGACCCATCCATCGTGACCGTCAAGAACATGCATACCGATATCGAAATCCGCAGTGAGCAAAGCTACGGCCGCACCAACTGCGACTACTTCCTACTTACCGACAAGCCTAAGAATACCAACGTCGCTATCGACATCGACGTGGAAAAGTTCTGGAATCTCGTGGAGCACTGCATCTCACTGTATGACTAATCCCTTGAAAACAATCACGATGTATGGGGGTGGTCGTAATGAGCGTTCCGAACATACGGATTTGCGATTCCTATGTAATCGCCATTGCATGGCACACATACATTACCGGCCTTGGCTATACCGCCAAGCTACAACGATGGGGAAATAAGTGGCGCGTAATCACCATTGACTAACCTCATCACATTACGAAATCCAAGATTCCTCATGTATCTGAGGTCGATCAGCCACCACAGGAATGGAATCCGAACATTATTCCGGGTTCTATGCTACCGGTCGACCATAATCACCTGAGCGTCGGTGGTTTGCGACACTTGCCCAATCTGCCGACGCTCAGCGCCTCTCAGTGTCGGTAGATTGAGGCACCTCCCAGTCTGCCGACGCCTAGAGCGCCGTAAGCGTCGGCAGGTTGGGCATGGCCCCGGACTGCCGACGCTTACGGCACATCGACTCAGTGACGATTGTTGAGACGGTGGTACATCTCGCTGATCTCGAGGTCACGCTCGAATTCGCGGGCGGTGGTGTTCTCGTCAATGGTGGCGAGCTCGACGCCGGCAATGCGGGCGAAGTCCTCCCAAGCCTCACGACCGACGGAAGTGGTCATGCAGGTGTGGTGCGAAGCACCGGAGCGCAGCCAGCACTCGGCGGAGGTCTTCAGGTTCGGACGCGGAACCCATAGGGCACGGGCGCACGGCAGCTCCTTGAGGGAACCGTCCGGCTCGACGATGTCGACCACGTTCATGGTCAGGCGGAAGCGTTCGCGCACATCAGACATGGACACGACCACGGCATCCTTCTTCGGGGCGCCGGTGAAGACCAGACGCACCGGATCGGCCTTGCCGCCGATGCCGAGCGGATGAATCTCCAGTTTCGGCTTGGCGATGGTGCCAATGGACGGAGAGGTTTCAAGCATGTGGGAGCCCATGATCTTCTCACGGCCCGGCACGAAGTTGTAGGAGTAGTCCTCCATGAGGGACGCGCCACCGTCAAGGCCATACCCCATCACGGCGCCGATACGCACGAGCACGGCGGTCTTCCAATCGCCCTCGGCGGAGAAGCCGAAACCGTACTCGGATGGGAAGCGCTGCGGGCCAACGCCCGGCAGCTGCGGCAGGGAGCCGAGGTCCTCGAAGTTGTCGACGCCGGCGGTGCAGCCGTTGGCACGCATCATGTTGACCATGGCGGCCTCTTCCTTGGCCGCGATGAACAGGGAGTCGTACTTGGCGTCAAGCAGTTCCGGATCGACGTCGTACTTGGCCTTGTAATCTTCGATAATCTCCTTGACCTGATCGTCCTTGACGGCGTCGTAGGCGGCGCACAGTTCGTTGACGGCCCAAGTGTTGATGGAGGCGCCGAACACGCGCTCGGCTTCGGTCTTGTCGCCTTCGGTGACAGCCACGTTACGCATGTTGTCGCCCCAGCGCATGACCTTCATGTTGTTGGAGGCATCCCAGCCGGCACAGGCGCGGGTCCAGGTGGCGATCTGCTCGGCGACTTCCGGATCGGTGTAGTGGCCGACGACGATCTTACGATTGATGCCCAGACGGGTCAGGATGTAACCGAACTCGCGGTCGCCGTGGGCGGCCTGGTTCAGGTTCATGAAGTCCATGTCGATGGTTTCCCACGGAATCTCGAAGTGATGCTGGGTGTTGAGCTGCAGCAGCGGCTTGGTGAGCACTTCGAGGCCGCGAATCCACATCTTGGCCGGAGAGAAGGTGTGGCACCAGGTGATCACGCCGATGACGTTCGGATTTGCGGAAGCTTCGACCATGAAGGCCTTGACGCCGTCGGAGGACTTCAGGGTGGGCTTCAGCACGATCTTGACCGGAATCTTGCCGGTGGCGTTGAGCGCGTCGACGATTTCGCCGGACTGTTCGGCCACCTGGCGCAGGGCTTCTTCGCCATAAAGATCCTGGGAGCCGACGCCGAACCAGACTTCCTTGCCTTCGAACGGGTTTTCCATTGTCATGTTGTTTCCTTTACTTCGTTGTTGTTGCGATCGTTGATTGTGCTTTGTCGATTATGTTGCGCTGCCATCTCTGGCGAAGGAACGTCGTCAGTGCTGTCCGTAAACGTTCTGGTAGCGGTCGTTCAGCTTGTCGATGTCCTCCTGCGGAATCGGAATGATATCGCCCAGCTGCTTGGCCGCCCACATGGTGTGAGCCACCTCCTCGGTCATGGCGGCGGCCTTGACGGCACCTTCCGCATCCTTGCCGATGGTGAACGGGCCATGATTCTGCATGAGCACGGCCGGAGACTTCGGATACTTCTTCAGGGTCTCCACCACGCCCTCGCCAATGGCCTCGGAACCGATCAGTCGGAACGGTCCGACCGGTACCGGCCCGCCGAACTCGTCACCCATCATGGTCAGGCCGCACGGAATGTTCTGGCCGGTCGCCGCCCATGCGGTCGCGTAGGTGGAGTGGGTGTGCACCACGCCGTACACGTCGGGCATGTGGCGGTAGATGTAGGCATGGGAAGCGGTGTCGGAGCTCGGCGACTCGGAGCCGTCGACCACGTTGCCGTCAAGGTCGCACACGACCATGCTCGACGGAGTCAGGTACTCGTAGCGCAGGCCGGACGGTTTGATGACCATCAGGTCGGCGGTGTGCAGACGCTGGGACACGTTGCCGGCCGTCCATACGACCAGATTCCACTTGATCAACTGCTCGTGCAGGGTTGCGACGACTTCGCGCACCTGCTTGACTTCGGCGCGGACCTCGGGGCCGTAATCAGCCAGAGTTGCCATGATGTTTTTCCTTTCGTCAGGTCTTGATTTGATTTACGATTACTTGGTTTCCAGAGGGATGCTTGCGATTGCGGCGTGCTCCATCGGCAGTCCCTTGCGGAAGCGGTCGAAGAATTCCTCGAAACCGGCCACGTCGTCGGCGTCTGGCTCTTCCGTGGTGGAGACCACGTCTGAGAAGACGCGCGAATCGAGGTATTCGTCAAGCGGCTGGTCGGCATGCCACAGGTAGTCGGCGAGCACGGCCATACCCCACGCTCCGCCTTCAGCGGCGGTGGCCATGACCTTGATCGGAGTGTCGAACGCGGCTGCGAGGATTTTCTGCGCGACCTTCGGCGTGGTGAAGATGCCACCATGCCCGACGAGTGAATCGACTGCGACGCCTTCGTCCTTGGTCATGACGTCCATGCCGATCTTCACCGGCGAGAATGCGCCGAACAGTTGGGCCCGCATGAAATTGCCAAGGCTCATCCGAGCTTCCGGACCGCGGGCGAACAACGGCCGGCCTTCCGACAGGCCGGCCAGGAATTCGCCGGAGCGGAACGGATAGTTGATGAGTCCTCCGCAATTGGAGTCGACGTCATCCGCGATCGCGGAACGGAAGAGCGTGCCATACAGCGTGCCGGCGTCGACCGGCTGTCCGATGGCAGCCGCGAACTGGCCGAACAGGCCGACCCATGCATTGAGATCGGAGGTGAAGTTGTTGGCGTGGCTCATACCGGCCAAATCACCGGCCGGAGTGGTGACGAGATCCACTTCCGGATGCAGTCGTGCCAGCTTGTGTTCGAGCACCACCATGGCGAAGATCGAAGTGCCGGCGGAAACGTTGCCGGTGCGCACGCGCACGGAATTGGTGGCCACCATTCCGGTGCCGGCGTCACCTTCAGGCGGGGCGAGGGTGATGCCCGGCTGGAGGGTGCCGGTCGGGTCGAGCAGCTTGGCGCCTTCGGCGGTGAGTTCGCCTGCCGGAGCACCGGCCACCAGCGGTTCGGGAAGTAGATCTTCAAGCTTCCATGGCTGGGCCGCGACTTCCGGCAGCGCATCGAACTTGTCGATGAACGCGGTTTCGTAGGTGTGAGTGGTCGGGTCGATGGGGAACATGCCGGAGGCATCTCCCACGCCGAGCACCTTCCTGCCGGTGAGCTTCCAGTGCACATAGCCAGCGAGCGTGGTGAAATAAGCCACCTTGCCGACGTGCTCCTCCTTGTTGAGCACGGACTGGTAGAGGTGGGCGATGGACCAGCGTTCCGGAATGTTGTATTGGAAGAGTTCCGAGAGCTTCTCATGAGCTTCGGATGTGTTGGTGTTCTGCCAGGTGCGGAATGGGACGAGCAGCTCGCCGTTCTCGTCAAAGGCGAGGTAGCCGTGCATCATGGCGGAGAAGCCGATGTGCCCCACATGGGTCAGTTTCTCGCCGTAAGCGGTTTCCACGTCGCCGGCCATCTTGGCGTATGCGGTCTGCAGGCCCGTCCAGATCTCCTCCTGGGTGTAGCTCCACAGGCCGTCTTCCAGATGGCTGGCCCAGCCGTAATCGCCGGCGGCGATGGTGTGGTATTCGTCATCGATAAGTACCGCCTTGATTCGGGTAGATCCGAATTCGATGCCCAAGCTCGTCTTGCCTGCGCGGATTTTCTCGGCGGTCAACGCAACCGGCTCTTGCGACATAGTTCCAAACTCCTTGCGTCCGAGCGCCTCGTAACCACTCTGTCAACCGAATGTTAGCGCTCACTGTTAACGCTCACTATTCTAAACGGAAAGCATCGACCACACAAGTCCGCCGTGTCCTGCCACTCCATGCAATTCGCCTGATTCCAGAAAACGGGGGACATTCAAATCATCCTCGGCAGACCTCATCCGTCCGATTCACCAAAATCGGACAACCAGAGAACGACAAACGGCTTGTGGGTGTCCGAATTTGAAGATTCGGACACCCACAAGCCAAAGAGTCACGAGCAACGGAACTCAGCGGTGGCGTACAGGCCCCAAAGAACTGCGATTCATGACTTTGGCGGGGATAAGACCCACACCATGCTGCGAGATGGAGAACGAGTTCTCGTCGCCCTCCCCAAGCAGATACAGCGCCTCACGCATGGCTGCGGTACCAAGTCGTTCGAAGTCCGGGTGAATCGTGGTCAGGGGCGGGAACATATTGTCCATCGCCGGCATGTCATCAAAACCGACGACGCTGACATCCTGCGGAATGCGCACACCGTGCTCGTGCAACGCGCGAGCCACGCCCACGGACTGGCTGTCGTTCGCGCACACCACACAGGTCGGCAGTTCACCGCCGGTGCGTCCGATATTGTCAAGCACATGATTCATTTTGCCGTACGCTTCCGTGGCATCCCACGATTCACATTGCACGGTCACGGAACTGATCGCGTTCGCCCCGCATAGCTTGTTCCAAGCGAGCAAACGGGTCGCCGCATCCCGCCATTCCTTCGGACCGGCGAAATACAACACCGAACGGTGGCCATATTCGCTGACCATTCGCATCACGTCAGCCATGGCACCCCACTGATCCACGCCCACCACGGAAACATGACGGCGGTCGGTGGACGTCATCAGCCGCAAACCGTCCTGCACGCTTACGCCTCCGTGAGTGGAAGTGACGATCACACGCGGCTGCGAAATCTGCGCACGGCATGCGGCGGAGAACATCACATCGGTCGGCGTCAGGAAAATGAACGCGTCCACGTTCTGTTCGTCGAAGGTGCGGCATAAATCGTCAAAATCACCTTGCGTACACAACGCCTCGTGCACCATGCTCACCGACATGAACAAACCATGCGACCGAGCCATGGACTCGATGGCGGAAATCGCGGAAATCGGACCATAGAAACGCTGGCCGCCGGCAATCAATCCGATGGTACGCGAGCGGCGCGAAGCCAGAGCGCGCGCGGAATTGCTCGGTCGATAGCCAAGTTCGTCAATGGCCTTCTGCACTCTCTCCCGCGTGGCGTCCGACACATCAGGCGAATGATTGATGACGCGCGACACCGTCTGATGACTCACTCCGGCAAGCTTGGCGACCTCGAACATGGAAGGACGCTTGTTCGCCGTTTTACGCCTGACTGCCATGCCTCATTGCCCTCCACACGCGACCATTGTTGCCTTCGACCATTCTACACGCAACTTCAGTTAGCGCTAACAGGCGTTCTCTCGCGTTCACTTAGTGCAGCATTCGTGCATGCCGGCAACCACCGGCGAACTTACTTACCGAGCTGCCAGACGGGCAAGTCGAGCCGCAAAATTCGGCCAGTCGGTACGCATGGCGGTCAGGAGCCTGCGATTGGGGACCTCGTCGATCGGAACCCATTCGACTTCCATGCTTTCGTCGTCATTCGCAGCCGGATGCACATGATGCCCGGGCTTCTCGAAGGCGAAGACGGTGGTATATGCCCACGGTCCGTGATCCTCACGGTAGGAGCCGACCACTTCAATGTCTTCCGGAGTGATGTTAGCTTCCTCGTAGGATTCCCGCAACGCACCTTCGATCGGGCTCTCGCCGTCGGCGGTGGCGCCTCCCGGAATGCCCCACGTGCCGCCTTCCGCGCTCCAGACCGCACGATGCTGCATGACGATATGCGTCACCTTGCCGGTCTCTTCATCGCGTCGGGCCAGCAGCACGCCGGAAGCGCCGTTGATGCCCCAATGCTTACGTCCGCAGGCGCAGTCCACCCAGCCGTCGCCAGGCTGATGCACATTTTCTTTGGGCGGCAACGGTTTCGCCGCTCCCGTTTTCGCATCATGAGTCACGCGCGGATACTGGTCCTCACGCGTCACATTCCACAAATCGGTCCATTCCACACCCAGTCCGGCCGCCAGTCGGCGCACCAACGGCAGGCTCAATCCGATGATGCCGTGTGGATCGCCCTCGATGGAATCGATGAACGCGCCACCGAAACCTTCCAGCGTAAAGGATCCGGCAACCTCCAGCGGCTCACCGGTGGCAATGTAACGCTCGATGTCAAGGTCGGAATATTCGCAGAAATGCAATGTGGCCTTACTCGCGCCACGGACCATGCGACCAGTGGCGAAATCAATCAGGCAGTGGCCGGTCCACAGTTCGCCGGTGGCGCCTCGCATGGCACGCAACCGCTCACGAGCGACGGCTTCGCTGTGCGGCTTGCCATAGCATTCGCCATCAAGCAGAAACATGGAGTCGCAGCCGAGAATCAACGGGCCGACGGTGGCGCGGGTAAGTCCCGGCTGACCTTCGACCGCATCGGTGATCGGCTCGGTGACGGTCGGAATGGCGACATCGGAAAAATCACGGGTCTGCACATCGTCGGAATCCTGCACGACTTCCGGTCGCAACGTAACGACATCGGCCGCGGATCCGGTCTCAAAACCGGCGACGGCCGTATCTCCCGCAATCTCACGGGACTTCAGCGGATATCCGATGATCCTCTCGCCCGAAGCGGCGGCTGCGGTCGCCGCGACGTTACGGTACGCCTCATGTACGGCCTCGGCCTTGGCGGAAGCCAGAATCATCACTCGCCGCTCGACCGACAGATCGGCGACGCGAACCCCGGCTTCGGCGGCGGCACGTTCCAGCGCAGCCGGCTCGTCGACGTTCGAAACGCGGATGGTCGGGCAGATGCCGGCTGAGAACAGCACGTCGCGACGTGGCTTGGATTTCGAGGCGAGAATCAGCGGAATGGAAGTACTCATGCGCGCTCCACCTGCACGCCCTTGGTGTCGACGCCGAGATGCAGCACGCGCCAATGGCCGGAGGAAAGCTCTTCCGCCGCAATCCGTTCGAGTTCCTCGCGGGCGTCGCCATGATGCAGCACCAACACGCACGGTCCGGCGCCGGAAACGGTGGAGGCGAACCCGTAGGAGCGCATCTTCTCGATCAGGGCCCAGGACGGTTCCATCAGCGATGCACGATACGGTTGGTGCAATCGATCCTGCGTGGCGGCGTACAGCAACGCATTGGCGTTCTTCTTCTGGCCAAGGGCGAGCATGCCCGGATTCATGGCGGCCGGCAACAGGCTCACACGGGACACATTGTGCACGGCATCCTTGAAGGCGACCTTGCCCGGCAGGGCCTGACGGGCCTTTTCGGTGGACAGCTCGTAATCCGGAACGAACACGGCGGCGGTCAGGTCATCGGCCACACGGTAGTTGATGGTGTGGAAGCCATTGTGGAGCGGATCACCGCCCGGGATCGGCACGGAACCGACACCTTCCGCGGTCTCCATATCCCACGACATGGTCAGGCCTCCGTACACGGCCGGCGCCACATTGTCGGGATGGCCTTCGATGGCGGCGGCCAGCTCGAACACGGCGTCACGATTGAGTTCGTCATCCTGCGCGAAAGCGGCCGCTGCGGCGATGCCGGCCACGATGGCTTCGGCGGAGGATCCCATGCCCCGTGCCTGCGGAATGCGGTTGTTCGCCTGAAGGATGAAGCCCATGCGCCCCAGCCCGAAGGTCTGGCATGCACGGCGGAAGGTGGAGACCACCAAGTGGGTTTCGTCGCGCGGCAGGGTGTCGGCGCCCTCGCCTTCGATCATCACCTGCGCCGCGGTGTTCACCGGGTCGGTGCACAACGTGAATTCAAGTTCGTCGTGGTAGTCCAGAGCCAGTCCGACCGTATCGAAGCCGGAGCCGAGGTTGGCGCTGGTGGCCGGAACGCTTACACGCACCTTGCGAGTAACTGGAGTCATGTCTCGTCGTCCTTCGTCACATCTTCATTACAAATCATGCACCGTATACCCGAACCGGTACAACGGTCAAATCACGGCACGCAATCATCATCGAAGTCGGGGCCCACGTTTGCCTTGCCTGCAATCGTGGGCCCCGCACCGCAATCAGTTCAATACGCGCAAAATCGACGGCTCGCCGACCACGCAATCGAGTTCACACACATCTTCGACGGTCTTGCGCAGGGTGAGCTCGTCGGTCATATGCGTGACCAGACGCAGCTGCTGCAGCTCGCCGTCATAGCCCGGATCCTTGAGGGTGGGCTTCAGATCCTGATTCACACCGTTGATGGACACGCCATGCTCGGCGAACTTGGCCGCGATGGCGGCGAGCACGCCCGGATTGTCGTGAATCACGAAACGTACGGCGAACTCGGCCTTGGACGCTTCGATCGGCGCCTTCTTCAAGTCGTTATACAGCGGAATGACCGGGCCCGTGCAGCCTTGCGCGATATGACGCGCCTCGGTGACCACGTCGCCGACCACCGCGGAGGCGGTCGGAGCGCCGCCCGCGCCACGACCGTAGAACATGAGGTCGTCGGCCGCCTCGGCCTTGACGAACACGGCGTTGAAGGAACCGTGAACGGATGCCAGCGGATGGTTGTTGGAGATCAGCGCCGGATACACTCGCGCGGAAACGCCGGCTTCGGTATTCTCCACGACGGCCAGCAGTTTGATGACCTTGTCTTCGGCGGTGGCCGCGGCGATGTCATCGGCGGTGATCTTGGTGATGCCTTCGACGGACACGTCGTCGATGGTCACATTGGTGTGGAAGCCTAGGGTGGCCATGATGGCGGCCTTGTTGGCGGCGTCATAGCCTTCGATGTCGCCGGTCGGGTCGGCTTCGGCATAGCCCTTGGCCTGAGCGTCCTTGAGCACGTCGTCGAAGTCGAGGCCCTTGGTGGTCATCTCGTCGAGAATGTAGTTGGTGGTGCCGTTGACGATGCCGAGCATGCTCGTCACCTTGTCACCCACCAGCGATTCGCGCAACGGCTTGAGGAACGGAATGGCACCGCCTACGGAGGCCTCGAAGTAGATATCGACGCCCCTGGCTTCGGCGGCCGCGTAAATCTCCGGACCGTACTTGGCGAGCAGAGCCTTGTTGGCGGTGACCACGGAAGCACCGGATTCGATGGCGGCGAGCACGAACTTACGGGCTACACCGGTACCGCCGATCAACTCGATGACGATGTCCGAACCGGTGGCCACGCTCATGGTGTCGGTGGTGACCACGGACTTGTCGATCCATGGGAACGGGTCGGTTTCGGCGGGGTCGAGGCAAGCGACGCCGGTCAGTTCGATCGGTCGGCCGATGCGCGCTGCGAGTTCATCCTTCTGCTCCACCAGCAGACGTGCGGTCTGGGAGCCGACGGTACCTGCACCCAGCAATCCAACGCGAATCGGTGCAACATCTTCCTGTGCCAAGGCATCCTCCCTCGAATGTGAAATATTGGTATAACGTTGCTCATTGTACGGGGCCGATATGACGAACAGCGGCGAAATTCCAAGAAAGAAATCGCTATTTGCGACAATTCTGCCGTGAACGTCCCCATACGTGACGTACCATGTTCAGTAGAAGGTAACCACGAACGCGTTCGTGCCGGCTTCAACGTTGAGCGCCCGCCGAACAAAGTCCACGAAAGGACATGCAATGGCAGGATTCTTCGCCTCTCTGTTCCACAAGAAGGCCGACGCCTCCGTCTCGAATCCCGATGAGGGGGCCTTTGTCGAGTCGCCCGCCGACGATTCCCGCACGGCATCGTCGCAGGAGGAACATCTGCCGACGCGAATCGCACTCTGCTCGCCTGCCGACGGCGCCGCGAAATCGTTGGAGGAAGTGGCCGACGACGTATTCTCCACAAAGGTGCTCGGCGACGGTTTCGCCGTAACGCCGAGCAATGGGCTGATCGTGGCACCGGTCAGCGGCACCATCTCGACCATCGCCAATGCGAGGCATGCCGTGGGCATCACGATGGAGAACGGCATTGAAGCGCTGGTGCACATCGGCATCGATACGGTGCAGCTCAAGGGCGGGCCGTTCACCTTGCTGGTACAGCCCGGGCAGAAGGTCAACGCCGGTGAGCCAATCGACGAAGTCAATCTGGCGGCCGTGCATGCGGCCGGAAAGCTCACCGACGTGATCGTGGTGTTCACGAACGCCGACGACATCGATGCAATCGACATCACCGCCCACGGTGCCGTACTTGCCGGCGGTCCGGTGGGCACGTTGATTGCGCGCTGACGTTCCGTCGATACGCGCCGTTACCGGCTGACGTCCCAGCTGAGGAGATCGTCGATGCTCTGACGGCGAATCATCACATGCGCATCGGTCTCGCCGATGCCGACGACCGCCGGAATCAACGCCTGATTGTAGTTGCTGGCCATGGTGCGCCCATACGCGCCGGTGACCGGCACCGCGAGGATGTCGCCGCGCGTGATGTCGGCCGGCAGCCGCACTTCGTTCACGACGATGTCGCCGGATTCGCAGTGCATGCCCACCACACGGCACAGTTTGGTGTCGTCCGAACCCTTACGGTTGGCAAGCCGTGCGGTGTAGTCGGAGCCGTACAGGGCGGGACGAATGTTGTCGCTCATGCCGCCGTCGACGGATACGTACACACGTTCATGCACCGGATTGCCGGCCTTGTCGGTAGCGTCGCCATTCAGCCGCACCGGTTTGACGGTGCCCACACGGTAGAGCGTCACGCCGGTCGGCGCGACCGTCCAACGACCCGGTTCGAAGGAGATGACCGGGGCGGGCATGCCGAGCGCACGGTTCACGGTGGTGACCGCGTCGGCAAGACGGCCGAGTTCCACGTCGATGTCCATGGAATCCTCGCCATCGGTGTAGGCCACGGAATAGCCGCCGCCCAGATCGACCTCCGGCAACGTGTACGCATCGGTGGCGTAGAAGGTCTTGCGTAGGAGCATCATGCGTTTCGCGGCTTGAATGAAGGCATCCGCATCATGAATGTTGGAGCCGATATGCGAGTGCACGCCGACCAGTTCAAGTACGTCCTGATGGCGTTGGATATCCTTCAGCACGGCGAGCGCCGGTCCGTCGGCCACCATGGTCATGGCTTCGGCAAGTTTGCGATCGCCTTCCGAAACCTTCTCGTGGCTCATATCATACGGGTATTTGATGTCATACCGCAGGGCACGGTCGGAACCGGCCTCGCCCGACTGCTCCCCCAGCCTTGCATTGCTTCCTGCCGGAGTCACGTCGGTCAGATCGTCCAGCACGCTCAGCTTGCTCGCGTCGGCGTCCACCGGCAGCAACGCCACGCCGAATTTCTGATCCTCGTGCGCGGTCGAAACGAATTCGTGACCGCCCGCATGGATGCCGGAGGTGACGCGCAGCATCACCCGTGCTCGCTTGCCAAGACGTTTGGCGATGTCGGCGATGCGAGCGGGCTCGTTCGGCTCGTCCACCACGATTTTGGCGAATCCCTGTTCGATGGCGAGCGCGATTTCCTCATCGGATTTGTTGTTGCCGTGCAATACGAGCCTACGGCCCGGAACGCCTGCGGCGAGCGCGATGCGCATCTCGCCCATGGTGCAGGTGTCGATGAGCATGCCCGCTTCGGTGACGATGCGGCAGATCTCCTTGGACAGCAATGCCTTGCCGGCGAAGCTTACGTGCGTGACGGTGTTGTTGAACGCATTGCCTGCGGATGTTACGAATTTCGAGGCGCGCGCACGCACTTCATCGGTGTCGATGACGTAGAGCGGCGAGCCGAATTCGTCGAGCAGGCTTTCGGCGGTGCGACCGTGGAAGGTGATTTCACCGTTGTCGTTCACGGCCGACCCGGCCGGCCAAATCGGGGTGATGGGCATGTTCGGCCTCACATCCTGTCGGGGGCGGTGACGCCGAGTAGGTCAAGACCTTCGGCGATTACGGTCCGGACGGCGTCGTTGAGCTTCAGGCGTGCGGCGGCGCGAGCCGGTTCCGGAGCCTTGGCGATGCGCACGGCCTCGGCGTCCTCTCCGCGGGCTTCCGGGTCGGTGAGTGCCATCGGCACCACGCGTTCCACGTTGTACCACTTGTGGTAGGTGGCGGCAAGGTCCTCAAGGTAGTGGGCCACGCGGTGCGGCGCGCGCAGATCGCCGGCTTCCCGAAGCAGGGCCGGCCACTGGGCCAAGGCGGCGAGCACTTCGCCATCGGCCACGGTGTCGAGCAGGCTCACGTCGGCGCCATCGTAGGTGATGCCGGCCGCGGCCGCGTTGCGGTCCACGTTGCAGGAACGGGCATGCGCATATTGCACGTAGTACACCGGATTTTCGTTGGAATGCGATGCAAGCAGGTTCAGGTCGATGTCGACCGGGGAGTTGTAGTCGGTGCGGGCCAGCGAGTAGCGGGAGGCGTCCACACCGATGGCCTCGGTCAGATCGTCGATGGTCACGACGTTGCCGGCGCGCTTCGACATACGTACGGCCTTGCCGTCCTTCATCACGTTGACGAGCTGGCCGATGAGAATCTGCATGTTCCTGCCCGGTTCGTCACCGAATGCGGCGCACATGGCCATCATGCGGCCGATGTAGCCGTGGTGGTCGGCGCCGAGCATGTAGATGGCCACGTCCGCCGGATCGGCTTCGCGATGGCGCTTGTTGCGATAGTAGGCGATGTCGGCGGCGAAGTAGGCGTAGTTGCCGTCGGACTTGATGATTACACGATCCTTGTCGTCGCCATGCTTGGTGGATTCGAACCAGGTGGCGCCGTCCTTTTCGTAGATGTCGCCGCGTTCGCGCAGGTCGGCGATGGCCTTGTCGACCTCGCCGTTCGAGTACAGGCTGTTCTCGTGGAACCACACGTCGAAGTTCACGCGGAAGTTCTTCATGGATCTGCGGATTTCGTCGAACATCATCGGCACTGCGCGCTTGCGGAATTCCTCACGCTGTTCGGAGTCACCTTCGCCGAGCGGTTCGCCCTTGTCGTCCTTGCCGCCGTCGATGCGCGGCAGATCGAGGATGTCGATGCCGTCGGACTTGGCTTCATCGATGACGCGCTGCGCGATTTCATCGATATAGGCACCCTTGTAGCCGTCGATCGGGGTCTCTTCGCCGTGGGCGGCCGCCACGAGGGATTTGGCGAAACGGTTGATCTGCTCGCCATGGTCATTGAAGTAGTATTCGCGCACGACCTTGGCGCCATTGGCTTCGAGCACGCGGGCCATGGAGTCGCCGACGGCGGCCCAGCGAGTGCCGCCGATATGGATGGGGCCGGTCGGGTTGGCGGAGACGAATTCGAGATTCAGGGTCTCACCGCCGAGATGGTCGTTCTTGCCGTAGGCGTTGCCTGCCTCAAGCACGGCATCGACCACGGCCGCTGCGGAAGCGGAGTCGAGCACGATGTTGATGAAGCCGGGACCGGCCACTTCCACGGACTTGATACCGTCGGACTGGGCCAGTTCGGCCGCGAACAGCTCAGCCAGATCGTGAGGTTTCATACCGGCTTTTTTAGCCAGCTGCATGGCCGCATTGGAGGCCCAGTCGCCGTGTGCGCGGTCCTTCGGGCGCATCACGGTGAGCTTGGACACCGGGGGGATCAGCTCGTCGGTCAGGGTGCCTGCCTTACCGGCGGCAACGAGAGCATGGGCAATCTTGGAAATCAGTTCACTTAACGCTTCTGGGCTCATTCTCCCCAGTCTACCGAGCGCGCCGACAGAACCCCGGCCCGAGCCCGCACGCCTCTTCCTCTCCTAGTCGGAATCGGAGGAATCGAATCTGGTCTTGAGGTAGTAGCCGGCATAGCAGAGGGCCACAAACGGAATCATGTACAGTAGCGTGGAACGCTGGGAGGGGTCGAGTACGACCAATGCCAGAGCCCCGACGCACATCACGATCGCGGCGATCGGCACGAACGGATAGCCGGGCGCCCGGTACCTGAGTTCGTCAACCGCATGCCCTTCCGCCAGCCATTGACGGCGGAAGCGAATATGGCACACGGATACCGACGCCCACACCACCAGCGTAGCCAGACCCGACACGGCTACCAACGCCAGATACACGGTGGAGGCGGCCACTACGGAGGAAAGCAGCGCCAGCAGGCTTCCCGCCATGCTGAACATCACCGCGAACACCGGCACGCCATGGAAGTTCGTTCTGCCCAGCACACGTGGAATCATGCCCTCCCTGGCCAGAGACCACACCATGCGCGAACACACATACAGACCGGAATTCGCAGCGGACAGCACGGCCGTCAACACCACGAAATTCATTACGTCACCGGCAAACGGCATGCCTATCGACTGGAACACCAGCACGAACGGACTGGTGTCGACACCCGACTTGTGCCACGGAATCAACGCGGCCATCACCGCAATCGAGCCGATGAAGAAAATCGCCAGACGCAACACCGTCGTATGCACGGCCTTCGGAATCGCCTTCGACGGATCTTTCGTCTCTCCGGCCGCAACACCGACGACTTCGGTTCCCGAAAACGCGAACACAACCGTCAGCAGCGTCGAGAAAATCGGCAGCACACCGTTCGGCAGCCATCCGTCGGCGGAATAGTTCCCGAACAACGGCGCATGCGTATAGCCGGCAATCGGAATCACGCCGAATATCGCCAGCAAACCGATCACGATGAACGCAATGATCGCGAAGACCTTGATCGACGCGAACCAGAATTCCGATTCACCATACAACCGTACCGACAGTACGTTGAGCAACAAGACGACCGCGATGAACATGGCCGACCATGCCCAAGCGGGAGAACGCGGAAACCACCGTTGCATCAACAGGCCGGCGGCGGTGAATTCCGAAGCGAGCGCCACCGCCCAATTGAGCCAGTACAGTACGGCGATGGTGAAGGCGGTGCCGGGGCCGATGAACCGCTTCGCATACAGGTGGAAGCTGCCGGCATACGGCATGGCCACCGACAGTTCGCCGAGGCTGAGCATGATGAAATATACGAGCACGGAGCCGATGCCGTATGCGATGATCGCGCCAAGCGGCCCCGCCTGATGAATCGTGTAGCCGGAGCTCAGGAACAGGCCCGTGCCGATTACGCCGCCCAGCGAGATCATGGTCAGATGGCGGGTCTCCATCTTGCGTTCGAGCCCGCCCTGCTCGCGTTCGACCGCGGTTTCATCGCCGCTTCCGGACTGCATGGTCATTCGTTCCAACTCCTTGCCTGCCTCCGCATGTGCGCCATGGCCGGGCGCGTCCATCATGACATTACACGGCATGTCTGAAGTCGGCCGGGACGAATCGGCACGAACGAATGGAAGAGTAAGAGCGCCATACGCCGTTGTACGGCACCCGATTGGTGAGGAATCCCGCCTTACACGATGCCTCGGGCAATATGCGCGAGGCATTCCCATGCGGCGGGATTCGGCATACCGTCTGATGGATCAGAGAACCGCGATGGCGTCGATCTCAACAAGAGCGCCCTTCGGAATCATATTGTTGCCGAAGGCGACTCGTGCCGGCTTCACGGAGCCGATGAACGCCTGCGCATAAACGGCGTCGACCTCTTTGAAGTCCTCGACGTCCTTCAGGTAGATGGTGGCGCGGCACACATGTTCGATGCCGGTTCCGGCAGTGTCGAGAATGTGCTTGATGTTCTTCAGGGCCTGTGCTGCCTGCTCGCCCGCGGTGTCACCCGCCAGTTCGCCAGTGGTCGGATCGATGCCCAGCTGACCGGAGACGAATACGAATCCATTGGCCTTGACTGCCTGGCTGTATGCTCCCAGGGCGGCAGGCGCTTCGGAAGTCGCCACCGCTTCCATCTTCTCGCTCATATTTTCTCTCCTTTGAACGCACACCGTTGCGCGGCGAACGCGAGTGGGCTTGATGGGGATCGAACCCACGACCTTCTGTTCCGGAGACAGACGCTCTATCCACTGAGCTACAAACCCGTGCGTCACCCTACTTTACACGCTCTTTTCCGCAATATGCGCAATCGTGAGCAAATTCCGTTGAAAAAACCTGTGATTCGGCCGAAAAACATTACGTTCTCGCCGTTTTCCAAGAATGTCGACATTACACTGGGGCTATGGGAGAGCATATGAACGATTTCGAGTACACGCGCCGTTTCTTCTGCCGCGCGATGCCCACCGAATTGGATGATGGGGACAATCCCACTCTGATCGTGCAAAGCTATTACGTGCACGAAGGCGGCTACGCGCTGCGCGTACGGCTGAAGACGCGTTCCGTGCGTCTTGACATGTCGCCCGACGTTCAACCGTTGCAGATTCTGGAACGGTATCGCGACGACTTTCGTTCCGGCTCAATCAGCGTGAAGGGCCCTTCCGTCGGCGGCACGCGTTATGAAGCCAGCCGCGACATCGACGCCCGCATCGCCGGCGAACTGATCCGTCGTGGCGGCGAGGTGACCATCAAGAACCGGTTCAGCGATTGGATCGACGAGGATGGCTGGAACATCGACGTATTCGGCGGGGCCAACGCTCCCCTGATCATCGCCGAAGCGCAACGCATCGGACCGGTCACGAACCTGGTGATTCCGAAATTCTGCACCACCGAAATCACCGATCAGCCCCGCTTCAGCAACGAGGGACTGGCCGCGAAGCCATACTCGCTGTGGCAGTCGGAGTTCGAGCGGGAACTGGAGGCGCAGGGGCCCCGGTTCCTTGAACTGTTCGGCAAGAACCGCATGGAATAGCGGTCCGACCGCCATTGAGCGCCGGTCGCGATCAGTACGATCAGTACATGAGCGTGGCCAGACGGCGCCGCGCACGCTTCAGACGCTCATCGGATGGTTCCGGAATGGTGAAATATTCAAGCAGACGCTGGCGTACCGGCTCGATATCGGCCTTGTGCCCGGCGGCCACGAAATCCAGCAGACGATCGAAGGCGTCCTGAATCTGGCCGCCGATCATGTCGATGTCGGCCACGGCAAGCTGCGCATCCACATCATTCGGATGCTCGGCGGCCGCAGCACGCACCTCACGCACGTTGGCGGAGCCGGAACGGGCCAGCAGCAGCGCCTTCGCACGTTCGCGAGCCGCGCGGGAGTCGTTCGGATCGGATTCCAGCACCTTTCCGTATGCGGCCGCGGCACCTGCATAATCGCCTTGCTGGGCCAACATGTAGGCCTCCTGATGTTCCGGCGGTATCTGGTCCTGGGCGGAAGCGGCGGATGCGGAATTGGCCGCATCGGAATCCGGATCGCCCGAATACGGCGCGGAACCGGTCACACCGGCCTGCTGGGCCGCAGCGATCAGCTTCGGCACCACGACTTCGGTGATCTGCTGCAGCTCCTCATCGGACGGCAGGCCCTGCAGAATCGGCATCGGACGACCGCCGATCAGTGCGAAAAGCGCCGGCGCTCCCTGCACTTGGAAGGCCTGCGCAATCGAAGGATTGGATGCGATGTCGATACGGGACAACTGGATCTGGCCGTTGAGCTGGTTCACGGCATCGCCCAGTTTGCGGGCCATGTCGAACAGACGGTCGTCGGTCGGCACCCACAGCAATAGCAGAATCGGGAACGTGGTCGAAGTCTGCACCATGGCCTGGAACGTGCCCTCCGTGGTGTCGATCACGTAGCCGCCCGCAGCCGGAGCACCGCCGGCCTGCCCGGGCTCGGCCTTCACCTGATGCTTAAGCGCCTCCAAATCAACGGCTCCAGCCAATGAAACTCCCGGATTGAACGGCCTTTGTTCTGCCATGATGCCTCCCAAGACACAAAAATCGTTGCTGGCACCCACTATAGGTACCAGCAACGATTTCAGTTCGGAGGTAGGGCCGCTTTCAGTTCCGGCCCGTCATGGCATCGTTCAGAGTGCTTCGACCTTGATGGGCTGGCGTTCCGAGCCCACGGCGGTAACCTGCTTGCCTGTGTTCGCCTTCGGAATATACAGCGCCACGACGTTCACATACGTGGTCTTCATGATGCTGGTGGCCTTGCCGTCGCCGAACAACGCCTTTTCGGCGTCGGAGGCCGGCTGCGATTCGCGGCCTTCGCCGGCGGAACGCGTCCATTCGGAATTGATCTGAGCCACCACCAGATCACCGCCGTCGGAGGAGCGCATCACGCATATTGCGTCATCCACCGGGGTGAAGGTCTGTTCCTGGGTGCCCTTGTTGAGTTCCATGGCCTTCTGCACCTGATCGGTCAGTTCCGATAGCTTCGTGCGCAAATCATCGTCGGCGAACTGCGAGGCATACTTGCTGTTCGCGCCGTGCTGCAACACGTCGGCGTATTCTTTGACCGCTTCCTTCGGCGTCATCAGCAGACCGGAATCCTTGTCGGTGCCCTGCTGGCTGCCGAGGCTCGCGATCTCGAACTTCGGCATCTTCACACCGGAGAACAGACGCGCCACACCCCACAGCTTGTAGTTCTGATGCGCGGAATCCTGCTTGAGCACCAGAAGACGCTTGGACTGCTGGTCCTCGGTGGTGGTGGTGATGGAGAACACCGTACGCGGCCAGCCGCTCTCGGTGGAGATGACGGTCTGCGCCAAATCGGTCGGAATGGTGGTCTTGCGGTCCAGATTGTCGGTGGCACGCGCCACTTCAAGCTCGCTGGTGCGAATGGTCAGTTCCGGGCCTGACAGGATCGTACCAAGTTCATCGGTATTGCGATCCTGATTGTACTGGTCGAGTGTTTTGAGGATCCGCGTACGGATCTTCTTTTCCTGTTCCGCAGTCAGATTCGGTGCCGCGGAGGACGACGACGTGGACGACGACGCTTTCGGTAACTGGCCTTCGCAGCCGCCCATGCCGATCATCAGTCCGACGGCGAGTACGGCCGCCGCGATTTTGCTGAAACGCTTACTCATCACTTGGCCTCTTCCGTTTGATCGTTGCCGTCGGCACCGTCGTCGGTATTCGACTGTACCTGCTCCTGCGCGAGTCGCGCGAAATACGCCTGCAGCTCATCCGCCGAAATTACGGAGGTAGCCTCGCCGTCACTGTTGCCGGCGGTATCCGTGGTTGCGCCGCCATCGGACGGCACGGCGTTCGCCTGCTGATCGGCGACCAGATTGCGCGCCGCCGGATCGATGATGGTCGGCTGCTGATCGTCTGGTTCCTGAGCGCGTGCGCCGGAACGATGCGACGCATGGCGACGGCGCTTGCGCTTGGCCGTCGAGGCCTTTTCATTACGGGAGGCGCTGGTTTCGGCGTTCTTCACCCATGTCGACACCGCTTCGCTGTCGCCCTGTTCGGAGCCGACGCCGGCAACGGCCGCGGCCGCCCGATGACGGCGCTTGTGCGGAGGCATGGCGAAGACCGAGGCGGCAAGTATCGCTAGGATCACGAACAGACCGCCCGCAAAATACAACGGCATGGCGAAATCAGGAAGCGTCTGTCTGGTCCAATCCAATGAAACGGTGGCGTTCTTCGCATCACCGAAATCAATCAGTGCAACGGCATTGGTGCCGTCATCGGTCGAGGTGCCCTTGATCTGCAGATTGGCGGTTCCGTTTCCGCATGAGGTCTTCGTCCACATATCGGAGTCCTGCACCGCCACCTGGTTGTCGGATTGGTCCGCGGTTCCCTGGGCCGCGGCCTTTTGCGTGGATAGCGCGGACCAGTCGGACAGTCCGGTGATACGCGTGTATGGCGTGCCTGCAATCCAGCCGGCGACATCGCGGGCCGACCCGATGACGATGCATACGTTCGCGGATGCATCCGAGGCCTTTGCCGTGATGTTCACGCGCTTGTCAATCAGGGAAAGCACACCGGGATCGGTCACGACATAGCGTGAACCGTTCACCGACGAACTGGCGGTGATCCGCGCGCTCGGCTTCCACATGGTGGCGTTCAATACGCCGAGAACGATGCACGCGACGGCGAGCAAACCAAGAATGGGCGTAACGATGCCACGCATGATCTTGGCATGGCGCGTGGGGCCTGCCTTAACCTGTGGCTGTTCTTGTTCTTCTTGCGGTAAAGTCATAGCACCAACCATTCTACAGTCTCCCCATATAAAGCCCCCTGAACCGAGGAAAATCAAGGTTTGCCGGTATGGTTGAACCCATGCGCAGAACTACTTTCCTGAAAGCCGCAGCGGCAGCCTGCACCATGATCATGTGCCTGGGCGTCTCAGCCTGCGGCAATGGCTCCGATTCGAAGGCCTCGTCCTCCTCATCGGCCTCGTCATCCGCGTCTTCCTCCAGCTCATCATCGACCAAAATGCATCAGATCGCGGGCGTGACCGCCACCGGCGAGCTCGGCAAGAAGCCGACCGTCGCCTTCAAAACCCCGATGACCGTCGAGAACAACAGCTATGCCATCCTGCAGAAGGGTGACGGCGCCGTCATCGAAGACGGCGACCGCGTATGCTCGCAGGGCATCGCCATCAATGTAAAGGACGGCTCGGAACTTATGAGCACGTGGGAGAAGAACACTCCGGATTGCTCCACCGTGGTCTCCTCCGACACCAGCCAGATGACCGCGGCCTACTACAATCTGATCAAGGGCCAGAAGCTCAACTCCACCATCGCCATCGGCGTCAATGATTCGAATTCCTCAGGCACCTCGTATCTGATGGTGCTCACCTTCGTGTCCAAATCGAAGGATCTGACAAAGGCCGAAGGCACCAAGGTCATGGATGTGCCGTCCGACCTGCCGAAGGTGACGCTCGACAAGGACGGCAAGCCGTCGATCGACATGAACGGCTACAAGGGCTCCGATTCGCTGGTGTCGCAGGACCTGATCAAGGGCAACGGCGCGGAGGTCAAGGACACGCAGACCGTTGTGGCGAATTACACCGGCTGGCTGCTTGACGGCACCCAGTTCGATTCCTCCTGGGACCGTGGCGAATCCAGCTCCTTCTCGCTGGACAGCGTAATCAAGGGATGGAAGCAAGGTCTGGCAGGCCATACCGTAGGCTCGCAGGTGCTGCTGGTCGTGCCGCCGGATCTCGGCTATGGGAACAAGAAGCAAAGCTCCATTCCGGCCAACTCCACGCTGGTGTTCGTGGTCGACATCCTCGCCGCGTACTGATCCGCCGTTCAGGTGCATCATCCGATAGTGGGGGCCTTCCCGTTTCTGAACCGCACCCCGATTATTGGACTGAAGAAATTCGGATTCGATGATTGGAGGTGTGGTTCTTTCGTATGCGTGAGGATCGGAGGAAGCACTATGACGACGGGTTCCGGCGCGAGGCGCTGAGGCTCATTGAGGCCGGCGTGGGCAAACGCTCCCTCGCCCGTCGGTTTGCGATGCCCGTGCAGACTGCGGAAAAATGGATCATGCTGTACAGATCCAACGGCGGGGAGGCGGTCATGGGAACCACCGGCAACAGGCGTTATGACTGGGAGACGAAGGTCGCGGCGGCGCGGGACCACGTCGAGAACGGCTTGAGCGTGGCCGAGGTCATGGCCAGGTACGGGATAGCGAGCATCGCCCCGCTGCAGCGTTGGTGCCGCGAATACCGTGCCGGTGGCGCGGAGGCGTTGAGGCCGAAGCCCAAGGGCAGGCCTAAAGGCGCGAAATCCAAGCCAAGGCCGAAACCCACGCGGGAGCAGGAGCTGACCGAGGAGGTCGCCTACCTGAAGGCGAAGGTCGCGTACCTGGAAAAACTCCGGGCCCTGCGGGCGCAGAAGTCACGAAGCGCGAGCGAAGCGCCGTCGTCCGACTGCTCGCAGGGCAGGGGCACCGGCTCGACCACCTGCTGAAGATCAGCGGGTTGGCGAGATCCACGTATTTCCACCATCTGTCGCATCCGGCGCATGAGACGCGCCCCGACCTCGATCCCATGGTCGCAGAGATCTGGGAAAGGACGGCCAACGGGTGCGGCCACCGGCAGATCCATATGTGCCTGGTCCACGAGTTCGGACAGAAGGTGTCGGCCAAGAGCGTCCTGAGGGTCATGCGCCGCATGGGACTCAGATGCCCGATCCGCGCCAGGAATCCATGGAGAGGCTACAGCTCGTACAGGGGCGACGCTGGCGGAGGGGTGCCGAACCTGCTCAAACGCGACTTCACCGCCGGCAAGCCGTTCGAAAAACTCGGCACCGACGTCACCGAATTCAAGGTCGCGGGCGGCAAGGCCTACCTCGCGCCCGTGTACGACATGGCCAGCAAGGAAATCGTCGCCTGGGACGTGAGCCGGCACCCCGGCATGGGGCAGCAGCGGCGTCTGCTCGCCATGCTCGAAGCCAGGCTGCCCGGGGGCGCGAACCCGATCCTGCACTCGGACATGGGATGGCAGTACCAGCACCCGTGGTGGCGCGGGGAGCTCGAACGGCTGGGCATCCGCCAGTCCATGAGCCGCAAGGGCAACTGCCTGGACAACGCCGCCACCGAACAGGTCTTCGGACACCTCAAGGACGAGTTCTACCGGGGGCGCGAATTCGACTCGTACGAGCAATTCAAACGAGAACTTGACGCGTACGTCATCCACTGGAACACCAGACGACGCCAGATACGACTCGAGGGACACACCCCGGAGGAATTCCGAAGCGTGTCCCTCGCAGCCTAGACCTGTATCCTATTTAACAACGTCCAACAATCGGGGCGCAGTTCATTTTGCCGGGAAGGCCCCCACTCGTTATCTACGCTCACATCACGCAGCACGGCCTTGCCCTTGATGGTTTTCGACACGTGATCAAGATCGACATACATGATTGCTCTCCTTACGAGATGAATGATTCAAATGATTTCCAGCCGATTGAACAGCACGTAATTGGCCGCGACCAGCACAATGGTCAGAATGCCCAGCACCACACCCCAATTCGGCACAAGCAGTGAGGATTTCACAAGCCAACGCATCACCGGCGCGCAAGACAACGGCGCAAGGACCATCATCAACACCGCAAGATAGCCATAGGCGCGATTCCCACCGAGATAACCAAGATTGATTGGTCAGAACCAGCACCAACAACGTCCACCCCGCGCACACGCGAAAACGCGTCTGATCGGCATAAACAAGTCGTTAATCATGGCGCTTCCTTTGCAACCAGCACAATACGGCGACTATCGTCGGAAGACCAACCAGGGTCATGGCGATGCCGATAAGGTTCGCGACGTTCGCCCCGGGCGTTTCGAGACCATCAAGTTGGAGATAGAGAATGGGATTCAACTCTTCCACATGGCTTGAGAAAGAGCATATGGAGGAAAACTGGATTATGCCCGGAAGCATCCACCACAACAACAGGAAGGCAACCGGCACCAGCACTTCCACGTTCCGATGCCTTACGAATGGCGAAATCGCAACAGCCAAGCAAGCGAACAATCCCGACAGCGCTGCCATCAGCAATCCGACGACGACAATACACAGCACCTGGTTGAACCGATATATCGGGTAAATCCATCCATTCGCTGAAATCAGAATGAACTGGAAGCTCGCAATATCGGCATCCGAACTCTCCACGCCATCGATAAACGACAGACGGGGATTTCCCGCAGCGGCAAGCAGAACATCGATGACGTAGGGAAGCACGCCTCCCAAAGCTCCCAGCAGAAAACCCGAGCACAAGGAGGTGCGTTCCACGACGCCATAGCTTGAACGGGCTTGCAGGAACGTCAATCTGCCGCTGCGACGTTCCACGGCCAGCGTGCTTCCTCCGGCCAACGCAGCCAGGAATGGGAACAGAAACTGATATAGCGTGGTCCCGCTGCCATATGTCGAGAACAACAACGTCTCGTCCAAAAACGTCGGCTGATGATATGGCAGCCTGTATCCCGCATGCCGCATCGTCCACCACTGGAACACGGCCATGAATACCGCCAGCGCCAACACCAACAGGAAACGGATGCTCAATAACCCGCGTCTGATCTGCCCGCAAAGCAAGGAACCATTGACCATTCTCACACAACCTTCTCCAACGATTCGACGGTTGGAGGCACAAACATCATGCACCTCCAACAATCGATTTCAGACAGAATCCGGGCTCCACACGCCCCAGGCCTGAGTCGCATCACTGTACTTAGCCGTATTCTGCAGCCTGAGATGAATATGGCACGGCTTGTATCCATTATTTTCAAAAACATATTGACCGTTCTTCCTATAATTGGCCAGTAGGTGGCACGGAATACCCTAACGGCTTCAGCTGTGCATCAATCGGTCAAGCGGCATGTAGTCGACCACTCGCCATCGAATGGAACTGATCAGCGATGAGGTTCAACTCATCACGGTGATGCGAGGCGATGATTACGGTCTTCCCCTGTTCACGCTGACGCCGCATCTCCTCCAGGAACACGCCCACCGACTGTTCGTCCAAACCATTGGTCGGTTCGTCCAACAGAATCAGATTCTGATGCTCCATCAGCGCCTGCACAATGGCCAGCTTCTGACGCATGCCCAGCGAATATGATTTCATTTTTTCGTCGGCGTGCTCCCACAACCCAAATTCTTTCAATAGCCGTTCCGTCTCATCAGAATCGAAATCCTTGTTGATGCCGGCCAAGTATTTCAGGTTCTGCATACCCGTCTCCGACAGCACGAAACCTGGGTTCTCGATGATTACTCCCACGGAATCAGGCAGTTTCCGGTTGAATTCGACCGACTTGCCGTTCATGCTCACCGTGCCCGTATCCACATGGATGAATCCACAGATTGCGCGCAGCAGCATGGTCTTGCCCGACCCGTTCGGACCGACCACCCCATAAATCCGACCACGCTCGAAACCCGCGTTGACTTCGCACAGCACCTGCTTGCCTTTGATGGTTTTCGATACATTCTCGATGGTGACGTACATAGTTCCTCCTTGTTATGTTCGAGGTGGTTAGATAATTTCCAAACGCTTGAACAGTGCATAATTCGCCACGACCAATGCAATGGTCATAACCAACAACACAGCAATCCAACGCGGTTGGCCGAACGACACCGAAACACCGACCAGCCAGCGCATCAACGGCACATACGACAACGGCACAAGGTACGACACCATCGCTGCAAGATATCCGAATGCACGGTTCCCGCCGAGATAGCCAAGATTGACGGTCAACAGCAACGCCATCACCGTCCATCCCGCACACACCGCACCAGCCGTAAGCGATGCACTGTGTTCTTTCACTATGGCCAAGGCCACTGCCAATTGCAGCCCGGCATATGCCAGACAGTACGCAGACAGAACCATGCAATAGCTCACGAACCTCGACCATCCGCGACGACGGCGCACATACACCATTGTCTCGGGAATGCTCAGATACTTCGACGGTTGCTCCAGCGGCAGCACCACACCGAACACCATGAAACAGATGGCATACAAGTTGCTCATGAGACTGGAGCCCGAAGCAGCGTCGGGCATACGAAACATGCCGATGAAGATTCCGCGGTCCTGTCCGCTCGTATAAAAGCGGTACGTCAACACAGCATAGATGGACACCAGCGCCAACCTTGTGCCAGTGCCACCACGCAATGTTTGGAGGACTCGTTTCCATACCATCATGACATCCTCAAACGATCACGACAGTTGAACACCGCGATATTGGCGATGCCCATGAGCAGGCAATAACCGATGAACGGCACTACTTGCTGGATGAACACCAACGTCAGGGAATCACCAATCGGATACCAGAAATAGAAAACATATCTGGTCAGGTCGCCAGGCATCAGTTTCAGACAGAAATCGGCAATGATGGGAATGGCAATGGCTGGCGGCAATATTTGTCCCCATGCTATGCCCAGATTCATCAGTAACCAAACGAACAACGTGACCGATGCGTTCATCATGAGTAACTGCAACAACATGATGGCACATAACGTCCACTCCTGTGGAGTGCTTACACTTTCTCTCAGCACACCTGCCACCACAAACAACACCGACACAGGAAGTGCCGTGACGAATGTCGAGAATACCAGCCACCGAGTATTCAGACGGAATTCGTCAACCGGATTGCGACGGACACGTTCAAAGGAATCGAACCGCGCAGCCCCCATGCAGAATAGTACGAGGCACGCCGGCAGCATCGTTCGCTCCGCAACCTCTACCATGAATCCGTAGTACATAGTATTCAAAGGAAATGGTTTGCACGCGATTAAGACAATATACGCCACACCACAAGCCAAGCCGAACCTCATAAGATTCTTCACGCGTCTAGAAACGCGGCCGAGAGGCACAAACAATTCGCTACTCATGAAATTTCCTTTGCAACCAGCACAGCATAACAACGATTAGGGGAAGACCTGTCAGTGTCACAGCGACTCCTATAAGGTTGGTCAGCGTCGAACCTGACGCGGTAAATCCATTGACCTGCAAATAGAGAATCGGATTGATGTCCTCCGCATGGCCAGGATGAGGAACCAGTACCGGAAAAGCCCACCATAACAACAGGAAAGCGGTAGGAACCAATACCTCAACATACTTATGTGTCATAAAAGGTGATGACGCTATGGCAAGGCAAGTGAATAATCCCGAAAGAACAGCAACCAACAAACCGACAGTTGCAATGCACAGTACTTGATTGTATCTGTAGATCGGATAGACCCATCCTTCCGACCAAACAAGAATATATTGGGAGCTGGCGGCTTTCGCATCAGAATTCATCACGCCATCAATGAACGACAAATGCGGATTCCGAATCGCGCAAAATATAATACTGGTAAGAAAGGGAAGCACACCGCCAAACGCCCCCAGCAGAAAACCCGAGCATAAAGATGTGCGCTCCACAACACCATAATTTAAGCGAGCTTCCAGTAATTCCAGCCGATGACTCTGCTTTTCCGTAGCTAATACGCTGCCGCCAACCAATGCAGCTAAAAACGGAAAAAGAAAAAGATATAACGCCGTACCACTGCCATCAGGCGAAAACAGCAGCACCTCATCCAAAAATGTAGACTCATGATCATGTATTCTGTATCCCAAATGCCTTATCGACCACCATTGAAAGCCGACGATAAAAAGCGATAACGCAACAACGACCAGGCAACGTACGTTACGTAATCCGCTTTTAATCTGAGCACGCATCAATCCAATATTCACCATCGCAAATCTCCTACACAGATGAAGGTGCTCCGGCTGAACCTTATAGATTCAGTCAGAACACCTTTTTGCAACATCAAACTGAATCAGGACTCCACCCGCCTTGAGCAAAAGTTGTTCCAGCATAGGAGCCAGCATTCTGCAGACGAAGATGAATCTGACGAGGCTTGTAGCCATTCCACCCGTATGCATACTGGCTGATGAATCGCCCTTGCCCAGTCGTAAACTGCACCGTGTCGGAGCCAACATCACCATTGCTAAAAGATAATGCCCATGCGCGGATGAGGTGGTTACCCGTAACACTGTTCGCTTTGATATACGCTGAAGAGGCATCCTGCTTTTGCCTATTAGGCGTATCATATGTCTGCCAACCCTTCATGTACGCACTCCATGCGGTATCGCCATGATTGTTAGCCAGGCGGGAGCCGCAAAACAACACATAGAGGCAACAGCAGCGAGAATAGCCACACAGCATCTCATCATTCTGCTCATACGTAATGATTTCATCACTGAAACCTTTCTTCCGCAATGATTCACAAAGCGGATGCCTTGCAGGTTCCAATGTAGGAAGACCGTAATGGAAAGCATAGGCTGTCTGCAGATAACTGCAGGGAAAACCACTGTTCCATGAAACGTCCGAGCGGCAACCTCGAGCGACGCGATACACTGCAACCATGGCATTCAGGGGGAATACGAACATTCGCAGCATACGCATCGGCGTGCTTGACAATGATGCCTGCGCATTGAATTACATCATGCTGATGCTCAAGCAGCTCAACAACCGAAACGGCATGACGCTGGCCCCATGGACCACTACCTTTCCGGCACGTGCACTGCAGGAATGCCAGCATGGCATGCAACATACGGATATTCTACTGCTCGACATGGCTCTGAACGGCATCACCGGCCCACAGGTCGCGCAATCGATCCACCACATCTCACCGACCACGGCGATCATCGGAATGACCTCGTATGAGCCGGAACTCTACCAGACAGAAGCATTGAAGGCCGGCATCACGACGATATTGGACAAGACGACGCTTGCCGACAATCTTCCCAAAGCGATCATCGACGCATTGGTCGCTCCCCCAGAGTCACTGGAGTCCGAATACGAATCATCCAGCGCACAAGCGCCTTTGCCAAAACTCACTGATGCCGAGCAACGCATCCTTACGCTCAGTGCCTCGGGCCTGAACGCCAAACAAATCGCAACCCACCTTGGCATTTCCGCCGACACCGTTTTCTCACACCGGCGTAATATCAAGACAAAATTCCATATTTCCGACTGGTATGACGTCATCGCACGGAGCCAACAGCTACATATCATCTGAACCTATTGCAATGATTGCGGTACCAGCGATAACGCACAGTTCACTCTCAAGGAAGAGGACGATGACGGCACACACCTCTATGCTCCGACGGCTCCCGCATGCCATGCCACGCACAGCACTTGCCGCATGCACATGCGTGCTCGCCATTGCGGCGACCGTCAATATAGGCGTTGATTGGGCGATCGACGACTCAGAATGGGCACGATACCTATGCTGCGGCCTCGTCACCACAGTCGCCGCCATATGGTTCGCATACAAACCACAACAAGGTAGCTACGTGATCATCGCCGTGGCCGTAGGCGATTTCCTAATCGGAGGTACGGCGTTTGCGCCCATGCTGATTCTGGCACTGCTTGCCACCGGAAGTATCGGCTATACAAGTCTTGTGGAAGGGGTTCTGTCCGGTATCGCATTGCTTGCGGCCGTGTTCTTCTCGCCTTATACGGTTGCGTTCCCCGTCATTGACGACAGTCTGCTCTCGTTCCCCTGTCTTGTCGCTCTGACTTTAAGCATCAGTGCGCTGATCCGCAGGAACGGGGAACGGCAACGCCAATTGCAACGGGAGCAAACACTGCTTGCCAACGCCGGAATCGCGCAACGTTTGCACGACTATACAACAAACGATCTGAGCGACATCGCTATGATGGCCGATCACCAGCTCGCAATATGCGACAGCGAGCAGCGGGAAGCATGGTCCAGCGTCAAAAACCTTGCCCTTGATGCACTGACGCATACCCGAAAGGCCATTCGCACGCTTGAAAGCGACAAGACAACCGTCAAGCGGTACAACGGCACAAAGACGGATGACCGCCATCAGAACCAGTTCGTCTCCCCGCGGCACGGCAACGCCACGCCAATGCAGGTCTCCGGGGCCACCGGAATCGACAGGCTCGGCGAACTTAACGAGCTCATCGCCACCTGCCGGAGCAATCTGGCGGCAAACGGCTACACAGGCGAGGTAATTCGTTTCGGTACGGAACCGACGCAGCTGGGCGACGCGACGGCAACACTTGTTATCGGTCTCGTCCGCGAACTGTTCGGCAACATCGCCAAACATGCCCGGGCATATGCTGGCTATATCATGCTGATCAGTTGGGCCGACGCCGCTTTCGTGATCGAGCTTTCCGACGTTCCGAAACCGAGTGCCGATGCCGGTCTGCGGTCCGGCCTGGAACGATACCGTCGGACCATCGAGTCGATGCAGGGGCAATGGAACGTCGAGAGTGCGGACGACCATTGGAGCATCCATGCAGAGGTTCCGTATCGGCGCACAATCTGTTGACACCCATAGAACACGATTGAGAAAGTCCTGGAAGTCGCCCGACACTCAAACTGGGCCAATTGCCCCAATCTACCGACGCTTACGGGGCGCTCACCGTCGGTGGTTTGAGAACGCCGGCTTGGGATTGGGGAAACTTCCCGGAATCTTTGTCAGAACAGACGCAGGAAGTCGTCCTCCACGCCCTTCATCTCCTCGTAATCGAGGATCAGGCAGCGGAAGCCACGGTCCTCGGCGAGTACGCGGGCCTGCGGGGTGATGGTCTGCGCGGCGAAGATGCCACGGACCGGAGCAAGCAGCGGATCGCGGTTGAGCAGTTCGCAATATCTGGTGAGCTGCTCGACGCCGTCGATACCGCCGTTGCGTTTGATCTCGATGGCCACATGCGTGCCTTCGGCGTCGGTGGCCATGATGTCGACCGGGCCGATGGCGGTCGGATATTCACGACGCACGAGCTTCGCCCCCTTGCCGATACGTTCGATCTGTTCGGCCAGATAGCGTTGCAGATGATCCTCGACGCCATCCTTGGTAAGTCCCGGGTCCTCGCCCAGATCGTAGGATTCGTCGGAATAGATGTGCTGCAACGTCACCTCGAGCACGTCGTTCGACTTGTCGGCCGAGGCTCGGATGACTTTCTGTGGCACGGCGGTGTCGACGTCATCGTCGGCATTGTCGGGCGTGATGTCCTTGATGGTGCAGGGCGCGGCCATCCAGTTCAGTGGCTTGTAGGAGCCGAGTTCGGAGAAGATCAGCAGGCTGTTGTCCGCCTTGATCAGCAGCACGCGTTTGGCGAGCGGCAGGAAGGCGTTCAGTCGTCCGGAATATTCGGCGGAGCAGTCAGCAACAATAATTCGCACGAGGCACTACCCTACCATGACCGGATGTGGGCGAGCGGAACCCCGCATACGCAAAGCGGCCTCCCGCCTCGATTGAGGAGGAAGGCCGCTTGCAATCACGCTGCCTGAAAGGGATTACTCGGCGCGCTTGACGTCACGTCCACGCTCGACCGCAACGGTGAGCTTGTTCGAGTCGAAGGAGATGAAGCCGTCGGTCACTTCGAAGGAGTGACGTTCGCCTTCCGGATCCACCACTACGATGGTTCCTTCCTTGATCACGGTCAGCACAGGCTCGTGGTCGGGCAGGATGCCCATTCCGCCCTCAGAGGCCGGAATGGTAACGGACTTCGCCGTACCGTGCCACACGGGGTGGTCGGCGGCGACGATGTTCACCTGCATGATCGATCCGGCCATCACGCACCGAATTCCTTCTGCATGTCGTGCCACTTCTTCTCGAGATCCTCGATGCCGCCGATGCCGGAGAACGCCTGCTCCGGAACGTCGTCATACACACCGTCGCAGATGCGGGTGAAGGCTTCGATGGTCTCGTCAGCCGGCACGTAGGAGCCCGGACGACCGGTGAACTTTTCGGCGACGTAGAAGTTCTGGCCAAGGAACTGCTCGATCTTACGGGCGCGGTTCACGGTGGTCTTGTCTTCTTCGCCGAGCTCGTCGATGCCGATCAGGGCGATGATGTCCTGCAGCTCCTTGTTACGCTGCAGAATCGCCTTGACGCGGTTCGCGCAGTCGTAGTGGGCCTGGCCCACGTAACGCGGATCGAGGATTCGCGAGGTGGAGCTCAGCGGGTCCACTGCCGGATAGATGCCCTTGGAGGCGATGTCACGGGACAGCTCGGTGGTTGCATCCAGATGGGCGAAGGTCGTTGCAGGGGCCGGGTCGGTGTAATCATCGGCCGGCACGTAGATGGCCTGCAGCGAGGTGATGGAGTGGCCGCGGGTCGACGTGATTCGCTCCTGCAGCGAGCCCATCTCATCGGCCAGGTTCGGCTGGTAGCCCACTGCGGACGGCATACGGCCGAGCAGGGTGGACACCTCGGAACCAGCCTGGGTGAAGCGGAAGATGTTGTCGATGAACAGCAGCACGTCCTGGTTCTGCACGTCACGGAAGTACTCCGCCATGGTCAGTGCGGTCAGCGGCACACGCAGACGGGTGCCCGGCTGCTCATCCATCTGTCCGAAGACCAGTGCGGTCTTCTCGAGTACGCCGGCCTCGTCCATTTCGCCGATCAGATCGTTGCCCTCACGGGTACGCTCGCCGACGCCGGCGAACACGGACACGCCGCCGTGGTTCTGGGCGACTCGCTGGATCATTTCCTGAATCAGCACGGTCTTGCCCACGCCTGCGCCACCGAACAGACCGATCTTGCCGCCCTGCACGTACGGGGTCAGCAGGTCGATGACCTTGATGCCGGTCTCGAACATCTGGGTCTTGGACTCCAGCTGGTCGAATGCCGGCGGGTTGCGGTGAATCGGCCAGCGCTCGGACACGGTGATGGTCTCGCCGGGCTTCTTGTTGAGGATGTTGCCGGACACGTCGAACACGTGGCCCTTGGTGACGTCACCGACCGGCACGGAGATCGGACCGCCGGTGTCGTGTACGGTGGCGCCGCGCACCAGGCCATCGGTCGGCTTGAGCGCCACGGTACGCACGGTGGAGTCGCCGAGGTGCTGTTCGACCTCGAGGGTGATCTTGTGCGTGGTCTCGCCCTCTTCGTGAGCGCCGGTGTTGGTCAGCTCAACGGTAAGTGCGTTGTAAATGTCGGGCAGGTGGCCCACCGGGAATTCGACGTCGATGACCGAGCCCTGGATGCGCGTAACGCGTCCAGCGGTCGGCTCTGCAGCCGTCTCGGGAGCCGCTGTGGTCTGATTGTCAGCCATATGCGTTCCTACTCTTCCTTCTTATTCAGCGCGTCGGCGCTGCCGATGATTTCGGTAAGTTCCTGGGTAATCGAAGCCTGGCGGGAAGCGTTGAGCTTGCGGGTCAGGTCGTCGATCAGGCTGCGGGCGTTGTCTGTGGCCGTATGCATGGCGTTCTGTCGGCTTGCAGTCTCGGATGCCGCCGCGGTGAGCAGGCATTCATGGATGCGGGACTGAATGTACTTCGGCAGGATCGCGTCAAGTACTTCGTCGACGTTCGGTTCGAACGCATAGAGCGGGGTCGCGGCGTCGGCATCGGATTCGGACACAGGACCGGAGCCCTGCTGTTCCGGAAGCACGAGCTCAACGGGCAGCATACGCAGCACACGCACCTTCTGGACCACCATATTCACGAATTCGGTGAACACGATGTAGAGTTCGGAAACCCCACCCTGGTCCGCCGGCTTCATATAGGCGTCCATCAGTGCCTTCGAGATGGATTCTGCGACTTCCACGCCGGGCTGGTCGGTATCGCCCTCCCAAGTACCGGCAACATCACGGTTGCGGTACTTGTAGTACGTCACACCGCGGCGACCATACACATACAGTTCCGGCTGCTTGCCTGCCGCGTCGAGGCGGGCGAGCAGCGATTCCGTTTCGCGGATGATCGAGGAGGTGTACGGGCCTGCCATACCACGGTCCGAGGTGAGGGCGAGGACAGCCACGCGAGGGTTGTCCTCGTCCTTCTTCACGATCGGATGATCGATATGGGTGTGCGCCACCAGCGCTTGCACGGCGTCGAAAATCGCATCGGTATACGGCTTCGCGTTCAGGGCCACGTCACGTGCCTTGGCGATATGCGAAGACGCGATCATCTCCTGCGCGTTGAAGATTTTCTCCAGCGACGCAGTGGAGGCGATCCTAGATTTCAATGCGAGTTGCGAGCCCATGAATCACTTCTCTCCTGCGACGATCTTTTCCTGCTCAACCGGAGTGGCGTTCTTGACGTCAGGCTTCTTCTCGACCAGCGGTTTGCCCGCGCTGGTCACGAAGGTCTCACGGAACGCTTCCACTGCCTTGTCGAGGGCTGCCTCGGTGTCGGCGGTGAAGTCTTCGGTCTCACGGATGGTCTTGAGGATATCGGTGTTGTGATCCAGATAATCCAGCATGGCCTTCTCGAACGGCAGCACGTCGCCCAACGGCAGGTCATCCATCTTGCCATGGGTGCCGGCCCACACGGAGACGACCTCCTGCTCCATCGAGTACGGGGAGAACTGAGGCTGCTTCAACAGCTCGGTCAGATGCGAACCACGGTTCAGCTGAGCCTTCGAAGCCGCATCCAGATCGGAGGCGAACATGGCGAAGGATTCCAGCGAACGGTACTGTGCCAGCGAAATCTTCAGCGTGCCGGAGACCTTCTTCAAAGCCTTGGTCTGGGCGGCGCCACCGACTCGAGACACGGAGATGCCGACGTCCACTGCAGGACGCTGGTTCGCGTTGAACAGGTCGGACTGCAGGAAGATCTGGCCATCCGTGATGGAGATGACGTTGGTCGGAATGTACGCGGACACGTCGTTCGCCTTGGTCTCGACGATCGGCAGACCGGTCATCGAGCCGCCGCCGAGGTCATCGGAAACCTTGGCGCAACGTTCGAGCAGACGGGAGTGCAGGTAGAACACATCGCCCGGGTAAGCCTCACGTCCCGGCGGGCGGCGCAGCAGCAGGGAGATCGAACGGTAGGCTTCGGCCTGCTTCGACAGATCGTCGAAAACGATGAGCACGTGCTTGCCGTTGTACATCCAGTGCTGTCCGATGGCGGAACCGGTGTACGGTGCGATGTACTTGAAGCCTGCGGAATCGGATGCCGGGGAGGCCACGATGGTGGTGTACTCCATGGCGCCGGCCTCTTCGAGGGACTGCTTCACCGATGCGATGGTGGAGCCCTTCTGGCCGATGGCGACGTAGATGCAGCGGACCTGCTTCTTCGGATCGCCGGATTCCCAGTTACGCTTCTGGTTGATGATCGTATCGATTGCGATAGCGGTCTTACCGGTCTGGCGGTCGCCGATGATGAGCTGGCGCTGGCCACGGCCGATCGGCGTCATTGCGTCGATGGCCTTCAGGCCGGTGGACATAGGCTCGTCAACCGGATGACGATGCATAACGTCAGGTGCCTGGGCCTCGAGAATACGACGGCCTTCGGTCTTGATTTCGCCAAGACCGTCAATCGGGTTGCCTAGCGGGTCCACGACGCGGCCGAGATAGCCGTCGCCGACGGGCACGGAGAGCACTTCGCCGGTACGACGCACTTCCTGGCCCTCCTCGATACCTGCGAAATCGCCGAGGATAACCACACCGATCTCGCGGGCGTCAAGGTTGAACGCCAGGCCAAGCGTGCCGTCTTCGAAGGTCAGCAGCTCATTGGCCATGCAACCAGGCAGTCCCGTCACGTGCGCAATGCCGTCGCCAGCAGTCGCGACGTAACCGACCTCCTGGGTCGGCGTATCCGACGGCTTGTACGACTCGACGAAATCATCGAGCGCCTTGCGTATCGTGGTGGGATCAATGGTAAGTTCTGCCATGATCACTCCTTATTGTTGTTTTTAAATTCAGTCAAGTCTTGTTTCAGGCTTGTTCACCGTGCGGCGAACCGCGTCAGGCGGTTGCCTTCACCGTGCGCTGAAGATGCTGCAGTTGTGCGACCACCGTGTTGTCGGTGACCTCGTCGCCCACCTGGATGCGCATACCACCCATGACGGTCGGATCGACCACCGAGTTGATATGCACCGGATGGCCGGTCTTGGCCGAGTAGACGGCGACGAGCTTGTCGACCTGCTCATCGGTCAGTGGCTTTGCCGTGGTGACGGTGACCATGGACTCGCCCATATGGCGGGAGAGCTTGTTGATCAGCCACTGAATGGTCTGCAGATAGCGACGATTGCGCAGATTGCAGGTCGCATGCTCCGCCAGACGCTTGGTCACCTGATTGAAGTCCGCATCGCCAATCAGGCTGTACAGCAGCTTGATGCGGGCTTCGGCGGGGACGGTTGCGTCATAGAGCTTGGATCGTACGACCGGAAGGTTGAGCAGTGCGGAATGCAGCTGGGCAAGTTCAATGGAAACCTGCAGCGTGGCATTGGTGTAATCCGCGTAGTACATCATGCCGTCAACGCCGAAATCCTCCACGGCGTTGGCGATGTCGGACACGCGGCTCCAACGGCGGGATACCAAATCGCTCATGATCTCCATCGTGAGCGGATGGGACTGTTCGCCGATCAGGGTCTTCAGCACTGCGACCTTGTCTTCGACAGGGCGCGACGGGTCGGTGAGGGCACGTTCAAGCTGGATGTTGTGGTCGAGCACGCTGGTGATCGTGAACAGCTCGTTCCCGATACGCCATGCATCCTCGCCGGAGCCACGCAGCTTGGGGGCCAGCGAGTCACGCGAAACGCGATCTGCGATGCGCGATGCCTCTCCTCGCATTGGTCACCTCCCTTTCTTGAAGGTCTTCAATCACTTCTTGTCGCTGTCCATGTCGGCGATCATCCGGTCGATCATCGACGACTGCACATCATCATTCTCGAGCTTGCTGCCCAGGATCTTGCCGGCCAGTGCCGTTGCCAGCACGCCGACCTCACCCTTCAGGCTGACCAGCGCCTGCTGCTGCTGAGATTCGATGGAGCGCTGGGCGGTGGCGGTGATCTGCGCGGCGTCGCTCTCGGCACGGGAGCGTGCGTCAGCGATGATGTGCGATGCCTCCGCACGTGCATCATCACGGATCTTGGAAGCCTCGACGCGGGCGGTGCTCAGCTGGGCCTCGTACTTCGCCTTGGCTTCATCGGCATCCTTCTGGGCCTGCTCGGCCTTGGCGATGCCACCCTCGATCTTCGCGGCGCGCTCATCGAACACGGCCTGGAACTTCGGCAGGAAGAACTTGTAGAAGAACACGGCGACGATGATCAGAATGACCAACGACCAGAAAATGTCGTAGCTTTTCGGAAGGAACAGTTCCATCTCGCTAGCTGCGGTCACCATAGTGTCTTCCTCCTTTCACGTTCGTTTGCGTCTTCGGTGTTACCTTGGGTCAAGGCTTACTTGATGAAGGCGAGCACGAAGCCGAGCAGTGCCAGCACCTCGACGAATGCCAGACCCAGGAACATGAGGGTCTGCAGACGGCTACCGAGCTCAGGCTGACGGGCGGTGCCTTCGATGGTCTTGCCGATCAGGATGCCCAGACCGATGCCAGGGCCGATTGCGGCGAGGCCGTAGCCAACGACGTTCAGGTTGCCGGCAACCTCAGCGAGGGTAACGATATCCATGATTGTTTCCTTTCTGGTTATTGCTTAGCAAAGCAACACTTACAAAGCCGGCGATCAGTCAATCTCCGGATAGCTCATATTGATGTAGGCGGTGGTCAGGATGGCAAAGATGTAAGCCTGCAGGCAGGCGACCAGCGCCTCGAACAGGAACATGAACATGCCAGCGGCAAACGTGATGATGCCGAACGGCATCATGAGCTTGTTCACCACATCAATAAGGAAGAACTGCGTGGCCGAGAGGCACAGCGCAAGGATCAAATGGCCCGAAACCATGTTGGCGAACAGTCGGATCGTCAACGAGAACGGGCGGATAATCAGCAGCTCAAGCAGCTGAATCGGGGACAGCAGAATGTAGATCGGAGCCGGCACGCCCTTCGGGAAGATCTCATCCCTCAGGAAGTGGCCAAGGCCCTTTTCACGGATGCCGGCAATCCAATACTGGCAGAAGCACCACATGGCAAACACCAACGGCAACGTGATGGACGCGCTTGCCGCGATATTGAAGCCCGGAATGATGCCGCACAGATTGAAGATCAGCAGCGTGCAGAACACGGTGGTGATCATCGGCACATAACGTTTGCCGCGCAACTCGCCCATCACCTGATAGACGATGTTGTCGCGGACGAATTCGATCAGCCATTCGACTGCGCCCTGCCAGCGGCCGGGAATGAGCTTTGCACGGCTAGCCGTGATACCGAGAACCAGCATCATGATGACGGTCGCGAGAATACGGACCAGAATGATGCGGTTGATGGCGAACGGCGTGCCCTGGAATACGAACGGATCGGGAAGGAAGTCATTGATACTCGGCATCTCGGGACCATCAGCAATGGTCAGCATGCCCTCTCCCAATGCACCAATCATTCACGCCTCCTGCTCTTGTGTCAGCTGTTAGTTTAGCCCAACAACCGAGTCGAATGTGACGTTCTGGTTACTAAACCAGTTCGTCCTTCGAAGCATGTGTCAACGTGACCGGAACCGCATCGACACATTCAACTCCGAATGGCTGGAAAGGATTATTAGCCTGTGTCTCGACAACATCTCCACGCACGGCCCCTCCTTTACTGCCATCTGACGTTTCCGGCGTTTCGCACGGAGCTGCGACAACTAGACACGGCTTCATGTTCTGTCGGTGGCGTCAACGTTTCGTCGCTAACCATCATTAATGATAAAACGCTTTATCGAAGTCTATCCCACCTTTGGAATACCAAGATAAACACTAGCAGACGTATCGCAATCGGAAAAATTCCGAATACGACATGGCCGGCCTGGAAGACGCGACCTGAATCAGCCCCGAATCACACCGTATCCATCGCGCGAGAACGGCGTGAACGCGTCGACGCGCGGACTTCCGGGCTCATGCCGAATGGAGCGATCCGTACCAAGGCGTTTCTCGGCGCGCAACTGCGGCACCTCGCCCAAATCGTACGGCGTGGTCTGATAAACCCAGTTCAGCCAGTTGCGCCACAGCAGATTCGCATGGGCGCGCCAGGCGAACACCGGCTCGAGCTGCGGATCGTCATGCGGGAAGTAGTTCTCGGGGAATGGCACATTGGTCATGCCCTTCTTCATATCACGCTCATACTCTTCGGAGAGCGTATATTTACCGTATTCCCAGTGACCCAGCGCGAACACCTCGGAGAAGTCTCGCGTGGCGATCAGCCCCGGACCGGACTTCGGCCCCCAGGTAAGCACCTGCAGATCCGGATTGCGCGCGATGTCGCCCTCATCCACACCGGCAAGACGAGAATGCGGCTGCAGGCTGATCTCATCGAAACCGTTCGTCAGAAAGCAGTACTCATCCTGCAGATACTGCGGGAACACTCCGAAGATCTTCTCGGGAAGATTCACCTTGCGCACGCCGTAACGGTAGTTGAGCGCACCCATCGCACCCCAGCACAGATACATGGTGGAGAAGACGTGACTGCCCGCCCAGTCAAGAATCCGCTTGAACTCGTCCCAATAATCAACCTGTTCGAAGTCAAGGTGCTCCACCGGCGCGCCCGTCACCACGAAGCCGTCATAATAATTGTCTTCGAAAGTATCGAGCGTCTCGTAGAACTTCACCAGATGGTCGGCGCTCACGTGCGTGGCCTCATGCGTAGAGGTCTTCATGAAGTCGATCTCGACCTGCAGCGGACTCTTCGAAATCAGGCGCAGCAGCTGCGTCTCCGTCTCGATCTTCTTCGGCATGAGATTCAGGATCACCAGTTTCAGCGGGCGCACACGCTGACGCTCCGCTTCTGGCTTTTCAAGCGCGAAGATTCGTTCCGAATCGAGGATGGCTCTGGCCGGCAGGCCGCTGGGGATCTTGATAGGCATAGTCCCTATTATGGTGCGGGCACGGATATGGAACGCTCCCCTAACGGGCCTACCGATATAGGAAATATTGATAATGCGTTATCCGACGGGGGTTCACGACATCAACCAATTACGACACGCCGACTTGACATTTATTCGCTCATTCGTAAAGTAGATAGAGCTGTCACGAAGACAAGCCGTCGCGGGGTGGAGCAGCTCGGTAGCTCGCTGGGCTCATAACCCAGAGGTCCATGGTTCAAATCCATGCCCCGCTACCAATTGAGATAAGCCGTCAGATGAATAATCTGGCGGCTTTTTCGTTCACGGCAATGGCAGTTTCGCATTACGAGCGGGTACTGCACACTCCAGCACCACATAGCGCCGTTATCACCGCACAAATTGGCCCATTCCCACGGAAAACCGATCCGTTTCCACAAAAACCGACCTGTCTATGACATCAAACGCTGGAATCAGACCACTTTTTATGGGAATGGGCCACTCAATCACGGAAAACGGAAACCAGGTGGTTTCCCACGCTTTTTGCAAGATCCAGCCGCGTGACGCTCCTCAGCAATCCGCCCAAAGCCAAAGGTTGTTCCTACTGGCTGAAAATCCCGCAATCTCCAAGGTTCAACGGGATACATTGACCTCGTTGACTACAACAAGGAGGTCACAAATGACACAAGATACCGCTCCCCTCAAGGGAATCAAGGTCATCGACTGGACTCAGGTGCAGTCCGGTCCTTCCTGCACGCAGATGCTCGCCTGGATGGGCGCTGAAGTCATCAAGGTGGAGAAGGTTCAGGGCGGAGACCCGACGCGTAACGAAATGAACGACGTGGACGGATCGTATTCCCTGTACTTCCTTCAGCTCAATGCCAACAAGAAGTCCATCACACTGAACATGAAGGATCCAGAAGGCAAGAAGATCCTCGCCGATCTGCTGAAGGATGCCGACGTATTCGTCGAGAACATCGGCCCGGGCGATGTCGAAAAGCTCGGCTTCGGCTGGGACGAGGTGCACAAGATCAATCCTCGCTGCATCATGGCATCCCTCAAAGGATTCAACAAGGGCAGCCGCTTCGAGCATGTGAAGGCATTCGAGCCCGTCGCCCAAAGCGCCGGCGGTGCGGCTTCGACCACCGGCTGGTATGACGGCGAGCGCAATGTGCCAACCCAGTCCGGTGCGGCTTTGGGCGATTCCAACAGCGGCATGCATCTGCTGATCGCCATCCTGTCCGCACTGCTGCAGCGCCAGCGCACCGGCGAGGGCTGCTACGTCTACCAGTCCATGCAGAACGCCGTGCTGAATCTGTGCCGTGTCAAGCTGCGTGATCAGCTGATTCTCGATCGTCTCGGCAAGCTCTCCTATTATGACTGCTATCCGAACTACAAGTGGGGCAAGGCCATTCCGCGTGCGGCCAATGCCGAGGGCGGTCTGGTGCTCGGCTGGTGCTATCGCGCCAAGGGCTGGGAGACCGATCAGAACGCCTATGTGTATATCGTGATCCAGCAGTCCAAGAAGGGCTTCGAGAACTTCTGCCACGCCATGGGCTTCGAGGATTGGATCACCGATCCGCGTTTCAACACCGCCAACGCCCGCGATGAGCATAAGGAAGAGGTGTACAAGCGCGTCGAGGAATACACCATGCAGTACGACAAGTACACGCTGACCAAGGAGCTGGGCGCCAAGGGCGTTCCGGTCGGCCCGGTGCTGGACTGGAACGAGCTGGAGAACGATCCGGATCTGAATGATGACGGTACCATCGTCACCATCGATCAGCAGGATGCCCGTGGTGACTTCAAGACCATCGGCATGCCGTTCACCATGAGCAACTTCACGCCTGATTACCAGCGTGCGCCGAAGCTTGGCGAGAACAACGAGGAGATCCTCAAGGGTCTGGGCTATAGCGACGACCAGATCTCCGAGCTGCTTTCCAATGGTGTCATCGGTGGCAATGATGGCGTGAAGGCTGATCTGAAGTAGCCTTTGCCGCTCGTCGCGACTTTCCTCAGGGGTCGAATCCTTCCGGTTCGGCCCCTTTTTATGTTTTACCGTGGATTGGCGCCCCATACGCCGCGTGGCTTTTTCATATCGATTCGAATGCAGTGGGCATTCACTGGCATCTGATGCAACCACCATATGATCGGCATGCACTGCGTTATGCGCGTTGCTCACACATGCAGCAAAAAGCCCCGCACCTTTCGGTACAGGGCTCATCAAACCTATGGAAACGGTTCAGTGCACGCAGAACGGTACGAGCCAGATCCACAGCAGGCAGGTGGCTGCGAACACGACGGTCGAAACGGCCGTGGTCGAAGCGCCTTCCTTGACATAGATGTTGTAGCGGCTGGAAATGATGATTCCGGAGAATGCCGGCGGCAATGCCACCGCCATGACCAGCATGGAGATCTTGTCGATGTCGCCGCCCATGCCACATAGCAGACCCACGCCCAGGAACACGGCCGGGGTGAGAATCAGGCGGAAGAACGTGTTCCAAATGGTTTCCCAGCCGAGAGAGAACTTCACGGTGGACAGCGCCAAGCCTGCGGCGAGCACGGCCACACCGGAGTTGGCCTTGGCGATCAGGTCGAAGGTCGGCGCCACCTGATCCGGCACGTGGACGCCCAGCAGCACCAGGATGATAGCCAGCAACGGCGCCCAGCAGACCGGCTGCTTCAGTGCATTGAGCAGAGCCTGAAGGTTGCCGTTCTTATTCTTGCCCGCATTCGAGGAGCCGTGTACCAGGAGTTCAGCCGTCTTATCCGCCTTGGCATCCTTGGACGGATCGACCGTGACATCACCCTTTGCGTCGACCACGGTTTCGGCGGACAGTTTCGCACGGTCCTTGGCCTGGCCGAGATTGATCAGATACATGCCGATAGGAATGGTCACGGCGTTGACGACGATGGAGATGATGGCGATGACCAGATTCGTGCTCACGGTGTCGCCGTAAATCGGGTCGAGCACTGCGAATCCGAGGAATCCGATGGTCGGAGAGCCTGCGATCAGCGCACTGACGGCCGCTTCCTGGATGCTGCGGTGAAACAGCAGACGGCACAGGTAGTAGCAGACCATGAACATGACGATGACGCCGATGAAGCCGATGGCGGTCAGCGTTGCGTCCTGTGCGAGCATTTCGCGGGTGGCCTTGATGATGGATACGAACAATGCCGCAGGAAGGGCGATGTTGAGCACCACTTTATTGAGACCTTGACGCTGATCATCGTCAAAGTAGCTGAATTTGCCACAGATATAGCCCAGTGCCATGATGACGATGATCGGCACAATATCGTTTATCAGAATATTTACCATTATTCAGTTCTTTCGATCTGGAGCACAGACCCGCGGGCGCACGCATCCCACCGTTCGCACGCCCGCGGACTCGCACTCACCTGGTTACATGCGTGCACCGGAGACGTAATCGTGCGAGGTGACTTCGGAATCGACCAGAGGACCGACCACTGGCTTCGGGTTCAGCGCGCCGATGTTGCCGGATTCCTTGCCCGCATATTGCGCGATCTGCACGTGCACGAAGCTCGGACGCCCGGATTTGACCGCTTCCTCGACCATCTTTTCGACATCTTCAGGGGTTGTGGCGTAATAGCCCTTGCCGCCAAAGGCTTCGATCATCTTCTCGTAGTGTGCCTCATAGGTTAGGGTCAGCGGCGACGGGTCGCCATCATTGCCGAGGTTTTCGAAGTCGCCACGGTAGATGCCGCCGTTGTTGAGCACCACGAAGGTGATTGGCAGGTTATAGCGGCAAGCCACTTCCACTTCCATGCCGTCGAAGCCAAAGGCGGAGTCGCCGCCTACGTACAGCACCTTCTTGCCCGTGGAGACCGCAGCGCCGATGGCGTAGCCTGTGCCGCAGCCCATCACGCCCCACGTGCCGCAGTCCAGACGATGACGTGGCTCGTACATATTGATGATGTTGCGGCAGTCATCCAACGAGTTGGCTCCCTCATTGGTGAGGATGAGATCCTCATGGTGACGGTCGTAGACCTTCTTGATGGCGCCAAGCGCGTTGTAGTGCCCCATCGGCACCTGATCGGAGTTCTCCTTCGCCGCGAACTTGGCCACGTTCTTGGCACCGGCTTCCTTCAGCATGCCGAGCCATTCCTCAGAAGCCTTGAACGGGAACTCAGCCAGCGAGCCGTTGAGCATGGTCATGGCGGACCTGATGTCTCCGACCACCGGAACGGCGATCTCACGGGCGTTCTCGATCTCTTCCGGATCGATGTCGATCTGGATGAACTTCACATCCTTGTTCCACAGCTTGCCCTGGCCGAAGGAAAGCATCCAGTTGAGGCGTGCGCCCACCAGCAGCACCACATCGGCGCTGCCCAGGGCCAGGGAGCGGCAGCTGGCGGTGCTGTGCGGATCATCGTCCGGAATCACGCCCTTGGCCATGGACATCGGCTGGAACGGAATGTCGGTCTTCTTGACGAATTCGCGCACTTCCTCTTCGGCGCGGGCCATCGCCGCACCCTTGCCGACGACCATCAGCGGACGCTTGGCCTGACGGAGCAGTTCCAACGCCGCATCAACGGATTCGCGTGCCGGCGGCATGGACGGAGCCGGATCGGTGGCGGTCCACAGCAACCTGTCGGCATCATCCTGGCTCAGCGTCTGGGCGACGGTATCGTCCGGGAAATCGATGTACACGGCACCCGGGCGACCGGAGGAAGCGACATGCATGGCGCGCGCCACGACCAGCGGAATGTCCTCGATCCTGTCCACGCGGAACGATGCCTTGCAGAACTGCTTGGCATAGCTCATCTGGTCAAGACCCTCATATTCGCCTTCGGAAAGATCCACGACGTGGCGGGTGGACGATCCGCCGATCATGATGACCGGATAACCGTTCGTAGTCGCCTCAAGCAATGCCGGCAATCCGTTGAGGAAACCGGGGGCGGATACGGTCAGGGCCACCGATGGCCTGCCGGTAATGAATCCATCGGCCGCGGCCGCGTTGACCGCATCCTCCTCATGGCGCATACCGATGTAGCGCATGCCCATGCCTTGGGCGATGCGGGCGAAATCGGTGACCGGGATGCCGACCACGCCGTACATGTTCCTGATGCCGTTCTCCATCAGGACCCTTGCAAGGTAGTGAGGGGAATCGGTCAGATTCTGACGCTGCACGTTCTCGTTTTCGTCTGTCATTGTTACCTCCAATCAAAACGACAACGTCATGATTGTAGATAGGCAAAAATGTGAATTCGTCGGTAGTAAAAACCGTTCGTCAGTGGCTTAAAATCAACGATTTCCCGGTATCGAAGTCGTATGCTTGATTTTTTTGGAGGGGGTTCCCCGAAGTCTTTCGATAGCACCCCCTATCACATGGATCGAAACACCCTTCATCGACGTTGCACGGCAAACAGCATGAATGCCCCCGTCGCCAGCGCGGCGATCACTATACCAAGCGCCAGCATGAACGAGCTTCCCGTTTTCGGCATCTGCATCTCGTCGGCCGCCACCACCCTGACGCGCTCAAGCTCATCGGCATATGAGCTGACCGTCGCCCCGACACGACTGTCGCCTTCATATTTCCAGACGAATACGTACCAACCCGACTGCTGTGCGCTGATGTGCACCGGATTGCCATGGGCATCCTTTTCACCGTCGCCCACACGAAAGGTGCCGCTGACGGCCGGGTAGTCCCAGGTGCCGATCAACCGGTGATTGTCATCCTCCTCAGGCTCTTCATGGGTGTCCGGCTCGCAATCATCGGCGGCCCACCACACACTTACCTGCGCATATGGCGTATCCGCACCGAATCCATAGTCTTCGTTGCCGGAGAATGTCCCATGATCGTCCGGAAAGCCAGATACGGTGATGCTGTCGGAAATCTCCTGCCCTATCGTTGCGGTTTGTCGATCCGCCTTGGATCGCACCTCGAGCCGTGCACGATTCACGTTCGTCTCCTCGGCGTCGAGGAACGCACTGACCACATCGCCTTCCAACGTCCGTTTGACCGCATCCGTCTGCAGGTCGCGTTCGATGGCCCACACCCATGTACCGAAGCCGCCATCACCTCGCGCCGCATATGCCGTTGATCCAGACGGCTGGGTGACCGCGAGCGCCTCCCGCTGCGGTTGTTGGGCATTCAACGTGATTGAACCGTATGCCGAAGGGGTGTATCCGGCCACCGCAAGCCGTGCTATAAACGTCTGCGCGTCTTCGCCATCATCGGGTACGATGCGTTGACCGAGCCGTTCGCCTTCCAGCCCATCGAAATACCAGCCAGTGGCCTGATATGCGGCGTCTTCCGGCCATGTTTGGCCTTCAGGCATGTCGAGACGTACGGTGTCGCGCACCTCCTGACCTGCATCGACCTGTTTCGAGGCGACCGTCGTCGAAATCCGCGGATGCGTCGGCATGACGACGTCGAAGGTCAGCAGGTCGGCACTGTATTGCGTCTGATCGTCGAAGGTGACCATCTGCTGTGCGGTGGTGGCCTGTTCCGAAGCAAGCCGTTTATAGGTCACCTGAACATTGACGTCGCCGCTGCCGGTCGCTTTCCAATGCAGTCTCTGCGCCTCCTTGGCCGTGACACCCGTCACTTTGGCCTTGTCATTGTCGAATACGGCGGGTCCGCTGATGACGGCGGTGAAACGAATGCCCGCCAAGGAATCACCGTTGGCATTGCGGGCCATGATATTGACGTCGCCCTCACTCAGTCCTTTCGTGTTCTCCCGTGTGACGACCATGGAATCACAGACGTTGGCCGCGGCTTCCTTCCAGAGTTCGTTCACTTTCTGTTCCAGCCCGGCGTAGATGCCGAACAGGTATGTCTCATGACGACCCCAGACGGTCTGATCATCGTAGGCGCGATGTACGAGTACGCCGATGGCGGCATGCAGCAATGCATCGGTTTTCAGACGGTTGCCGTTAATCAACCAGGCCAGACGACGTGAGGTGTCGTCTGAGGCCATGATGACGGAATCGGTGGTGATGTAGTCCGTTTCCATTGCGATTTGCCGACAATAGTAGTTGTGCCCTTGTGTGCCTCGGGCACTTACCCCAATGGTGTATTCCCTGCCATCGAGCGTATATGGGTAGTAGGTTCCCGCCCTGGCTTTTTCCAGCTGAGCGGCTTGCGCCGTCGGACATCCCGCGGCCACGACCATTATCAGTGCCAGCACCATGCTGACGAGGATGGCGAGGCTCCGTTGCTTCATCGCATTCATGACATTTCCTTAGTGAAGATGTTGTCGCACGTTTTTCGTGAGGTAAGTCGAGGGTGCCATATGAGCGTTGCGATGATGGCGATTTTCGGAGGTTGTGGACGACTCAACGTCTGCTTCGGCGTGTTGTGGATAACTTGGTGGCCGAAACAACGCAAGTTATCCACAAAAAACGATTCACCCGACGCAATCGTCGAAGTTATCCACCGAAAAAATGGATTTAGGGTGCATCAAGTTCCCTTCGGGAGCGTCACGCCTCTATAATCGGCGGTATGGCAGTAGAAAAGAGCGCATCCGCGCACACCAGCAAAGCAGCACCGGCAACCGACAAGAAGCCGGTCCGCAAACGTCGTACGACCAAGGCCAAGGCCGCGGTACCACAGGTGGTCGGAGAGGCTCCTGCGCCCATTATCGAACGCACGACACCGGAACAGTTCGGTCGTGTCAATGTCATGGATATCACCCCGGCCGCCGACAACGGCCTGTTCCCCGCTAGGGTGGAGCTCGGGGAAGCATTCACGGTGACTGCCCAGGTATTCATCGAAGGCCGCACCAAGGCCGGCGCCACCGTGTCGGTACGCAGCGCCCGCGGCCGTGAAGTGAGCCGCACCCCGATGATCTGCTCGAACCCTGGTCTGGACCGTTGGACCGCGATGGTCAGCATCGGTGAACACAGTGACCTTAAGCCTTGGGACGCCGACTACGCGTCCGTCAAACGCCAGCTGGGCGATTGGAATGTCGTGATCGAAGGCTGGGAGGACACGTATCAGTCCTGGCTGCATGACGCCGCCATCAAGGTCGAGGTGGGCGATGATGTGGAGAACGCGCTGGAAAGCGGCGCGCAACTGCTCGCCCGTTGGGCCGGCGCCAAGGATTCCAAACTCTCTGCGGCCGACAAGAAGATTCTGCAGGCGGCCGCCAAGACCATAGCCGACAAGTCACTGTCTCCGGCCGACCGTCTCGCCGCCGCCGAAACAGCTGATATCCAGCGCCTGCATGAGACCAATCCGCTACGAGACGGCCTGTCCGAATCGAATCCGCAGCGGTTCCGCGTGGAACGTCCGAAGTCCAGCTTCGCCGCATGGTACCAGTTCTTCCCGCGTTCGGAAGGCGCCTACTACGGCGAAGACGGCAAAATCGTGCAGGGTAATCTCAAGACCTCTCTGGCCGGCTTGGAGCGTGCGGCCGCCGAAGGGTTCAACATCGTGTATCTGCCACCGATCTTCCCCATCGGTGTGACCAATCGCAAGGGACGCAACAATTCGCTGATCGCAGGCCCGAACGATCCGGGCTCCCCGTTCGGCATCGGTTCCGAATTGGGTGGCCACGACACCGTGGATCCGTTGCTCGGCACCATGGATGATTTCAAGGCGTTCTGCGAGCGCGCCCATGAGTTGGGCCTTGAGATCGCGCTTGATTTCGCTCTGCAGTGCTCGCCGGACCACCCGTGGGTCAAGCAACATCCGAACTGGTTCCGCACCAAGCCCGACGGCACCATCGCGTTCGCCGAAAACCCGCCGAAGAAGTATCAGGACATCTACCCGATCGACTTCAACGCCGACATGGAAGGCATCGAGAAGGAAGTCGAACGCATCATGAACCTGTGGATCGAGGCGGGCGTGACCATCTTCCGCGTCGACAATCCACACACCAAGCCGGTACGTTTCTGGCAGGATGTGATTGCCGCCGTGACCAAAAAGCATCCGGAGGTGCTGTTCCTGGCCGAGGCATTCACCCGTCCGGGCATGATGCGCGCCCTGAGCTACGTCGGATTCACCCAGTCGCACTGCTACTTCCCATGGCGTAACGGCAAGGGCGAACTTGAGGAGTACCTCGAGGAGACCAACGGCGACGGCGGTTTCTACCAGCACAACACCTTCTGGCCCACCACGCCCGACATTCTTACCGCCTACGTGCGGGACAACGGCATCGCCGGTCATGCGGTGCGTGCGGTGCTCGCCGCGATGGGAAGCCCAAGCTGGGGCATCTACAACGGCTTTGAGCTGATCGAGAACAAGCAGCGCCCGGGCTTCGAGGAGCAGATCGACAACGAGAAGTACGAAATCAAGGTTCGTGATTGGGCCGAAACCGACAAGTACGGCATTGCGGAGCTGCTGGGTTCGCTCAACAAGATCCGCGGCGAGCACCCGGCGTGCCGCAGCTATCACAATCTGCATGTTCTGCCGAGCGACGATGCGAACATCATCGCATTCCTGCGCCAGACCCCGGCCGAACTGACCGGCACCGGCAAGGCGGATACCGTGATCGTGGTGGTCAATCTTGACGGACACAACGCACATCAGGCCATCGTGCACTTGGAGCGTGGCGAATTCGGTCTGCCGACCGACAAGCCGGTGAAGGTACGCGACGAACTGACCGGCCGCGAGTTCGAGTGGGGTTGGGACAACTTCGTCTCACTCGCACCGTGGGCCGACGTGGCGCACGTGCTGACGGTGGTCGAGGACTGATTCCGCTCAGCCCGTCGCACCTGATTGAACAAGGTCCCCCAAGCGAAAGGCGTCGTGGTACGTTCAGCATCGGAGAGGCCGGCAGGCCGTCCGAGATGCCGATTGCAGCAACAAACTCCATTACGCAACATATCGAATGAACAACACCGATGATGCCCGGAAGCGGGTATCCTAAGTAACGAACTACTGCTGATCACACCGATCAAGGAGAAAACAATGGCAGAAACTTTCAACGTCGTGGTGGAAATCCCGCGTGGATCCAAGAACAAGTACGAAGTGGATCACGAGACCGGTCGCGTGTTCCTGGACCGCACCCTGTTCACCTCTATGGGTTATCCGGATGATTACGGCTACATCGAGGGCACTCTGGGCGAGGACGGCGACCCGCTCGACGCCTTGGTCATGATTCCGAATTCCGTGTTCCCGGGCTGCGTGGTCGAGTGCCGCGCCGTCGGTCTGTACCACATGGTTGACGAAGCCGGTGGAGATGACAAGGTGCTGTGTGTGCCGGCCGATGTGCGTTTCGATGACATCAAGGACGTTGATGACGTTTCCGAGTACCACAAGGCTGAAATCAAGCACTTCTTCGAGCAGTACAAGGCTCTGGAGCCGGGCAAGGAGGTCCTGCCGGGCGATTACTGGACCGGTGTCGCCAAGGCCGAGGAAGAGATCGTGGCCGCCCGCAAGCGCCTCGAAGAATCCGAGAAGTGATTCTTTTCCACAATGAGTAAGGCTCGCCGATATCAATCGGCGAGCCTTTTCTGTTCCCATAGCGGCCCAAAACCTCCATACACTGGAGGAATCACCCCGCTCAAGGCCCTTTCAGCGGCCCAAATCAGCCAGCCACTGGAACAATCCACCCGTTCAAGGCCCACTCAGCAACTAGATTCATCCAGTCACTGGAGGAATTATCCCACTCAAAGCCCTCCCAGTGACTCAAAACCTCCAGCCGGTGGATGAATCACCCCGCTCAGGCCTCTCCAAACGGGATGATTCATCCAGTCACTGGAGGAATCACCCCGCTCAGAACCCATGCAACGACCCGAATCATCCAGCGACTGGAGGATTCGCCCCGCCACATGGCCATATTTTCGCGAGATGCGCTATAGTGGGGTCTTGTAATTCACGGCATGCGAACAGTATTCGCTGAATTCAAAGCCCGCTGGAAGCCATTGGCCCGCGTGCGGCAGTTCTATGTCGGTACCCCTAGGCGTAGGCGGAAATAACGAACCGTCGAGGCCCATCCCGTGGGGAGACCGGCGGGATGAACCTATTTACCAGCTATGTTGATTCAAACCCTACTTATCGCCGTTTCCGTGTCCATGGACGCTTTTGCCGTCTCCATCGGCAAAGGCCTGACCGTCAAGAAGCTGCGCGGCATCGACGCATGCAAAACCGCGCTGTGGTTCGGCGGATTCCAAGCGCTTTTCCCTCTACTCGGCTATTTTGCGGCCTCCACCTTCAGTAAATACGTAACCGCCGTGGACCATTGGATCATTTTCGGACTGCTCGCCCTGATTGGCGGCAACATGGTGCGCGAAGCGTTCGGCGAGGATGAAGAGAACGCCAAGGAGACTGCGGAATTCGATTGGCGCCACATGCTGCCGCTCGCCGTGGCATGCAGCATCGACGCGTTTGCGGTCGGCGTGAGCTTCGCCTTCATGACGCTCAACATTTGGATTTCCGTAATCATCATTGGCGTGACCACCGGCCTGTTCTCCGCCGCGGGACTGTATATCGGCCGTGCATTCGGATTGCGTTGGCAGAAGCCGGCGCAGATCGCAGGCGGCGTAGTGCTGATTCTGATTGGCGTGAAGGTGCTGCTGGAACATCTGGGAATGCTGGCATTCTAAGGGCATCCTTCCTCGGATGCGTTTCCCACGACGGCTAGCTCACCGGCACTCATGGTGAAGGGGTCCGCAATCGCAATAATTGCGGACCCCTTCACCATGTATTCGGCTTCAGAACATATTTCAGAACATGACGGTGGCGAGAGAAGCGATGCCCACCGCAGCACCGGCAAGCATGACCGGCACCAGCGCAAGTCCGATCCATGGTTTGTTGGCTTTCGGATCGGGATCCGCATCGCGCCGCCACAAATAGGAGCACACGCCGAACGCTACGATGACGGCCAACGTCACCACCGAGGCGATCACCCATGCCAACATCGACCCATATTCGGTGGAGGCGGCATTCTCACCGGTATGCACCAACGGCAATATCGTCGGCAGGAAGCACCAGCCGGCGGACGAAATCATCGCAACGCCTTCGAGCACATTATGCGACAACGAACGAATCAGATGCGTACGGTTCTCGCGCGCCATCTGACGGCCAAACACAATCACGATCAGCAGCACCAACAGTCCTCCGACGCCGGCGATCCAACCCTCCTGCATCCAGAACGTGTCACGGTGAGCGATGTCGGCAGGGAAAATCGCGCGCCCCAGCATCATCGTCGTGGCGCACACCACCGACAGCAAACCTGCGATCACGGAGATCACATGCCCGACGGTGCCGTCACGGAACGGACTGAACACCGTAAGCAGCACGATCATCACGACCGAGGCGACGACCGTGTACGAGACGATAGCGGGATTATCGGGGTTTCCATAGGAGATACCGGGAATCAACGCCAACACGACCAATACGACGTAAGCGACGATCTGGATCGCCAGGACCTTGCCGAAGGATCCCCTCGAATCATGCGGACGAGTCGCGGCATCAGTTGCGGACATCTCAGCCCCCTTTTCATAATGTGGTCAAACCGTATGTGCTAGGAACCAATGTAGCCGTAAGTGTCCACATCATGCGTCTACAATCATGAAACACCGGTAACACTGCAAGAGTACAATCGCGGCATCAGCAACAAACCAAAGGGGACTAACGTGACGGACCTTACGCTTATGACGTTCGCTAGCGACCCCGCCACCGTACTTCCCTCCCTCGCCCTGCTTTCGCATCGCGTGCGCGTATTGCCGATGGATGCGGCGAGTTTGGTGAAGATGCCGGAAAACACGATTCTCTTTCTTGACGCACGTGACGATCTAGCCACCGCGAAGACGCTGTGCCGTCTGATTCACGCCTCCGGACTGTCCACGCCGATTGTGCTGATTCTCACCGAGGGCGGCTTCACCGTGGTCAATTCCCAGTGGGGCATCGCCGACGTGGTGGTTTCCACCGCCTCCCCGGCCGAGGTCGAGGGGCGCCTGCGTCTGGTGTCGGAACGTGGCAACGCTCCGACGGGATCCGCAGCCGGAGCCGCCGAAACCGGCGTACAGAACGAGGACGGTCTCATCCGTTCCGGCGATCTGGTCGTGGACACCAATGGCTATACGGCAAGCCTGCGCAGCCATCCGATCGACCTTGCCTACAAGGAATTCGAGTTGCTCAAGTATCTTGTGCAGCATCCGGGACGCGTATTCACCCGTGCGCAGCTGCTGCAGGAAGTATGGGGCTACGATTATTACGGCGGCACTCGTACCGTCGACGTGCATATCCGTAGGCTCCGCGCCAAGCTGGGCGGAGAATATGAGCATGTGATCGGCACCGTGCGTAATGTCGGATACCGTTTCGACCCGCCGGAGGAAGAGGAAGGCGAGAACGCCGCCAAGGCAAGCGCCGCACATGCCGATGCAAGCGAGGCGTAGCGCGTAAAGCATCGCAATCGCACGATCGCCTGAGTAGAATCATGGGCAATGCCACGAGAGTCCAAAGCAGCGCGCCTGAAACGCATGCACCATGAATACGAGGAATTGTGCGAGACGATTCCCGAGCCGAAGTGCGCGCTGAATTTCACCAATCCCTTTGAGTTACTGGTGGCGACCGTGCTCAGCGCCCAGACCACCGACAAGCGCGTGAATATGGTCACGCCCGTGCTGTTCGGCCGGTTTCCGGGACCCGCCGACCTGCAGGCCGCCGATCCCGAACAGGTTGAGGACATCATCCATTCCATCGGCTTCCACCGCACCAAAACGAAGAACATCATCAGACTCTCGCACGACCTGTGCGAACGATATGACGGCACAGTGCCCGATTCGATGGAGGAACTGACCGCATTGCCCGGAGTCGGCCGCAAAACCGCGAACGTGGTATTGGGCAACGCCTTCGACAAACCAGGATTTCCCGTCGACACGCATGTGATTCGTGTGACCGGACGTCTGCACTGGCGTAGTGACTGGGCTTCGCCCACTCCGGATCCGGTGGCCATTGAACGCGAAATCACCGCATGCTTCCCACCCTCGGAATGGACGGACCTGTCTCACCGGCTGATCATGCATGGCAGAACCACCTGTCACGCCCGCAAACCGAACTGCCTCGACTGCCCGTTGAACGATACCTGCCCGAGTGCGTTCAAGGTGTAGATACCGCATGGGAACCAAGCCCGTGTAGTATGCGTCCACTACACTCGGGCATATGCAGAAGAACGGGAAGAAGCAGCGCGATTGGCACGACGCGGCTACACGGTGGCTGATTTTCTTTGGCGTCGCCATCGTATTGAGCGTGATGCTGTGGCTGGGATGCTCGCTGACGAACCGACGCAACCCGATTCCCGTATTCGGCACGCTCACCACGGATTCCACCGTGTCGATCGGCCTGCGCGACGCTCCCGAATCCCTCGACATCCGCACCCAGCAGGGCCATGCCGTGGAACAGGCGCTACTCGGCAACGTTTACGAAACGTTGGTGTCCCGCAGCGAGACCAACAAGCTCCAACCCGGACTGGCCTCATCATGGCAGATCTCCGACGACGGACTGACCTACACCTTCACCCTGCGCAGCGGCGTGAAATTTTCCAACGGCCACTCACTTGACTCGGCCGACGCGGTCTGGTCGTTGCAGAACGCGGTCAACAATCATTATGTCGACGCCGACCAGCTCGACGGATTGCAGCAGGTCGACAATCCCGACGCACATACGCTCGTCATCACCCTGTCCAAACCGAATCCGCGGCTGCTACGCGCACTCAGCGGACGGGCCGGCATCGTATACGATGAGGAAAGCGACAATGACTATGCGAAAACCGCCGTCGGGTCCGGCCCCTTCACCGTGGCGCGTGCGTCGAAATCCGAAATCGTGCTTCAACGCAACGATTCGTACTGGGGCACCAAGGCTGCTTCCTCGCAAATCACCCTATACTATTACTCCTCCGAAAGCTCGCTGACCAGCGCCATGGAAGGCGGCAAAATCAGCATGGCGCTGCCGCTCAGCGCCGACGCCGCCGAAACGCTCAACGCAACGCGCGGCATCAGCGCGGATTCCGGCATCAGCTTCGACAAGGTGATGCTGGCGTTCAACAATGCGAACGAATCCATCCTCGTCGACCAGCAGATGCGCAAGGTCATGCGCTACGCCATCGACGCACGATCAATCGCGAAGACCGCCAATGACTCCTACGGGGCGCTCGGAGGGCCGATCAGCCCTCTGGAAGACGGTTATGAGGATCTGACGGAACTGTTCCCCCACGACCTTACGCAGGCGCAACAGCTGCGCTCCTACTTCGGCACCGGTTACATCGGCACCATCGACCTGCTCATCCCCCAGCAGTACGAAACCATCGGCAACACCGTCAAAGAACAGATCGAACAGCTCGGCGTCTCCGTCAACATGGAGGTCCTTGACACCGCCACCGTGCAACAGCGCGTCAACGACGGCAGCTACACCATCGCGTTGATCACCATGAGCGGCGAGAACGACGCTTCCGTCTTCACCGACGGTCAATCGGTGTTCCATTTCGAAAACGGTGACTGCCAGCGAGCCTATGCGGATGCGCTCGCAGCGACGAACGACGACGATTATCAGGAAAGAATGCGCACCTATGCGCGCACCGTCAGCGAGAACGCGGCCTGCGACTGGCTGTACACGCGCAAGAACTTCATGGCGGTTTCCGACCGGCTGCAGGGATATCCGAAGAATCTGACCGACCGTCTGTTGCCGCTGAGCAGGGTCGCATTGCACTGATTTTTCCGTGTCATTCCGGCGATTGACGAGAATCGTCCGTATTGACGCCAGTTGTCACAATCGCTTTCTAGACTAACGCTTATGACTGAAAGCCAAGCTAATACCATCAATGCGAACCTCACGCCGCTGCCCGACAAGGTCGGCGTGGACGGTCTCGAAGACAAGTGGCGCGGCGTCTGGGACGAAGGCGGAGTCTACAAGTTCCGGAACACCCGCGACCGTAAGGCCGTCTATTCCATCGACACCCCGCCGCCCACCGTTTCCGGCCATCTGCACGTCGGCCACGTGTTCTCCTACACGCACACCGATATAATCGCCCGTTTCAAGCGCATGAACGGCTTCGACGTGTTCTATCCGATGGGCTGGGACGACAACGGCCTGCCGACCGAACGCCGTGTGCAGAACTACTATGGCGTGCGCGTGGACACCTCCCTGAAGTACGATCCGAATTTCGTGCCGCCGTTCGAAGGCACCGACGGCAAGAAGATCGATGCCAAGGATCAGGTGCCGATCAGCCGCAAGAACTTCATCGAACTATGCGAGAAGCTCACCGCCCAGGATGAGAAGCAGTTCGAGGCGCTGTGGCGCTCCCTCGGCCTGTCCATCGACTGGTCGCAGACCTACCACACCATCGGTGAGCATCCGCAGCGCGTGGCCCAGAAGGCGTTCCTGCGCAATCTGGCCCGTGGCGAGGCCTACCAGAAGGACGCTCCGGGCCTGTGGGACGTGACCTTCCAGACCGCAGTGGCCCAGGCCGAGCTGGAATCGCGCGAATATCCGGGCTTCTACCACAAGATAGCCTTCCGTTTCGAAGATGGCACCCCGATCTATATCGAAACCACCCGTCCGGAACTGCTGGCGGCCTGCGGCGCGCTGATTGCGCACCCGGATGACGACCGTTACAAGAAGTATTTCGGCCAGTACGTCTACTCCCCTCTGTTCCGTGTGAAGGTGCCGATTCTGGCGCACAAGGCCGCGGAGATGGACAAGGGCGCCGGCATCGCCATGTGCTGTACGTTCGGCGATGTGACCGATGTCGAATGGTGGCGTGATCTGAATCTGCCGCTGCGTTCCATCATCCAGCGTAACGGCCGTATCGTCATGGATACCCCGGACTGGATCGAAGACGGCAAGGGCCGCGAGATCTTCCAGGAGACGGCCGGCAAGACCACGTTCTCCGCACGTAAGATCATCGTCGATGCACTGCGTGAATCCGGCGATCTGGACGGCGAGCCGACGCCGACCAAACGTATGACGAACTTCTACGAGAAGGGCGATAAGCCGCTCGAAATCGTCACCTCCCGCCAGTGGTATCTCAAGAACGGCGGCACCGACCAGCAACTGAACGCCGAGTTGATCGAGCGTGGCAAGGAGCTGAACTTCCATCCGGACTTCATGCGCGTGCGCTATGAGAATTGGGTGCATGGCCTCAACGGCGACTGGCTGATCTCCCGCCAGCGCTTCTTCGGCGTGCCGTTCCCGCTGTGGTACCCGGTGAAGGAGGACGGCACCGCCGACTACGATCACCCGATCGTGCCGAGCGAGGACATTCTGCCGATCGATCCGACCGACGACGTGCCGGAAGGCTACAGCGAGGACCAGCGTGACGTGCCGGGCGGCTTCACTGCCGAACAGGACATCATGGACACCTGGGCCACCTCGTCGCTCACCCCGCAGATCGTGACCCGCTGGGAGGAGCCGGGCGAAGAGAACCGGGCCATCTTCAACGCCACCTTCCCGATGGATCTGCGCCCGCAGGGCCAGGACATCATCCGTACATGGCTGTTCTCCAGCGTGGATCGCGCGCATCTCGAAAACAAGTGCCTGCCGTGGGCCAGCGCCACGCTGTCGGGCTGGATTCTCGATCCGGACCATAAGAAGATGTCGAAGTCCAAGGGCAACGTGGTCGTGCCGGACAAGCCGATCAAGCAGTTCGGCGCCGACGCGGTGCGCTATTGGGCTGCGGCGGCCCGTTTGGGCTTGGACGCCACCTACGACGAAGGTCAGATGAAGATCGGCCGCCGTCTGGCCATCAAGCTGCTCAACGCCACCAAGTTCGCGCTGGCCATCGGCCGCGAGGACGAGAACCATCATGTGGGCGCTGCGGCCACCGCAAGCTGGAATCCGGCCGACGTGACCGAGCCGCTGGATCGTGCCGCCATGGCCAAGATGGCCCATGTGGTGAGCGAAGCCACCAAGAATCTCAACAACTATGAGCATTCCAAGGCTCTTGAGGTCATCGAGAACTACTTCTGGCAGTTCTGCGACGATTACATCGAGCTGGTCAAGAACCGCGCCTACGGTACCGCCGATTCCACCGGCCATGTGCCGAGCGAGAAGGCCGTGAAGTCCGCACGCACGGCTCTGGGCCTGGGTCTGGACGCATTCACCCGCCTGCTGGCCCCGTACCTGCCGTACGCCACTGAAGAAGTGTGGAGCTGGATGCATGAGGGCGAGGGTTCCGTGCATCGCGCCGCATGGCCGAAGGCCGAGACGTATGCCGCCGCCGCGTTCAAGGCGTCTCCGGAGCTGCTCACCCATGCCGGTGAGGCGCTGGCCGCGCTGCGTGGCATCAAGTCGAAGGCCAAGGTTTCGATGAAGACCCCGATTCTGTCGGTGAAGCTGGGCGTCTCCGACGAGGTGCGCGGCTCCATCGAGAGCGCACTGGCCGATATCGCCGAAGCGGGTCGCGTGGTGGGCCGCATCTCCTTCGTGGGCGCCGCAGCGGCGGCCAAGGCCATCAAGGAGACCGCTGAAGCCGCCAAGGATGCCGCGGCGGAGGCCAAGGCCGAGGCAGAGGCCGCGATCGATGTGATCGTGGCTGACAGCGAACTCGGTGAGCCACCGGCCAAGAAGCCGAAGAACCAGTAAGCCGGAAAGACCCTGGTCGTTGGGCCCTTCTCCCCGTCAGAGGGAGGAGGGCCCGATTCATAGCACGGGAACGGAAAGCAGATACTGGGTGTCGTGACCGGTCGCACCGACCGTGCCACCTGTGATATGACGACTGCCGAGATGTTGGACGGCTTCCTGCAGCATTTCCGCGGCGGAGGCCAGTTCGACGGTCTCATCGATCAGATCGCTGGAATCAGCCTCGATCGGCGCACGCGAACTGACGATGCTGTATGCGCTGATCGGCAGCGACCCCGCACCGGCGGATGCCGCACCCGAAGCACCCGAAACAGCGTCACCTGACGTTGCGGAGTCCTTTGCGTCGCTTTCCGACGAACCGTCCACTCCCCCGACCTTCGCCATGTTCTTCGACGTAGTGTCGGCGGCGGCACCGAACGATGAACGCAATCCGCCGGCGTAGCTCATCACATCATCCATGCTGATGGCGTTCCGGTCGTCCACCAAGCTGTCCGTGGCACCGTCCTCGCTCTGCTGACGAATCGCCTTGGCCTGCGCATGCTCAACCTTGCGTTTGGCCTTCTGTCGGGCCTTCTCGGCTTTTGCGGGCAACGTCGTACCGTCGGACAAGGTGTGGCCGCTGTGCAGGGAGGCAATCCGCACCGTGCCGCGCGTGGTCGTCGCGGAATCCTGGGACGAGGTGCTGGAAGCGTTGGAATCATTGCCGGCGGCATCATCGGTTTCCAACTGATCGGCGAAGCGTACCGCAATCTGATGGAAGGCGCTGGCCTGACCGGTATGTTCGCTGGCATCCGCCAGTGCGTTCATGGCGTCGGCCACGTTGCCGGCGGCCGCGGCAAGTTTCCTGTTCGTGTCGATGCCGCTGCGCACGTCCGCAATCGCCTGACGTTCGTAATGCGAGGCCGTTGCGGCCGTGGCTCCGAGCTCTTTCAAGCGTGCGGTGTAGGCATCGGTGAAATCCATGGAATAGGGGATCATCGCGCTCGATAGCTGCGATTGCCCTGCACTGTAATCCTTGGCGCCCCGTTGCTGTTCCTCGCCGGCGCGTCTGCCCAATTCGCCAAGCAGTCCCGACGTGCCGCGCCGTTCGATGGTACGAATCACGTCGTCCACGGCGTCGGCGGCACCGGCATGCCGGTAGGCGGCGCTCACATCGTTCACCGCGTTGGCGAGATCGACCACGGATCGTGCCACGTCAGTATCGCCGTTGAGTTCGGCGGCGGTGCCTAGAATGGCGGAAAGTTGCGTGGAATCGCCGATCGAACCGGAAAGATGGGTCGTATATGAGCCGACATACGCATCGATATAGCCGTCGAAGGCCTGCTGATGCGTGGCCGTCCGCTCGGCGATGGTCTGCGTGGCCAGTTCCTTTTCCCGGTCGCGCAGTGTTTTCAGCTGTTCGATGAGCTGATGATTGCTTTGCGAGCCGACATTCGTCAGACCATCCACCAGGTTGGAGGCACGGTCCGTCAGATTGTTGAGATTATCGGCAAAATCATCATCGTCTTCGGCCCGCACGGCAGCGACGGCCAATGAACTCATCGTGAAATGCCTGGCATCGACATATGTGGTGAAGGTCAGTTCCTCACCCGGCTCGCCAATGGCGGCGATCAATGTGGAGGAATTGCCGGATATCACGCTCACGCCATCGTCGGATACGACGTCGCTGCCGACGCGGCTGGGAATGGTGAAGGCGACCACAGGTACGAGATCGCGTGCATCGTCGGTAATCGTTTGGGTGGCGCCGTCGACGGCCTTGACCGTCAGACGGATACCGACCATGCCGGTGGCGCCGTTCACCTGCTGCACGCTCACGTCCGGGCCATTCAACGTGAACGTGGCGCTCACGGACCATGGCAGCGATACCGTACCGGCGGCGATGCGTTGGGAAGCCGTGGAGCCGCTGTCCGTCAGATACAGCCGCCCGGGCCGGTCGGCCGCCGTATAGGAACTCATCACGTCATGCGAGGCCACGTCGACGGCATAGCGTCCATCCTGGCGTATCCGGCCTACGATGTCGGATACGCCTACGCCGACCACGGGCAACCCGCACAGTACGACCATCGCGATGGCGGCGGCGCATGCGCGACGCATCGTGCGAACGTTGCGATGACGAATGCACATGCCGGACCTTCTTAGCAGTCAGAATATTGTTCCACAACAAATTGTTCCAAAACAAACAATCTACTGCGCGGTATGCCCGCAGAGTCCGGAAAATGGGCAGATCAGGCGAACACGTCGAGTACGCCCGGATCGCCTCCCGCATCGGCGATGCGCTTATGACGGCGCTTGGCCTCGGTTACCACGAATTCGCGGTACATTTCGGCGATATCGGGGTCAAGACCGGCATCGACGGCAATGCGATGCAACCGTTCGATCTGGTAGTCCTCACGCTTGTAGTCGGCCGGGGCGAAGCCGGCACGCGCCTTGAGCACGCCCACCTGGGACGTGTACTTGAATCGTTCCGCCAACAGCGACACGATGGCCGTGTCGACATTGTCGATTGACTGACGCAACGACTTGATCTTCGCCACGGTTTCGGCGACCTGGGGATCGCCTTGGGCGGTATCCGCATCGATGACGGTTTCGGTTTCGTCCGGTTCTGCTGGCCGAAGCCAGTCGTGTTCGCTATCGCTCATGGTCACCAGAGTACCGCTACTTTGCGAAGTAACGCTGCAGCACGATCGTGGTTTCGGTGCTTACCGGAACGGTTTGGTGAATGACGTTGAGCAGCTCTTCGAGCTTGCTTGGCGATTCCGCACGCACGGTGAGCATGTAGCTGGGCGAGCCGGCCACGGAATCGCACGACATGATGCCATCGACATCGTGCAGTTTTCCCGGAATTTCGGATTCGCACGCATAATCGGTGGGGGTGACCGCGATGTAGGCGCTGACCGGCAGACCTCGCTTCTCATCATCGATGATCGCCTTGTATCCGCTGATCACGCCGCGGCGTTCCAGCTTCTGTACGCGCGACTGCACCGCCGACACCGACAGTCCGGTCGCCTCCGAAAGCTGGGCCAGTGTCGCACGGCCATCCTTCTCCAACATGTTCAGGATGCACGTGTCGATGCCGTCGATCTGGCATGCGATCGATCGCGCGCTCTCCGCAGTGGTGCCACTACTTGTCATAAACGGTCCCTCCTCATACCAAGCCCATGTATCCAATATCGGCAATGCCGATACCCCTAGCGACAATCGGCGTAATACCCCTAACCATACCTATTTCAGTGCACATCACCACGCATCATTTTCGCTACAAGAGTGCCGTCTTTTTGCAGACGCAGCGTTTCACACTGATTATTTCCACCATCACCCTTCTATATATTGCAATATTTACTAATATCAGTTTCAGAAAACGTATTTTTTATTCTTTTTGAAAAATACGAAAATCCTGTTTATATAGTGGCCACGGATCGGAACGCCGCAACGAAGGTGCCGTCAACGCAACACGAAGGGGCATGCAACCCGTTCGTTGCATGCCCCTTGATGGATATCGCACATCAGCCGATGGCCAAGTGTTTCGGCCACGCCCGCAATTGGCGCGGACGGACGTCGGCGCTATCAGTTGCCGCTGGTCACGTTACCGCTCTGCTGAATCAGCGAAGCCATGAAGTCGCGGTTGGTCGCGGTCTTCTTCAGACGCGGCACAAGCGTCTGGTAGGCCTGCTCCGGCTCGAGACCGCCGAGCAGACGGCGCAGACGGTAGATGATCGGCAATTCCTGCGGATCGGTGATGAGCTCCTCGCGACGGGTGCCGGAGGCATTCACGTCGATGGCCGGGAACAGGCGCTTGTCGGCAAGCTCGCGGCTCAGACGCAGCTCCATGTTGCCGGTGCCCTTGAATTCCTCGAAGATCACCTCGTCCATCTTGGAACCGGTTTCCACCAGTGCGGAGGAGATGATGGTCAGGGAGCCACCGTTTTCGATGTTGCGGGCGGCACCGAAGAACTTCTTCGGCGGGTACAGGGCCTGGGCGTCCACGCCACCGGACAGGATACGGCCGGAAGCCGGTGCGGCGATGTTGTAGGCGCGGGCGAGGCGGGTCATGGAATCGAGCAGCACGACCACGTCCTGACCGAGCTCCACGAGGCGCTTGGCACGTTCGATGGCGAGTTCGGCGACGGTGGTGTGGTCGGAGGCCGGGCGGTCGAAGGTCGAGGAGATGACCTCGCCCTGCACGGTACGCTCCATGTCGGTGACCTCTTCCGGACGTTCGTCCACGAGCACGACCATCAAGTGGACTTCCGGATTGTTGGTGGCGATCGCGTTGGCGATGTTCTGCAGGGTGATGGTCTTGCCGGCCTTCGGCGGAGAGACGATCAGGCCGCGCTGGCCCTTGCCGATCGGCGCCACGATGTCGACGAGACGGCCGGTGAGCTTGTTCGGCGTGGTCTCCTGCTTCAAACGCTCCTGCGGATACAGCGGGGTCAGCTTGTTGAACTGCGGACGATTCATCGCCTCTTCCACGGACAGCCCGTTGATGGAGTCGATGGACTGCAGCGGCACGAACTTCTGGCGCTGGTTGCGACGGTCGCCCTCACGCGGAGTACGGATGGAACCGTGCACGGCGTCGCCCTTGCGCAGACCGTACTTCTTGACCTGACCCATGGAAACGTATACGTCATTCGGTCCCGGCAAGTAGCCGGAGGTGCGCACGAATGCGTAGGATTCGAGCACGTCGACGATGCCGGCGACCGGTACGAGGTCTTCCTTCGGCTCCTCGCGACGCTGCTCACGCTCGGCATGGTCGTTGTTGCGATCGTTACGCTCGTTGCGATCGACATCACGGCCACTATCGCGGCCGCGACGATCCTCACGGTCGTCGAAGTCGCGGTCGCGTCCACGCATGCGGCGTCCGCGGCGGTCGGTGCGATCGTTGTTGCGATCGCGCTCATTGCGGCCACGGCCATGACGGGCGTACTCGCCATCCTCGGCATTGGCGTGGTGATTGTCTTCGGCATCGTTCTGCGCGGGCAGAGCGGCGAGAATGTCATCGAGATCGCGCACGACATCCTCATCCTTCGTCTCTTCCACGGGAGTACGGCGGCGACGGCGGGGCTCGTTGTCGAAATCGTCCTTGCGACGGCGACGACGATCCTCCTGCTTCGGTTGGGCACCATCGATATCGAGTTCGGCAAGCAGGTCGGCTCCGCCTTCGGCATCACGACGCTTGCGACGCTCGCGACGCTGTTTCGGGGCTCCGCCCAATGCGTCAAGCGCCTCCACTGCGGCCTTGGCCTCGGCGGAATCCGCCGGAGATTCATCGGCTGCGGGTTCAGTCGAAGCCTTTACGGCCTTCTTACGGCGGCCAGCGGGCTTGTCCGCCGGCATCTCTGCGTGCGCCTGTTCGGCGGGTTCCGTGGATTCGGCGGGCTTGACGTCCAACTCATCGACGGCGGCATCGGCGTCGACTGCGGGCTTTGCCGCTCGAGTGCCCTTCGGCGTACGTACGGTAACGCCGGCCGGCGCTTCGCCGCCGGAACGGGCGGCCCGAAGCGTTGCGAGGAGCTCGGGCTTACGCATGGTGGAGGTACCGCGAAGTCCCATCTGCTTGGCGAGCTCTTTGAGCTCAGGCAATTTCATATCTTCAAGATTTGGGCTTGTTGCCACTGGTTTATGCCTTTCCTTGGCTTCACAGGCACACGCCTGCAACAGCTTAAAAAAGAATTGCGGAAAATCCGCCGTATGAAAGGTTCGCCGCGAATCATCACGGTTTTCGAACTTCGTCAACCATACAACGCAATCCAGACCAACGCAAAAACCATGCGCACGTCGCGCGGCCGACGGCAACGAAAAAGCCCGTCGAGCCGAAGCTCAGCGGGCTGGAGAGGACTCTTCGTCTTCTACTTTTCTTCGTGGTAACTCTTATCGGTGTTGACCGACCACACATTCTTCTTGGAGGTCTTGCCGTTCCTGATGTTGCCGACGGCCTCGATGGCGGTGGCCATGGAGTGGTCCATGTTGTTGTAGCGGTGCTGGCCGTTACGTCCGACGCAGTAGAGGTTGCCGAAGGAGTCGAGGTATTCGACGAGTTCCGGCATGCGATCGTAGGTGTCGAAGTAGGCCGGATACGCCTTCTTGACGCGTTCGCGATGGGAGTCGAGCACGTCTTGCGGACCGTTGATGATCTGCATGCGGGTGAGCTCCTGGATGGCGAACTTGGTGGCTTCCTCGTCGGACATGTTCCAGAAGGAGTCGCCTTCCTCGCAGAAGTATTCGAGACCGATCCACACGGTGTCGTCGACGTCCTTGACCAGATACGGGCTCCAGTTGTTGAAGATCTGCAGACGGCCGACCTTATAGCCCGGATCCTGCACGTAGATCCAGCAATCCGGCACGATCGGCGGATTGCCGAGGGTCGGGATGTCGGTGGTGTTCTTCAAACGCAGATGCTTGACGAGCAGGCCGACGGTCACGAAATCGCGGTACGGCAGGCCGTTGGCGATTTCCGTCATATCGTTCGGAGCGGGCTTGTCGGAGGCGTCCACGGCATTGACGAGATCCTTGACCGGCATGGACGAGATGAAATTATCGGCGGTCATTTCGGTGCGGTTGCCTTCGGAATCCTCATACACGACGGAGGCGATCCTGCCGTTGGCCTGACGGATCTCGACCACATTGGCGTCGGTGATGACCTTCACACCGGCGGCTTCGCAGTTGGCTTCGACGGTTTCCCACAGCTGGCCCGGACCATACTTCGGGTACCAGAACTCTTCGATGAGGGAGGTTTCGACCTCGGAATTATCGCGCTTCTTCGGCATGAGCTTGGCGAAGGCGTTCTTCAGCACGCCCATGATGCTCAGGCCCTTGACGCGCTGCGCACCCCAATCGGCGGAGATCTGCGATGGGTGGCGGCCCCACAGCTTCTCGGTATAGCCCTCGAAGAACATGGAGTAGAGCTTGCGACCGAAACGGTTGATGTAGAAGTTCTCCAGATTGGTTTCCGGCAGCTTGTGCACCATGGACTTCAGATAGCTGAAGCCAGCGACCAGGGTCAATTTCGGACCCATGGCCTTCAACGTGTTGGCGCTCAGCGAGATCGGATAGTCAAAGAAGTGACGGTTCCAGTAGATCCGGGACACACGATGACGCTTGAGCATCACCTTGTCTTCGACTTCCGGATCCGGTCCGCCTGGCTCCATGTCGTGCTCACGGCCGAGTTTCCTGTCGTCATAGCTGGGAGCGCCCTGCAGCGGCAGGACTTCCTTCCACCAGTCCATGATGCGCTCGTCCTTCGAAAAGAACCGGTGACCGCCGATATCCATACGGTTGCCGTCGTGCTTGACGGTGCGGGAGATGCCGCCGAATTCGCGGGTCGCCTCCAACACGGTCACATCGTAGTTTTCGGAGCCACCGTCCTTTGCGAGCTCCCAGGCAGCGGTCAGGCCGGCAGGGCCACCGCCAATAATCACCACGGATTGCTTTTGCGTCACTTTGAGGTCTCCTTATAAAAACAAAATCAGACACAGTCTACTAGAAGGTAAGGAAACGCACATTGCGACATGTGCGGATGCACACAAAATTATTCCCTGAGCCAAACCCATAATCACCCGTACATATCCCCTTGCACATGTCTGATGCCGTCTTCCGATTCATACGGAAGACGGCATCGGGCGATCGTCACAAGCGATCGGCATCAACGACGCATGCGCCACACGCTCAGCGAAACACCGGCCAGCGTCAGCCCGACCGCCAGTACGGCGAGCACCGCAATCGCGCTTCCGGTACGCCCCAGCGACACCGACTGGCCGTTCGTCGCAGACGTCGTCTTACCGGCATCATCGGTCTTACCGGCATCATCCGTCGCCACATCGGTGTCCGTCGTCGTATCGGTGCCAGTCGCCGTATCGGTGTCCGTCGTCGGATCGGTGCCAGTCGTGGGATTGCCGGACGGCTCCGGCGTCGGCTCCACGTCGACCTGTTCGACGATGCGGGCATCCTGTCCGAGCGTCTTATGATCAGCCGCCAGGCAACTCTTCAGCTCGGTCAGCTTGTACCACGTCGAACCATCGGCGATCGGCGTGCATTCGGAACGGAACGCGATCTCGTTCTCGTTGTACAGCATGCGCACAATGGGCGTGTATGCGCTGCCGGTGGCCGGATCCTCACCCTGTTTGGCGTACACATCCCACTGCACGTTCGTAGCCATCGGCGTCACCGATTCGCCACGCCACTCGTTGTTGTCGTAGGTGTACACGTCGGTGGTGGAGGCCGGGGCCTGCTGCGTGGAACCGGGCAATCCAAGCAATGCGGCGAACGGCATCATGGTCTCGGCATGGGCGAACCGGAAGGTCGCCACCGTGGACCCTCCGTTCACCCTCTCGTCGATGGCATCGAAGAAATCATCCAGCAGAGGCTGCGCGATGGAGTAGGTCTCGCTCTGACCGGCGTAGCTCGGCCCCTTCTCGTAAAAATCTTCGGCATCCAACGCCCAGGCGAACAATTTGGCGTCCTGTGCATATTCACCCTGGAAATACTGGTTGAAATCGAAGGTGTGGTCACCGGTGTTCTCGTTCTGCATGTCGGCGGCGATGATATACAGGTTGTACAGGTTCATTGCGGCGTTGTACTCGCTCTTGATCTTCTTGGAGCCTTCGCCGCACGCATTGGCGTCCTTGGACGCGTCGGCGCCCGGCGCGCAGTTCTCGGCACCCTTCTTGGTGCCATCGGCGGTGTTGTACCACGTGTATTCGCCGTTCTCGAGTTTGGCAAGGAATTCGTCGGTGAAGATCTGCGACAGCAGGTCATGCGAGGCCCGTTTGATGTCGGCATTGTCGCCGATGGTCTCCTCGGCACCGGCGATGATCTCATCGTTGGCCACGAAATTCTGATAATCATTCGCGATGTCGTATGCCTTGGTACCCGGCGTCTTTTCCGTACCGTCGGGATTCTGCACCTTATGGAAGTACAAGGTGTCGGGATTCTTCTGGAAATCCTTGCCGTCGCCGGAATCGGCGGGATCCGTCGGCTTGACGACGCTGTCGGTCAGCTTGCCGCCGGAAGCCGCATTGAACCCCTTCTCGAAGTTTTCGCCGGATTCGGTGGCACGCGCCTCGCCGGAGGACTGGTAGGAAATCGTACCGCCATCGACTGCAGCCTGGTCGAACAGCGACTGATTGCGCTGGTACGCGCGCTCGCCGATGCCGTAATGCTGATCCGCACCCTGTCCGGTCAGCATGCCGTAGCCGTTTTCGACGTTGGCCGCGGTGATGTCGTTCAGGTTTTTCATGAACTCGGTTTTGATGGCGTCCGACTTGAATCCACCATCCCGCTCGGCCGCTTCGGCCATCTTCATCAGCAGTGCATCATACTTGTAGCTGGACAGGCCGCGTGATCCGTGACGGGCCATGCTTTCGGTATAGATCGGCTCGTACCCTTCCGGAGCTTTGCTATAGGATGCCACGGTTGCGGCGCTTGGTGCCACATACGGCTGCTTGCTGCTGTAGTATTGGCCATCGGATTCCAGGGCCAGGGCCGGGCAGACCGTTCCCGGCATCAGCATGGCGGCCGCAGCGACGCATGCAACGGAACCGACGATCCTCTTCATCATTCGTGTCGACATCAACATTCACTCTCATCTCATAGGCGGATGGGCGGGCCCGCGGTTCGGACACGCCATGAATGTTGTATGCGCACGAATCAAACACGACATGCGCATCAGGTGACATTCCGGCAAACTGTGGCCGCACAATCGGTGAACGGCCGACATGCGACAGCGAGACCGGCGGATCAGTGAATGTCGTCGGGGATGTCGATGTCGGTTTTCTGCACCTCTTCGACGTTCACGTCCTTGAAAGTGACGATGCGCACGTTTTTGACGAAGCGGCTGGAACGATACACGTCCCACACCCACGCGTCGGTAAGCTGTACGTCGAAATAGACGTCCTGGCCGGCGGAACGTACGTTGAAATCGACCTTGTTGGCCAAGTAGAAGCGACGCTCGGTCTCCACCACATAGGTGAACAGTTTGATGACGTCGCGATATTCCTTGTACAGTGCCAGCTCAGCGTCGGTTTCGTAGTTGTCGAGATCCTCGGCGCTCATCACTTGTCTTCCATGTCACGTTTACGGCCGCGGCCCAATGTACGCCACCAAGCCTCCTTGGAGGTCTTACGTTCGGAAGAACCATACGGCCAGTTGTTGTCGGCATCGGCATCGCCGTTGACCGACTTGTCGGAATCATCGCTGGCTGATATCTCGTCGGGCTTGGTCTCGACGGCATCGGCCTTGCCGGGTTCCACGCCGATATGCTCGTAGGCCTCCTCACGGGTCATGCCCTGATTCCCGTCGGGCTGGCCGCCGGCCTCGGCTTCCTTCCGTTCATTGATGCGAATGGCGATGGAATGCTCACGAGCGCTCAACGCTTCCTTGACGCCGGGATTGTCTTCGATCACATGCATGCCGAACGCGTCGAGGGAGCGAATCGGGTCGAATTCGTCAACCAACGTGTCCATGACGATCAGATCCTGATACCGGTTTTGCGAGGCGTTCCATAGCGCATCGCGGGAACGGCCGGACGGCACGAATCCCAAGGACTGGTATACGGAGACGGAACGCGTGTTCTGTTCGGGGACGGCCACCCAAATCCTATGCATGCCAAGGCCTGCCGGTTCCGGCGCAAAGCCGTACGTCATCACACGCGGCATGATGTCACGCGAATATCCGCGTCCACGGAAGTCCTGCCCCAAGATCACCTGAATACGGGAGGAACGGGCCCATCCGTCGATGTCGATCAGGAAAATCATGCCGATCACATTGTCGGAGGCCGCCGCATCGATCTCACCATCCCCGTCATGATCGGATTCCGTGATGATCGACCATGCTACGGTACGTCGGGATTCCGGATCGCCCACACCGGATTCGGTCGGCGTCTCGCCGTTGGCCCAGGCCACGGAACGACGCACCCATGCATGCACGGCGGCGCGTTCGGCGACACGATCCTTGCCAGTGATGCCGGAAGCTCCCGGATATGCGTCAATGGCGTCCATGCGATCGAGATCAGCGACGGTCGCCGGACGCAGATGCACCATTTCACCACGAATCGGCGGTATGGTGATCCGTGCCGGCAGTTCGCGGGATTCAACGCTCACTATCGACGACTCAGCATTCTCTGGCATGTCTTCGTCCCTCGTATCGTTACAGGTGCGGCCTATGCCACAACCATTCCGACGGTATTGTACTCGACTGGAGGATAGCTGGGAATCGAAAGGGGGAGATTCCCGATGAAATCTCCCCCGATACGGTAAAAACACGCCGGAAATCCGTTTTTAGGGGATTCCGACGTGTCCTTCGACCCGCTGATGGACTGAGCAGTGAAGCACAGACCGGGAAAGACCGTAGTCGACCTCTCCCCCTTCGCCTTACTTGATCTTACCCATCACGATCTTGGTGACGGCCTTCGCGTCGGCCTGACCGCGGGTGGCGCGCATGACGGCACCGATGATCGCGCCCATCGGCTTCATGTTGCCGCCCTTGAGCTTCTCGACGATGTCCGGATTAGCGGCCAGAGCCTCGTCGACGGCCTTTTCCAGCGCGCCATCATCGGAGACGACCTGGAAGCCGTGCTTCTTGACGACCTCGGCCGGGGCACCCTCACCGGTAAGCACGCCGGCGACGGTCTGCTTGGCGAGTTTGTCGTTGAGCTTGCCGTCGGCGATCAGCTTCTCAACCTCAGCCACGTCGGACGGAGCGATCGGCAGCTCCTCAAGGCTCACACCCTTGGCATTGGCCTCGCGGGACAGCTCGCCCAGCCACCACTTCTTGGCACCTGCGGCGCTCGCACCGGCCTTGACGGTCTCCTCAAGCAGATCCAAGGCATCGGCGTTGAGCACGTCGCGCATCTCCAGATCGTTGAAGCCCCACTCGCCCTTCAGACGATTGCGGCGCTCGCGCGGCATTTCCGGCATCTGGGCCTTCATCTCTTCGATGTGCTCCTTGGTGATGTGCAGCATCACCAAATCCGGATCCGGGAAGTAACGATAATCGTCGGCGTCGGACTTCACACGGCCGCCTGCGGTGGTCTGCGAAGCCTCATCCCAGTGGCGGGTCTCCTGCAGGATCTCGCCGCCTTCGGAAAGAATCTGCGCCTGACGGCGAATCTCATACTGCACGGTCTTCTCGATGCCACGGAACGAGTTCACGTTCTTGGTCTCGGAGCGGGTTCCGAACGGATCGGACGGGCTGTTGCGCAGCGACACGTTCACGTCGGCACGCATATTGCCCTGCTCCATGCGGGCATGGGAGATGTTCAACGCACGCACGATGTCGCGAATGGCACGCACATAGGCGCCCGCGATTTCCGGAGCGCGCTCGCCCGCACCCTCGATCGGCTTGGTCACGATCTCAATCAACGGCACGCCGGCACGGTTGTAGTCGACCAAGGAGTGGTTGGCGCCTTCGATACGGCCGTCGGCACCGCCGACGTGGGTGTTCTTGCCGGCGTCATCCTCAATGTGCGCGCGTTCGATCAGCACACGGAAGACGGTGCCATCCTCAAGTTCCACATCCAAGTAGCCATTGCCGTTGGTCGGCTTGTCGTACTGCGAGATCTGGTAGTCACGCGGCATGTCCGGATAGAAGTAGTTCTTGCGGGAGAACTGGCTCCACTCGGCGATTTCGCAGTGCAGAGCCAGACCCAGCTTGATCGCGTAGTCGACGGCGGTCTTGTTCAGCACCGGCAGGGAGCCCGGCAGTCCCAGACTCACCGGGGTGAGCTGGGAGTTCGGGGCACCGCCGAAGGAGACTTCGGCCGGGCAGAACAGCTTGGTGGTGGTGGACAACTCCACGTGGGTTTCCAAGCCGATGACCGGATCGAACTTCTTGACGGCATCGGCGTACTTCATCAACTTTTCAGCCATTGTGTTTTCTTTCCTCCGATGCTTTCTACTTGCTCAGGCCGTCGAGCCACGGGGTGTTCAGGGACTGCCAGATCGGGCCGTTCCAATCCTCCTCAAGGGCGGCTTCGAGAGCTGCGGCCGGCTTGTACATGGCTTCGTCACGCTGCTGCGGGGCGAGGAACTGGAAGCCGACCGGCAGGCCGTCATCACTCAGGCCGGCCGGGATGCTCATGGCCGGGACTCCGGCGAGGTTGGCCGGAATGGTGGTGATGTCGATGGCGTACATGGCCATCGGGTCTTCGGTCTTCTCACCGAACTTGAAGGCGGTGACCGGGCTGGTCGGACCGACGAGCACGTCAACCTTCTCGAAGGCCTTCTTGAAGTCGTCGATGATCAGGGTGCGAACCTTTTGCGCGGAGCCGTACCAGGCATCGTAATAGCCGGCCGACAGAGCGTAGGTGCCTAGGATGATACGGCGCTTGACTTCGTCACCGAAGCCGGCCTCACGGGTGTAGGCCATCATGTTGGCGGCGGTCTGCGGAACGCCCGCCGGCGGCATGACGCGCAGGCCGTAGCGCATGCCGTCGTAGCGGGCCAGGTTGGAGCTGACCTCGGACGGCATGATGATGTAGTAGGCGCCCAAGGAATATGGCGAGTGTGGCAGGGACACTTCGGTGACTTCCGCACCCATCTCTTCGAGCTTCTTGACGCCTTCGTTGAAGCGGGCCATGACGCCCGGCTGGAAGCCTTCGCCGCCAAGTTCCTTGATCAGACCGACCTTGAGGCCCTTCAGATCACGCTTCATGCCTTCGCGGGCGGCCGCCACCATCGGGCGCGGACCTTCCGGAATGGAGGTGGAATCGCGCTTGTCATGGCCGCCGATCACTTCCTGCAACAAGGCCGCATCGAGTACGGTGCGGGAGCACGGGCCAATCTGGTCAAGCGAGGAGGCCATGGCGATCGCACCGAAACGGGATACGCCGCCGTAGGTCGGCTTAACACCGACGGTACCGGTCAGCGAGCCCGGCTGACGAATGGAGCCGCCAGTGTCGGTTCCCAAGGCGAGCGGGGCCTCGAACGCGGCCACCGCAGCTGCGGAACCGCCGCCGGAACCGCCCGGCACACGCTCGGTATCCCACGGATTGTGGGTGGTCTGGTAGGCGGAGTGCTCGGTGGATGAGCCCTGCGCGAATTCGTCGAGGTTGGTTTTGCCCAGCAGCGGCATGCCCGCGGCCTTGAGCTTCTCGATGACGGTGGCATCGTATGGCGGCACCCAACCTTCGAGGATCTTGGACGCGGCGGTGGTTTCGATGCCCTTGGTGACGATCATGTCCTTGATGGCGATCGGCACGCCGGCAAGTTCCGGCAGCTGGGCCTTCTCGTCGTCGGATTTGGCATCGAAGGCGTCGGCCTGTTCAAGAGCCTGTTCGCCGGAGACCTTCAGGAAGGCCTTGACGCTCGGCTCAGCGGCTTCGATGACGTCGAGATGGGCCTCGACCAGTTCACGGCTGGAGACCTCCTTGGCCTTGACCTTGGCCGCCATCTCGGCGGCGGACAGCTTGACGAGTTCAGTGGTGCTCATATCACTCCTCCCCCAAAATGCGTGGTGCGACGAACATGCCGGCCTCGGAGACCGGAGCGCCTGCGGTCGCTTCTTCCTGGGTCAGTGGAGTCTGCGGAACATCCGGACGCAGATAGGCCTCCAGTGGAATCGGGTTGGCGGTCGGCGGTACGTCATCAGTGGCGATTTCCTGCACCTTGTTGATGGATTCGGCGATGACGTTCAGATCGCCCTGCAGACGGGTGATTTCCTCATCGGTGAGTGCGATTCGGGCCAAATCGCCCAAATGCACGATTTCTTCTTTGGTGAAAGTAGGCATGCCCCTAACAGTAACGCGTCTGTGTGACGAGCACACGTCTTTTCATTCGCCAGCCCAATGCAGTCCGCGGCGGCTCCTCCCCTGCCTGTTGCAGTCCCGCATCGGCCTCTTCGCCAACCCAATGCAATCCACATGGCGGATTATTCCCCAGCCTTTGCATATGGCGGATTATTCCAGTCACTGGAGGAATCACCCCGCTCAGACGCCCATCAGAAACCCAATCCCTCCAGTCACTGGAGGAATCACCCCGCTAAGACACCCATCAGCGGGATAAAACACCCAGTGACTGGAAGAAATACCTCGCTCAGAAGCCCCGTAACGACCATATCCATCCAGCGACTGGAAGAATCACCCCGCAATATGACCTCTCGGCATGCGGATTCATCCAGCAGCTGGAGGAATCGGACGATGCGTTACCGTATCGACGGCAGAGTTATGCACAGACACGCCGAGAGACCTTTGAGTTATCCACATTTGCCCATCGCGCTTCCCTCGGCACCAAGCTACAGGGTAGCGCCGAATTATGAAAGCGTATCCTCAGATTGACAGGCTTCTTGATCAAGCCGAAAGCGCACAACGATGTGCGCACAGTAGCAAGCCCTTGATGCAGAAAGGGCTCTATCGCAGATACCTCGCGGGGGATCTGGTCAAGCCGTATCCCGGACTGTTCGCACGTTCGGCATACTGGAATCGTCTGAATGCCGCGGAACAGTCGTTGCACGCAGCCCGTACGCTCAAGGATCTCCACGGCAATTGGATCTTCGCGGGAATCACCGCAGCGGCAGCGTATGGTTTTGAACACCAATGGCTCCTGCATCATCAGGGATTGACCATCACCCTGCCCACACGCGGCTCATATCGTTCACATGACAAGCTCAATGTCATCTACAGTCCATTCCCGAAAGACAACGCGGTCATCGTGAATGGCATACCGGTCACCAATCCGGCGCGTACGCTTCTTGATTGCGGCCACATGCTGGAATTCCGGTTCGCCTTGCCGATTTTCGATTCCGCCGCCGAAGGGGTCGGCAACGATCGGGTATTGCAGGAATGCGTCCGTACCACGCGTGACTGCACGACGATCTTCAGACTTATGCAGCATGCGGATTCGAGTAGCGAGAACGGCGGCGAATCCTTGGCACGCGGAACCATGATCGAAGCCGGCTTTTCGATTCCTCAGCTTCAGATACCCTTCACTGATCCCACAACCGGAGAGCGGTTCCGTGTGGATTTCTTGTGGCGTGCGGATGATGGCAGGATCATCGTAGGCGAATTCGATGGCACGGCGAAGTATGTGGATCCGGAAATGACCGGTCGGAAGAGCATACAGGAAACCGTCCAAACGGAACGTAATCGTGAGCAGGCCTTACGTCGTGCCGGAGTCACGGAAGTCGTCCGATTCACCTTCGATGACGTCCTGCAACGCAACCCGCTGATAGCGAAGTTGCGCCGCGCGGGAGTCCCGACCGTACCATGATGCGTTCATTTCCAGTCGCCGGAAGCATCAACCGCAGCCCGTCAAGACCGGGGAACGGCATGCTGAGCAATCCAGGCGTGCATGGAGACTGCGGCCGCAGCACCTGCATTGATGGAGCGAACCGAACCGAATTGGGAGATGTAGACCACATCGTCGGCCAGCTCGAGTGCCTTCTCGGACAGACCCGGGCCTTCCGCGCCGAAGAGCATGAGGCAACGCTTGGGGAAATGATAGGTTTCCATCGGCACGGCACCGGGAATAATGTCAAGAGCAATGATGCGTGCGGTCTGCAGGTCGGCGATTTTCGACTCTAATTCAGCCAGTTGCGCCAGCTGCTCTGTGTTTTTTTGAGCGTCATATGTAGCCAAAGTATTCGATACGGTGCCGGATGATTGGGGTTCGGCACCGGTATCGGCAATGTCAGAGACATCGGTTTGCGGCGGTACGAAGACGCAGGCATCGTCGGGACGTGGTCCGGCCGCGGTTCCACGCATGCGGCATGCGATGGCCGCAGCCTGCGATTGCGCCGCGGCGATTTCACCTGAAATGCGGTATTTCCAGCATTCGACGAGTTCAGCGATGGATGGATGGTTTTCGACGTGTTGGTACAGTTCCGTCATGAGTGCGCCCTTGCGATTCCATTTGTGCGGCCCGACGATGTGTACGCGGGATGCTTGGAATGCATTGGCCGTGCGCACCATGGATCCGATGTTGAAGTCATGCGTCCAGTTCTCCACGGCGACTTCGAACTCATGACGGCCATGCGCGTCAAGATCGGCCTTGATGGCCGCGACGGACCAATAGCGGTAGCGGTCAAGCACATTGCGACGATCGCCTGCATCAAGCAAGGATGAATCGAATCGCATATCGAAATTCGGGGATTGCGGATTGTCCGGACGCGGCTCTCCCGGATGGGTTTCGGCCCACGGGCCTACGCCCACCTCACGGAATACCGGTTCGCCGGACGCTTTCGCCGCGACATCGATAGGGTTGGGTGCGTGCATGGTTCCTTCCGATTTTCATCCCGTACGCGTCAGCATCAGGCAGGGCCTAGGTTTTTCCGCCCTCTGATGCAGGTGAGCAACGAGCCGACTCAGTGAAGCTCGGACTCCTTGTACACTTCGATGAATGGCAACTCGGACTCATCGCCGGAGACCGGATTGACGACCTTGATGGTCGGATGGGTCATATCCACGCCACCAATCAACGACGCCACGGCGAGCACTTCGGCCCCTTCCCTCTCCACGACGGAAAAGTCGAGACTCAGTTCGTTGCCATTACGCAAGGTGACAAGCGAGGAGGTTTGCACATACGACTTTTCGGACAGCCAGGAGTCGAGCAGCACCACGCGCTTGCCCGTGATGGACGGTCCCTTGATGGACGGGTACACGAAATCCATGACGAATCCGTTCAAGTCTTCACCACGGGAGGCCGCAGCCTGGATCATGGCGGAGACCAACGGCACCGCAGCGGCGGTCAACGCGCCGACGGCATCGACATCATCAACGGAATAGCCGGCTTCCTCCAACGTATCAAGCAAGATATGCCCGACGACGGAGGCCCCGCGATGATCGAACGTCACGGATGCAAGCTCTGAGAACGGCTTGTCCTTCATCTCGGCCTGCAGCAGGGTCTTGAGCTGATCGCGCGGCTCGAGCATGGCGAAATCGACGGTGGACGGCTCAGTGGCGGTGGCGGTCGATGCGACCTCGGTGGCGGCCGGCACGGTCTTACGGAAAGTCTTCTCGTCAGTCATGGCTCCAGCCTATCCTTTCGGCTCGTCAATCCCTCGCATCATCTACGGTTTCGGGCGCCGTCAGCTCACGGATATCCGCCTTCTCGGATGGAATGATTTCCACGGATTCGATGACCTTGCCCTGATCCACGCGTTGCAGTTTGCGAGCGGTGACCAGCACGCGGGACTCCAATGACGAGGCGAACGCATTATAGGCGCCAACCGTTCTGGTAATCGCCGTACCGAGTTTGGTGGCGCGCTCCCCCAGCACCGCGAAACGCTCATACAGTTCACGTGACAGGTCGAACAGCATTTTCGCGTCATCGGTAAGGCTCTGCTGTTGCCAGGCGTAAGCCACCGATTTCAACACCGCCCACAACGTAATCGGTGAGGTCAAAGCCACCTTACGGGCGAATGCGTCGTCCATCAGCGTCGGATCGGTCTCCAAGGCGGCCTGCAGCAGCGACTCGTTCGGGATGAAGGCGATCACGAAATCCGGCGCGTCCGAGAACGCGTTCCAGTAGGCCTTGTCCCCCAGCACCTTCACATGCTCGCGCACTGCCTTGGCATGGGCCCTCAGCAGATCCGCCTTGCGCGTCAGCTCTTCCTGCGAAGCGGTGTCGGGAATCTCGCAGGCACGTTGATAGTCGGCATATGGTGCCTTTGCGTCGATCGGAATGGTTTTACCACCAGGCATGTGGATCACCATGTCCGGACGCTGGGTATGCCCGTCCGCGTCGGTGACGACCACCTGCGTATCAAAATCGACATGTTCCAGCAGACCCGCCGATTCGACGATGTTACGCAATTGCGCCTCGCCCCAGGCGCCACGTACCCTGTTGTTGCGCAATGCAGCCGACAGCGAGCTCGTCTCACGGTCGAGCCGCGCCTGCTGTTCCCCCAAACCCTTGAGTTGCTCGCCGAGCGCACCCATTTCACGCTTGCGCCCCTCTTCGATTTGGGAAACCTTCTCCTGAAGGGCGTCAAGATTCTTCTGCACAGGAGCCAGAGCGGAGAGCACCTTGCTCTGCTCCCGCAACTGCCGCTCGCTTTCGGTCTGCCGACGTTCCGCCTCCGCGGCGGCCTTTTCACGCTCACGCTCGATTCTCGTCTGCTCGGCGCTTTGCGCCTGCGCCAGCTGGGATTTGAGATATGTCAGCTGCTGATTCAATCCTTCGGACTGCGTGCGGTACTGTGCCACGGATGTGGTCAGATCGCCGATCCGTCGCCGACCGTCCTCGATCTGAGCCTTCGCCTCGTTCAAGTCGGCGGTACGCGCATCCCGCGCCATGTCCTGCCCTCTGGATCGCCCCGCGAAAAAGCCCGCGGCCGCTCCAAGCGCGGCCACGATCACCATCAGCACCATTACAAACACAGGATTGTCGAACATATGTTCTAGTAAACAGCATGCGGTGGACCACGTGTCGCAGCCACGCCCGAATCCACTCGACGAACCGCATTCATCCGTACGAACGACCACCCGATACCCCGCGCTGGATTATGCTGGGGAGCAGTCGTACGAGAGCGAAGGAACACAAGAGGCTGGTATGGGATTCGATTTGTTCATGGCCGCAGTCGCCATCGTGGTCGCCTCCATTGCGACATGGGGCATTCTCAGGTTCTTCCTCGGCCAATCGCCGACCGACGGCAGATCGTCGACGCCACCAACGCCGGACGATCGCAAGGAACCCCCGGCAACCGAAACATCGGCGGACCATGTGCGGAACCATTCCAGCCCCAGCACCGATCCACCATCATCGGAAGCCGAACGGTCCGCCAACAAGCGGCCCGAAGCCGCCCCTGCCGCCAACTCCGCGGAATCCGCCGATGACGACCAACGCATCGTTCCGCTGCTCGTCATCGCCACGATTCTTACGATTCCAACGTTCGTCGTCACCATGCTCATGCTCGGCAGCGTAACCATGCCCGACTGGCTGACCAATCCATGGCTGCATGCCATCGTGATCACGCCGGTCATGTTCTATTGCGGTGCGCCGATTCATCGCCACGGCATGCCCGCCCTGCATCAACGCACGCCGAATGCGGATTCGCTGATTTCGCTTGGCATGTCAATCGTCTATGTCTACAGTCTGCTGCTATGCGTGGTGTCTTGGATTTTTCCGGTCGGCTCACGCGATCCGTATTTCGCGTTCGTCGGTGTGGTCGTGATGCTGGCATTGATCATTCGCCTGATTCGCCGGAAGCTGGTGATCGTGCGGTTCCCGATCGAACATCCCGAAGATTTTGAGCAGGCGCTGAAGATTCGCGCAACCAATGCGTCGGCACAGCCGACACAGTCAACACATGGAAAAAGCGCGGAAGAGGTTGTCTTCCGCGCCAGAATAGGCCATGTGATCCACACTCGCGTACTACAGATCACCACTGCAGTGACGATGGTCGTCGCCGTGTGGACGTTCGCGCTATGGCTGGTGTTCGGCATGCAGCCGAAGCTTGCGGTTGCGGTGCTTATCGCCGCTACCGTGTTATCGGTCGCCGGCCTGGTGCTTGAGGTCGGCGACCGCGTTTCCTCCCTCTGACAAGGGAGGAAACGGTAGGGTCGATGCCGGCGGACCTCACTGAGGTTCGCCGGCAGCCTCTTGTTCCCGCAGGGGAACGGCCCGGCTTACTTGCCCATGTCCGCCAGTTGATCGCTCGCCCATGCGGACAGTTCGAGATGATCGCCGCCGGTCTGATCCACCAACACGGTGTCGCCGTCATGCACCTGGCCAGCCAGCAGCATGCGCGCCAGCTGATCGCCGACCTCGGTCTGCACCAGGCGACGCAGCGGGCGAGCGCCATACGCCGGATCGTAGCCGGTGTTGGCCAGCCATTCGCGTGCCGAATCGGTCACATCGAGCGTGATGCGACGCTCGGTCAGGCGAGCGGAGACCTGCGCCACCTGGATGTCCACGATGCCGCCCAGTTCCTCACGGGTGAGCGGGTGGAACATGACCAGCTCGTCCAAGCGGTTGATGAATTCCGGCTTGAACTGCATGTGCACGGCATCCATCACGGCCTTCTTCTTGGCGTCCGCATCCAAGTCCGGATTGACGAGGAATTGCGACCCCAAATTGGAGGTCATGATCAGAATCGTGTTCTTGAAGTCCACGGTACGGCCCTGACCATCGGTCAGACGGCCATCGTCGAGCACTTGCAGCAGCACGTCGAATACTTCCGGATTGGCTTTCTCCACCTCGTCGAACAGCACCACCGAGTATGGACGGCGGCGTACGGCCTCGGTGAGCTGGCCGCCCTCCTCGTAGCCGATGTAGCCCGGCGCGGCGCCGATCAGGCGAGACACGGAGGCCTTTTCCATGTATTCGCTCATGTCGATGCGCACCATGGCCTTCTCGTCGTCGAACAGGAAGTCCGCGAGCGCCTTGGCCAGTTCGGTCTTGCCCACGCCGGTGGGGCCTAGGAACAGGAACGAGCCGGTCGGACGATTCGGGTCGGAGATGCCGGCACGCGAGCGCCGCACGGCGTCCGAAACCGCTGCGATGGCTTCCTTCTGGCCGATCACACGCTTGCCGAGATACTCCTCCATGTGCAGGAGCTTTTCATTCTCGCCTTGCATGAGGCGGCCGACCGGGATGCCGGTCCATTCGGATACGATGCCGGCCACGGAATCGGCATCGACGTGGTCGGGCACCATCGGTTCGGTTTCGGCGACCGCGGTGCCGTTCGCGTCATTGTTGTCGGCGGCGGCTTCCGCTGCGGCCAGTTCCTTCTGAATCGCGGGGATCTCGCCGTACGAGATGCGGCTGGCCTTCTCCAGGTCGCCTTCGCGCATGGCCTTGTCGGCTTCTACGCGCAGGTCGTCGAGCTTGGCTCGCAAATCGCCGACCTTGTTGTGGCCGGCCTTTTCCGCATCCCAACGTGCCTTGAGGCCGCTCAGCTTTTCGCGGGCGTCCGCCAGATCGGCCTGCAGCTTCTCGAGGCGGTCCTTCGAAGCGGGGTCTTCGGCCTTCTTGAGCTGCATCTCCTCCATTTCGTAGCGGGTCACCTTGCGTTGCAGTTCGTCGATTTCCTCCGGCGAGGAGTCGAGTTCCATACGCAGGTGCGCGGCTGCCTCGTCGACCAGGTCGATGGCCTTGTCGGGCAGCTGGCGGCCGGAGATATACCGGTTCGACAGGGTTGCGGCGGCGACCAGCGCATCGTCGCCGATCGTCACCTTGTGGTGCGCCTCGTAACGTTGCTTCAGACCACGCAGGATCGCAATCGTGTCTTCCACGCTCGGTTCGCCGACGAAGACCTGTTGGAAGCGGCGTTCCAGTGCCGGATCCTTTTCGACGTTCTCTCGATATTCGTCGAGCGTGGTCGCACCGATCAGGCGTAGTTCGCCGCGGGCCAGCATGGGCTTGAGCATATTGCCTGCGTCCATGGAGCCTTCGGCGGCGCCCGCACCGACGATGGTGTGGATTTCGTCGATGAAGGTGATGATCTGCCCGTCAGACTTCTTGATCTCCTCGAGCACGCTCTTCAGTCGTTCCTCGAATTCGCCGCGATACTTGGAGCCCGCGACCATGGAGCCGAGGTCGAGCGAGATCAGCTTCTTGTTCTGCAGGGTGGTCGGCACGTCACCGGCGACGATGCGCTGCGCCAGACCTTCCACGACGGCGGTTTTGCCGACGCCCGGCTCGCCGATGAGCACCGGATTGTTCTTGGTGCGCCGGCTCAGGATCTGGATGACGCGGCGGATCTCTTGATCGCGGCCGATCACGGGGTCGAGCTTGCCGTCTTTCGCGGCGGCCGTCAGGTCGGTGGAATACTTTTCGAGCGCCTTGTACGATCTTTCCGCGTCGGGGCTGGTCACTTTCGCGCCGCCACGCACGCCCGGCACCGCCTTGCGCAGCGCTTCGGCGGTCACGCCGTTCTTTTCAAGGATTTCCGCGGATTGGTTCGGCTTGCTTGCCGCGATGCCGATGAGCAGGTGTTCGGTGGAGACGTATTCGTCGCCCATCGCCTGCATTTCCTTTTCGGCCTGCGCGATCGCGGCGGTCAGCTGACGGCTTGCCTGCGGCTGCGATGTGGTCGAACCGCTGGCAGCCGGCAACGCGACCAAGGCGTTGCGCACCGCAGCGCCGATGGCTTGCACGTCGCCGCCGGCAGCCTGGATGAGGCCGCGGATCACACCGTTTTCCTGGCGCAGCAACGCATCCATCACATGCAACGTGTCGACTTGCGCGTTACCTGCCGCGGACGCGCTTTGAATGGCGTCTCCGATGGCTTCCTGCGCCATCGTGGTGAACTTTTGTTCCATATCATCCTCCATGATTCGCGCCGCTCGCGTATCGTCTTCGTAGCTCACTTGCCGCGAATCGACCGCAATCCGGCGCATATGTCGTTGTCTGATATGCTCAACCGACTTCACCGCCATTCTATTCCCAAAACTTGAGTCATCAACACTCAACTTTTGTTTTTCTTTTCCAGCGAATAGTGATCCAGATACACAAAAACCGGCTGATTCATGACGGAAAAATGTCATGAATCAGCCGGTTTTTATGGAAATAAGCTCTTTGTCGGCCAGCAATCAGCCACGCAACACCACATTGCGCAGCGAACCGATGCCCTCGACGTGCACGACGGCCTCATCACCCGGATCAAGATGTCCGGAAGCGTTCGGCGTGCCGGTCATGATCACATCGCCCGGCAGCAGCGTGGTGAAGCTCGAAATCGCGGCGATCTGCTCCGGAATGCCATGAATCAGGTTCGCCGTGGTACCTGACGCCATCTCAACATCCTCACCGTTGAGCGTGAACGAGATCTTCGCGTCCTTCCAGTCCAGGTCATCACGCGTCACAATCCACGGACCGAGCGGACAGGCGGTATCGAAACCCTTCGCACGTGTCCACGTCGGATCGAGTCCCTGCAGGTCACGCAGCGTCACGTCGTTCACGCAGGTGAAGCCAAGCACATAATCCATGGCCCGCTCCACCGGCACGTTCTTGGCGATGCGCCCCATCACCACGGCGACCTCCGGCTCGAAATTCATGTCGTTGGAGCACGGCGGAATCACAATCGGATCGTCCGGGCCAATCACGGAAGTGCTCGGCTTGGTAAAGATCACCATATCCTCCGGCGCATGCTTGATTTCGGAGTGACCGGCCTCATGCATGAACTGCGCATGCGCCTCGTAGTTTTTGGCCAGACCGTACACCTTCGACGGAATCACCGGCGCAAGCAGACGGATGCCGTCACCGTCGACCGGAAAGCGCTCGCCGGTCGGCTGGACGGCGGCGCCGGACAGTGGATAACCGTCCAATGCCACCAGATAATCCTTGCCGTCGCTCTCGTCGGTCTGCACGAAAGCGTACTGCGGTACATCATTATGCGAAAAACGTGCGATTCTCATGCCCTTTAGTCTACGCCGGTTCAGACGGCCCGCTCGACTTCGGTGCGCGCCTGGAGATTGAGTCGCATACGCAGGGTGCCGACCTCCTGCTCCAATTCGTCGATTCGCCGCACCTGCTGGTAGATCATCAGGTCACGTACATCGACGCTGCCGTCACGCGAGGCAGCCGGAAAGGTGATTGCGCGAAGAGGCGCCTGCGATTGCGAAGGGGACCGGTCCGAAGTCACGGTCTGCATCGACGCGAGCACGTGCGCACTGGCAGCATCCAATCGATCATCATATCGCGGACCGGCCATCGCATCGCCCGAGCTCTTACGCCACCTCGCAAAGCAACGCTCGATGCGCTTGTAACCGATCAGCGCCGGGTCGAGCCCCGCCTCACGGAACAGTTTGACCGGTGATTCGCCGGCATGATACCGCCGCATGCACGATTGCTTGAACGCCTCGGAATAGGTGATTCTTCTCGCCGTGGCCTCGGCCACCGCAGGCAATGTCTTCAGATAGGCGACCTCTTCAGGACTGAACATTCCTCCGCCGTTAGACATGACGACCCTCCTCCGTGCTACATGTGTTCACACCCGGGATCAACGTCGAAAACCGCCTCCGTCTTACCGCCTCGATTATTGCCCGATGGAGTTTATGGTAGATGAAAACAAGTCTCATCTCAAGCGCAATTAACTTATACCCCTAACTCCCTCCTTGTTGCTACCAATTCACCTTATTTTTGTTGATTTTTTCAACGACTCACCCACCCTAGTCATCAGCATATATAAAACACCCTAATTCATCACCCTTTCTTAAGATATTTATGTAAATCAATTGACTTATTTACCGTATTCCATATCACTGTGGAACCTAACGGGAAAAACCTTCCCGCACCTTGCCGAACGACATGCAAAGGTGCCGCCCGCGGTTTTCGCAAGCGGCACCTGATCCGGATTTTCGCCCGGAGTTTTCCGGTCAAGGCGTTCCGGCAATACCCCCTTCAGTCACATCGTTCGGACGTCAGGACTCGACCAGCGTGTTCCGGGACTTGAGCGCCACGGCCGCGCCGGCACCGGCCAGCAGCAACGCCACGATGGTGAACAGCACGGTTCCCGCGGCACCGGTAAGCGGCAGCTGGGTGATGGACTTCACGTTCTTCACCGTAATCGCACCGTCAGCACCGGAGGTGGCCAGTCCCAGCACGTTGCTGCCGTCAGCCAACGCAAAGGTCGCCTTCTTGGCGTTCTGGTTGATAGAGACCTTGATGTTGAATTCCGCCAGGAACTGCTTGGAATAGTTCAGATCTTCGCGGGTCGCGGTTTCCTTGACGGTGTAGGTGCCTTCCGGCAGGGCGAACACCTTGACCTTGCCGTTTGCGTCGGACTTGATGTCGGCGGAGGCGGAGGCGGCGGTGCTCAGCATGTAGCCGTTGTCGGTAGGCACGAACGTAAGGGTGTTGCCTCGCGCGTCCTTCACATTGAAGGTCACGCCTTCCAGAGCGTTCTCTTCATCGCCGACGCCGATCTTGGTGAATTCGAACTTACCGGTGATGAGTTCGACCTCATCGCCGTCCGTCGAGGTGTCCGGGTCGGTGGCCACGGTTGGCGTATTGGTCACCGTCTCGCTTTCCTTGACTTCTTCGTTGATTACGCCGGTGTACTGCACGTAGATGGTCTTGCCCGCATTCGCGAGGCCGGCCTCGCTGGCCGCATAGTTGCTCAGATCGACCGTGAACTGGTCCGTGCCGTTGCCCTTGAGCTCGTTAGCGGTGAAACCACTGACCACGTAGTTGTTGTCAGCCGGGATCTCGGTTACGTTAACCGTCTCGCCATCGACGGTGATCGTGGAGGAACCGCCTTCGACGTACACCTTGATGTCATTATTGACGGTCAGGCCCACGCCCGGCTTATCCATGATCTTGAACATCGGATCGGTCTTACCCAGCATGTTCGGCAGCTTGACCTGGATGGTGTAGTTCGCGACACTGCCGACGCCCATGGCCTGGGCCTTCTCTTCGGCGGTCTTTCCCGGGGTCGGCGGCGTGTTCGACTTCGCCACGACGGTACCGAGGGTCAGCGGATCACCAGACTTGCGGACGAACTTGGTGTAGGTTGCGCCGTTGGCGGTCACCTGCGTGGCCACGACCGTAGGCACGCCGTTCGTGTCGGTAATCAGATACCAGCCTTCGGTCACGTTCAAGGTAACCGTCGACGCTTCAAGCGCAGCGGTCTTCGTATCGGTCGGGGTCAGTCCGGAAACGACCAAGGCGTCAGCGAATGCGCGCAGTTGTGCGTCGGTGAATGTCGCCACGTACGCGGCCGGATTGTCCTTGTACGGGTCCGGAATCTCACTCACGCCGCCCGCACTCTTCGCCGCAGCCTCAACGGCGGTCTTCGCCGCATCGACGGTGTTGACCTGCACCTTGCTCATGGTCGGCGCGGTACCCTGCGGATCGGCGAATTCGGCGAACTTGTATGCCTTGAACTCGGAACCCGCGGCCGCGTTCGTCACGGTGATTTCGGCTGCGGTCGTCGGATCGGCCTGTGCGCTCGCAGCGCCTAGGGCCATGCCGGCCAGCAGCGTCGCCGCGGCGGCCACGCTTGCAAAAAGCTTCCTCGCGTTCATGATGAGAAACCTCTCTTCCTTGTAATTGTTGCTTGGGTGTTCACCATTGATTCGAATGTTGTGCGTTATCAGGATTCGTGTCCGGCCGGGGCACCATCGGCTCGGCCGGATGCGTCCGTTCAGTCATTGGTTGCTGCCATCACCCCCATCAGTACAACCGTTTCTTGCTGCTCCAGATGGAGACGATGATTCCCGCCACGACGGCGATCAGACCGAAACAGCCACCAATGAGCAGCCACTGTCGACCGGTGAGGTCACCTGCCGCGGGGAGCGTCGCAACCGAGATATAGCGATTGACGAACGCAGCCGTCAGATCGTCGGCCGGCTGTTGTTTGTCGGCTGCGATGTCCCGGCCATCGCGATCCTTGACCTGCACGACCTGCGTCACCTTCGCCTCGTATTGGCCGGCCGCATTCTTGGCGACGGTGACGGTGACGTGATATTCGGACTTGTCAAAACGCCAACCGTGCCTGGCCGCAGGCTGTACTTCCACCACCTTGAAGGTGTAGGTGTCGGCACCGTCGTTCAGCGGAGTCGAGAATGTCAACGGATCACCTGCGGAATCGACGGTGAATGCACCCGGCTTGGAGATATTCGCTTGCAGGTTGCCGATCGAAGTCGTCTGCTTGCCGCCTTCGAGACCTTTCAGCATGGCACCGGTGTTCTGCGCCTTCTGCGTATCCGACGTGATGTCGGTCAGTTCGAAGTCGAAGGATTCCGCATAGTCGTTGCCCTGGGTCTTCTTGCTGAGCTTCACGCCGTCCTGCAGCGTAACCGTGTTGCGTTGATTCCGTACCGTGCATTCGTAGGTTTTCAGCGGCTTCTGCAGGTCGGCGTTCTTGTCGGCGAGCGCCCACAGCTCATTCTTATCGATCGTCACCGTGACGTTCGCGTCGCCGACTTGGGTGTAGCCGTCGACCGCGTCTTCGGTAAGCGTGTATTCGCCTGGCGCAAGTTTGACGAAACCGTCGTTCCATTGATTGTCGGCGTTCAACGTCACTGTGAGGTCGACCGCATCGTCGTAGCCTTTGAGGTGCATCTGCACTTCCGTACCGTCGACAGGTTGCACATCGGGCCATTCCTTGGTCACTGCGACGTTGGCGACCGGTATCTGCAGTACCGGATGCCGGTAATTCGCGCAACTCGACCTGTCGTCGGTGGTGTAGCAGACTTGGGCCGTCTTGTTGGACCTGAAGCCGGCCTTGCCCGCCGAAGTGGCTCCGGTATCGGCATCGCCCGTCGCGTCATAGCCGGTCTTCGCATATGTCTGATAGGCGGAGTCGGTCGGTTCCACGTTGTACGACAGCGTATATGTCATGCCGTCCTTGAGCTCGTACGATTCGTTGAATTCGGCCCTGACGATGCCGTTGCCGTCTTCGCTGTACCACAACGCGTAATCCGTATCGAGTACCGGAGCGGTTTCGCCGGCCTTGCCACCGGTGACGTTCAGCGTAACACCGCTCGTTACCTTGTAGAACGTCTTGCCATCGAACGTTCTCGCAGTGGATTTGTCGTAGGCGATGCCGCTCTGCTTGGCATACTCCGACAGTTCGTCGGTGATGGAGACGCCCGTATACACGTGCTTTTCGGTGATGGTCTTCTGGATATCGTTGAAGATCTGTGCCAGCTGCGTGGCGCTGGAGGCCGAATAGTAGTAGTCGCCGGAGGCTCGGTCGCCCAGATTCCAATACCCGGTGGCATTCGGATAATTGCTCGAGATGCCGTGCATGAACTTATTGGCGTTGCTGGCGGACGATACGCTCGCCGACGGATTCGCGCCATCGAAAATGCCGATGGAGTACACCGTGGTGCCGGCATTCTTCAGTTCCTGGGATTTTTTAATGGCGGCATTCGCAACGTCGCCATCAAAACCACTCCAATGATTAGGCTCGCCATCAGTGAAGAAAATCACGTATTTCTTCGCTCCGGCACGGCCGCCGGCAAGCGCCTGTTGTGCAACCTCCATTGCAGCATCGGCATACGTTGCGCCAGCCGCCTGCAAACCATTGACGCTTGTCTTCAGCAAGCCAGCATCCGTCGTAAGCTCCTGTACAATCTGTGTGCAGTTACCCGTGTCAGATTGCCTGGAATTGCTTATTCGACAACCATCAGCGCCTGTCGCGGTCCCGATTTGGTTGGCATATTTCACTAGGGCAACTTTTACTTTATCGTTATCGTCCTCAATCGTGTCGTTGGTCTTGGCTGTCTCATCCAGAAAAGAATTCACAGCCGTCTTCAAAGCGCTAATCTTCGATGGAGAGCCTCTACCGCCAAAATCATCGTTCATGGAACCGGACACATCCAGCACCAAGGCGATGTCTATCGGGGTGGTGTCCGTGGTGGAGGTGGAGGCGTCCTTGCCGATTACGTTAAGTTTGAGTATGTAGGCGCCATTGCCTTGGTATTCGATGCTCTTGGTATGCTCCGGCGTCGACAATCCCGAGGAAGCGGACTTCAGCATGCCCCGGTACGACGCAATACCAAGACGTACCGTCTTATCGGCATTATTCTTAGTTTCGTCGTCTTTCGCTTCGTTCTGATTCGCCACGGTATCGGCATCATCGTCATCCGATTGAACCGACCGCTCAACGGTCGTAGGGTTCTCGGTTCCCGTTGGTTTCTGGGTTGGCGTTGCGGAGGCCGTCGCGGGTTGCGCTTCCGACGGAGTGGCAAGTTCTATAACAGGCTCGTCGGCTGATCCGGCCTTCTGCTCTTCAGATTGTTTCACGAGCTGTTCCACAGGCTGTTCCGTGGATTGCTCCGCGGGTGCGCCCTCAGCCGCAGGATTTTCGGACCCTTCGGATACATTCTCGGACGGGGTGGATTCCGCTACCGGAGCAGCCTCGGATACATCGTTCGATGCACTGCTCGCGGAAGCCGTCGCGACCTGTTCGGCCGCCGCCGCATCGGCATCATCGGCCAATGCCATCGTACTTGCACCGGCCATGCCACCCAGCATTGCGAGGGTAGCCGCCATGGCCATGAGCTTCTTTCCAAGATCCTTGCGATGTCGGTCGCTCAAGCCGGCAAGCAGATCCTTGATTCTCTTCATAGCATGTCCATCTCTTCGTCTCGACGCGTAAGGCCGGCTCCGTCACGTGCCTTATGAAACGGACTGTAGGGAAGAAAGCCCTGCGGCGCATACACCCTCCTAGGGGGAGCCTCCAACCACTTGCATCATCGAAAATCGTTGGAATTCCAACAAGACCATACCCTCTTCGGCAACCTCTTCAAGACGTGAAAACATCCTCTTTCAAGGAGGCGCGCAAAAGCCCCATGCCGGTTGCGACGCATCGAAACCACCATGGTCGCGACATGATGATCATCCGCCGCTCAACCACGAGACGGCCAGCATTCGGCATGACGCATGATCCTACGCTTCGGACGAATCAGTCTGAGCACGATGAAGCACAACACCATGCCGCCAACCAGAACGCCGACGCCCACCCACAGTCCGATGCTGCGCGCATCATGCAGGTCGGTCGGGTCGGGTGCGGGCATGGGAATCGACACACGATGCCCCGAAACCAGCAGCCGCTGGGTATTGATGCCATACGGCGTGCAAGTCATCAAGGTCAGACGATCCTCCCCCGGCTCGATTGTGAGACGTGATGTGTCATTCGGATCAATCACGCCGATGCGATCCACCTGGTAGCCAAGGGTTTCACCCATCACCTCGACATACATGAAATCACCCTGCTTCATCTCGTCAAGGCGGGTGAACATCATCGCCTCGACCAGACCACGATGCCCGGTGATCACCGCATGCGTGTTCGTGCCACCGACCGGCAGGCTCGTACCATACAAATGCCCGGCACCCTTGGCGAGCGCCTGCTCCGACGTACCATGATAAATCGGCAGTTTCACGCTGATTTTGGGAATCGACACGGTTCCCATAATGCCGGAGCCGGAATCAAGCAGACCCTGATACTCCTCATCCTGACTGGAGACGGAATCCCCGTTACCGGAACTCTGCGAAACGCCCGCGGCCGACGCGAAAGGATCCACGGCCTCACCAAGAATCGGCTGCCCTTCCTTGGCAAGACGTGCGTTATAGGCGCGGGCATCGGCAAGCCGGTCCTCAGCCTGCGGGTACGGCCAGCCCGCAACCGTTTTCGCCACCGCATCGGAAGTATTCGACAGACTCCGCGCCGATCGCACCTGCATGACCACCGGAAACAAGCCTACGCATAAGGCCGATGCGATCAACAGCGCCGCAAGCGCACGCATCACCACGAACTGCACGAGCCGCATGCGACGCCGACGCACCACATCCGATACGTCAACCACCTCAGCAAACGCCACAGGCTCCCACCGGAGGGCAACGGCCCGAGACACCTCCCGCCGCACGCTGACTCTGCGAAGCATCATGCATCTCCTTCGAACGCAACAATCTTCGCATCACCACCCCTGCAATCCATGCCCCCTATTGGAGGGGTCCATGATCATTCCCGCAGGCAGGAACGTATGGGCCGACGCTAGATGAACGCACGCTCGCCGAAGATGGCGGTGCCGACGCGCACAATGGTAGAGCCTTCGGCGATGGCGAGCTCCATATCGCCGGTCATGCCCATCGACAGTTCCAGGCAGCGTTCGGTTCCCGGCGTCTTGGACGCAAGGATCAGATCGCGTGTCTTGCGCAGATGCGCGAAGCATTTGCGAATCGTGGTCTCATTGTCGACATGCGCGCCAATCGTCATCAGACCTTGCAATTCGAGGCCATCCAACGTGCCTATCTTCTGTGCGATGCGGATGGCGTGTGCCGGATCGCAACCTGACTTCGACGCCTCGCCGGACTCATTCACCTCCAGCAGCACGCCGACCGTAATGCCGCGCGCGACGGCCCTGCGCGAAATCTTCTCCGCCAAATCGACCGAATCCACCGACTCGATCGTGTTGATCACCGGTAACACTTTGCCGATCTTGTTGCTTTGCAGTTGACCGATCAGATGGAACGGAATATGCGTACCGTCCGCATCGCCGGCAACCGCGCCGCCGGCAACCGCCTCGGCAGTGGCCGCCCCCAACGTAAAGCCGCGTTGCGCGCACTGCTTCAGCAATCCTTCGGCCTTTGCCATCACTTCCTGCGGACGATTCTCTCCGATCATGCGCACCCCGGCGTCGATCGCGGTCATGATTTCGCCGACGTCACGCGTCTTCGTGGCTGCCAGCAGTTTCACCGAACCGACTTCGCGACCGGCTTGGGCTTCGGCGGTGGCGACACGGTCCAGCACACGATGCACGCCGTCCGTAATCTCTTGTGCGCGCGCCGCATCGATCACCTCATTGGCAAGGTTTTTGTGGTCCATATAAGCAGTCATCTCATCGCCCCTTAACGTCGGATTCCCGATCCCTTTCCCTAGGGTATGAAGAAGCCCGTACGAGCCGGCCTGAAGTGAAGCGATAAAGCGGTCGGCAATAGTCGTACGGGCTAACATCAGACGACAGTAGAAGGGGGACTTCAAGACTCCGTCTGTAGTTTCTTTATGACTCAAAATGCCTTGATTGTTATGGCATATTCCATAATTTGAGACATTTCGAGGAAAATTTCGAGGGGTTAACCCCCTTGGGTTTCTGATTGTCTAGTAGGCACTCAGTCCTTGTCAGCATGTTGCTGCATTGCACGAATGTTTCCACGACTCAGGATTTGATGGTTTCGAACCGTTGCTCAAGCTCCCCGACACGCTGCCTCAACGCGATCACCTGGCAGGTCAGCGACTGGATCTGCCCCATTTGCATGGTGATGAAGCGGTTACGCGCATCGGTCGGCATCACGGCCATCGCATCCGGCCGTTTGGCCTCGTTCATGATCTCATCATCATGCTTCCAACGCGCGATATTGCGTTCCACACGCTTATGCCCGACGATCATGGGGCTCAGGCCGGCCGACGTAAAAATCACGCTCGGTCGCTCACCCTGTAGATAACGACTCATGCAACTGACTTGGAAATCATGCGAATACGTGATGCGATTTTCCGTAACCGCCTCGACCGCCGGCAGCGACCGTAGGTATTCGACTTCCGTCTGACTGAATCGTCTTCTCGTCATGTTCCACCCACTTTCACATTGTCATTACCGTTGACTCCGCTTACGCGCCGCGCGACATGGATACGGCTTACGTGCTCTGGACGGTTCACCCTATCATCAGAAACTCGAAAATGACGGGGGCAAAACCACCCGTATCGCTACGCGCTAAACCTCGTGTAAGCTATATCACACAATCGATTCAACGCTTTATCATACAATTCACCCCATCTCACCCCTTATGTGAATCGCTTCCTTTCCGGAGGAGAAGGTAGAGTCCTGTATGACCAACCACTCAAGGAGGTACGATGCCAGGCCGTTTCGCTCCGACGCCGTCAGGCCGCATGCACATCGGCAACATCTACGCGATGCTGGGTGCATGGCTTTCCGCACGCAGCAGCAACGACGCGATCTACCTGCGCATCGAAGACATCGACGAACCACGCGTCGTCCCCGGAGCGGCCGACCTCATCATGGACGACCTGCAATGGCTCGGCCTTGACTGGGACGGCGCGCCCGTATATCAATCCGCCCGACACCCTCTGTATGAAGATGCCCTGCGCACCTTGCAGCGTCTCACCATCGACGATTCGGGAGCCGTCACCGCAGATGCCACCGGAAACGCAACGCCGTTGATCTACCCCTGCTTCTGCTCACGCGCGGACATTCGCGCGGCTTCAGCACCGCAGGAAGGCGACCGTTTCATGATCTACCCCGGCACCTGCCGCAGGCTCGCCGAGACGAATCCGGACGAAGTACGCGCACGGCTTGCGCAGGGCAGGCGGCATTCCCTACGTATCGCCATGCCCGCTTCGAATTCGACGATTGCGTTTGAAGACCGTGTATTCGGCCATCAGGAATTCAATGTGACCCACGAGATCAGCGACTCGGTCGTTCGCCGGGCCGACGGCCTGTTCTCCTACCAGCTGGTGGTCGTCGTAGACGATCTTGCCATGGGCGTCGACGACATCGTTCGTGGACGTGATCTGCTACGCTCCAACGCCCTGCAGATATGGATCCGGCAAGCCCTCACCGGCTCCACCGACTACTCTTACGCCCATCTCCCCCTCATCGACAATGCGAGCGGGCAACGACTTGCCAAGCGCGAAAAATCACTGGACATGGGCATCCTTCGCAAGCATGGCGTCACACCCGAACGAGTCATCGGATACTGCGCCTGGCTGCTCGGGCTCCAAGGCGATCCGCATTCCACGCATCCGCAACCCATGAGCGTCCAAGAGGCCCTGACCGAATTCAGCTGGGCCAAGGTCAGAACCGACACCGCCGACCGTTCCCTTGACCCGCAGGCATTCAACACCTATTTCGGTCTCTAACGGCACGATGGTCGCTATCTGATCCACAGCTCATTATCGAGCGGATATTCGTTGGTCGTGCATCCGTCCAGATGCATGGACTGTTCCTGCATCAGCGGCGCAGACTGCCCGGCACCGGCGCACGGCGTCTCATTATCGGTATGACCAAGTCGATGCCCCACTTCATGATTGATCACCATTACGCGGTATCTCGCCATGTTCCCGCCTGCGGAAAGCCAGGCATCCGTGCCGCCATTCCAGCGATCGTCGTTGATGATCACGTTCTCGCCCACACGGCAACTGTATTCGGTGGAGCAACCCGACGAAAACGTGGTCATATATTGCGCTTCGGAAAGCACGATATTGAAGTCACAGTTTCCTTCCGCGCCCTGCACGAACGTAGCACCGGCACGCGGCCATCCGCGCTCATCGTTGAGAATACGGTAGACGGCATTGGAGAAGTCATCGAGCGAACCGACATCACCCTTCTCCGCTACGCAATAGGTGTACTGCGTGGGTTCATGGCCGTTATCCCGTGCCGTCTGCTGGGCCTTGGCGAGAATCTCGTTCCTCTGGTCATCGGTCAGCGGTGCCGATTGATGCTGCAACTCAGCCTGTACCGAATCCTCAGCATTGTCATCGTCTTGCGATTCGTTCGACTGTTCGGCAGTCGCATCGTTCTTGGAATGCTGCCGTTTCGCCGTCGTCTTACCGGTCGTCGCCGACTGCGAGGCCTGCGCAGCCCGTTGCGCATGTGCCTTCATCCCGTGCACACTGCAGGACACCATCGCAATGACCAGAATCGCAAGCACGCAGGCCACCGTCCAGCGGCGAATGCGAAACACCTGCCGCGAATCCATCGTCACGGCCGTCTTCGGATTCAGCGCACGTAGCACATACCGTATGAATCGCACCATGGCTCCTTCCCACAATATGCGAAGGTCCGCGGAAAATATCCACGGACCTCAAGCATAGCTGTACATCAGGCGAACAGCGACTTAAAGAGGAATGCGCCTACGATCGCACCGGCAATCGGAGCCACAACCGGAATCCAGGCCTCACCCCAACGGGAGGATCCCTTGTGCGGAATCGGCAGAATGGCGTGCAGCAGTCGAGGCATAAGATCGCGGGCCGGGTTCAGACCAGGGCCGGTCGGGCCACCCATGGAGGTGACAAGGCCCCACACGATGAAGCCGACCACGATGGCTGCGGCGGCGTGATCTTCCTTGCCCCATGGCATTTCGAGGCAGCACAGTGCGCCAAGCACCAGCATGAGGGTGCCGAAGAACTCGTTGACGAAGTAGTTGACGCGGTCGTTGTGAGCATCGGTGGTGCAGAAGGTGCCGAGAATGGCGTTGGCATCTTCAGTATCCTTGTAATGCGGCCAGTAGGTGATGTACACGATGAGCTGACCGACAACGGCACCTAGCAGCTGGGCGATGATGTACGGCAGCACCTGGCCCCACGGGAACATGCCGTTGATGGCCTGGGCGAGGGTCATGGCCGGGTTGATGTGCGCACCGGAAACGCCGCCGAACATCAGCACCGGGAACATGACGCCGAAACCGTAGCCCATCGCGATGTTCAGCCAGCCGGCATGATAGCCCTTGGTGTTCTTCAGCTCCGCATTGGCGACAGCGCCGTTACCGAAGACCATCAGTACGGCGGTACCGACGAATTCAGCGGCGAGTTTGATAAAGAGTGAGTATTCCACTTCGTCTTCCTCTTATTGCTTCTTCTCGTATTGACACAAGATTAAATTGCGATTCCGCTCTAAGCGGACAACAGGGCAAGATACTACTCCCACCCATGTCTTTTCGATCCGGAGACCACTGATATATATGAGACGGCATAGATAAAGGAGCGGCCTGCAAGAAGAGCGGTCACGAATTGAACGAAGAATTATAGGAATACCGCTTTCGATACGACGGGCCGTATGATACCCCTAAACATCCCTGTACAAAGAACCTCTTGCACCGCTCCGACGCTGGGGAGAAGCTTCGCCGACGACCCAATCGGTTTGTATAGGTCGATGACCGAACGTAGTCGGCATACAATCAGTCTTTCACTGCTTTTCCTCACACGGAAATTCTTGACAGATAGAAGGAATCTGTCAGGAATTTCATCCGGTACCTGATACAACCTTTCAGCTCGCGTTCACAAAACAGGGGCTCGGGGGAGAAATTGTACACATATGTACCCTGAGAAAGGCGAGAGATGCGAGATTATCTCGTTGGTTTAGGAAAAAATCCGATTCAACGGCTTCCCGCACCGCTCGCGATTGAATCAAGAGAGGGTACCATGAGAACAACCAACAATCGAATACACATCCCATCCGCTCTATCGGCTCTGATTGCAACAGTAGCGATTATGGTCGTGAGCGTATTCCCCTCGGCTCTGGCATATGCGGATGGCGGCTCCGCCCCGACCGTGCCGGTACAAGTGTCGAAGGTCGACGCCGACGGCACCGCGCTCAAGGGCGCGCAACTGCGCATCTCCCATAAGGACGCCAATGGCGCGGACGTCATCGACGCCGAATGGACCTCAGACGGCACCGTGCACACCGCCAACCTGCCCGCAGGCGACTACACGCTTACGGAGACCACAGCCCCTGAAGGATACGACAAGGCGGCCGACCAGACGTTCACCGTCAAGGCTCCCGAAGATCCCACCCCGACGGACTATTCCTTCACTACACAAAGCTCGTTGACTTCGGGCGCGCTCGTGTCGAAGGACGCCTCCAAGACGGTCTCCCCCGTGTACTGCTTCAACCTGCGGAAGTCCAGCCCGACGACCGGACTGGACTACACGAGGATCGAAGGCTCAGCCACCGCGTTCAGCCAGCTCGCCCAGCGCGCACGCCCCGGCACCAACCTGTATCAGGACGTGCTGCGCGTGCTGTACAACGGCTATCCGAACAACAAAGCAGGTATCCAACAGAAGTACAATCTGAGCGATCTGGAGTTCGCGGAGGCGACTCAGTATGCGATCTGGTACTACACCGACTCCCGTCCGGTCGTGCCGCATCCTTATTCCGACGCCGTTCAAGCGCTGGTTGACAGCACGGCGAACATTCCTTCGGGACAGACCCTGGACATCTACAAGACATCCAACGATCAATATCAGAATCTGCTGGCTACCGAATTCCATCAGGCCACCCCGCCGGTCAGCCTGATCATGGTCGGCCAGAAGACCCAGGCCCCGACGCCGACGCCGTCTCAGCCGACGACTCCGACTCAGCCGAGCACTCCGAGCACGCCGAGCACGCCGAGCACGCCGAGCACGCCGTCTCAGCCGAGCACACCTGCGCAGAACGCTCCGGTGAAGCCTCTGGAGAAGACGCCGCAGAAGCCGTCCAAGGTGACCACCACCCAACCACAGGTCAAGAACCTGTCGAATACCGGCAGCAACGTCACCATCCTCGCAATCGTGGCCGTAATCGCCCTTGTGGCAGGCGGAGCCCTTGTTCTCGTGCGCCGTCGCATGAACTGAACACCATACGCTCCTCATCCGTTGTGGGGGTGTGCCCGCGTACGCGGACACACCCCCACAACGCATGTAAGGACCGGCCGTGGGACATCGAAGAGCATCAAGGACCAGGGAAGCGAGTGAACGCCCAACATGCTCATCCACTGTTACCGGTGCGTTACGGAGATCTCGGTCCCGGATGCAAAAGAAATCATTCTTCGCTTCACGCCATCTGGCGTTCCAGTCCGAAGTCGACGGTTCGCCGATCATGCCCCAGCGTGGCGATATGGGTGAACGTCTCATAATCGGGAATATCGGCGAGCATGACATCCCCGGCGATGCAGCGGTCGTCAAGGATGACGGCACGGTCCATGGTCTTCCAGCAGTATTCCAAGTCGTGCGTAACGGTCAGGATGGTTCGCCCACAGGCATGCAGCCGGTTGACGTAGTCGATCAGCAGATCCCGGGTGATCGGATCGATCGAATTGGTCGGCTCGTCCAGCATGATGACGTGAGGGTCGAACAGCATGCCCGCCACCAGACCGGCACGCCCGCGCATGCCGCTGGACAGCCTGGACACCCTCGTATCGAGGAACGGGTCCAGTTCGAACGCCCGCACCAACGGTTCCCCGCCGAGCCGGGAGGGATCCATGCCTCCCGTGCCATCCGGATCGAACAGCAGGCCACGGAACCTGATATTGTCCCGGACGCTCATCGCACTGATGAGATTCGCATGCTCCGTCATCAGGAGCACATCCCGCATCGACGGTACGAGCATGCCGTTGATGACGCAGCGTCCGCTTCGTGGACGCAACAGTCCCGTAATGAGTTTGAACAACGTCGTCTTGCCCACGCCGTTATAGCCGAGGATGGCCACCGACTGGCCTTGGGGAACCGTGAAGGAAACGTCATCCAGCACGGTTTGGCGCCTGCCGTACCCGAACGTGACATGTTCCACCGCGACGGACATACCCTCCAACGCCATCCCATGGCCGTATCGTCCCGCATCCGACCGCAAGGTCGGGATGAACCTGCCACGGAGCACGCGCGTCGTGATGGCGAAAGCGCCCGCGCCGCATAATGCGGCCACGATGGACGAGACCGTCAGGGCGAGCACCGGATCCACGAGATGCCACAGGGCGACATTGGCGAACACGGGCAGGGCGAGTGCCAGCGGCGTAAGGTACAACGCCGAATCCGGGTTCAGCAGACGTAGGCATATCGCCAGTTGCGTACCCAACGCGGCCCACGCCCCGTTCAGCACGAACGCCATAACAAGCTGCATCACCGTCACGGGCATGTCGGATGGCTGCCAATGGTCCACGGCCAGTCCCGCCACCAGGGATACCAGCAGGAACGCCGATGAGACCGCCTCATAGAACCAGAGTTTCGCGGTCAGATATTCGCGCAGCGGCAGGCCGGCCTGCACGATCAGCTCGAACACCCCTGACCGGTAGTCGTCGTACGTGGTGTAATCCACGCAGAGCGAGAAAAGCAGGGCGAACCCGGGCGCGTCGATCATCGCGGTGGACAACGACTCCCCCGCCTCCAAGAAGAGCGGGTTCAGGGCCAATATGAACGGCCAGATCAGCGCACACCACAGAGCCCTGTCAAACGACGTGTACAGGCGGAACTCCTTGAACCAGATGGCCTTCATAATCGCTACCCCACAATCTGCAGAGAAAAAGACGACCCCAAGTCCGTCGCCAATCAGTTCCCTGCCATGTCGGCATCAGGGGCGGAAAGACCCGGATGGCGTCTTCCATCCTACGCCCGGGTCCTTCCGCCATGCGGCCGCGAGAATGACCACGTAGACGAGACAGAGGGCATCCTGGACCCATCCCAGCGTCCGTGGGTTCAGCCAGCCGCCCATAAGCCACCCATGCCTGCCCATCCCTAGGGAAAGCCAGACCAGCAGGTGCGTGACGACCGACACGACGATGCTCCAGAACGGGTAATAGCGCACCACATGCACCAGCGGGACCGCACACAGCCCCAGCATGATCCACATGACCATCCAGGCCGCGCCGCCGGCCGGCATCAGCCAGACCGCCGCGACCGAATCCGACCGCCACAACGGTGTAGACGAACCATTCAAGCATGTACAACGCCGTCTGCCTTTTCATGATGAGTCCTTCCTTTCATGGAATCATCGATTGCGGATTTGTTGCGGAACGCCCTCGACGAGGCGTCCCACAACGGTTTTCAATGCAGGACGAGGCAAATCAAGACGACGAGCATGATGAGGGCGAGTGCCAGCAACACGCAGGAGACACGCCTGCGGCCGGCTCTCGTCAGGGCGGGATCCGTGACGCGGTACAGGCCGTATTCCGAGGCCAGGAGGATCGCGAACGCCACCAGCAACGACGCCGCCAGCATGACGAGGTCCTTTTCACGGATGGACTGGAACACCATCCCGCTCCCATAGATGACCGTAAGCATCGCGCTCAGGCCGTGCCCGTTGAACGACGAGTTCCCGACCGGCTTACGGTTCGCCTCGCCGACCCTGCGGACCAGTTCGCGTATGCGACCCATATCAACTCCTTAGCATGACATATGACGGCTATAATCACCACCATTACCGTGACAAGCTCCCTCATTCCTTTTCATGATTGCTTGCCTTTCCCAACCCCATGCCGTGATGCCACACAACACCGTATGACGTCACGACATGCCTTTCCAGCTCTCTTCATCATTGAAAACGAAGTACCCCCAATGATAGATACCGGTCATGGGCGTCGCAAATCACCGTCCCCAAAAATGAGGACGAAAGCCAGCGACGACCCATTATCCGGCGATATGCCCGGCATCGGTACCTCGCATACAGTGACGGAACGGAATTCCGTCTGCGAGGTCAGGATGCATGCATCAGAGGGGGCGGTCCGACGAACCGCTCATCGTTCCACATACAATTAGACATAAGAAGATCACAGCAGATCCCGTTCTCTCGCATTATGCAAAACGGTGAAAGGCGGTAGTCATGGATACCATTCATCAGATATTATCTTGGGCCGGTATGACGGGAATCATCCTAGCGGTGGTGATTTCGGCATACTTGGCGTTCGTCCGCCATGAACATACATCGGATATCTCGGTCAGGCTCAACGGCATACTGATGGCGCTTTCCACGGTCCTGTTCGTCGCTGGCCGGCTTCATGGCACATCGCAGTCCGCCACGGTGCTGTGGTGGATCGCAATCGCATTGGTTGCCGTCTCGATCGTGTTGCTCGTCATCGCTGCTTGCCGTCCCTCGGGCAACGGGTCGACGACGACGCTCATTCGGATCTTATTCGTCCTGTACATCGTGGCGATGGCCGTCCTGCTGTTCAGCCTGCTCTGAGGGAAAAGCGACACCGCCAATCATCACTGTCCGGACGAAGGATGGGCCATATAATCCCGTCAGGCACATGGCCCGCGCACGGTCCAAGCACGGCGCATGCAAGAAGCCTGGAGCATCGGCAGCAGGGCTTTCCTGTAGGCCATCACGTAACCAGTCCGTCGAAATGGACACCCGCATGTCCGGATTACGCCAGGACAACAGGCATGCATGCACCAGTTCATGAATGGTCATGCATGCCCTTTGATGGAGAGCCTCACGATCAGACCTGCCACGGCGCATACCGCAAGGCACGCGAGTAGCAGCATCAGGGCGGATCGCGGGCTGCCCAATCCGAATTGCATCATGATCCCGTTCGTCGAGGGTCTCGTTTCGAAGTAGACAGCCCCCCAGAGTGCGTCCGTATGCTGCTGTCTGCCTGGCGTGGAGAGCATCGCCCAGACAAGCCCTCCCACCAGCATCATGAGCCAGAGGACGGTGCCCGCGCAGATCGTCATGAGGATATGTTTAGCGATGCTCATATCGCATGCTCCTTTGATGGGTTTGTATGCCGAGGATGGAGTAAAGGATCATCGCCGCCAGTATCGCGACGAGCACGACGGCAAGGATCGGCCCACGCAGATCGAGCAGACCTATGGCGAACAGCAGGAGGGTTCCGGCAAGCGCGAAGGATCCGAGCCCCACGATGGCGGTGAGTGGATTGTGTTTCGTCATCGGGAAGACGATTCCCAGCATCGTGCAGACGATGGAGCCCGCGACGATGCCGGCAAGCGAGTAGAGGCAGCCAAGCGGGGTCGGCCCACCCCATGGCAGGGTGGGCAGGCTTATGGCCAGCCATATCGGAACGTATACGGCCAATTGCGAGCAGATCATGCACAGATACGTGTATGCGGCCGATCCGCGGTGCAGGTTCCATATCGCCACAATGCCGTTGGCGAACTGGGACAGGCCCGTGAACGTGACGATGCATGCGGGCAGTGTGGCGAATCCGGTATCACCCCGCACGCATAGCACGATGGCCAGGGCGGCGGCAAGGATGCTTTCTAGGAACGTGTCCTTGGACCGAAGCACGTACGCGGCGAACATGGTGATATCACCCCGTCCGGCCGCAGGGCAGTGGATGGGCAGATAGTCCGCCTGCTCGCGGTATCGGGGCGGTGAGACCGCCACGTCCGCAAGCGTGACGGCCAGGAGCAGTGCCGATGCGCCGATTCCCGTGGGCAGTCCGCCGATCCGGACGGCTAGGTCACCGACCACCGTGGCCCATAGGATGGCATCATCCCCACCCAGCCAGCGTTCCTGGATGTCCATCACCAAAGGCAGCACGAGCATCGCATAGCCGACCAGCATGGCCACCAAGCCGCAGATCGCCGTCACCGACGCGAACTGCGGCAGTCCGAGCATGCGCATCGCACGACCGATCAGATCCCATGCCAGGCTCAGCATGGCGTACAGCAGCAGGGCCGGTAGCAGGAGATGCAAACAGGCCAGGCCGATCGCATCGACCCCGGTTGACAATAGCAGTGAGACGGATATGGATAACACCGACACCGTCACGGCGGCCAGCACCACACCCATCTCGCTCGCCTTGATCGTCAGCCCACGCAATATGCCCGTGACGGGCAGACCGCTGACGATCCTGAGCGCGCCGTCGGCTTTGGAGAACAGCATCTTCACCAAGAGGAACACGCCGATGACCCATGGGATCGTGGAAACCCATGACAGGTCGAGCATCATCGACCATTTGTCCCGATCGGCGCCCAACGGTCGGAGGAAGAAATACGCCACGACGCAACTGAACACCATCCAGGCGGCGGCCAAAGCCGTCAGCGACCAACGGACCATCCCGCTGCGCAACGCCCCGTACTGGATCAGCGTACGCCGGAAGAACCTCATCAGCAGCGTGGACACGACCATGAACCGGATGATTCCGGCACGGGCCTTTCCCGTCATGGTTCGGCCTCCAATGTCCTGACACGGTACCATTCGGCGATTCCGCCGTACCCGTCGATTATCGACCGTGTGGGCAGGGGCGCGCTCATACGCCCGTTGCGCAACAGCACGATCTGGTCCGTGGTCCGTTCGAGCAATGCGAAATCGTGGCTGCATATCAGCATCGACAGACCCCTCCCACGCATGCGAAGGAATTGTTCGACGCACAGGTACCAGGCGTCTATGTCGATGCCGTTGAGCGTCTCGTCCACGATGGTCAACGGACAGTGCAATAGGAACGCGCAGCACAGCTGGGTCTTCTTCCTCATGCCATGCGAATATGAGTCGATGAGCCTGTCCTGCACGCCCTCCATGCCGAACAGGGCGAACATGCGGCCCACCTCGGAGCGATCCGCACGCACGCCGTACAGCCGTGCGAGGGTGGACACATACTCCCATCCGGTCAGGAACGCTGGCACATCATCGTTGCCTCCCACATGCATGATGCCGGTTTTGGCCTCTGCGGAGGTATGCTTCCGGCCGAGCATGGTGATGCTCCCCTCCCGCAGGTCGAGCACGTCGCATACCAGATTGATCAGGGTCGTTTTCCCGGAGCCGTTGGAACCGATCATTCCCACGATTCTCGCCTGCGGGACGTGCAGGGACACGGATCGCAACACCTCGCCGCGACGCCCGTAGCCGAATGAAACGTCACGTATGTCCAGCATGATTCCCTCCTATGCATGCGTCCCTACCCGCTTCGAATCCGCGGACAGGGACGTTTTGGCAAACCGTCAGGTCCTGCATTCGACGACGGCCTCGATTCCCCACTGCACCCAATACCAATCGAGCATCAGTCTCACCTCCTTCGGCCGGCTCGTCATGGTGAGAGTATGCGCCCGGAGCATGCCCGCGCAAACGGGTGTCATATGAAATCAGACGAGGCGCATCGGTCTCTTGTCTCACGGCGTACACCGGGTCCCGCTGCTATCATCGGTTGGATACGATCGGGAGGTATGTTCGAGGCAATGGGCATACGCATGAAGACCCTTGGCGTCGTGGACAACGACAGGTTCGCCCTGTGCGCCCTGAAAGCGTACCTGGATCAGACGCTCGACGGCATCACGCTGGCGTGGATGACGGAACACGCGAACACGGCGATCGCACGATGCGTGACGGGCGAACGGCCCGACGTGCTGCTGGTCGACATGTCCATGGGCGATATCGATGGCGTCTCCGTCATACGGACGATACGCGAAAGGGACCGTCATACGAGCCTGGTGGCCATGACCTCGTTCCCTCTTGACGAGTATGCGGCCGACGCCGCCACGGCCGGAGCCCAAGCGATCGTAAGCAAGAACGATCTCCAGGGCCTGCAGGACACGATCAGGCTCGCCGCCACGGGAGGCACGGGATCTTTCGAGGGGCTTCGTTTCCCGACCGCCGCCCAGGCATTCGCACGGATCCTCCGGGAGCCGAAAACGGGAATCGCCCGTCTTAGCGGCAGGGAGATCGAAATCATCGAACTATGCCGGCAGGGCAACACGTCCACACTCATCGCCGAACGGACCGGGCTCACCGTGGCGAGCGTCAACACCTACCTGCAGCGTGCCTGCGAGAAGCTCGGGGCCAGGAACCGTGTCCAGCTGGTGTCGATGTGGCTCGAACTGAGCAGGCCGAGGCACTGACCATGACGGGGCGAGACATGGACGGCGCTGTAGGCGCGCCCGGCAGGAGATTCATGCTGACGGCCTGCTGCTGCGCCATGCTCGCAGACCTGTACTTCACGGCCGTCGGCGGGAATCTGGCGGATGGTCGGTCATGGATCCCGCTCATCCCATACGTCCTGCTGTGCGGCGCATTGCCCTTCAGACCAAAAACGGCGGGCCTGCTGCTCATCGTCTACTGGTGGATACTCGTCTGGTTACCGACCGGTTCGGCCTCCGACCTGCTGTTCAGCTCCTGCCTGGTCTGGGGCGTGCTCTCTTTCCTGCTGTCTCCGTGGATGACGCTGCTGGCGCAGTCCTGCAACGTGCTGCTCCTATCCCTGACGGTCCTGCGGGATACAAGCGAGCCACGCGCGGTCATCGCGGTGCTCGTCATGCAGATCGCGGCCACGGTCGCGGGATACGCGCTCAGAAGGCACCGGCTTGACGATACCGCACGCGAACAGCGACTCCGCCTGCGGACCACCCAGGAGCGCATCGCGATATTGGAACGCAACATGCGTCTCGCCAGACGTTTGCACGATGATCTGACCAATAACCTCGCATCGATCGGCATGCTTTGCGAGGCGCACCTCCTGTCGTGCAGCGACCCCGACGAGCGCCTGCTACTGACATCCATCCGGGACAAGACCTGTGAATCGGTCTCCTGCGCGCACGAGGTCATCGACATACTCCGGGGGCAAACCGGACCGGATCCCGCCTCCCGTGCGAGACCGGGCGGGTGGGGGCGGACGATCCGCGGCTTGGTCGAGGCCAGGCAGGCCGAACTGCGCAGGCATGGCTTCGAGGGTTCCGCCAGCGTCACCATCGATCCGGATGCCGTGCTCCCAATGGCGGTGGCGGACGAGATCGTCTCGCTGCTCGCCGAGGTGTATTCCAACATCCGGGCCCATGCCTCGCCGACCGACGGGGGATTCTCCCTTGAGCTCGCCGTCAGCGATGACGGAATCCGTCTGGTGCAGATGAACATGTGCCGTCCCGACGACCGTACGGTATCAGGACGTGGCCTGCAGCTCCACCGTCATATCATCGCCACCCTTGGCGGCACGCTGTCGACCAGCCTGGAGGACGACGTATGGACGTTGAAGGCACACATCCCGAAGCATTCCCCGCAAGCGTGAACACTAAGAGCAAGCCAAGACCAATGGAAAACAAAAAACCCTTGGAACCTAACGATTCCAAGGGTTTTGCTGTGCCCCCTCAGGGATTCGAACCCTGGACACGCTGATTAAGAGTCAGCTGCTCTAACCAACTGAGCTAAAGGGGCGTTGGTCTGGCGAGGTTTTGTTCTCGCTGAGCACGAGAAGTAAATATACTCAGATTCGAATCAAATGCAACTCACGGCGTGTCGCGGACATAAAACCGCGGAATTCCGGTGATCATCGGCAATTTCGCCGTGACGGATAATCTCGCAAGTTTCATGGATGAAACCGCCTCTACCGGTCCCCCGACTTCATCAATTACAATTTCTCCACAAATTAGGTGTTGACCCTAATGAGAATCCCCCTACGCCACAACGGTGCAGGGGGATTCTTGATGCTTAAGCTCAGACGTGCAGTCTGAAGTCATTCACCGCGGTCGGACACTCGTCCGGATCGTAGCGAATGGGACCGAAATCACTCAGCGACGACCTTCACGAAGAAGGAAGCGGTGATTTCCGGATGCAGAGCGACGGTCGCCGGGAAGTCACCGGTGGTCTTGATCGGCTCAACGGTGATGTTCTTCGGGTTGACCTCGACCTTGGAAGACAGCGCAATGGCGATCTTCTCGGCGGAGATGCCACCGAACAGCTTGCCGGATTCGGAGACCTTGGCAGCGATTTCGACGGTGGTACCCTCGATCAGTTCCTTGGCGGCAACGGCCTCTTCACGGGTGGCGACGGCCTTAGCCAGACGAGCGCGCTTCATGGCCTCGATCTGAGCGGCGGCACCCTTGGTCCAGGCGAAGCCCAGGCCCTGCGGGAGCAGGTAGTTACGAGCGTAACCAGCCTTGACGGTCACGACATCGCCCGGGTGACCCAGGTTAGCGACGGACTTGGTAAGAATAACCTTAGTTTCAGCCATTGTTCAAACCTCTCTAAGATCAGCGGCCGGAAGTGGCGTACGGCAGCAGAGCCATCTCGCGGGCGTTCTTGATCGCCTTCGAGATCTTGCGCTGTTCCTGCACGGTCACACCGGTGATACGACGGGAGCGGATCTTACCGCGATCGGAAATGAACTTGCGCAGCAGGGCGACGTCCTTGTAATCGATCTCGGTGATCTTGGCAGCCTTCAGTGGATTCGGCTTCTTCTTAAACGGCTTGACCGGCGGCTGCGGCCTCTTGCGTGACATCTTGATGTTCTCCTTACAATCTGGGATTGCTTTTCAGCTTAGAATTCCGGTTCGCCGTCATTGCCTCCGAATTCGGAGGAGCTGGCACCGAAAGATCCGAAGGACGCGGCGGAGGAATCCGCGTTGCCCCACGGGTCGGCAGCCGGTGCTGCGGCAGGTGCGGCGTTGGCGGGAGCGGAGGCCCCACCCTGATAGCCCGCGCCACCGGAATATCCGGCACCGCCCTGGTAGCCGCCGGCGTTGCCGCCGAAGCCACCATTGTTGTTCGCATAGCCTCCGTTGTTACCGGTGAAGCCATTGCCGCCACGATTGCCGGCATAGCCACTGGCACTGGAGGTACGCGTAACTTGGGCGGTTGCGTAACGCAGGGACGGGCCGATTTCATCGACCTGCATCTCAACGACGGTACGCTGGGAACCATCCTGCGCTTGGTAGGAACGCTGCTGCAGACGACCCTGTGCGATTACGCGCATGCCCTTCGACAGGCTCTGCGCACAATGCTCGGCCATGTCACGCCACGCGGAGCAGCGCATGAACAGGGCCTGACCGTCTTCGAACTGGTTCGAATTACGGTTCCAGGTGCGCGGAGTGGAGGCAATCGTGAAGCTGGCCACGGATGCACCGTTGCCAGTGGTACGGATTTCAGGATCAGCCGTGAGGTTACCCACCACGGTGATAATCGTTTCGCCTGCCATGACGTTACCTACTTACTTATGCAGCTTGAAAAGCTTGAAATTACTTACTTGCGAAGAATCTTCGTGCGGATGACGGATTCGTTCAGGTTCAGCAGACGATCGAGTTCGTCGCTGGTGGCCGGCTCGGCGGAGTAGTTGACCACGACGTAGTTGCCTTCGGTCTTGTCGGCGATTTCGTAGGCAAGCTTACGACGGCCCCAGATGTCGATGTTCTCGACGGCACCGCCTTCCTTGGTGACGAGTTCCAGATACTGCTCGGTCAGCTTCTTCAGACCACGCTCATCCAGCTCAGGATCGGCAATGAACATCAGTTCGTACTTATGCGCAGACATCACCCACCTCCTTCGGACTATCGGCCATGGACTTTCCATGGCAGGAGTGTGTATGCGTACTGCCTTCACGCATCTATATATAAGGTATAAAGATACAATTCAGACAACCTGTTCAGCATATCCCGACACCCAGACGAGTTCTTTCCGTTCACTCTCTCGGCGAAGGGGCCCGCACCCAAGTCCGCCGTCAATCAAAAAGCCCCGCCGCATGGGCGAGGCTCCATCATACGAATCGCACATTCACGAATCGCACAGATCACGCATAGATATTGCGCGGGCGCATATCATCAGGCAATCCATTGAGCAACGTGGAGACCGAACCGGACTCGAACACGGAACGGATGCCGGCGGCCAGCAATGGCGCGGCGGACAGTACGGTCATGTTCGGCAGACGCTTCTCTTCCGGAACCGGCACGGTGTCCGTAAGCACGATTTCCCTGGCACCGCAATCGCGCAGGCGTTCCACGGCCGGGCCGGAAAGCAGGCCGTGCGTGGCGACCAAGGTCACCGACTTCGCGCCGGCTTCACGCAGGGTGCGCACGGCCTCGCAGATGGTGCCGGCGGTGTCGATGATGTCATCGACGACCACGCATTCGCGCCCTTCGACCTCTCCGATGATGCCGTGCGCCACCGCATGATTAGGACGCGTGGTGTCGCGGGTCTTGTGGATGAATGCGAGCGGCAGACCGCCGAGCTTGGCGGCCCACTGTTCGGAAACCTTGATGCGGCCGGCGTCCGGGGACACGATGGTGGTGTTTGCCAATGGCATGTTGTTACGCACGTAGTCGAGCAGCACCGGCATGGCGGTGAGATGGTCGACCGGACCGTCGAAGAAACCCTGTTCCTGGGCGGCATGCAGGTCGACCGTCATGATGCGGTCAGCGCCGGCGGCCTGGAACAGGTCAAAGATAAGCCGTGCGGTGATGGGTTCGCGCCCCTGGTGTTTCTTGTCCTGACGAGAGTAACCGAGGAACGGCGCGACCACGGTGATGGAACGGGCGGAAGCGCGCTTCAGCGCATCGACCATGATGAGCTGTTCCATAATCCACTTGTTGATCGGCACGGTGTGTGCCTGCATCACGAACACGTCGGCGCCGCGCACCGGCTCGGTGTAGCGCACGTACATCTCCCCGTTGGCGAAATCGTATGAGGTGGTCTCGAGCACATGGGTGCCAAGGTACTTCGCGGTTTCCTCGGCTTGTTCGGGGTACGCACGACCCGTCACCAACGCCAGTTTTTTATCCGGGGTGCCTTCGAGAATCGCCGACATGCTTCGCCTTCCAATATACGGGTGCGTGAAATTAAGCCAAACTCAAATATAACAATGCGGGTGCCCACGCCGCGCGGAAACGATGCGGCCCGTCACGCGGTCTTCAAAGATACGGATGCCGTGAGGGTGAATCACTTGCGATCGTCACCCGGCTCAAGAAGAGAAGATGCCTCACCGCAAGAACGTCATATTGTCTCAGGAAGATACGGGTCGGATGTGCACTCAGGTTGCGCACAGTCACACAAAAAATTCCTGATACTGCGATGACGGCCATCCTTCCGTCCGGATTGGACCGCGCACGATCGGATAAAAAAGACCTTTTCGAAGATAGTGCGTTCAGATTCCGTACCGCATGGGCTCAATTCACGTCTCAGACGACTTATCCATACCCCCTTACCTCACGATTGCCTTCAGTATGCGGCCTTATGGAGTCATTGAAGGGTATATGAAAAGCACGATTTGCCAAAACAGCCGTCTTGACAAATCGTGTTTGCACATCCAATTTCACCGAACCGCACCGCCGCTATGCCGGCCGTCTCGGATTACTCGGCGAATGCCTCGCGAATCTGCGCGGCATTGCCATAAGAAGCCTGCGCACCGTAACCCGTGGCCGCATAGGCGGACACGTACGCGGCAAGTTGCGCGGACTCGGACAGCGACATGCCGGAGGCGAGACCGGCCAGCACGGTACCCATGAAGGAATCGCCGCAACCGGTGGTGTCGACGGCCTTCACGCGAACCGGTGCAATGCGCTGAATCGGCTCTTCCGCGGTGGCGTCGAGCACCACGGAACCGTCGCCTCCCAATGTCACGATCGCCTGATCAAAACCGAACGACCGCATTTCGTCCAGAACATGACCCCAGTCGAAAGCGTCCCAGTCATCATCCTCAGGCTCGTCAATGCCGAGCAACTGCGCCATCTCATGCTCATTGACGAGCAGGATGTCGGAGGCTGCCACCAGTTCCGCAGGCAACGACGGCGTGAACGGCGAATCGTTGAGCAGCACCTTCACACCCGCCTCATGGCAGATGCGCGCGGCGGCGGTCACCGTCTCGATCGGACTTTCGAGGCACAAGCCGAGCACGGAAGAACGCACCAGCGCCTCGCGTACGGATTCCACATAATCCACGGTCACCTGTGCGTTGGAGCCCGGAGAATACACGATGGTGTTCTCGCCGGCCGCGTCCACGGTGATCACTGTGGTTCCGCTCGGACCGAGCACGCGGCGCACATGCGTGGTGTTCACACCGGCCTCGGCCAGAGCGCCGAGTAGGAATTCGGCATTGCTGTCGGAGCCAACCGCGCCGAACATCTGCACGGTGGCGCCGATTCGCGCGGCCGCAGCGGCCTGATTGCCTGATTTACCACCCGGCAGCAGCTGCAACGGGCCACCGGTGATGGTCTCCCCCGGCCCTGGCAGTCGTTGCGCGGTAACGGTGTAGTCCGCGTTCATGGAGCCGATCACCGACACCGTGCCGTGAATTCGATCCAATGCAGAGAGCACTTCGATCGCGCCCATCCTTGTCTCCTTAAGATGTTGTGTTCCGATGATTGTCAGTTATCGAAGATTCGGATTGCCGGTGGGCGGTTCAGTCATCCATACCGCCCACCGTCCGTGAAACATTCCGTGAAACTTACTGTTCGGCCTGTTCGGCCTGTCCGGCCTGTCCGGCTTTTCCGGCCTGTTCGGTTTCCAGCGCATGATTGCCTTCGTAGATCTTCTTCTTGAACACGAAGAACACGATCAGGCCCAGCAGCGCGGTGACGGAGCCGATAAGCAGCAGATTGGAGAAGCCTGCGGCATCGCCGGTGGTGCCGACGATGGAGGAGCCGGCCATCGCGTTGGAGCCGAGCAGGCTGCCGATGATGGCGATGCCGATGGACGGCGAGACGTTCATGGCCAGATCGTTCATGCCCACGCCACGACCGGACTCATCCTTTTCGATGGTGCCCAGCACGGTGGAGACGACCGGCGAGTACATCAGACCGCAGCCGGCGTAGAACACGCAGGCGAACAGGGTGAGCACCAGGAAGCCGGAATTCACGCAGAACGCGGCACCCGTCCATCCGACGAACATCAGCGTACCGGCGGTCACGAGTCCCGCCCTGATGCCGATCTTACCGACGATGAGTCCGGAGCAAGTGCCCACGATGGCGGCGACCACGTACGCCCACACGATGTACAGCGACACCTGCGTGGTGGTCATACCGTACAGCTTGGTGCCGATGGCGTTGAAGATGGGCGACAGTGCGTAGTTCACGAAGTAGAACACGAGGATCAGGCTGATCGCGCGCAGCCAGCGGGTGTTCTTGAAGAACGCCGGGGTGATGAACGGGTTGGAGGCCTTGTTGATGTACACGCCGAACGCCGCGTACAGCAGTACGGACACCACGAGCATCCACCATGCCATGTACGAGAAGAACAGGGTCAGGAACGCGGTTGCGAAGCCGAAGATCACGAAGCCGAGCGCGTCGACCTTCTGGCCGTTGCCGCTCTTGGCCGGCAAGGTCTTGAGCAGGATCGGCAGGAACAGAATGGTCACCGCCGGAATCAGGAACAGATACTGCCATGCGATGGAGCTCAACATACCCGCCGCGAACACGCCGATGGATGCGGACAGCTGATATGCGGCGGTGAACAGGCCGAAGAAAATCACCTTCAGATCATTGCGCAGATATTTGGTCGCGACCACCAGGAAGGCGGAGCCCGCCACCTGTTCGCCGGCGGTCTGCAGCACTCGTGCGATGATGACGGTCCACAGATTGGCGGCAAAGAAGAAGTTGGCGATGAAGCCGAACAGCGATCCCACGAAAAGGGTGATAAGACCGACCGTCACGAGGCGGCGCAGGGAGACGAAGTCACCCAGAGAACCGTAGATGAAGCACACGATGCCAAGCACGATGCTCGGGAACGCGGTGATCAGGGAAGCTTGATTCGGCGCACCCACATCGGCGCCGACCTGCTGGAACACAAGGTTGAAGCCCTGCAGGCACAGGGTGCCGAGTACGAAGGTGATGAGCAGCGGAATCAGGGCACGGATGGCCATCTTGTTGCTGGTGACCGGATCGTCGAACGGATCGGCGGATACGTTTACATTGTTATGAGTCATATGATCGACTACTTTCAAATTTCACATTCAATAGGGAAACGGAACGCGCAATCTAGGGCGCGCAACCTTATTTCGCGCCCTTGGCAAGCCCGGAAATACGCGTCATGAACTCGTTCAAGAACCTCGGCACATCCACGCCCACGGCCACCTTCATGGTCTTGTTCGCATCGTTGAGTCTGGTTTCGTCGCCGATGGTGCGGCCACGGGTCGGGCCGTCCACATCGACCTTCATGTTGATGTCGAGCATGGTCACGAGCGTCGGATCGACCGCCACGCCCACGGCGAGCGGATCATGCAGGCCGCAACCGCCAAGATGCGGCGCGGTGGTCTCGTAGGCCTTGATGTAGTAGTCGGTCATGTCGGCCAGGAACGTACCCGCCTTGGTGCCGAGCTCACGCCACTGCTGGGTTTCTTTGTAGGTGAGCAGGGTTTGCAGGGTTACGTCGAGGCCGATCATGGTCACGGGTGCGCCGGAGCGGAACAGACGGTCGGCTGCGTCTGGATCCTGTGAAATATTGGCTTCGGTCCACGCGTTCACGTTGCCCGGAACGGTCAGAGCACCGCCCATAAGTACGATTTCGCCGATTTCATCCTTGATTTCCGGCGCCTTGTCGAGTGCGGCCGCGATGTTGGTCATCGGACCGGTCGGTACGTAGACGAGGTCCTTGCCGTACGTTTTGACGGCGTCGATGATGAAGTCGACTGCGGATTCGGTTTCGACGGAGCGGTTGGAGTCGGGAATGGTCACGTCGCCGATGCCGTTTTCGCCGTGGATGAACGCAGAGATCGGCAGTACGTCGAAATGGTCGGTGGTGCTGGAGTGCGGCAGTCCTTGGTAGACCTTGACTTCCGGATGTCCGAGCAGGTCGGTTACGGCCAGAGCGTTGCGCACACCCTGTTCGACGAGCACGTTGCCGTAGGTGCCGGTGATGCCGATGAGTTCGATCTCCGGGCTTCCCAAGGCGTAGGAGATGGCCAGAGCGTCATCGACACCGGTATCCAAATCCAGAATCAGTTTTTTCATGGTTATGCCTTTCCTCATTGACGGACTGACGACGGTCCGCCACCACACGTCCCATTGTCGTCAGCTTTGTTGCATAAAAAAGCAGCGAGTACATTCTCGATTTGCTGTTGGATTCATGATAAAGCGTTTTATCATGAGAGTCAAAACACTCACCCATCTGCGTGTCGTTTTTGTCCCACCGCTGGAACCAGCCCCATCCGTCCCGACTTCGGCGTCGATGCCTACAGGATGGCGCAATCCGCCGGAAGGAAGGAGCTCCGCGCCTAGGCGCAGGCGGCCTGAACCAGTTTCGGAGTGAGCAGCTGGACTCGCGGATGACGCAGCCAAGGGCGTTCGCCTCCGTCTTCAGCACTCACGGAGTCGGAATCATTCCCGTCTTTTGCGCCGGTGCGTCCAATCGTGGCGTCGATGCGGACGGAGAGCATCCGCCAACAGGCTTCCGCCAGATCGGTGACGCTTTGCTCGACGGTGGTCATGTGCAGGCCAAGGCCGAATCTCTTGAGGATATTGTCGTAGCCGATCACCTGCATGTCCTGCGTCGCCTGCAGTCCACGCTCGGCAAGGCGCTGGCGGAATCCCAAGGCCATCACATCGTTGCAGCAGAACACCGCCGTGGCACCGCCGTCGATAATTCGATCGGCAGCATGATATCCGCTGTCGAAACGGTAGTCACCCGCAACGCACAGTGCGGGATCGAAACGCTCCCCCGCCTGTTCGATGGCATCCACGAAACCACGTTTGCGGTCAAGCGCGCTCGATTCCGCGACATCGCCCGTCACGATGCCGATATGACGGTGCCCGCCTTCCAACAGATACCGTGCGGCGAGACGGCCGCCCACATAGTTGTCGAATCCGACGGCATCGCACCAGCCGTTCTGTACGAGGCGGTCGATGAGCACCACCGGACAGGCCACCTGCTCCACGTCGGCTCGCAGCTCATCTTCGGCGGCGCAGGACTCGCGCGCGGGAATCAGCATCATGCCATCGACACCTCGGGAGGCGAGTCGGACCATCAGATCATGTTCGGTGGCACGCGAATCGTCGGAATTGGCCACAATCAACGAATAGCCTTGTGCGGCGCACTCATCTTCCACGCATTTCGACAGTGCGGCGAAAAACAGGTTTTCGATGTCGGGCACAATCAGCGCCACGAGTTTCGACTGTTTGGTCACCAGGCTGCGCGCGCTCTGGTTAGGCACGTAATGCAGTTCTTTGGCCGCCTTGGCGATAAGCTCGCGCTTCTCCTTCGACACGCGTGCCGGACGTCCGTTAAGCACCAGCGACACGGTGGTCACCGACACTCCCGCCGCCCGCGCCACGTCTTTCAGCGTTGCACGCCGTGCCATACAGCCCCCTTAGAACATCGTTCCTTCTAGCATAAAATCATCGCGGACCACAACGCGCTGTGCCGATATTCGCTTGCGCACCGTGCGTCGGCACGGCACCGTACCGATCGGGCACGGCGGCCCGTAGCGCCACCCGAACCATGCAAATCTCTTCGCGAAGTCACATGCCGCAACTATTCCTCTCACAGAGGAAAAACACGAAGTCATTTTCTCAGCAAGCGATTTTCTCATGGATTTTTTGTAGACTCGTCAAGTCTCGTTGAAATTCACAAGCAACAAGATAGAGGGAAAGAAACTGTGAAGATCGAAAAAAGCAATGCCAAATCAAGGCGCGTGATTGCCGCAATCGCCATAGTGGCGGTTATCGCGATCATATTAACCGTCGCCGTGACCATCATCATCGGCAATCAGCGAGAACTGACGCAAGCCGCCAGCGACACCTGCAAGTTGAACGCGAAGACGCTGACCGTGCATCAAGACAGCTTCAAGGAGGCGCAGTCCGAAGCCGAACAAGCCGCAAAACTGACGGTCGACGATGTTGCGAACGGTTCCACATTGGAAACGCTCAAGGATGCGATGAAGCTTGCTGACGCCGTCGACGATGCGCCGACCTGCCCAGCCAAGGGCAATGCGGATGACTTCACCAAGGCCACCAACGACATCAAAGACTACGCCGACAACCTGCGCAATATCACCAATGAGCTTGATTCCGCGGTCAAGGCCGTTCTCGCCTCGCAGGAAATGAAGCTCGATTCCGCCAAATAGCCGAATCCGCCATCGACGGCCTCTTCCGACCGCAGTCGCCCTGTCGAGGCCGAACGGCCCGGAAGATGGCCCGATAGGTTGTGTCAATCGTTGGCGGCACCGTCGCCGCCAACAACGCAATCGATTTCATAAGCATTTTGCCAACGCCCGACACGCATCGTACGCTCCGTTCAACACCCCCGACAGCAATGTTCGCTTGCAGGGATCATGCCGCAAACACACAGCAGACGTTCCGCAACCCGTAAGCCACCTTTTTCGTCCAGACTACGCCATTAGAATGGCTCTGATTCACGCAGAATTTACCTTGTATACGCAAGTAAGTCAGATGAACAGAAATACCTCCGAAGGACGCGACGATGCAGAACATTCTGACCAATGGTCATTCGAAAGACCTTCCATATCTGCAACCGGTCGCCTCCAGCAAACGACTTGGATCTGTCATCGGCAAAACGCATCCCCTTTCCGCTCCCTCTTCTCCCGCAGTCGGCCAACGTATGAACATCTCACTTTTCAGCACCAGAAACGCCTTCCAGCCAGCCAACGCATCGACGGACCAGCCGCGGGAACAATCACTGTTCGTCAGCAAGCGAGTGATTCACTCGTCGGCTACGCAATGCAAAGGCCCACGACGCAAAGCTACGCAGCGGCGCCATTCCACGCCACGCAACACCACCCGTTACAGCTTGTATACGCAAGGCATGCAATCAAGCGTGAGGCCTGCCAAGCACAATGTCAGAGCCGTCGGCGCACCGACGCAGACCTCGATGCCAACGTCTGTGCGAACGCAGCCGGCCTCAACCGCGATATCGGCGGCGTCCGACCCGCTCGTCACAACCGGCAAGGCTGAGGAGCTGGCCGTAATCACGGTACGTAAGGTGCATGCCGCCGCACGGTCCGTTCATCAGGCCGCTCAGCGAACGGCCGCAACCGTATGCCGTGCCGCGGCGAAGGTACATGATCGATGGCGCGCTTTCACTAACCTGAAACCCGTACGCAAGTTCATCGACATCGCCAAGATGCTGTACGGCCTGTGGCGCAAGCGCATGAAGTTCTCCTATGCGTTCTACACGGTCGTGTTCATGCTGCTTACCTCGGCGGAGGTCATCTTCCTGCAGTGGGGCATGTGCAGCGAGCCGGAATATGCCGACGACGCGCAAATCGACAACACCACCAAGATTATGCAAAGCGTGGCCGGTCAGCTGACGAAATTCGTCAGCCAGATGTGGTTGGAGCAGAAATACGTATTCCTCATCAATTTCGTTGGTTTGGGATTGGTGTATCTTGCGCTGATTTTCATTACGAACAGATTCTGGATCGCGACCATCATATTCGGCACCGTCATGACCGCATATGGCGTGGCCAACAGCATCAAGGTGCAATTGCGTAACGAACCGATCATTCCGGCTGATCTGACGTTCGTTTCAGGCGGTGACACCGGCAGCATCATGTCATTCATACCTAAGGCCAGCGAAGCACTCGTCAACGGTGCGATCCAAGTTCTGCTCTGGTTCCTGCTGATATGCGTGATCCTGTTCGTATTTGACGGCCGTAGGAGATTCATCCATTGCTCGTGGCGCCATCCGATCGCGAATGTCAAGAACATCGTCGGCAATGTCTGCCGTATTCTCGCGGCCGTGCTCAGCGTGGTGCTGCTCGGCTCATATACGGTGGGCCTAAGCACGCCTGATTCATGGTCCTATTCCTGGGCTACGGATATGGGCTACCGTCCGGAATTGTGGAATTCCCTGATGGACGCGCAGAACAATGGCCCGGCAACCACGTTCCTGAGTCTGACCAAGGTCAAGGCCATGGATAAGCCGGAGAACTACAGCCAGAAGACCATGGAGCAGATCGCCGAACGCTATTCCGCCGCAGCGGAGACCATCAATCAGAACCGTGGCAGTGAACTGACCGATAGTACGGTGATCCTGGTTCTGTCGGAGTCATTCTCCGACCCGACACGCGTGCCGGGCGTGAGTTTCAGCATCGACCCAATGCCGAACATCCGCACTATCAAGAACTTCACGACATCCGGCCTGATGCTCTCCCCCGGCTATGGTGGAGGCACCGCGAATATCGAATACCAGGCATTGACCGGTATGAATCTGGCCAATTTCAACGATTCTTTGATTGTGCCGTACCAGCAGCTTGTGCCGAATCAGAGCGACCCGTACTCGTTCAATCAGATCTGGACGCAGAAGTACGGCGAATCCGCCACCACTGCGGTGCATCCGTTCCAGCAGAGCATGTATCTGCGCAACATTGACTACAAGAAATTCAAGTTCTCGTATCTGTACACATGCGACAGCGAGGAACCGCTCACGCACACCGGCACCATCGACCGTTCGCCGTATGTGAGCGACAGTGAGGCATACCAGAACGTTCTCGATTTGATCAATGAGCAGAAGGATAGCGACAAGTCGCAGTTCCTGCAGCTCGTGACCATGCAGAACCACACGCCATACGGCGATTATTACGACAATAACGAGTTTGTGGAGGCCGATACGTCGGAGAACATTTCCGACAGTGAGCGCAACGACATCAACACATATGCCAAGGGCGTGAACTACACCGATCAGGAAACAGCCGACTTCCTCAATCAGCTCAATCAGATCGACAAACCGATCACCGTGATCTTCTACGGCGACCATCTGCCTGGCATCTATTCCACCGCCAATAAGGATGCGAACAACAAGGTGACGCTACACGAGACCGACTATTTCATCTGGTCGAACAATGCGTCAGCCTCGCATGACACGAAGCTGGATCAGACCGAAACCGCCTATACTTCGTCGAATTACTTCATGGCCATGGCCGCCGAACATATGAACGCCAAGGTGTCACCGTTCCTTGCCATGCTGACCGAACTGCATCAGGAGGTGCCGGCCATGAGTCGAGTGATCACCTCCAGCGGCGGTATCGGCCAGGGGCATGCCACCTATCTTGACCGTGATGGCAATACGATTGACACGAAGCATCTTTCGAAGAAGGTCAAGCAGTTGCTTGCCGACTACAAGCTGGTGCAATATGACCAGACCTCCGGAAAGAACTACCTTAAGGATCTGAAGTTCACGCAGGTGCCATAAAGCCGTGGTTGAAGTGAAGCTTTACAACGAATCTCCGTTTTCTGATATTAGCGCTCAGACGAAGACTCGTTTTAGAGCTTCGCTCCGTCCGATGCTCCAGCGCGATTGCCGAGTAATCGAGCCGCGCAGTCGAAGCAGAATCTTATGATTTCGTAGAAATGACACCCTTTGGCCAAGCCTTGGATGACATATTTGACCAGCGCCATTCCCTCGCCTGCAACTTTCGCACCACCCAACAACGCCGCGTGCTTCTGGATCTCCTTACCCATGAGATAGTTGCGTTTATACTGCTGCTTGAGTGTGAAATTATGCGAGTGAACGACTTCCGCGCTCGCCTCGTACGCGATTTTGTATCCGGCATGAAGGAACGCGGCGGCAATCAACATGTCTTCGTTGGTGTCAATCGGATGCTCAAACCCTCCAACTGCAAGATATGCCGAGCGACGATACGCCGCGCACACGTCGGAGGCAAAGAACGCTTTGATGCCCAATCGTTCGATATCGGAAGCGTCACGGATATGGGATTGTTCGGGATAATTGAATTCCCGGACCAGACGCTCGGCAGGGCGTGCATCCGGGCGTGCAATCTGACGCCCAGTGACCAAAGCCACTTTTTCATCAGAAAAAGGTTTCATGAGATTTTCGATATAGTGCTCATTCGCAGGCATGGCATCTTGGGTCAGAAACAGGACGAAATCGCCATTGGATTCGCGTAAAGCCATATCCCGAGTGGCGCCATGATCGAAATCCTTGCGTTCGATTCCGATGAATCTGATGTTCTGACCAGTATGGTTTGCAATATACTGACTCACCAAAGCCGGAGTGCCATCATCCGACTGCGAATCAACGACGATGATTTCCGCAGGCGACAGGCTCTGGCCAATCAGTTTATCGAGCAACACGGTAATCTGGCTACCCGGGTTCAGCGTCGGAATGATGACAGAAATCAAATTTGACTCTTTCATTATATCCAGTCCCTTCTTCGAAGCTTCAAGCCGTATTATTAATAAGATAGATTTTTAATGCAATAAATACTTACAATAAATATAGATATTATCTGCGCAAAATATTCAAACATTTTTTAAATCCACCAGTCAAAGCAACAACTAGAACAAATAAACCAGTAAAGGAAAAAGTACACATCAAAAGAGAAATCCACGTATTCAGAGAAGAAAGAAAATTCCTCTTACACAGCATACACGGGACAAAAGCAACGAGACCACACATAAGAGGAGTCACAACTTCCTTGCAATAGTCTCGAATTTGACCTTCAAGAGCAATTTTTTCCACATAATACACGCAAGTGAATATTTGCAAGCAGTAACCAAGAGCAACACCAATTGCAAGATTGGTCAAATTGCCAGTCGATGCTCCTAGTAACATGGAAACAACAATAATAACCGTCGCAATTGATGTCTGCCTCAGAAGTAAATCAGTGCGTCCCGCACTTTGTAGCATTGGACCAGTGATATTACCTAATAATTGACAAAATAATGAACATGAAAGAATAGCAAATAGCGGTACGCAGTTCTTCCAATTGTCACCATAGAATATGGTGACAATTTCATTTGAACATAATACAAATAAAAATGTAACATATGCTCCAACTATCGCTAATACAAAAGTTACTTTATGATAAAAATCACGAAGTCGATATTTATCATTTTGATACTTAGCTAAGAATGGTTGTATCACACTGGCTAACACTTGTGGAACGAACGTAATTGGATACGCTGTCAGTTTGTAAGCCTTATCATATAACCCTAAAGATACGGAATTAAATGCTCTACCAATAACAAGATGATCTAGGTTCCTAGCAAAATAATTTACAAAATTTGCACCAGCTTGAAAAAGCGAATATTTTGCGATTACTTTCATTGAAGAAACAATATGTAAATCAGTAAAGGAGAGCTCTTTCTTTATTGAGAGATAATTCCACAGAAAAACCAGTATCGCTGTAATGTTTATGTTCGCAACCAGAGCAAACACTCCAAGTCCCACATACGCAAGAACAATTGCAACAAGGCCTCCAACAATCGTTGTTACGAAGAGTCTTACTCCAATTAATTTAAATTTTTTACCTTTAAGGAGTAAACCATTGGGGACCATGTTGACTGTATTAAAGAATACGGATACAGACACCCAAGCACATAATGAAGTATAAGTAGAATCATGGAAGAAGAAGCTTAATGGTGTCCCCAAAAAGATGAAGACACAGGAAAGACAAAGGCCAAGACCACATGAAAAGATAAAAATAGATCCATAATCCCTTGAATCGAGATTTTGATACTGAATAATTGCTGGGCCTAATCCCAAATCAGCCAATATGCTAAAGAAACTTGTGAAGACTGTAACACCAGCCATCACCCCATACTGTTCTGGCGTAAGCAACCTGGCAAGTACAACAGTGATTGCCATTTGCATTATCACTGTAGAGTATTTCGACACTGCTTGAATGAAAGCAGCCTTTAAGAAACTCATCTCTCCGTGTTTTTTTGACACATCACTCATCGACTATTCTCTTCCACTCACTCACAATAGTTTCAAGAGAAAATGACCTTGCGCGTTCCAACGAGAGTGCAGAGTATTCTCTCCGTAATTTCACACTGGAAATTAATTTACCCATTTGTCGACAAAAATCTTCCACATCACCATCATGAGCAAGCAATGCATACCGCCCATCGTCAGTCACTTCGCAAAGAGCAGGTATATCGAATGCAACGATGGGAAGTCCAACACTCATAGCCTCTGCGGACACTAATGAAAAGCCTTCCCAGCGACTTGTCATAAGGAAGATACTTGATTTTAGATAATGATCGAGCAAATCCTGCCCCTGCAAGGCTCCTCTCAAGATGATTTTATTCTCAACATGCGCTCTTTGAATAAGATCTAAAAAACGATTTTTGTCTACACCGGTTCCGGCAACATTAATGTACCATGGTTCTGGGAGCGTGCGTGCAATCGCTATAAGATAATCCAATCCTTTTTGTTCTATAGTCAAACGTGACGTGAACGAGATAACGTGGCTGTCCATATCCGCCACAGAATGGTGTGGGTCAAGAGTGATTGGATTATGCAAGACGAATGAATTTGCATTATATTGCGACCATTTTTCGCACGAGTATTTCTCGAGACAAATTATTCCATCTGCTTTCTTGGCAAATTGAAGTAAAGAGTCACGGTCATTAAAATATTTTTTTGTTTCAACATACATATCAAAATTGTTATGCATCCACAAATAAATACGTATAGATGGGCAAAATTCTTTTATCTTTGGAACAAGATGAAAGAAATGCGGATTTAGAACAACTGTATTAATCTTATTATCATCTAAATATTTTAAAAAATGAGTTTGCCAAAGGGACATAACCTTCCCCCCAGAAAACAATTTTATTAAACGGAAAAATTGATTCTTAATATATCTCTTTCCAGTAGAATCAAAACGAACAACAGGTGCATCAACATGATAAAAATCTTGTTTGGCATTATCCAAACAGTACAAAGTCACATCTTTTCCATGCCTATATAACGCATTTACAATTACTGATGTCACACGTTGTATGCCACCTAAGCTCAGCGTCTCAGTTGTAAAGAGAATGCGTTTACTCACGCCCTGTCCTCCAAGTCAAGAACATGCCACCTCAGCTACGAAATGACAACTATTAATTCCTCAACGGTTTCAGAAAATTCTTAGGATCCTTTATCTAAAATACCGTATTCTATATGTATATAGAATACTGTCTACTGCTGCTCTACTAATATACATATGTGGGGCAGCAGCAGACATTCAGTATGAGTTCCATATAAATTCTCCGAAATTATGCCGTTAATCTCTCCGGAATAAATCGCGGGTGTAGACTTTGGCTTCCACATCCTTGAGCTCTGCATTCCAACGATTGGCGACAATCACGTCTACCCGTTCTTTAAACGATTCTAGATCATGCGTTACTTCAGAGCCATAAAATTCTGGATCTTCCAATGTAGGCTCATACACCAATACAGTGACACCTTTAGCCTTGACTCTTTTCATCACGCCTTGAATTGACGACTGCCGAAAATTATCAGAGCCCGACTTCATGGTCAATCGATATATACCAACTATAGGTTTCTTCCTGCCAGAAACCAATACACGTTCCATCACTTCCGAAGCAATAAAATCTTTTCGAGTACGATTGGCATCCACAATGGCACCGATGAGATTCTGCGGAACTTTGTCATAATTCGCAAGTAATTGCTTTGTATCTTTCGGGAGACAATATCCACCATAACCAAAACTCGGATTATTGTAGTGTGCCCCAATACGTGGATCCAATCCCACTCCATGAATGATCTCTTCTGCATTCAAGCAACGGGTTTGCGCATATGTGTCTAATTCATTAAAATATGCTACGCGTAATGCAAGATATGTATTGGCAAATAGTTTAATGGCCTCTGCCTCGGTTGGCCCTACAATCAGACGTGGTACGCCCTTCGAACCATCCGGGTTTGAACGATTTCGCTCCTCCTGTGCAGTCCCCTCATCGAGTAATTGCGCAAAATTTTCTGCGGCCGCAATAGCCTGTGAATCATCCGCCGGTGCACCAACAACAATTCGACTTGGATGAAGGTTATCGTACAGAGCCTTCCCCTCACGTAAAAATTCTGGACTAAAAATAATACGATCATCATTACGTGATTTACGCAGATTCATCGTGTAGCCAACGGGTACAGTAGATTTTATGACCACCCAAGCAGCTGAATTTACCTTGCGAACTGCATCAATGGCATTCTCAACACTAGAAGTATCGAAATAATTTTTCATTGGGTCATAATTTGTCGGTGTCGCGATTACCACATAATCTGCGTCTTCATACGCTTCAGATTGATTCAGTGTTGCACGAAAATTAAGAGGGCATTCCCCCGTTGTATTCTTATAAAGAAATTCAGTAATCTTTTCATCTACAATGGGACTCTCACCCCGATTCAATGCTTCCACCTTCGAAGGCACGATATCCACTGCACAAACTTCATTATTTTGAGCGAGCAACAGTGAAACGGACAAACCAACGTAGCCAGTACCAGCAACTGCAATTTTCATCATTGACATCCTTCCGGCGGAAGCAGTTTATATTCTCCAATAATTTACAACGCATTATTACGAATCCATGTCAGCTCATCAATTAGATAAACTGTTCTAGACATATCGCAATATGCGACTATGGCATTACAAAGATATGAGACTTTGTATTGCTCGCAATAGACTTTTCAAGTTAGGATTCATTTTAAAACTATTCATGAAAAGTGCCGCTTCCTCATATCTAGTCAACCCGGATTTGCAAATTTGAGCTTTCGTATACATAAACAGAGAATACGAATCTCTATGTGAAGATAATTCATCAGAATATTTTTTCTCAATTAATGAATACGCCTCAAGTGCCTTATGAACATTTTGGGAGATAGAATCTGCAGAAATATAGCGTTCAACAAGTACTTCGTCAGTGTAAGACAGTTTGTAGTCACGTAGCAAACGAAGCATAAGATCCCAATCCTGGAAACGAGGAATCTTTACATCGAACAAATTATCTTCAAAGAGCTCATGCCTCGCGAGAATCATCTGAGTACTCACAAAATTACGCCCAAGCAAATATTCATACGAAAAATTTGCTTCTATCGCTTGGCGACAGGGTTCATATTCATCTTTGGGCAGCCCCGCAGAATGCATCTTGCATATATCTATCTTCGAATCATGAAGGCTGATATTCTGAAGTTGCCTTTCAAGTTTTCGGGGCATCCAATAATCGTCGCTATCTTGGAACGCAATGTATTCACCATTTGCGTGTCGGATTCCATTGTTACGAGCAGCGCATGCTCCTGCGTTATCCTGCATAATATATTTAATTCGAGAATCCCCAAATGCGGCAACGACTGATTCAGTGCCGTCTGTGGAACCATCATCGACAACTATTACTTCAAAGTCCTTGAATGTCTGTTCTAGGACACTCTTAATGGAATCACCTATAGTATCTGCACGATTGAAAGTAGGAATGACTACGCTTACTTTAGGCATTGGAACTCCTAGCATGAGTAAAACCCATTAAACGATAATGTTTCCCATTCCCCCAAGGGATAACCGAGGTTAGGAGGAAAAGAAAAGTGTTATGTTGAAAGGACATCAGTTGAGCATCAAACATTGAATGTACTGCGATAACTCCCAACAAAAATAACAGAAGCCATTCATCATCAGCAAGCAGTTTCTTTTGAAGGACTGTCAAGAAGAATAAGAGCAACAGTAAAACAATCAATCCATGATCGTATATGATTCTCATATACGATGAATCAATATATAATCCTTTATTCACCAGCACATCTTTTGTTCCTCCTAGGAAAGGCAAACCAAAATGCTGAAGAGCATAAGAGGTATACGTGAGTCTAGAAGAAAAGATTTTATCCATCTCTTTCATAACTGATATATTAGAAAAGAAAATGAATAGTAGAGATATAGACAAGAAAAAAATAGCACAAATTATATAATCATATTGGATAAAGAAATCAATTCCTTTTTTATGAATCAATTTGTCATTATATCGATTAATGATGAAGGAAACAACAAGAACAAGATATATCAAGCAACATCCATTACGGGCATCCGTATAGTAGAATATTACAGTATCACATATCCCCAAAAGAAGATATTCACTAAACCGTATGCTTTTATTGCGTAACCAGATCCAAAGTAACACAATATTAAGAAATATGTACGACAAAAAGGTCACATATGCAAATCCTAATGAGATACGCGTCGTCCCATCAGCTCGTATATTGCTTACATTATCAATTAATCCCAAACTAGAAAGCGTTACAATCAAAATGGTTGTAACTGTTTGAAGTATAACTGTAACTTTTGCGATTTCTGAGAAGGCAACTCTACGTCCGCAAAATAAAAGCATTGAAAATGCGAACAAGTCGTTGTTGCCAAAAAGGAAAGTTTGAAGATTTAAAAAAATTAGAATGACAGCAAATACTAATTCACCTGTCGCATGCTCCCTGACCGTAAAAATCTCATGCAAAAGAAAAAAAACTGGGACAATAGCATACAGTATATTTACATGTCCAAAATATGCCGATAGTGTTGTTGTATTCAAAATAGCAACAATTAACCATATAGCATATCCTGCAAAGAAATAAGGAGCTTCAAAAACTGTAAGACCCTTATTTTCCTTTGCTGTAAGAATTTGCTCATTGTACGGCATCTTTCACCGCCTGCAACCAACCATATTGATCAGATTCCGTCGGTTCAAGTATAGCCCCTTCACCCCATTCATTCCAAGCATTAATCACAGTGAAATCCATGTAATCTTGCCGATTTGAATGAATCAATTGATTCAAATAATCCGCAAATTTTGTGTAGCTCGATCCTTGGGTAATAAAGGCACGCGTTCCTTTTCTTGGAGAATTATCGAAATTGGTAAAAGCAGATCTTACAATTTGTCTCGTTCCATATTTTCGCTGTTTATTTAAAATCCGATTCCACAGATAGTCATAATCCAGACAATCAAGTCTTTTCATTTTTTTATCAATGAAACGATCAGCTTGTTTTAAAAATGAAATCTCGTAATGCGCCGAATACAATGGTTCAAATTCAAATACTGCTTTAGAGTAATCACTAAATGCTTTTGGATTAAATGAACTTATATATTCGATAAGATATATTTTCTCTTCCCCACATCTTTCAAGATACGAATCCCAAAATTCAATCATATTATCAAAATTAGGAATATTCTTTGGAGAATAGACGAAGAACACAGGACGTCCTTGTATTCTCAAATAACGTTCATCTTTAAAAAACGAGATTAAATACCTGATGTGATTTAACCAGTCTTCTTGTCCTCCAAATGTCTGAGGCATCAAGATTTCCTTATTTTTGCCATCCCATGCTCGAGTCCAGGGCTCATTTGCCCAACATAGACAGTACTGTTGTTTAGCTTCTTTATTTGTCAGTAAATCTTCTACTGGTTTTTCCATCAATTTTTTACCATTAAACCAATAATGATAGTATACGAATCCATCAATACCGTATTGCGCAGCAAGACGATGCTGTCTTGTCATCTCTTCCGGATTAGATAGATCGTAATAATGAGAGTTAATCGGTATGAGAGGCTGAGAATGCCCTTCGTATAAAGGCTTTGCCTTTTTTACATTTGTCCATTCTGTAAAGCCTTTCCCCCACCAGCGATCATTTTCAGGAAAAGTATGAAATTGTGGAAGATGAATTGCAAAGGTTTTCATTTCACTCCTTAACCATTTCATTATTTCTCATCAAGACCGACATGCATTGTCCTATACGTTTCAACGGTTCTCGCTTTAACAACCGATTTGTTCGTAAAATTTTCAGTGCAGAAAATTTATTAACATACATCGTCGAAATGAAAGCAGCGACAATATCTTTTTTTTCATAAGGCATGAATTCATTAATTTTGTTATAAAGCAATTCCGCCTGCTTACAACTAGCCCAATATTTTCTTGCGTTTTCTTTTTGATCTCTAATCTTATTAAAGACATTATATCGCTCAGCACCAATGGAATTAGTATCATGTTGCCTATATAAAACTGTTGGAGTATGGATTCCAAGTACATGTCCACAACAAGCTGCGACCAGCAGGGTCCACCAATCATGCATTAGGATTTTCTCGTCAAAAACATTATCGGTCGCTTTAACGATGACTTTCCGTAGCTCAGCATTTCCCATTATTGTGCAACCTGCTGCAACACTAGTCATAAGTAATTCTTGTACAGAATCACTTACCTTCCCTTTTCCTGAACTTTCCAAAAAAGACAAAGCCGTAATTTTAAGATTACTATCCGTAACAGACATGTCAGTATAAACCATTAGAGGGCTTTTTTTACCGTATTTTTTCTCAAGACTACGCAAATATTTAAGGCAAAGCGTCAATTTCTCTGGAAGCCAATAGTCATCTTGATCAGAGAAAGCGAAATATTCATTTTGAGAATATCTCAATATGTCCAAAAAATGACTTTGTGGGGTACCATGCCGTATCCCTGTATCTAAAATTTCTATTCGCGAATCTTGATTAGACCAATTCTCTAAAATATCTATAGTGGCGTCAAAAGATCCATCATCAGAAATGAGCAAATCCCAATCAGAATAGTTTTGATTAACGATAGACTGAATCTGATCATTGAGATAATCGGCTCCATTATACGTTGCCATCAATATATCTACAGTCATTGTTAACCTCTTCACTCTGACTTATCCGAATACATCTATATTTTGAGAATCAGCTGCAAAATAAGCCTTAGTTTTGGAGTTGGCAAGCTTTAGTATCGTAAGATACACCAGTATTCGTCCAACCCATCGGCGTCTGGTCGAGTTTGAGATCTTCCTTGGCCTTGGGTGAGGTGGTCACATCGAAGTCGAATGTTGCATTCTGCCCATAGGCGATGTTCGCAACGGTATAGATCATGCCATTGCCGTTGAGATTACCCTGCTGAGGGTCATCGATCTGGGCACTGCCACCGACGGTAAGGTTAGAGATGGAACCGCCAGCAGGCGCATAGAGCAGCATCTTATCGACGATATGGCCACGCAAATCACCGCCACCGAGAATGTAGGTAGGACCGTTCACGTAATCCTCATAAGACAGAGCATTCTCCAGAGTAACCGTCACATGATAGGTCTGGGAACCGTCCTGATTGCATGAGGTACGGGTAATCTGCGTATTGCGGTGCAGGTACCAGTCCATCTTCGAAGCGTTGAGCTGGTTGAAGTACATGCCGAATTCCGGCTTCTCCTCATCGGAAGGAATACCGTTCGTCAGACCCATATCGGAGAAGGCCTTATTCTCATCCTCATGGAAGCTCACAAAGCTCACATGGCGGCCTTCCGCCATTGGAGAGATGAGCTTGGCTATGGACACAAGCTTGTTGATGCTCAGGTCCTTGAACGTGGCATCCATCACATTGGAAGCCACATACTGGAAGTACTCGTCCTGGTAAGCGGTGTACACATCCTTGTAGATGTCGTTAAGCAGGAACTGGGCCGTATTGTCGCCGGTCAGCAGTGGACCATTCGGAATCTGCACATTGCCATTCAGCTTTACCAACTCCTGAATGAACACCGGATCGATGGCCATCACACCATCCACATTGGTGGAATGGCTGGATTGCTGCCAGATGGTGGCTACGTTCTTCGCCACATTGTTGAAGTCCGGATCCGCCTCCTGGTCTCGAATATCGAAAGAGAACGGGAACACTGCCTTATCGGAATCCGTATAGACCTCGGAATTCTCGCCTTCGAACTCGGTATTCGGGTAGAAGTCACCCATCTGGAACGAACCGTTATTGGTAGTCATGCTGCCCAGCGAGCCGCCCAAACCGCCCGAAGAGCGAGATTCCGAAGTGGTGGCCGCCAGAACCAGATAGGTACGCTGGCCATCCTGGCCTAAGAACTTCGGCAGAATAGAGAGCATCTCGTTGCCTTGGTTCAATTTGTCGGCAATATCGGCAAACTGGTCCAACGCCTGATCGTACGCATTCTTCACCAGCCCGATATGCGGGGTCGGCAGGTTCTTCATCTTCTTATACTGTTGCTGGACTTGTGTGTTCGCCGTGTTCACGGCGTTCTTGAGATCCAGCACCGGTTGCATGTTGATTTGGCCGTTGCCGGCGCTCAAGTCAGAGCTCATCACCGTGGTCAACGTATCGGAAACTTCCGGCAACGTCTTCGAAGCGAGGTCATCCACCACTTCCGTCATGCCCTGCACGGCGCGAATGTCATCACCATACACCGGCACCATGGCTGCCAACTTCCACAGGCCGCCATGCGCGATGGTGCGAGCGGCGCTGGTGTGCTGCTGCATCGGTTTGATGACCTTCTGCAGTGTAGCCGGGTCCATCGTATTCTTGATATCTTTGACCTGCTTCACCGTTTCCACGGCGGCCATCTCGTGGTCTTTAACCTGCAGTGCCTGCTTGTAGAACTTGTAGCCGGTCACACCAAGGGCCGCACCCAAGGCAACGAGCAGTACGAAAATGCCGAGCAACACCCAAGGCCATTTTTTACGCTGATTGGGCCGTGCCGTGGCGTGATTTGCGTTGTGTTTCATGATCGACAACTCCGATTCGTTCGTCTGCAGTTCCTCGTGCGGTTTCGACACCCTATTCGGGAGCCGTCAGTACGCCCCATCGCCGTGTAACACTACGCCCACGGTTTTAATCAAAATGGCGATATCCGTCATTAGAGACCAGTTCTCCACATAGCTCACATCAAGGAATTCGGTCTCCTCCTGCGAAAGATTATTGCGCCCCGAAATCTGCCATGGGCCGGTAATGCCCGGGCGTACCAGCAGACGTGTGGAATACAGGGTAGAGTACTGATCCACCTCATATTGGCGCTGCGGGCGAGGGCCCACCAATGACATATCACCCTTCAACACGTTGATGAACTGAGGGATCTCATCAATGGACGTTTTGCGAATGATCTTACCCACCTTGGTGATGCGTGGGTCATCCTTGGCTTTGAACGCCACGCCAAGCTTCACGCCGGCGGCTTCGGCCACCTCGGCATCATGCTTGTCGGCATCCACACGCATGGAACGCATCTTCAGTACATGGAACGGCTCGCCATACTGGCCAATGCGCTCCTGCTTATAGAATACCGGGCCACCGTCTTCCTTTTTGATGAAAATCGCGGTGACCAGCATAATGATGGAACCCGGAATCAATGCGATCAGCGAGCCAAGAATGTCGAGTGCGCGCTTCATAAAACGAGTCGGCCACGAGTATTGCGGCAGTGAGGCCGACAGAATCAGCAGCGCGGAATTGTTGCGCATATTCACACGGCCGCCGCCGATATCCGCCACGGATGCAGTCACGGCCAATTCCATATTCAATGATTCGACCGCCAAGGAAAGCGTACGCAAGGTTTCGGAATCACGGGTGAGCACATCGGCGATGAGCACGGTACGAGTACCAAGATTACGAGCCGTTTGCGGCAAGTGAGAATTCAATGCCAGCACACGTAGCTTCTTTTCGTTCTCATTCTGCGGCTGGAATGGCACTGGAATCAGGTGTTGTGGAGAATCCGGATCGGATTCCTCACATACCTCTTCCACCGGGCACACCGCAATCGGCATATAGCCGACAGCCACCCCTATTTCGGAGGTGAGCTTGTCAATGGTGTCTCGAATGCCCTGCGGGGATCCGATGATCACCGTCGGATAATTGAATTCGCCTTTACGACGGTTCGCATGCAGCAGTCGGCGCATCAGCCAGCGCTCGACCATGGTGAGCATACCAGCGATGAAAGCGGAAGGCCCCACCAGCCAACGGGGGTATTGTGCATCGAACAGGTACGATAGCGAACACATGGCGAAAAAGTCGAATACCCCCGCGCTCAGCACCTTTGCATACAACGCATAACCTTCACCCATAACATGGCGGGCATAGCCTTGGCACACGGCCAAGCTCAGCAGCCACACCACGCACAGCACCACCAAGGTCCGTGGAACGCCTCCGGAGATCTCCTGCTGCACCGTATGGAGCACGTTCCCACTGATAAGAAACACGAGGCCACAGGCAATAAGCATCATCACAGCATCAAGCACCAATAGCGCGGAATTGTACAGATACCGCCATGCCGGGGCAGGATGCAACTGGGCTTTCGGCTTTCTACTGCCCGCCGCAGCCTCTGGATGATAAGTGCCATCGAAAAAGGTCGGAATGGGTCCCGTCGACATGGTACCGGTGACCTGTCGTCGGACTCGGTTCGCAGAGCCTCCGAATTGGCTAGCTGGCATTACTTCTCCTCTGGCTTCCCCGCCCCCCTCTACCGACCTTGTACGTCAGAAGAGTCGGAGCGTTGACCCTACGGGTGTATGCTTCTCTTCAACTGCCCCATAATACCGCAATTCGCACCCTTGCCCCAATCGCCAGCTGCAGCCGCTCCCGTTGAAAACCCGGGTCACTTCATCAGAAACAGCCATTTAGCGGCAAGGGGGTATCGAGACGCCAACCATACCACTGCGTACGAGATGATAAACGCAACAGCCATGATGCACGCATACAGCGCCCATCCATGCACAGGCAGTGGCGCATACTTCATGAACAGCACTATAGGGTAATGCAACACATACATGCCATACGAACATACGGCCACACTGCGCACAGGCCGATACAGGGTATTCGGAATACGCCTACCGCGCAACGCCCGTACCACGGCAAGGAACAGCATGCACCCACCCAACACCACCGGTGTGAACGCCAAACTGGACTGGAAACCGTCTGCATGCAGATTCGACCATGCGGCGGAAACGCACAATACCGCGAGCGCCGCCACCATACCCGCATACACCGCAACCGGTGCGGTTCGCATGCCGAAGCCTTGACGCACCATGTAGCCGAACACCATATAGAACAGGAATCGCGGTTCCGTAATGCCGAACATATCCAAAGCGCTGACGACCTGGAACGCATTGCCTTGCAATGCCATGATCTGATTCACGCTCGGCAACACCGAGTAGCACACGAACAGGCAGGCCAGTACCGCATAGGCATACGGTTCCAGGCCGCGTTCCCGAACGGCGTGCAGCAGCAACGCCAGCAACGGTACTAGCAGGTACGCGCCTACGATGGCCTGCATGTACCAGAGATGACCCATTGGCGCAGGTCCTATGAACAGCGCCGATTTCACGTAGTCGGCAACGGTCACGCCGCCCGCGCCAATGTATTGCACTATCGCGAGCGCAAGATCGAATATCTCATATGAGACGATCAGCGGCAGCAGATTGCGTTTGAAGAAGATGAGGGTCCGCTCTTTCGTATAGTCACGGTCCAACAGCAGGTAGCCGCTGATCATCAGGAACAGCGGCACGCCCAGCGTGGACAGTCCTATGGCGCAGGAGGCGGCGATCTGGTTGCCGGTGAGACCGGACAGGTCTTGGCCGTTGACCTGCGCAATGGCGGCGCGTAGCGAATGGATGCTCAGTACGCAGAGCAAGGCCAGCGTGCGCAGCACGTCGATGCTTTGCACCCGACTCGTCTCGTTTGCAGCCATTCAAGCTCCTTCATGCAACTTCACGGTCATGATTTACGATAGCGTAGTGACCATTCAACAGCATGACCAGCTTCCGCAGTTCTCCCTGCTTATGTCAGTGTATGCCAATGATTCGCTGCCGCAGGTCGAGAGGGCGATTGCCTCCGCCACGGTCGAGCAGTCGCTGCCGCCTACGCAGATCGTGATCATACGGGATGGCCGGGTGCCGGATGATATCGCACGATTCCTGCAGGGATTGCCCGAAACCGTTGCCGATTGGTTCAGCCGTTCCGGTGTCTCCTTGAGGCCTCGCCCCGAAGTGACCGTGGTGCCGCTGGAAGTCAATCAGGGTCTTGCTCATGCGTTGAATGAAGGTTTGCGGCGCTGCCGTTACGATGTGGTGGCCCGTGCCGATAGCGATGACATCTCCTTGCCTGAACGTTTCGCTACGATGATGCCGTTGTTCGCCGCCGACCGTGCGCCGGCCATCGATATTGCCGGCAGTGCCATTCAGGAGTTCACCGGCGAAGAAAATCGTAACGGTCAGGTGCGTACACTCCCCCGTGAGGGCGCGGAACTGGAACGTTTCGCCCGCATGCAGTCGCCATTGCACCACCCGAGTGTGGTGTTCCGCAAGTCCGTGGTGCTGGCCGCCGGCGGATATCCGGAGCATGTCGGCCGTTTCGAGGATTACATGCTGTGGGAGCAACTCATGCTGCGCCATGCTCGCTTCTACAACGTACCGGAGGCGTTGGTGCTGTACCGCGTGGACGCCGGCGCATACCAGCGTCGTGGCGGTTTGGGCATGTTCCGTGACGAACTGCAATTGCAGCTGAAGTTCCTGCATGACGATTTCGTGAGTCTTCCGCAGTTCCTGCGCAATGTGCTGGTGCGAGCCGTCTACCGGCTGCTGCCGACCAGCTTCAGAAAATCCTGCTATCACCTGCTGGTCGCCGTACGCAACAGGTTGACCGGTAATCGCAAGTAGACTTCTGTAATGTTCAGCCTTCGATTGCCGTGATGCGCCGCGCGATCCGCGGCACGTCGGCGAAGAGTTCGGCGTTGGTTTGCGGATCGGTATGCCAACCGTCATGCCAGCCGCGTTTGAAGCAGTCGACGATTACCCCCCTGTTGCCGGAACGCAGATAGGTGAGCGCCCAGCGACGGACGGTTTTCAGCAGGAATTCGGCGAGTTCCACCGCCGTGAAGTTGCTGCGGGACAGGCGGAACAGCCATAGTTTGTTGCGCACCTCATTGTAGAAGCGTTGGCCCGGATCGGCGTCGCTGGAACCGAACACCTTGGTCTTGTGCACCACCTCACTGGTGGGCACGTAGTAGCCGAGGCCATGCTTGAGCAGGGCCGTGGTGAATTCGAAGTCGTCATTCCACAGAAAATAGGCGCTGCGTGGCAGCTTGTTGAGTCCCACGATCGCACCAGCGTTGATCAGGCAGGAGACGAACGACAGCGAACGTGCCTGGTAGACGCCCTCCCCCGCCATGCCGTCAAGCGTCTTCGCGCCCTTGCGCACCCATGTGCGCGGCCGCGGCTTGTTCATCAGGTGCTCACGGCCGTCGACCCACAGCGCTTTGGACCCAAGTATGGTGGGTAGGGCATGATTCACGTCCAGTGACTCCTGAGCCGCTTGGAGCAGGTTCTCCAGTGCGGTGGGCGTCGGTATGGTGTCATCGTCCATGATCCACACGTAGTGGGCGGTGCCATGGTCGGCGGCGACGGCTTTCGGGTCGACCGCTTCGGCCATGCCCGCGCAGAATCCACCGGCTCCGCCGACATTATGCGGCAGGGCAATCACATCGGCGTCGATCGGATGTTCGCGCGCCACCTGGAGCGCATGGTCGGTGCTGGCGTTGTCGACCACGATCACGCGGTCGGCCGGACGGGTCTGGACCGCAAGGCCATCAAGACATTCGCCCAGCAATTGTTCACGGTTATAAGACACCACCACGGCGGTAACGTTGAATCGCATGGGTTTCATTATACGGTGAGGGAATGCGATGGCCGCATGGATGCGGTGGTCTCATGGCGATGGGCACTTTATATAATGAATCCATGCTGAATATGAATGCTTCCGCAACCGACCATGCCGAGGATTGGGAGACCGTCAATCGTGTGGTCTATCCGATCAAGGATCAGGACCTCACCCTTCCCCTGTATGTCATCGAATGGACCCGCCCGCACCTGACCGACGCAGTGTTCGATCCGCGCGTGGATATGAAGAAGGTCGACTTCGGCGGTCTGAACAAAACCAGCTACCATCATCTGGTCAACGAGGGCATCAACCAGCATTCCAACACCAGCGCACGAGACATCTTCACCGTTGATTCACGTAATGAGCTGACCGTGCAATCCGGCAAACATGTGTCGCTATGCACGTTCTTCAACGCATTCCCGGCCAGCTATTGGAAACGCTGGACCAACATCAGCAAAGTCCGTTTCACGGCCGAAGTGCAGGGCAAGGGCGAAGTGGTATTGTTCAAATCCACCGGTCGCGGACTGTTCTCGCCGGTGAACACCATGCCCGTGGATAGCGAAGACGCTTGCCAAACCGTTGAGGCCATACTCCCCATGACCAACCTGCTCGACGGCGGTTACTTCTGGTTCGACGCGAAAGCCGACGACCAGACCAGCCTCACCGTGTCGAACGCCTGTTGGTCAGTGCCAGGCAGCGAGCGCACGATGCGGCAGCGGACCACGATGTCCATCGCCATCACCACGTTCAATCGCCCTTCCTACTGCCATAACCAACTGAAGACCATTGCGGCCGAGCAGAGCCTGCGCGAACGTCTCGACACCATCTACTGCACCGATCAGGGCACCGATCTGGTCAAGGCCCAGCCCGGCTTCGCCGAAACGGCCGCGGATCTCGGCAGCCAGCTGACCTATCTGCGCCAAGACAATATGGGCGGCTCGGGCGGATTCTCCCGCGGCATGTACGAGACGTTGAAGGCGGGTGCCAGCTCATACACCCTGCTGCTCGACGACGATGCCATCAGCGAGCCGGAAGCCATCCTGCGTTCCATGCAGTTCGCCGACTACACCAAGAAGCCGACCATCGTCGGCGGCGGCATGCTGCATTTGGACAACCGCACCGTACTGTATACGCAGGGAGAGCGCTTCACCCGCAACAATGTGTGGATGGTGCCTTCGCAGGGCCTAGGATACAATCATGATTTCGCCGCGTTCCCCCTACGCGATTCGCCGGAACGTCACCGCCGTATCGACTCCGATTTCAACGGCTGGTGGATGTGTCTGATTCCAACGGCAATCATGCGAGAGATCGGTCTGTCGCTGCCGATCTTCATCAAATTCGACGATACCGAGTATGCGGTGCGCGCCTTGGAGCACGGCTACCATACCGTATGCCTGCCGGGCGTGGCCGTATGGCATCAGGCCTGGCATGACAAGGATCCGTCACGCACATGGGAAGAGTACTTCTTCCAACGCAACCGCTGGATCTGCGGCCTGTTGCACTGCCCGAAGCCCGGCAAGCGGTTCGCATTCGAAATGTTGTACGGCGATGTCAATGTCGGCCTGAAATTCGTCTATTCCGCACTGAAACTACGCCATATGGGCCTGCGGGACATCATGCGCGGACCGCAGTACATCGTCGATTCCATGCCAGGCAAACTCGCCGAAGTGCGCAAGGCCCGCGAAGGTTTCGCCGACACCACCATGGTGAAGGATATCGACGAATTCCCGGAGCCGAAACGTGAGTTCTTCGCCGACCCGACGCCGGATACGCCGAAGAACATCAAGAAGGCCGGCATCAAAGCCATTCTCAAGGCGCTTACCTCGCGTGGTGACGGCACGAAGGACGTTCAGCCGGATATCGCCATTCCGGCCAAGGACGCCATCTGGAAGTCATTCAACGGCATCAATTCCGCCATTGTGACCTCGCCGGACGGCAATACCGCCGCCTGGTGCCGCCGTAACAGCAAGTATTTCCGCAAGCAGATTCGTGAAGGTCTGCGGCTGTCCCATGCGCTGATCACACGTTGGGAACGGCTTTCCGAGGAGTATCGCGAATACGACATGGCCAGCGTGGACGTCTGGAAGAACATCTTCGAAGGCTGATCGCGATGCATTGAGGACTGCGGTTCCAGCGGAATCCGTGACACTCTATCAGGGCGAATCCGTCAACAGGTCCCATCTTGCGTTGATGCAGTCGGATGATGGCGCAATCCTTCGACCAGATCGATGAACGCCTTCTCCTCCTGCTCGACGCAATCGAGCACGGCAGTGCAGAAAGGTATGGGATCGCCGTCCACCTGCCACGATTCGAGACTACGCGCATAGACGCGTCCCGCATCGTGTTTGATCGCCACAGGACGATAGCCGGCCGCCAGCAGCATGTAGTTGAGCAACTGACGGCCGGTCCGACCGTTGCCGTCCATGAAGGGATGGATGTTCTCGAACATCGCATGGAAGGCGGCCGCCTTGAGCAGAGGATGTACGCCGCCGTCACGCAAACCATCGATCAACGCCTGCAGGTCGTCCTGAATGTCCAGCGGGTCGGCGGTCTTGACCTTGGTCGCGGTGATCCTCGCCTGATATCCGTAGGGGCGAAACGCGCCACGGGCGAACGGTTGCAGGTCCAATGCCGTCACTTCATGGATTCGCCGTATCAGGTCCAGATCCAGCTCGCGGCCCTCACCGACGTATCTGCGCACGTAGGCCATGCCGTCGGCGACCCCTCGCGCGGCGAATACGAACCGGGCCGGAGAATCCGAGGGCACGAATTCACCTTCCAATACGAGGGATGTATCCTGGAGCGTCAACGTAGACCCCTCGATGGCGTTCGAATTATAGGTATAACGAACGAGCCAATCGCGGTCGTAATCGGACAGGGCCATGCCCTCGACACCATCCAACGGCTCCAATGAGCGCGCGTGGTCTCGCATCGTCTCGACGCGCTTCAGGCATCCGGAAACTTCCGGGCTGGTTTCAAGATTGAGCAGATCATCAGGAAGACCGTCGATACGATGGCGTAATTGCGTATTGGGCATCATGCCTCCTTCTCCGCATCATTCTACCGATGCATGCCATTCTTTGAACAGCCGGCATCATTGGGAACGGCTTTCCAAGGAGTATCGCGAATACGACATGGCCAGCGTGAACGTCTGGAAGAAAATCTTCGAGAGCTGAATCACAAAGCGCAATGGTTGCAATTCCAACGAAATCCGCAATCACTATCCTTCCCCACCCATGAGGGGACTATCCTGAATCGTGATGGCGTTCCAAAGACGAAATGCCATGTATGAGAAGAAGGAGCAGTATGAAAAAATCACTGGCAACAACCATCGTCGCAGGTGCTCTCGCACTGTCGATGGCCTTCGCAACCGCCGCGTTCGCGGATCCGGCAGGAGCCGTCGATCCACCATCCACCGACTATACCGGCTGGGTGAACGCGAATGGAAACAAATACTGGTTCGACAGCGGAGTCATGGCCCGGAGCAAGGAGATCTTCGATCCGGGAAGCGATGCATGGTACTGGCTTGACGCCGATGGCACCATGGCGCATGACAAAGACGTGTACCAGCATTCCAATGGCGGCAAATGGGTACGCTACGACGCCAATGGCCACATGATCAAGGGCGAGCAATACTCCACCAAGGCCGGCCATGTCGGCTGGTACTATTTCGATCCGATCACCGGAGCCATGGCCAAGGGCATGCGGTACGTGCCGTCAAACGGCGGCAAGTGGGTGTACTACGACTGGATCACCGGCATCATGGCCCACGGCGAGCAGTTCGTGAACTACGACGGGGATCATACCGGCTGGTATCTGTTCGATCAGGTTACCGGCGCGATGTACCACGGCGACACCTACATCCGCTCCAACGGCGGCAAGTGGGTACGCTACGACCGCGTAACCGGCAAGATGGTCAAGGGCCTGCACCATCAGGACGGTTCGTACTACTACTTCGACCAGACCACTGGTGCAATGGCGCACAGCCGCGTATGGGTACCGGAATGGAACGCCTACGCAACATTCGATTCGGTCACCGGACGCCTTGTGAACAATAATTCAAATTCCGGCAACACCGGCGGCAACACCGGCGGAACCGGCAGGAACATTCGCGGCCAGTGGTGCAAATCCAGAGAGCAAGGTACGCAGAAGCTAGACGGAGACGGCACCCCGATCGTCTGCGAATGCCGCAATGGCAACAAACGTCCTCACTGGTACGCCAGGTAGTCCGCAGCTCATCTGCTGACTAGGGAACACGAGTGGAGTTGAATTTTCGACTCCACTTTTTTCTTTGCCTACTTCCAATCGATAAGGAACGAAATCGCGATGCCGAAATAAGAGAATGCCGTCAGCGCGATTACCGTCGCAAACACGGTTCTGTTCCGCGCGCCGGAGACCAGTCGCGGAACCAGCAGGAACAGCAATGGCAGTATCGGCACGAAATAACGATTCTGTATGCCCGAAGCGTATCCGCTGGATTTGCCGGCCCACGCGATCAGCATGGCCGTGCAGGTCGCCGCGAAGTACGCGCAACTCACCAATGCGGGAACGGCGATCTCCTTCCAGCCCTGCAGATGCCGTTGCGAAGCGCCGACGATCACCAGGATGGCGATGGCGAGCAGTACGGGAATGACGACGGCGTTGGCTAACTGCACGGCTTCGGTACCCGCGAAGAACTGTAGGTTGCGGCCGGCGTTGACCAATCGTCCGTCGATTTTCTCCGTATCCACAGTCAACGGTTCGAAGAACGTCTGGAACCAAGAACCAATCAGCGAGAACGGATCGGCCATCATCTGTTTTTTCAGCTGGCTGATCTGCTCGATACTGACATGGCTTGGAGCGGTGGCGATGTGAGCAACCTTGCGGTTCCACATCGCCATGGAGGCGATCGAAGCCATAACAGGCACGACCAGAGCCATCTTCAACGGTATTTTCTTCGCCTTGCCAAGTAGCACGAACACAAAGAACGAAACCAAAATGCAGGTGATTTTGACCTGCCCCAGCATCGCCGCCAGCACCGACAGTATGCCGATATGCAGCCACCCGAACCGAGTGCTTTGATAACAGCACAGCACCACGGCGATGAACAGCAACGATATGCTGTTGATCATCGCATCGGCCGTCGGGAACGTCAATGAGAAGAACGTCATCGGCAGAATGGCCGTGGCAAGAATCGCATATCGAAACTCGCGGGCAAGCCATATCGCCAAGGCGATGATGCCGGAAGTAATCAGCAACGTGGCAATGCTCGATGCCTTGTAATCACCTTGAATAATCAGGCTTGGCAGATACGCGAACGGCGAGTTCACCGCAGTGTTGTTGAACGGCTTGATGATCCCATTGTCATTCTTGACCACCCATTCGGGAAAATCCTGGGACAGCTGCGGCACGATGGTCCCTGCGCGCAACTGTTCCACACGAAGCCAGTGGGCCGTTGAATCATTCTGATATGAGTACTTCCCCGTGGAAATGACGGTCAACCCCGTCACCACGGTCAGTAACCAGTACAGTATGGCACTGACCGCCGCGAGTCTTGGCACGGTTCCACCTGCCGAATTCTCAATCGACGGTTGTTTGCCGGAACCGTGCCGTGCGCTCATAGGGCATGCCTTACTACTAACTCTTCGCGGTAATTATAATCAGGCCGTCTCCCGCTCCACCTGCGAATCATCTAACGGCTCAATTGTCAAGGCTCTGTCGCTGAGGAGCGCATACTCACGATTACGATCGTCACGAATCACAAAGCTGCAGGCGTTGTCATCAAGGGCGACGCCGACGGCGTCCGTGGCTTTCGGATCGCTTGGGCTTGGCGTGCGCAGCGACGTAATCAGACGGAATTCACCGTTATTGAACAGGTTCAACGGCATTTCGAAGTGCACGGTCTGATGGCCGCGCCGTGTCATCCTGAACACCTTGGAACCGGTGTCGTACGTGATGCCGCCGCGGCGAATGTCATGCAGCGCGATGGCCAGGTAGAAGTCTCCCGGCTCGTCATACTGATACTCCACGTCGAATTTGAACGTATCCGCACTGGAGCAGACCTTCGGGGAGATCGCAGTCGTCTTGAGCAATGGGCAACGTTCGTTCAGGCCGTTCGGGTAGCCTCCACGCTCCTCCTGACGCTTGCGTTCGGCTTTCTCCTCGGCTTCCAAGTTGGCCAACGTATACTGCTGCGACACGGTTTCCGGATCGCCGATGGCCTCCACTTCGCCATCTGCGATCATCATGGCGCGGGAGCAGTACTTCTTTACGGAATTCATGTCGTGGGTCACGAGAATGACCGTTTTGGACGGGTCTTTTTTGATTTCGGTGAAGAAGTCATCGCACTTGCGCTGGAACGCCTCATCACCGACCGCGAGCACCTCGTCAAGCACCAGAATGTCGCCTTGGGCCTTGATGGCCACGGAGAACGCCAGACGAACCTGCATGCCGGAGGAATAGTTCTTCAGCTTCTGGTCCATGAATTCCTCAAGCTCCGCGAATTTGACGATGTCGTCATACATCGCATCGACTTCCTCATGGGTGAAGCCGAGCAGGGAACCGTTCAGGTACACGTTCTCACGTCCGGTGAGCTCCGGATTGAAGCCCACGCCAAGTTCGATGAACGGCACCAATTTGCCCGTAACGGTAATCGAACCGTTCTCCGGGTAGTAGATCTGAGAAATCAGTTTCAGCAACGTGGACTTGCCGCCGCCGTTACGGCCGACGATGCCGAAGAACTCGCCCTGATGCACCTCGAAGCTGATGTCTTTGAGCACTTCCTGCTTCTTGTAGCCCTTGATGCCCTTGGTCCAGTTGATGAACGCCTGCTTCAGACCGGTGGCCTGCTCCGTCGGCAGCTTGAAGCATTTGGATACGTGGCTTGCCGAGAGCACCACCGGATTTTTCGTATAGTCGATCTTCTCGATCATTTCCTCATCGGGCATCACATGACCTCCGCGAACTTGCGGCTGTTGCGGCGGAATAGGCAGACGCCAAGCCACAGCAGCACAACGGTAAGGACCAGCGGGAACAGACGAATGCCCCAATTGCCGAACTGATTCCAGATGGTCGGTTGGGTATCGGGGGCGATGAAGTTGTGACGAATATCCTGAATCGTCTGCGCGAACGGGTTCAGCAGCTCCAAACGGGCCAGGTCGGCGAGTATTCCGCCTCGGTTGGTCACATAGGTGAGCGGATAGATGATAGGCATGCCGTAGAACACCAACTGCTGCAGGACTTCCCAAATATGGGCGATATCACGGAAGTACACGTACATGGTCGCCATCAGCAGGGTCAGTGCCAGGGTGATGGCGTACAGCTCGATGATATTCAGCGGCAGCAGCACCACACGCCAGGTGAACTGCACGCGGGCCACGAGCGCGAAAATCAGCACGACCACCAGATTGATGGCGAAGCTGATCAGTGCGCCGATGGTGGCGGACACCACCACGATGTAGTTCGGGAAATGGATCTTACGCAGCAGATCGCCACGGTCCACGACCGAACGCAGGCCGATGTTGGTCGATTCGGTGACGAACTGCCAGGAGCTGATGCCCAGCAGCAGCACCACCGGATAGGTCGGAGTGCCGTCCGACATGCGCAGGAACTTGCCGAACACCACATACATCACGCAGAACATCATCAACGGCTTGAGTACCGACCATGCGATGCCGAGGAACGACCCCTGATAGCGGAGCCTGAAGTCGGTCTTGACCAGACCTTGCAGAACGGTCCATGCATAACCGTATCTGTCTTGAATATTCTTCACCAGCTGTTTCACAAGTTGTATCCTATCAGTGCCCGTTCTTAAGCGACTTTGCGCGGCGGAATGCCCCGCATTTCCTTACATCATCCTGCGTTCCGCATCATGTGCAGGGTGCGTTCGATGCCTTGCCGAATCGGATACTTCGCCTTCCAGCCCAAACCGGCGAGCTTGCCGCCATCCATCAACGCGAGCGTCGCTTTGGAATAGCCTTTGGATTCCACCTCGTCAGGAAGCTCGAAACGAACCTCGACCCCGCAATATTCGGCCACTAGGGCAGCCAGATCGCGCAGTCGGCAGTCGGACGCGGAATCGGCGATGTTGTAGGCCTCACCTGCCTTGCCCTGCATCATGCAATACAGCAGTCCCGTCACGGTATCGCCCACGTAGGCGTAGGAATACCGTTGCGTGCCTTCGCTTTTCAGGATGATGTCTTCGCCGGCAAGCCCCCGATGGATGAATTGCGACAACGCCTTGCTGTCGTCCGCGTGCAACGTGGGACCATACGTGCGCGCGATGCGGGGTATGACCGGACGCACACCATACTGTTCACGGTAGGCCTGGCACAGGGATTCGCCCAAACGCTTGGCCTCCGGATAGCCGGCACGCAACGTATTGGCGTCGATATATCCGCAGTACCGTTCGTCGAACCGTTCGACATCGCCGCGATTCTGTCCGTAGACTTCCACGGATGATGCGAAGACGAAGTCGATGCCGTCGCCATGCCGCGAGGCGTCGTTGCCGCAAGCGTAGTCCAGCAGATTCTTCAGTCCGATGATGTTGGAGGTGATGGTGGCGACCGGTTCCGTGGCATAGGCCCTGGGATGCGTGGTGCTGGCCAGATGCACTACGATATCGGCTGGAAGTTCGGGGCAGGCACCCGGTACGGACACATCCATCTGCGCGACATGGAAATGTTCGCCGCCGACATATGGGAAGCGAGCGCGAATCCGCTCGGCATTCCGCCCGATGGCGATGACATCGCACCGGAAATCCGCTTCCGCATTCTTGCGCATCAATACATCGATGAGGAAAGTGCCGATCATGCCGGTCGCACCGGATACCGCGATGGTCTTGCCGTTCAGTCGGGACCAGTCGATGGGCAGGGCCGCGCAATATGACAGGTCGTCTTGGTAGAGCCGTGATTGCAGACGCTGGTCGGGCAATGCCGTTCCTTTCGATGTTCGGTATGTTATTTCAGCCAGGTGTCCTCATCCGCCGTGATGTAGGCCTTGAACAATTCCAGATCGCCTTTGGTGGTGAGCTTGATGTTCTTGTCCGAACCTTTGGCGAAATGCAGGGTTTCGCCCAAATCGACCATCATGGTATTGATGTAGCTGGAACCGTGGATGCCGATGTTCTCCTTGAACGCCTTGCGATAGGCGGCCAGAAGCTTGCCGTAACGGTAGGCCTGCGGCGTGGAGACGCGGCGAAGCTGTTCGCGCGGCACATACTGTACGGTGGTCGATGGGTCATCCTGATTGATCACGAAGATCTGTTCGTTGTATGGAAGCGAGGTTACGGCATTGCCATACCGTTCGCATACTTGGATCACGTCGGTGAGTACGTCGGCGTCGATCAGCGGTCGGATGCCGTCATGGATGATGACGATGTCTTCCGGATCGAGTTCATGCTCCAGATGTTCCACACCGTTGCAGATGGATTCCTGCACGCTGCCGCCACCGGGCACGATCCACTGGAGCTTGTCGATGTTGAACTGCTTGGCATAGGCGTCAACCATGGTCTGCCAGCCGTCGATGCACACCACCGCGATGGCGTCGACGTCGGGGTGGCGTTGGAAGCTCTCCAGCGTGTAGATGAGCACGGGCTTGTCGAACACGTTGATGAACTGCTTCGGAATATCCTGCCCCATTCGGGTTCCAGAACCGCCCGCTACCACTACCGCTACATTCTTCATGGAGTTCACTCTATACCTCTCGGCGGGCCATGCTGAAATTCATCGTTCGATGTATTCGCGAATGATGTTCGCATCCGCCTCCGCCAAGGCGTGGCGATCGACGTGTTCGAAATGCAGACCGATATCGTCGGGCAAGGAGAAGATGTCGCCATAGGCATGGCTCAGCAGATACATGTGATTCGCCGGAACCGGATACGCACGGTTTTCGAAGTGCATCAGCGGCAGTGGGAAGATGTCGTCGATGGCGCTGATCCATTCGAATCCACTGGGGTGGTCCATATTGTCGTAGGCACGGACGATGCCGCCGCCTCCTGCCGGGAGCAGACCACGCCGGTCTCACGCATCTTGGCCAGCTGGTCGTCAAACGCCTTTGTGATCAGCGTTCCGGCTTCCGAATCGGCGGGAACATATACGTTTTCGTCCCAGGCCGCACGGATGTGCTCATCGGCTTCCGATGCTTCGATGGCGGCCCGTCTATACTCCTGCACCTTCAGGAACGTGTCATGGTCGGGCGTGCGCACCCAATCGAACGGGAACAGGTCCACGAATCCCGGAACACGGGGATCACGCGGGGCGAAACGCACCTGACGGCAATGCACGATGCGATCCCAGACCACGGTGACCTGATAATCCGGATTCGACGCAAGCACCTGCTCAAGACGCTCCAGGTCGTCACGCATGATGCCGAGATCAAGATCGTCATCCCACGGAATGAAACCGTGATGGCGTACCGCACCGAGCAACGTGCCGCCGACCAGCCAGTATTGGGTGATGTCGTTGGCATTGCAGATGTCTGCGAAATCGTTGAGCATCCTGTTCAGCGCCGCCTGCAGCAGACCGATGTCGCCTTCCGCCTTCGGCAGGTCGAGAAAGAAGCGTTTGCGTGCGTCCAGACTGGTTTCGTCCGGTCTACGGTACTGTGCCCAGAAACGAATGTCGGCCTTCGACTTTTCGGCTATCTGCATCCGATGCACGGTGTCGACCAGGTTGCGAGTGTCCTCACCCAAGCCGCGGACACCGTATATGACGTCACGAAGTTCACACAGCATCGATTCCTGCTGTTTCAGCGCCTCGCCAAGACTGTTGTTCTCCCTTTCCAAATCATCGACCCTATCCATGAGCCTTTGCATGGAACGTTCTGATGGCCAAAAGAGCTTTTCGCGCATTCGTCTCACTACAGATGCCATAATCGTTCCTTACTTCGCACGGGCCGGTAAAGAAAAATACTACCGCATGCACCCCTATCGGGGCACATGCGGCATACTGTCAATAGCCTGTGAGATCAGTCCATCTTCAGGTAGTGCTTCCAATACGCCACCGAAGTCAATTCGGCGCGCGCATCGGCGTATTCCTTACGCAAACGTTCAATGTTGGCCTTGTAGTACTTAAGATCCCTCGCATAACGCTTCTTGATCTGCGCATAGCGGTTCACATCCTTGGTACGGATAGCCCCCTTGCGGTTATACCAATCCAAGACCACCAACTTGTGCTTACCACGAATGACACCGGCCGGATACAACCAACCCTGCAACGGGATAACGGCATATCCGGAACCGCCCTTCCTGAGGTAACGCTGGTTGTTGTCGGTAATCAGATCCTCCAGACGCTCTTTCAGACTACGCGGCTTGTCGCCGTCGATCAGCTGACGATCGACATCTTCGACACGGAAACCGGACAGCTCCGGATCCTTGTCAGCCTGTTCCTGAAGGGTCTCGAAATCGACGAGTTGCTCCTTGTTGCGATTCGCCGCCATAAAACTCTGTTCGGACTGCCCGGGCTTCTTGATGAACGCCGGCCCCTTCAGGAAATCCTCGAAGGCATCCAAGCACAGCTCCGCATTCTCATACCCGAATTTCTTGAGTTCCAAACGAATGTTGTTATGCAGTTCGCGCATAAAATCAGCATCCGGCGCCATACCGCACGTCGCTTGGGCAATCATGGTGTTGCGCGTGGTCTGATAGCGTTCCACGGCGGCGTTGTAGCGTTCGAAGAACGACATGTGCCACACGCACAGACTGTTCATGGTGATGAAACCGGTCTTGCAACGGATACCGTATTCGGCGTCGTCGCAACGCACGAACACCGGCAGTGGCAAACCGTTCCTCTCGATGACGGAAATCGGAATGCAGCAGTACCACCAAGCGGCATACATGTTATCTTTCTGCCACTTGGTCGGCGTGTACATCTCGTTGTAGATCAGATCATCGAACAGGGTCAAACGCAGACCCGGCTTGCAGCCGGCGAACGTGCCCTGCGGGGTCATGTTGCCGATGTCTTCCCACTGATCCTCACCGATCTCGTAGTTCAGCATGGCACCGCTGATCATGTCTTCGCGATGCTCGTCCTTGAGAATGCGGAGCAAATTGTAAGTGCGCTTGATGCTTTCCGGTGATACCGCGACATCGTCATCCATCAGCAGGATATTGGTGGCCTTCGGATCCTGTTCCATTGCGGTGATCATGCCACGGGTAAAGCCGCCTGCGCCACCGACGTTATCGTTCGGCACCACCGTGACACGGTCGCCGCTGAGCTTGTCGGCATCCAGAGTGCGGCCGTTATCCATTACGTACATGTGGAAATGTTCGGCAATCGGGTCATCGGAGCCGATGATCTGATCCTTGACCAAGCCGATATTGCGTTCTATGAACGCTTCCTTCTTGAACGTGGTGGTGGACAGGACGAGCTCGACATCATTGAGTTCGCCATCGATATCCAGCTCATAGTAGCCATTGCGAATGGCGACGGTTCCTTCGGTCTTAATGAGGAAGCCGATGATGACCATATCATCGGTGACGTTCAGAGCAAGGTCGACGGTCTGCCATTCATCGGACGCCTCCTGCTTGCAGGAAACACCTTCGACGGGAATCGGATCGTGGGCAAAGGCGTCACCCATGGTCTGCTGCACTTCGCAAGCGGCGCCCTTGAGCTCGAGATGCAGGGTGAAGCTGGTCGCACGCGTATAGCGCTTCAGCTTCATCACGGATAGCGAGTTAAAATACGTGCTGAAATCAAAGGTTCCGGCGGTGAACATCTTCCACTCGCCGAGTTGTTCGTCAAAAACGACCGGCTGATCGGAACGGCAGTACAGTGCCGGATAGGCGACAGAGCGAGGATTCGTCTCCAACAGTATGTTCGCGAATTTCATCGAAGTCATACGTCATAGGATACTGGTAGGCCCTGAAGAGCGCATGCGGGGTGTGCATCCCTAAGAATGCACACCCCGCATATCCATGCATCACCCTCGGCCGGTCACCTTGTCGAAATGATGCCAGGCATGCCATTCGGGGACCCAACTGCGACCATGGGCCATCTTGCCGGTGTACTGGTCGAAGTAATACCAGGCACCGTTACGGCGGTCGAGTCCGTGCACCATGATGCCGGTCACCGGGTCGTAACGCACCCACTTGCCGCCGTTCGAGCGGATGTAGGTGTCGCCGTGGTACATCGCGCCGGTGGTCTTATCGAACAGATACCAGCCTGTATGCGCCTTGTCATAGTTCACGAACTGCTCGCCGTGGGCCATGATGCCGGTGATCCAGTCGTAATACACCCACTTGCCGCCGTTGGACGACACATATTTCATGCCCTTGGCCATCTCGCCGGTGACCGGATCGAAGTAGTACCAGCCGACATGATTGGCCTTGGTGGAGTACTGCTCGCCCTTGACCATATGCGAGTTCGCATCGAAACGCACCCACTTGCCGCCCTTGGCACGGTTGGATTCATCCTTCGGGATGAACACGTCCTTGTCGCAGGCGATGGTGCCGTCGGCATCGGCCCAGTACCAAGCGTTGCTGTCCGGATCATAGAAGGCATGACTGCGTGCCATACGCCCGTTGTCGTACCAGTGACGTACGCGGCCATCCATCACCCAGCCGTTCTTCGTTTCGGGAGTCGTCTTCGTACTGATGACCTCCTTGAACGCCTTCAGCGACTGCAGCGGATTGCCATGATCGTCGAACACGGCCTGATTGTCCCAGCCCGAAGCGCTCCACGCATCGTATTCGGTGCTGCTCGGATCATTGTTCTTGGCATAGGAACTTGCCCAGCCAGTGGCCGCATCGTTGGCATAGGCCTTGTTGACGGCCCAATGGTTGGTTCCCGGCACCACGGCAATCCATGCCGGCTCCCAGTAGAAGGCGCCGAGGCCAAGACCCGTGCCGCCGTCGGCGGAAGTGACCGTCTCCAACGTATCGTGGATCACGTCGGCCTGCCCCTGCACGCTTACCTGATACGGATATTTGTTGTTCTTGTCGGTGTTCGGGCCGGAAAGATTGTTCGAGCCGCCGTCACTATCGTTCTCGGTGAACGGATAGCTGAATTCGACGACCGCGAATTCCTTCTTGTACTTTTCGGTGACGACCTGCTCCAGCTTGATGAGCGCACCCATCGGATCCTGGTTGGCATCGGTACCGTCCGATCCGGAGCTCCAGAACGGATAGTACGTGCTGCCGTACACGTCGTAGTCCAGCTTGTATTTCTTGAAGTAGTTCAACGCAAAGTCGGCGGAACCCGAATCCGTGTACATGAAGTGCACGGCCACCTTGGTGCCTTTCGGGGCATACTGGCGAATGGCCTTGGAACCTTCGTTCATCAGGTCCACGAAGTTCTTCCACTCCTGGTCCTTGGCGTTGTCCCAGTAGCTCACCGTCACGCCGCACAGACCGCTGTTCGACTCATTGCCAAGCTGCACCATGCCAAGATCCACGCCGTTGTTCACCATCGTCTGCATCACGTTCTTGGTGAAGTCATACACGTCGGTCTTCAGCTGGCTGAGATTGTGTCCCTTCCATGCTTTCGGCGTACGCCACGAAGAGGCATAGAAATCGTTGTAATGCAGGTCGAGCAGCACTTTCATGCCATACTGCGTGGCTTCCTTGGCCATGCGGGTCACGGTGTCGAGATCGTCGGTGCCGCTGCCGTAGCTGTTGCCGTTCTCATCATATGGATCGTTGAACAAGCGCAGACGCACCCAGTTCACGCCGTTGTCATGCAGGATCTTGAACAGCGATTCCTCTTGGCCGTCGAAGTTCTTGAACCGCACTCCGGCCTTATACAGCGCCTCATAACTGGACACATCGGCACCGCGTATGGTGTCTTCGGTCACCGTAGGCACCTGCTCCACCGAAGCGGTTTGTTGTGCCGCGCCGGTGTCGGCGCCCGTCTTGTACGGATCTTCGGCGGTCGGCACCATGTCGGCATCTTCCGGGTTCGCCGCCGTCAGCTGGCCGAACACCTTCAGCGACTGCAATGGCTGGCCTAGATCATCAAACAGGGCCGCATCATCTTGCTGGCTGGCTCCACCGTTGTCGGCATAGTCGACATAGTCCGCCGCATACTTGCTGGCCCAACCAGTGCCGTATTTATTGGCGGAGTTCCAGTTGTCATCGGCGTTCCACAGGCCGCCCTTCACTGCGATCCAAGTGGCATCGCCATAGAACACGCCGGCGCCGCCGGCATTGTTCTTCGCAGACACCATAGCCTTGTACAGGCTGCGGATATAGTCCGCCTGGCCTTGCGGGCTAAGCGTCTTGCCGCTCTGTTTAAGGTCACTGGCTCCGCTGGTGTTACCCTGCCCATCGCTGTCGTATTCGGTGAACGGATACAGTACGTCAAGCACCGCCATGGATTTGCCGTACTCTTCGGAAATCATCCGGCGGGATTGTGCCAAGCTGTTCAGATCGTCATAGGCTGCATACACTTTGGTGCCGATCACGTCGTAATCGACCTTGTAGTACTTGAGCATGTCGACGTACGTGGTGGTCAGCGTCTGGTCCACCGACGAGCAGCCGACCGCGATCCTGGTGCCGGCATTGTTGGCGCGGATCGCCTTGCTGGCGGCACTGATCAGCTGTGACATGCCCTTCCAATCGTCCTGCCCCAGAAAGCTGCCCTGCAGATCCTTCTTGTTCTCGCTGTCCGCATAGTACGGTGAGCTGATCTCACTGCCGATGGTCACCATGTTCGGCGTTACGCCGGCAGCCTTGAGCTTGGAAAGGGAATCGGCGGTGTAATCGCTCACCTGACTGGTCAGCTTGGCCAGATTCGTAGGCCAGCCCTTCGGCAACTTCTGCACGGTCTTCGACGTGTAGAAATCGGAATACAGGAATTGGATGTTGACGTTCAGGCCATTGGCCTGAGCCGCTTTGGCCGTGGCAATGGCGTTATCGAGCGTCGGATTGCCGCCACCGTACGTGTTGCCGTTGCCGTCCGTAGGATTCACCGCGACCTTCAGCAGCACATAGTTGATTCCCGAGGCCTTCAACAGCTGCATCATGCCGTTGTCATCCAAATTATTGCCGTCGAAATCCTTGAAGGCATAGCCGTTCTTGGCGGTTCGCGCGGCTTTCATGGCCTGATACGAGGTGAGGTTCACACCGCGCACGGTATCGTCCTGCATGGAGGAGACGCCCGCCACCTGTGCGGGCTGATCCTTGACTCCCGTGTCCGTTCCTTCATTCCATGGAGCCGGATACGAAGAGTCCTCCGCAAGAGGGACGATGTCGGATTCGTTCTGCGTGGATTCCTCCAGCAGCTGCCGTTCCTGATCGGCATTCTGTTCGGCTGCCTCAGCACGCAGCTGAGCGCTGGTATGGATGTCATCATCGTTCGATTGCGCATCCTGAGCGAATGCTCCGGTGGGCATGCACATCATTAGAGACACCGTTGTACCAATAAGCGCAACGATAGCCCTTCTTCTTCTCATCTGATTTCCCCTCTGTTTTTTCGCGGCTGCCCCTTGCAGCCTCATTCACGCGGCGGCTTGCCTGCGTTTCGCCAACTGCGGGTAGAACCACTCGTTGACCACTGGTACATAATACAGCAGTGCCGCAAACGCCAGATCAATCGGCAAACGCACCACAAAACTCGTCACAGTCAGCGGGATATGTGGCAACAGGTTGTGCAACACCCCCAAATACATCTGCCACGGCAACACATCATCCTCAACAAGATGCACACATAAAATGGCGAGGCTCGACTGCCCAGTCCAGCTCAGCGCCCTTCCCAAAGCGGGCACATGGTCGAGCAGCTTCGAAATGCCGACCACGCACAACGTTCCCGCGAGGCTGCCGATCACCGCCTGCACCGGGCGGGTGCCGTAGTTGTTGATGGCCATGCTCATGCCTCCGAATCGGACGATGGCGACGACCCAGATCACGCCGGCAACGCCCCACAGCCACGGGAAGCGCTTTACATGGCCCATCAGGTCATACCGTTTCGCCAAGTAGCCGACATATACGAACGCGACCGCGCACATACCCGACTGCAAGCTCCAAGGCAACCACACGTATCGGGCGGAAATATAACCGATCGCAAAGCTGGACACCACCCAGACCGGCGTATACGGCAATTTGGCGAAGGCATGCAGCAACAGATGCGCCCAGAACAAAGCCAACAGGAACCAGATCGCACCGATGCGCAGCTCCACAGGCCATAATGTACGGTCGGAGATGTCACCGCTACCATACAGTACCGCCTCGCCCCAGCGGCGTAGCATGTAAGCCCGGCCTTCATGGTTGACGGTGGCCATGCACGTCACACCGACCAACACCGCCACGCCCGTCACCGCGTATGTGCACAGCAACTGCCTGGCTTCCTTCGCCCAGCGGAAGCTACGTTCCGGATGCATGAAATAGCCGGACAGTATGAAGAACAACGGCATGTGGAAGGAGAAGCAGACCGCCACCACCAGCTGCGCGGTGTGATGAGGGATGAATACGTTCGCCTCAATGGCGCTGTGCCCCAGAATCACGGCAAGAATGGCAATGCCTTTGGCTATGTCGAAGAAACGGATTCGTTGCATAGTGTATTCGGTCTTCTCCCTGCTCGGTCTACCGGTTTAGATTCCCTCACCCTATAGACCGAGCAGCTGGCGCATGGCCCGCCACATCACTTCCTGACCCATGCGATTCGGATGAATGCCGTCGGTATACAGCGCCTGCTGCGGCATGCCGGTGGTGCGGCCGACCGTCTGGAACGCCGAATACAGCGAGGCATACTGCCATCCATGCCGTCTGCAGATCTGCTGCAGTGCCGCATTCTCCTGATTCATGGTCAGGCTCCGAGGATCCGACAACGTATCGATATTCGCGATCACATACACGTTCTGCGAGCCGTAACGAGCTGCGACCCTGTTCAGATACGATTCCGCCGCGGCCGTGAAATCGTTGACGTTCGACAGTCTCAGCCGGTCGTTTGCGCCGAGCATCACGATGGCCGCATCCTCATGGCCGAGCGTATCGTCACCGATGGAGTTGTACGCCGAATACGAGCCCTTGCCCGGAGCGCTGGCGTTGGTCACCGACACGCCTCGAGATTCCAGATAGTGCCTCAGATCGTTGACCGCCATGCGAGATTGCGACGACGGCTCATAATACGTAGTCCCTTCCAGACGGAACAGCTCACGGGAAGTATACGGGTACGTCTCATCGGAGCCGACACCTGCTGCGATGCTATCGCCCAAGATGCGCACCGAATGGTACTTTCCCTGCCGGATACGTGCGCCAAAACCGCCTGCGGAAGCCTGTACGGTATCTTGCGGTATTGCTGCCGAACGGCGGGTATCAAGCGCACCGGTGACGGTATTGAAATAGTAGTTCGCACCATTCACGCTGTGCCAGCCATACAGCATCTTCCCGCTGGGCCAGTCGTAGCACACATGCTTGCCACCAACCCACTGCCAGCCATACCGGACGGCTCCGGTATTGGCGTCCAACAGATACCAGGCTCCGTCAATCGGTTGTTCGCCATACAGCATCCAGCCCATGCGGCGGTCGTAGAACACCCATTTCTGCTGCTTGGCATGGTAGACAAAGCCGTATTTGACCGCACCGGTCGTATCATCGAAGTCATACCAATGACCATTCACCGCATGCTGTCCATGGAGCATCTGACCGGAAACCGGATCATAGCAGACCCACTTGTGCTGGGACGCGTTGTAGTAGAAGCCATGGGTCATGGCACCGGTATGTTCGTCGAAATGGTACCAGCCGGTATGTGCGGCATCATAGTTCACCAGTCGTTCGCCGTATGCCATCTTGCCGGTAATCCAGTCGTAATAGACCCATTTGCCGCCGTTTGAAGGCACGAAGGTCATGCCCTTGGCCATGGCGCCGGTATGGCGGTCGAAGTAATACCATCCGCCATAGCGATAGTCCTCGCCTTTGATCATGTGGCCGTTGGCATCGTAGCGCACCCACTTGCCACCGTTCGAATGCAGGTAGACGTCTTTGTTACGGGCCACGGTGCCATCGCCATCGATCCAGTACCAGTTGCCGTCCTGCCGGTCATAGATTTCCCGGGAGCGGACCATTTCACCGTTCTCGTAGTAATGCTGCCTACCCTGATCCCAACCGTTCTTCGATTCGGCGGATACGGCCGGAACCTGAGTCGTTTCGGCATCGGCCTGCGCGACACTCGCACACAGACCAAGCACACCTATCGACATCGAAAAAAGAACGGCTCCAAGCGCCATTGCCTGTTTGCCATGCATGCCGCACCTCCCAATCATGCGATTTTTTCCGTTATCACTGTACCGCAACAGGTCTTGCGGCAAGACGACGCCGTTGATGGACGCTTTTACCCCAGGCCACCGCCGTTTGGATGCCATAGGCCGCCATGGGTACCAGCAACAGGTAGAACGGCAATGTATAGATGCCCTTGGCCTCCCACAGCACGTAACATAGGAAGCCACCAAGGAATGAGGCGCACAGCAGCACCTGCACGAATACCTTGTCGGCATTGCCTTCCTCATTACGGTTCCTGAACACCGCGCGGGTCAGTGCGATGAGTCCGATGAATGCCAGCAGATACATCACCGTCTGGGCTACGTTCTCATATCGCAGCAGGATGTTCGATCCACGCCCCACCAGCAGGAAGGAGGCCAATCCGGAAAAATGATTCGACGAATCACCAAGCTCGGAATACAGCGACGTCATGAACGTGGGCTCAGCCCATTCCGACGCCAGTTTGGCGGTGAAGAAACGCAGTCCCTCACCCGGATCGCCTAAGAGTTCGGCGAGGCGGCTCTTGACGAAATCCGTGGAAATCTGCGACTGCTGCGCATAATCATTGCCGGTTTTCTCGAATGCGTCCAACGCGAACCTGCTCCACCAACCGGCAGGTACGTTATCCGGCTCCCCCATGCCAAGTGCAATCCAGGAAATCATCGGCATGCCCTTGCCGAAATCCTGTCCGGTCCAATGCTGCACCAAACTGACGGGCAGTTTGGAAATCACAAAGGCCCCGCCTGCGGACACGAAGGCGACAATCAGCTGCCAGAAACGGCGATTGCGCCATACCGCGAAGATCACGGCGAGGATTGCGGCCAGAATCACGATCTGATACGTGGATTTGAACACGATGCCGATGCCGCAGATCAGGAAGCCGGCCACGATCGTGAGCCCGCTGGTCCAGACCTTCTTCATATGGAACGCTTCGGCCACCGCCGCGGCCCCCGCGATGGTGATGAAGAAGCCCACGGCGTTCGGGTATACGAATGCGGCGAACATCAACAACGGCACACAGGTCGCCACCAGCACGGTGAACGCGCCATGGCCCACCGCATCAAGCCCCAGATGGGTGCCGAAACGCCAGAGCACCGCCACCAGAGCGGTGACCGCGAGCGCGCTGACGATCTGGAAGGCGAAGACGTTCTTCGCGCCGAACAGGGCGAACACCAGCAGATACCAGAGCATCGGTCCGCTTTGGAACGGATAGTACGAGAAGTACGTGTATGCGCTCGGGATGCCCCTGTTTACGCATGCCGCCTCAGTGCTGCCATGCGGGCAGAAATCCGGGCTGAACTGGTTCAGGTTTCCCTTGAGAAGGGTATCGGCGGCATCCATCAGGCTTCGGGAATCCGGATATCCGTAGGTGGTCAGACCCAATGAGGTTATCCAGATGATTTGCACGACGGTTACGTAGACCAGCAACGCGACCAGCACCCAACGTTTCGGGAGGCGTGCGATGCCGACCGCCAACAATGCCAGCGCCGCGAACAACGCCACGATTCCCAGCACGAAGGGTATGGAGGGCAGCCCCAGATGGTAGTGCACCCGTTCCGTGACATTGCCAGGTTCCGGCGCGCTTCGTTCGAATATGACGGTGAAGCAGATCGACAGCACCAGCAATACGGCGACGACCGCGGCCTGAAATCCCAGTGCCAGCACCGTCAGCCAGCGAGGCACAGTCCGCCAGAATACCGACTGACGTTCAGATACGGCATGTATGTTCCGCTCGTTCACTCAATCATCCCATCTTGCCCGGAAAATGCGAGAACGGCCCATCATCGGCCGCTTATAGCGATTCTTCAATGATATAGCGCGGGCGCGCCTTCACTTCCAGATAAATCTTGGCGATGTACTCGCCCGTCACGCCCAGCGACAGCAGAATGAAACCGCCCAGAATCCACAGCGAGCACATCATGGAACCCCAACCTGCCACGGCATGCCCGGAAAACACCGAAATCAGCGTGTACACCAGCATGATGACGCCCACGAACACGGAGAATACGCCAAGCCCGGTAATCATGGTCAATGGTTTGGTGGAGAACGACGTAACGCCTTCGATGGCGAAGGAGACCATTTTTTTCAGCGGATACTTCGATTCGCCGGCCACGCGGGTGCCGCGCTTGTAGAACACCTTTGCGGTCTTGAATCCGAGGGATGGCACCAGACCGCGCAGGAACAGATTCGATTCCCTGTACTGCGACAGGGCCTGCAGGGCCGCACGGCTCATCAATCGATAGTCGGCATGGTCGGGAACGGTTTCGGTGCCCAGCCACTTCATCATCGAATAGAAGGCGTGAGCGGTTCCCCGCTTGAATACGGTGTCGGTATCGCGGTTATCGCGTACGCCGTACACGATTTCGGCGCCTTCACGGTAAGCGGCGACCATGCCGTCGACGGCATTCGGATCATCCTGCAAGTCGGCATCCATGGAGACCGCGGCATCGACGTTCAAGTGCAGCGCATGCATCAGCCCCGCGAACAGCGCATTCTGATGCCCTCGATTATGGGCGAGCTTCACCCCGTGGAACATGTCAGGGCACTCGTTATGCAGGGACGTGATCACATCCCATGTCTTGTCAGCGGAGCCGTCATCCACGAAAACGACCGAACTATCGGAAGCGATCTGACCGGCATCCTTCAAATCCTGAAGTTTGCTCTTCAGAACCCCTGCGGTGACGTGCAGTGCGGCCTCCTCGTTGTAGCAGGGAATCACAAACACCATTGCCGGCGCTTCACGCAACCGGGCACACGTATCGTAAGCATTCTCTTCGTTCGTCATGCTTAATAGTGTATGACAGGCGGCCAACCCATGCGCCGGGAATCCCCCTCCCGTTGTCATGCGACCGTTATAGCATGCCCCCTAAGGGAACACAGAGGGGGATTCACCACCAATGCATAAACGAACATTGATCATGGCCGGATTCATCGCCGTCACAGTACTTCAGGGAATCAGCTATCCCGCAATCGCACTGGCCGATGCCCCGACCGCAACGCAATCATACTCAACATCACAACCGGCCGGAGAGACCCAGTCCTCAAGTAGCACCGAGAACGATGCCACTTCGGACGCATCACATGACGCGGCCTCTTCCCAAACCCCCATGTCAAGCCCGAAGACGGCCCAGTCCGGCGCCACCGCACAGTCCGGAACCGAAGCGCAGTCGGATGCCGAAGCGCAGTCGGATGCCGAAGCGCAGTCCGAGGAGGCTTCCGGCAAATCGGTCGATCCCGGTACGACGGCCGACCCGAACAAGACGACCGAGCCCGCTCAGCCATCCGAGCCGGCCAAACCGGAAAACGGCTGGGATCAGAACAAGCAGCACTACTACGAGAACGGCGTCATGGCCGTCAGCAAGGATGTGTTCATCCCCAACGACCCGAACAACCGCAAGGAAGGCATATGGGTTCGTTTTGATCAGAGCGGCAACCTGGTCAAGGGCGAGAACTACCACAACGGCGGCTGGTACTACTTCGATACGACCACCGGCGCCATGGTCAAGGGCGTCAAACACATCTCCTCCAATGGCGGCAAGTGGGTGTATTACGACGTGGTGACCGGCAGGATGGCCCACGGCGAAGCCTATCTGCACTACGACAAGGAACATACCGGCTGGTACTACTTCGATCAGTACACCGGCAAGATGGCCCATGATTTCGTATACATCCGACAGACCAACAAGTGGGTGTACTACGACAAGATCACCGGCAAAATGCAGTACGGCGAGCGCTACATCAACGGCGGCTGGTACTACATGAAGCCGGTCACCGGCGCTCTGGCCAAGGGCAGAACCTGGATGGCGAGCGGCAACAAGTGGGTGTATTACGACAAGATCACCGGCCGCATGGTTCACGGCGGTGCCATCATCGACGGTCACCACTACTTCTTCGACCCGTACACCGGCGCGCAGTACAGCAAGCAGCAGATCGCCAATCGCCTGGCATCATACGCACGCACCTATTCCAGCCAGCACCCCGATTGCCCGGGCGCATTGGCGGCGAACGGCGGCCTCATCTGCCCGTTCGGCCCGTGCATGTCGTTTGTCTGGTACGTCTTCCATGCCGCAGGCCTGGACGTATTCCTTTGCGATGGAGCCAAGACCGGTTGGCCTCACCACAACTTCGACTGGTACAACTCCCGCGGCCGCGTCAGCAGCACCCCGCAGGTGGGCGATGTCGCCTTCTGGAAGTTCAGCGACTCCTGGGCCAGCAATTACAGCGCCAGCCATGCCGGCATCGTAATCGAGGTGAACGGCGGCAATGTGGTGATCGTCGACGCAGCCTACGGCAACATCGGCGTACGTTCGGCTTACAGCGGCGCACGCTACGCCCATCCGTATTACGACGAGTGATCTTCCGGATCCGGTCCCGTAACCGATTCGCATGGACCTTCACATATCACAATAAGGCGGTGGCATATGAAACGAGGCGTTCGCGCCTGCACATTGGCAATGACCGTGGTTCTGTCGCTCTCCCTAACGGCATGCTCCACCCATGGCAGTGAGGCATCGCGAACGCCCTCCCCCACCTCCACTCCGACGACGTTGGATGACACCAAAACCGATGCGTCGGTCGCCACGAGTTTCTCCAAAGTCGTACCAGACAAGACGTTGGCCTCCTGCCTTGCGTCCATTCTCGACGCATCCGGCAAGGCCTTCCCCTCAACCAAGGCCGCACAACTCACATCCTTGGCCTTCACGCAGTACGCAACCCAATACCAGCCTTGCGGCAAAAGCGATCTCAAGCACGTCACCACGCTGGAGGGGCTGCAACGTTTCACCGGTGTCACCGACTTGGATCTCAGCGAATTCAGCGCGTTGAAGAGCATCACGCCGGTCGAATCAATGGCCTCGCTGACGCAGATCAATCTGCAGGACACCGCCATCTCCGACATTTCATCGCTTGCCAAGCTCACATCCCTGAACAACGTTTCCCTGCCGGACCACGCCTGCGATCTGCAAGCCCTCGCCGACCTGCCGCTGACCGCAGTGAACCTGCAGTGCCCGACCGCCGACATCACGCCGTTGGACGGCAAGAAGGCACAGATCTATGTTCCCGAAGCATTCGACCGCAATGCGGCGGTGGCATCGGCGCAGACCGGCAACATCATCGGCATCAGTCAGGAAGACGGATCATTCGAAATCCTCCAGCTGGGCGATGACGGTACGGTGACGTCCCAGAAAATCTGAGCTTTCCGTAGCTTCTCAGCCGCGACCGGTAATCGTATCGAACGTGTGCCATTCCTCCCATTCCGGCACCCACGTGCGGCCATGGGCCATGGCACCGGTGGTTTCATCGAAGTAATACCACGCACCGTTCTGCTTATGCAGTCCCTTGACCATCTTGCCGGTGGAACGGTCGTAGCGCACCCATTTGCCACCGTTCGAACGCAGATAGACGTCCCCGTACACCATGGCTCCGGTGGTCTTGTCGAACAGATACCAGCCGGTATGCGTCTTGTCGTAATTCAGGTAGACCTCGCCATGGGCCATCTTGCCGGTGATGACGTCGTAATAGACCTTTTTGCCGCCGTTGGAGGAGATGTACTTGACGCCTTTGGCCATGGCCCCGGTGGTCGTGTCGAAATAGTACCAGCCGCCATAGCGGTAATCCTCGCCCTTGACCATATGGCCGTTGGAGTCATAGCGAACCCATTTGCCACCGTTCGAACGCAGATAGACATCTTTGTTGCACGCCATGACCCCGTTCGAGTCAATCCAATACCAGGCGTTGCTGTCGGGGTCGAAGATCTCCTTGCCGCGAGCATAGGTGCCGTCGGCATCCTGCCAGTATTTCTGACCGTTGCGCGTAACCCAATGGGCCGCAGGGTTCACGTATTCCCTGTTGCCGAACGCATTCATGTCGACGTTGCCGCTGATGCCGTTCACATGGCCGACGCTCGTATATTGCCAGCCACGATTGTTCGCCGAATAGGAGAAGTTGGTGCGGGGACCGTAACTGGCCACCCACTTGGCCTTGGACCGAATGTTGCCATGGTTGAGCGGACCGTTCAGATAGCTCGTATACGAGTACACGCCCAGATTGTTGTACCCGGCCGCCTGCAGACGACCCCACCACGCATTCACGATGCCGTTATATACATTCGGATCGGTCGGTACCTGATGGCCCGTCCACGTCCATTGTTCCAAATCGTAATATACCGGGAAGGACAGGTCGTTCGGCGAAACGCCGGCCTTCTTGAGCAGTCCGACCAGATCATTGCCCTCTGCGGTGGCCGTGGCCGCATCATACGAATATGAATACGTGTATATGCCGAAGGGGATGCCAAGCCGCTTGCATTCGCTGATATTGCGCAGCGCCGTCTTGTCGAATCCGTTATCCCAACCGTAGGAGATGCGGATGATCGCACCCTCCACGCCATCGGCCTTCGCCTTGGCCCAGTCGATGTTGCCCTGCCATTGCGAAACGTCGATCACGCCCTTCGCCTGCTGCACGAACAGATTGCCACCTGATTCGAAGAACGCCTTCGTATTGTTGTAGGAGCCCCAATACGCACCGTATTCGTTCGACGTGAATTGCGCCGGCGTCACCTTGCCGTCAGTGTCCGTCGAGGATTGTTCCTGCGATTGCTCCGCAGAGGCATCGGCTTCGTCGACCGCCTCCTTCACATCGGCGGCGGCAACCGGAATGAAGGTCTCCCCGTCGGTTTTCGCCAACGGATCGGGAGCCTGCTCTTCGGTACCGACCAGTTCCGGATCGGTCACCGTTTCGCCGGTCTCGACGTCTTTGACGTCACCTTCGGCGGTGACCGCCAGATTCTCGGATACCACGGTGGCACTGTCCGGAATGCTTTCACTCACCGAATCCGGCAATTGCGCCTGCGGATTATCAGGCATGACGGTCTGCGACGACTCGTCCTGATCAGCCTGAACGACATCGGCATTCGCATCGTTGCCGGCAACGGCATCAACCGAATGGTCCATCAGCGCACTGGCCGGAACAGCGCCCATCAACATCAAGGCCACGGCGGCAAACGCAGCCGCCACCATTGAAAAGGCTTTCTTCAGTGAATTCACCGGCAGATCCTCTCTCCACACTCATCCCTGCAGGTCTCTTTTCATTCAACCATCTCGCATCGTTTTCCGCATCACATCTTCACTCCATCCACAGCATCACCGCATAATCCGGCCGTCGCACGGCCCCATCGCGATGATTTTGAGGCTCGTCGGCTATGCTCTACGATGTGAACTTCACGATTCATGAAAAGCGGAACCTCCACACAGTGAAGCCACACCATACCAAAGGGGAAGTTGTGAACAGGAAGCGGCCAATGCGTATACCGATTGCGGTGGCGGCCGCCGTCGCCATCATCGTATCAATCGTCTCCGGCTGCGGGAACGCCGCGAAATCCGCGGAGCCGACCACGCAATCCTCGGCACAGCGCATATCCGTGACCCTGCCGTCATACTATGCCGAAAACATGGTCTTCCAACGTGGCAAGCCACTGGTCATCCAAGGCACCGCCACCGCTGCAAACGATGACTCCGGCAGCGATGCCATCGACCAATCCAAACTGTCCGCAACGCTCACGCAAGGCAAGACGACCGTCTCCGCAGCCGTGACCGTCAGGAACAGCGGGGCGTTCACTTGCACGATGAAATCGTTGCAGGGCGGGCTCAAACCATACCGTCTCACCATCGCATACAACGGCGAGACCGTGTTCAGCCTGGCGAAAGTGTATGTGGGAGACGTGTTCGTAGCGGCCGGACAGTCGAATATGGAACTCAACTACACGCAGTACTACTCGTCCGGTGACGACTCCAACTGGAATTGGGGCGGCGGACTCATCTCGCGCGGCGATCTGCCGAAACTGCTCACCGATGCGAACGTGCATTTCGTGGTGGCCGACCATAACGTCGACAACACCGACTTCCCGCTGATCGACGCCAACAAGACCTCCGGCTGGCTTACTGCGGATAGCACCAATTCGCAACATCTCAGTTACCTGGCACAGCAGTTCGCAATGCAGTTGCGCGCCAAAAGAACCAACATACCGATCGGCATCATCCAGACCTCATGGGGTGGTACCGCAATCAGCCGCCACGTACAGGGCGGCGACATCTACGCGAACCACATCGCGCCGCTGACCGGCTTCCGCGTGGCGGGCGTGCTGTGGTATCAAGGCTGCAATGACGCCTCGACGCTCAGCACCTCCCTGGACTACGAATCGCAGATGACCGCGCTGATCAACCAGTATCGCAAGGTGTTCGACGAAAGCACCCTGCCCTTCCTGTATGTGCAACTTGCGCGATGGTCAGGCTATCAATACACGCAGAACGTGCGTCAGGGGCAGTTGCGTACGCTTGACAACGCGAATCTGCGCAACAGTGCGAACGTGGCCATGACGGTTTCCATCGACACCGACAAGGGCACATCGAAAGTGATTCATCCGCTCGGCAAAGACATTCTCGGCGCACGCATGGCCGCACAGTACGAAGCGATGGTCGCCGGCAAGAGCGTACCGTCCGGACCGATCATCGAATCGGCGACACGCAGCGCCGACAAGTCCGCCATCACCCTGTCATTCAAGGACGGCACCGCCGACAAGCTGCAGTCCATGAAGCCGAATTATGCTAAAAGCGCCATGGCAAGCGTACCGGACTATGCCAAAACCCCGAATGCCACGCCACTGGACGGCATTGCGAACGTGGCCTCCCCCACCGGCGATGCACTGCAAGGCTTCGAAGTGGCCGACAACAGCGGCAACTGGACGTCGGCCACGGCCACGATCAAAGGCAATCAGGTGTCGCTCACCTCCACCACGGCAGCCATGGCCGACATGACGCAGGTGCGCTATCTGTGGAGCGGCAATCCCGACTGCTCGAGCATCCTCTACAACGGCGACACCCTCCCGGCCAGCCCGTTCACGGTCGCGGTGCGCAATTAGTCCGTAATTAGTCATTTGCCGCACTCCCATCGGTTTTGCGGCGAGGAAAATGCTCCTAGTATGTCGCAAGGGGAGCATTGCGCCGTTTGTTGTGCGCGAACAGGTCCGTAACCGTATAGAGAGGCACCAATGAAGAAAAGCATCGCAGCAATCGCAGTCGCGGGCATGCTGACAATCGGCATGGTTTCGCTGCCGTCCGCAGCCATGGCAGACGAAATCGGCACCTCCGGAGCGACCACGGAAATCGGCCCGAACATGACCACCTGCGACACGGACAGGCTCTGCGACACGTTGCAGCATGTGCATCAGACCGGCCAGCAGCTCAAGACCGACCTCGACACCGCCAAGCAGCATGCCGAGCAATTGCATCAGAATGCGCATGATGACGCCGATGCGTTGCGCCAGTACAGCGAGCAGGCTTGGAAGAACTATCAGGAAGATCGCGAAGACATCAAGACCGCGCTCGATGGTGCCTCCAAACGCGGTCAGGAGGTGCACGATACCCTGCATCAGGATGCGCAGGATACGCAGGCCCATCTCAACCAGCTGCATACCGATCTGCAGGAAGATCACGCCGCATTGAAAACCCAGCATGATTCGCTCGTCGCCGCACGCCAGGAATGGCACAAGTCGTTCATTCAGGCGCTGAAGGATACGCAGAATGGCTTGTCCGGAACCGGTACCACGTCCGGAGCCAACTCCGCCGCAAGCAACGGCACAGCGGTTCAGACGGTTTCCGGCAACGATTCCGTCACCACCGCACCAAGCTCCGCCGCCGGCAACGGCAGCACGGCCAAGTCCGGCACCGCCGCGAGCGCGTCATCCGCGAATCAGACCAGCGCGGTCTCCGGTGCCGTGACCAAGTCGGAGTACAGCCAGTTGGCGCAGACCGGTATCGGCATCTCCGTTGCCTGTGCGATCATCCTCGCGCTGAGCGGCCTTGCCTACGCCGTCAAGATGTTCGTGCAGTACAAGCGCGAAACCGCCGAGTAATCCAAGCGATCCGGACATTTCGGCGGCCATGCACCAACCCGCCCCATTGCCTTGCGAATACGTTGCAATGATGATAGCCCGATTGTTCTGTTGTACAGGCCGAGACGGTAACATGCTTCATATGCTGCGGCGATCGGAGTAGGAAGGTACTTGCGGAGCCTGCGGCACACAGCCTAACAGCGTAGTGGCACAGAAGGGTGATATGGCAGCACGGCACAGCAAAAAGCATGGCAGGCACAAAGCTCGGCATGCCGTTCCCAGCTCGAAGCCTGCCATCATCAAATCCATGTTCGTGCCCAAGGACCGCTTCTATACGGCAGTGATGCAAGGCGTGCACGACAGCATGGAACGGGAACGCAAACGCACGAGACAAGCCATGCACACGGCTGTGGCCGCCTTGGCGATTATCGTGCTCATCGGCAGCATCTGTTTTGGATGGATGGGAGCGCGCGCATCGCTACGAACGCACGAGCTGGTCCGAGTATCCACCTGTCAACAAGCCGTCATCGATATGAACAACTCATATTTCAAGGCCTCCCAGCTCAAAACGCAGGTGGATTCCGCTTTCACCAGCATGGATGCCAACTACAATCTTGACCAATTGTCGAATCTGTATGGCGAAAAAGTTGACATTCCAAGCACACTGCAGTGCTCCAACAACCCTTCCAACACCGCCGATACCGCCACAAAAGCCAAGGCTGCCTACGACAAACAGGCAACGGCATTTCAAAATGCGTTGAAGAAAACGCAATAGCAAGGCCGATTTCGCCATCCGTGAACTTCCGTCAATCCGATCGAGCCAAGCAATCCGGTCAATCCAAGCAATCCGGTCAATCCAAGCAATCCAATCGGTCTAAGCAACGGGGCGAGGATCACTGGAGACCCTACGCGGAACCGACGCGGCGGAAGACTCGATCGCGATGGGTTCGGTGCGACGCAACGAGATATTGGAAGATGACTGTACGGAACGCGCCTCGCGGGAAGAGGTGGCCGCATCAGCCTGCACAGGCGGAAAAGCGCCGGTTACGGGGCGAACCCGACCGGTCGCCGTAGGAATGAAACTGGGTGGAAGCGGCTGCGTGGCGGCAGTGTCTTCAGAAGAATCCTGAGAGACGGTCCGCATGGAAACTCGAGAAGCCATCGCGGCAAGGGAATCGCGCGTATCCGGCTCCTGCTGCAGGCGATCATACTCCGTCATCACGCCTCCCCTCATTGACTCACCTCTCACTGTACCGAGGGTAACGCAGCCATAATGACTTCCACATTACGAATGCGCGATATGCGCAACTCCCTTACTCAACAGCAACTTAAGCGTTCACAGTGAACGAAATCGAATCATCGTCCCTCCGAAAAACGACCTTGGACCGGTAGGATTTCAGATATGGCTGAAAGTTCCCATCCGCCCGCAGACCATTCGGCCCATTATCTTTTTCTCATCGTCGGCGCCCCGCTGGCCGCCTTCCTCATCGCGGCATCACGCGCATTCGAGACGCATGGCCTGACCATTCCGCTGGTTCGCATCACGACCGGCATCGCGGGACTGATACTGCAAGCCATCCCGTTCATGATGCTGGGGGCGTTGATGTCGGCGGCCGTCACCACATTCGTCAGCGAATCGCTGATCCGCCGCCATATTCCACACTCGACATTCGGCGGCCTCGCAATCGGCCTGCTCACAGGATTATGCCTGCCAGTATGCGACTGCATGGTAGTGCCCACCTTCGCAAGCATCGTACGCAAACGCATGCCATTGCCCTGCGCAGTCACGTTTCTGACCGCCGTACCGGTCACGAATCCCATAGCGATATGGTCCACCTGGTATGCGTTTCCCGACAAACCATGGATGGTGCTCTGGCGAACGGGACTGGGCATGATAATAGCCGTGACGGTCGGCGCATCGTTCGCGCTATGCCCGCCGAAAGGCTCCGCCACCGCCACGAATTACGCGAATCGCACGGATTACGCGGATTATGCGATAAAGAATCGCACCGCATGCACGCGGCATGCAGATGACGCCTGCTGCAGCACCGGCCTCGGCGACGATGCCCGTAAGATGACGGACGACCCGCCGATCATCCGTTTTCTACGCTGCACACACCACGATTTTCTACACATGATGCCAATCCTGCTGTTCAGCGCCATCATCGCCTCCCTGGCGCGCACATATATACGTCCATCGGCAAACGGTCTCAACACATCCACACTGGCAAGCATCCTCGCGATCATCCTGGCGATGGGGCTGGCGTTTCTCTGCTCACTATGCTCATCCTCCGACGCCGTGATCGCCTCGAGCATGGTAGGCGTACTACCGCAATCGGCATTGATCGCATTCCTGACATTCGGCCCGGTGCTGGATCTGAAGAACACGCTGATGCTCATTTCGGCATGCCGGCCACGTTTCGTCATCAGATTCATCGGCACGTTCGCCATTGCCTGCTTCACCGCCGTCTGCATCGCGCAGCATTGGATGCCCGGAGCCTGACATGCGCAGCCGGCCATCACTCCCCAATCGAATCGAAGGACTCTGCTTTGCGACGCTCGCATCGGCCATCGCATACAGCGTGGCCAGCGGCGCATACGTTTCGCTGGCCACGCCACGTTCGAAACCGTATCTGATCATCGCCGTCATCGCATTGTCGATTCTGGCTGCCGCCGCATGGCTGGGCCTGTTCCATGCCACCGAACGGTCGGCATTCCGCTGGCTGGTCGCGTTGATCATCCCGGCACTGCTAATCACCATACCGTTCCAGCAGGCGGGCGGCAGCACCGGTTTCGACATCTACGCAGGCGGACGGGCCATCGCCATTCCCCGCAACGTGTATGCGGCGGACGGCGCACGGCATCTGCACGGATTGGATGACACCCGTAGAACCATCACCGTACGCAACGACGAATTCGGCTCATGGTTCGAACACATCGACCACAATCCGCAATCCTACGTCGGTTACCGTATCCGCATCACCGGTTTCGTCAGCAAACCGTCCACGCTCGGCACCGACGAATTCCAGATCTCCCGCCAGTTCATGAGCTGCTGCATCTTGGACATGACACCATTCGGATTCACCGCCGTCACCACAACAGCCGCCAAACTGCACGAATATGACTGGGTGACCATCGACGCCACGATCGAACAGGGCACGTACGGCACCAGTGGGCATGAACGGCAGGGTCTGATATTGCAGGTCTCCTCATTGCGGCAGGCCGCGAATGCCCCTACCGGCTATTTTTACTGGCAATGAGTCCGGAGGATGGCCCCTCACTCAGACTTATGCTTCGACTCGTTATCTTTGACGTTCCAATCCCTAATCGCATTGAATGCGCAATATCCGGAGACGAACACCAGACATAGGGAGAGAATGATCGTCGCATAGGAGAACAATGTTCCATCCTCGTTTGCTTCGATTACGGACTGAACCAGCCAAATAATGCAGGAAGCACTGGTAATCGCATAGAGACGTGCGCGGCCGGAGGTGGTGAGTTTCATCATGGTTTCCTTTTTCAAGATATGCGTTCTTCCGAAAGCCGATGTTTTTTCAGGACGTTGCAGGACAGGCGAGATATGGGAAAGTCGGATCCGCCTTGCACACGGACGGATCCGACAGATTCTTCGGCACTATGACTTCAGCTCTTCTTGCGCTTCGACATGATGTCGACCGCGACGGCTCCCAGGAGCACCAGACCCTTGATGGTCTTCACGATTGCGGTATCGACACCCATGATGGACAGACCCTGGTTGATGACGCCCATCACGAAGGCGCCGACAACGGCACCGGGGATGGTGCCGATGCCACCGGTTACCGCAGTACCGCCAATGAAGCAGGCCGCGATGGCGTCCATCTCGAATTCCATACCGGCCTGCGCGGTCGCGGAAGCCAGTCTGGAGAGCATGCACACTGCCGCGACCGCGGATAGGAAGCCCATATGAACGAACAGGGTGAAATCCACACGCTTGGTATTGATGCCGGACAGCTCAGCCGCCTTACGATTGCCACCGACCGCATACACATGACGACCGAACACGGTCTTGGTCAAGATGAAGTTGTAAATCAACACCAGTACGCCGACGATGACGAGCATAACCGGAGTGCCACCCTGGTCCGCATTTCCGGAGGAGGAAAGCAGGTAGGTGACGAAGCCGATGGCAAGAGCCGCGATGACGATCTTGATGATGGTCAGGCTCATCGGTTCGGCCACAAGACCGACCCTCTCCGCACGAGCGCGTTTGCGCAATTGGCTCCACGCGAACGCCGCAATGCACAGGATGCCCAAGACGATGGTCAGACCATCAAACGGCCCCCACCATCCGAGTACGTTCGGCAGGTAATTACGTGCGATGCCACGGAAGGATTCAGAGGTGATCGGCACGGATTCGCCGACGATGACGGTGGCGAGGCCTCGGAAAATCAGCATGCCGGCCAATGTGGTGATGAAGCCCGGAATACCGACATAGGCGACCCAGAAACCCTGCCAGACGCCGACGATGAGGCCCACGGCAAGGGAGATGACGATGGCCAGACCCCAATTGACCCCCTGTCGTTCCATCAGCAACGCACAGACGCCGCCGATGAAAGCCACGAGCGAACCGACCGAAAGATCGATGTGGGTCGCAATAATGACCATTACCATGCCTATGGCCAGAATGATCACATATGCGTTCTGTTGAATCAGCGATACGAAACTGTTCGGTTTAAGCAGGACGCCACCTGTCAGAATCTGGAATACGATGACGATAACGAGCAATGCCCCTACAATGCCGTATTGTCGTGCGTTGTTGGCGATGGTGGCGAGCAGGCCGCCGGTTTTGTTCTTCGTCGCTGCTGGTGTCGCGGTCCTTGCGCTCATCGTGCAGCCACCTCCCTTTCTTTGGTCATGCCCCGCATGAGATACTCCTGTGTGAATCCTTGTTTTCCGACGTTATCGGTCACAACGCCTTGGCTGACCGTGTAAATGCGGTCGCAGATGCCAATCAGCTCGGGCAATTCTGATGAAATGACGATTATCGCCTTGCCGGCATCGGCCAACTGGTCGATGATTTCGTAGATTTCGTATTTCGCACCGACGTCGATGCCTCGCGTAGGCTCGTCGAGAATCAGGATGTCGGGATCTGCGATCACCCATTTCGCGAGCACTACTTTCTGTTGGTTTCCACCTGAGAGAGTGGATACCTGGACGTCGATGTCATGGCATTTGATGTTGAAATCCCTGCGGTACTGGCTGACTTCCTTACGTTCGATGTTGTCATCCATGATGCCGTGTCTGCTCAGCTTCCGCAGCGATGCGAGGGATGCGTTCTCTCGGATGTTCTGCAGAAGGTTGAGTCCGTACACCTTGCGATCCTCAGTGGCATATGCCAGTCCTGCATCAATCGCCGACTGGACGTCGGACAGGTCCGTTCTCTTGCCTTTGATGTAGATCTCACCGGAAATGTTGGAACCGTAGGAGCGGCCGAACACGCTCATGGCAAGTTCAGTACGGCCTGCGCCCATGAGTCCGGCCAATCCGACGATTTCGCCGGCATGCACGGAAATATTCGCATGATCGACAATGACGCGGTGTGGATCGAGCGGGTGGTGAACCGTCCAATTCTCCAGCCTCAGATATTCCTCACCTGGAATATTCGAGGTGTGGTCCGGGTAAAGATTGGTGAGTTCACGGCCGACCATCTTGCGGATAAGTTCGTCCTGGTCGAGCGGCGTCTCCTTGGTGACGTACATTTGACCGACGGTCGATCCGTCTCGGATGACGGTCACATTGTCGGCGACTGCCGCGACCTCGTTGAGCTTGTGCGTGATGATGATGCTGGTTACGCCCTGTTCATCACGTAATTGCCGTACCAGATCCAGCAGGTGCGCGGAATCCTCATCATTCAATGCCGCGGTCGGTTCATCGAGAATCAGGAGTTTCACGTTCTTGGATAGCGCCTTGGCAATCTCCACCAATTGCTGTTTCCCCACGCCGATATCCGCGATCCTGGAGTCGGGATCTTCCGGCAGTCCGACTCGTTCCAGCAGGCGGGCAGCCTGCGCACGGGTCTCGTCCCAGTCGATTACTCCGCCCTTGGCCCGTTCGTTGCCGATGAAGATGTTCTCGGCGATGGACTGGAATGGACTCAATGCGAGTTCCTGATGGATGATCACGATTCCGTCCGCTTCGGAATCATTGACGGTACGGTATTTGCATTCCTTGCCGTCGAACATGATTCTGCCGCCGTAACTGCCGTAGGGATACACTCCGGAGAGAACGTTCATTAGTGTCGATTTCCCGGCACCGTTCTCACCGCAGATGGCATGTATCTCTCCACGTTCGACGGAAAGATTCACATCGGTAAGGGCCTTAACCGGTCCAAACGTCTTGGTGATGCTTTCCATTGTCAGAATGGTGTCTCTTTCAGACATGTCACCACTTCCTCATAATGATTTGGATGGGTGTGCGGCCGCATGCTCGATGGGCCGCACTTCCCTTATTGGTTGGCCGGTCACTTGGTCAGCTCGTCGAAACGCTCTTGGGTGATGTATTCGGCCTTGACCAAATCGGACAGGTTATCCTTGGTGATGCTCTGTGGATCGAGCAGCTTGGACGGCACGTCGATGGTATTGTTGTTGAACTTGCCGTTGATGCCGGAAACATCCTTGCCTTCGGCGATTTCGATGATCATGTCGTATACCGCATCGGCCAGCTTGTTGACGTCCTTGAATACGGTTTCGCCCTGCTTGCCCTTGGAGATGTTCGCCACGGCGATCTCCATGGCATCCTGACCGGTGATATACGGCCAGGAATCCGTGCCGGGCTCCATGTCAGGACGCTTGGATTCGATGGCGTTGATTACGCCTTGGGTGATGCCGTCATAAGGAGAAAGCACCGCATCAAGCTTCTCGCCATGCGCATAGGTGGAATCCAGAATGGATTCCATGTCCTTCTGGGCCTGTTCAGTCTTCCAGGATTGCACGGAAATGGATTGCCAGTCATCAACCTTGAAATCCTTCGTCACACCTTGACCGTGGTTGGAAGGAGAGACCAGCGCCCCGGATGCGAAGTAGGGCTGAAGAAGCTCCCATGCCCCCTTGAAGAAGTATTTCGCGTTGTTGTCGTCTGGGGATCCGGTGAACAGTTCGATATTGAACGGACCTTTGGCGCCATCCTTCAGGCCCAGCTTCTCAATCAAATAGGTGGCCTCGAGCACGCCGACCTGTTCAAGCTGGAAAGTGGCGTAGTAGTCCACGGCTTTGGTGTTCATGATGAGGCGGTCGTAGGCGATGACCTTCGCGCCCGCATCGTGGGCTTTTTCAACCGCCGGGCCAACCGCGGTGCCGTCTTTGGAAGCGACCACGACGAGCTTCGCGTTATTGTTGACCATGTTCTCGATATCCGCGTTCTGCTGAGCCGGCTTGTCATCGGCGAACGACAGGATGACTTTGTACCCGGCCTTTTCGAGCTTGGTTTTCAGGTTGTTGCCGTCCTTGTTCCATCGCTCTTCGGATTTCGTAGGCATCGAGATGCCGATGGTGTCACCCTTGGCGATGGCATCATCCGAGCTGCCCGTCGACTGCCCTCCTCGAGCACCGCCGCACGCGGCCAAGCCAGCGCACATCGCTACACCCGCCAACAGTGCCACGACCTTCTTCGTGAATCTCATAGAGTCTCCTTCGACATTACGGGCGGGCCACTTCGCCCGTCCATATCCGTGGACTTTTCCGCGGATTCCCTAAGCATACATGATTGCGTTCAGTTGTCAAACTCAATATAAAGGTTTCAGAAATCTTGAGTTCGTTTGTTGAATTTAGCTAGTTGGCGCCGAATCACCTGTCAAACAGCCGGAACAGCGTCTTTCGGTTTCCTCGAAAAGCGCCAATTCATTACTACGGACACCGCCATGCGTTAAGCTAGCTTTCATGGCAAGACGAACGAACGGATCGCAAACATCTTTGCGCAGAGCGAACAAAGCGAATTTATTGGAGTCCATTCATAAATTCGGCGCGATGACGCAAATCGAACTTGCCGAAATCACCGGACTATCGACGGGAACCGTCTCCACCCAAGTGCATCAGTTGGTGGAAGAAGGCAAACTGGAAACCCATAACACCATACGCAACGGGCGTAGGGCAACGCTGGTCGCCCTGTCACACGATCAGGGATTGGGAGTCGGCCTGTCCATCACCCGACGTGATCTGTTCCTAGTCATCATCGACTACTCAAAAGACATCATTGCGGAGCACAGACTGCCGCTCCCGCCGAAACACAAAGCCGACACGACGCTGGAGCGAGCGATTCGGCTCATCAACGAAACACTCGAGAACGCAGGAACAGATGCCGGTGAAATCGTAGGCATCGGCGTCGCACTGGGAGCGCCCGTTGATTTTCACGCCCAAACGGCCGCAATACCGGGCATTCTTCCCGGCTGGGACGGCATTGACATCCACACTCCCCTGACCACGGCGTTCCACGTGCCGGTTATGGTCGATAATGACGCAAACGCAGCCGCCATCTGCGAAGCCAGGATGGGCGTCGCATTGGGCAAGCAGAATTTTGTGTATATCGGCACCAACGATGGCGTCGGATCAGGCATCATGGTCAATGGGGACATCATGCATGGCGTAACCGGACTTGCGGGTGAAATCGGCCACATCCAAGTGGACCCGCTGGGCAGCATATGTTCCTGCGGAAACCGCGGTTGCCTCAACACCATCGTCGACGAGGCACGTCTCGTCTCGTTGCTTAGCGTCACGCACGGCAACATGACCATGGAAGATCTGGTGCAGACAGCCAATGCCGGTGACCCAGGCTGTCGTCGCGTCATTGCGGACGCCGCAGTACGCATCGGAACCGTTGCCAGCGATTTATGCATCTCCGTGGATCCGGAAATGGTCGTCGTCGGAGGCAGTCTCGCCATGTCCGGAGACACATTCATTGAGCCATTTTCCGAAACATTGCAACGACTATTATTCCCAAACGCACTTACCCCAATCCAAGTTCTTGCAGCACAATACCCAGATAGCGGTTCGGCCCTCGGTGCTGCCATAATGGTCATCGAACTTGCTGAAAAGAAGAAGCTGCTTCAAGGCTGAAGCAGAGTCGACAGGGAGAATTGATGAAAGACACCACACCGTTGTTGGAGATTCGGGACGTTTCCATGCGCTTTGAATTCGTCGAAGCCCTCAAATCCGTCAACCTGACAATCGGTCATCAGGAAGTCGTCGCTCTTGTCGGAGACAACGGAGCAGGCAAGTCAACACTGGTGAAAATCATCGCAGGCCTCTATCAGCCATCCACCGGAAGCTTGCGCGTCCGCGGCCAGGAAACGAGAATCAGCGACATCCGCAACGCCAACGCCCTAGGCATAGCATCGGTCTTCCAAGACAATGAGTTTTGCGAGAATCTTAGCGTCGCGGCCAATCTTTTCCTCGGCAAGGAACTTCGTACCAACTATGGAATTCGCGATGAGAACTCCATGCACGTGAGAGCCCGAGCCGTTCTCAACACCCTATCGTCCTCCATTCAAGTCAGTAGACCAATATCCAGTCTTTCCATGGGACAACGACGGACCGTCGCAATCGCAAAGACACTACTCAATAACCCCGATCTCATTCTGCTTGACGAGCCGACCGATTCACTATCCATCATCCAAACAGCTGAGGTGCTGGAATACATCAAACGACTGCGCACAGAAGGGCGGTCGGTCGTCATGGTATGCCATGACCTACCGGACGTATTCGCCATTGCAGATCGCATTGCGGTATTACGCCAAGGGCGGATCATTGCAGTCCACAACGCCAGCGAAACCAGCTACGAACAGATTCTTGCGGAGATAGCCGGCATCCCGAACGTAGATGATCATGAAGATACCGATGTCGAAAGGCCACTACCGCATGGCGATTGCAACCCAAGAAGAGGACTGATCAAACGTCGGACCGAGCAAAGTGGACTACCCGCATAAGGCCGAATACCCATCAGCCACAGCACCATAATTCATTGCCGTTAACGTATGAGACGAAGGGGTTGCCGACGAGCAGGCCTCAGATCCACTCCGGTTCTCCTCACCGCACGGCGTGGCCGTCGCACCATACGTGCCGTATGGTCCAGTCTTCCGGATCGAGTAGCAGAACATCCGCCGCATAGCCTGGCGCAAGCAGGCCGAGTGGTCGCCCAGTAACACGGTTCGGCTTGTCGTAACCGAATGCCCTGGCCGGAGTCAATGTGGCCGCTTCGACGGCATCCGGTGCGCTGATGCCCAATCTCAGCACGGCACGCTGCACAGCCTGCTCCAGCACCAGGGTCGAGCCGGCGATGGCATCATTGGACATCAGTCGCGCATGCCCATCGACGACATCCACATCCAACGCTCCGAGTAGATAACGACCGTCCGGACAGCCGGTGGCAGCCATGGCGTCGGTGACGAAGGCAATGCGATGCGGCGCGAAGCCGAACCCGAGCTTCACCATCGGATCGCTCACATGGAAGCCGTCGTTGATCAACTCGATGGTGACCCGCGGATCCTCCACAGCCGCTGGAATGGGACCGGGCCTTCGGTGATGCAATCCATTCATGGCGTTGAACATATGCGTCATGATGCCTGCACCGGCGGCGAAGCCTTGACGCGCAGTCTCATAATCGGCGTCGCAATGGCCGATTGCCGGAACCACGCCGGCATCGGCGAATCGACGGATCGCGCTGATGCCGTGGGGCAGCTCCGGAGCGATGGTGATCTGCCTCAGGCAGCCATCCGCGGCCCGCAGTATGTCATCCACCAAGCCATCGACGGGATCGCACAGGCACTCCGGATTATGGGCACCCTTGCGCGACGCCGCAAGGAACGGTCCTTCGAGATGCACGCCGAGAATGTCGGAGCGCATGTCCGTCTGCCCGCGGATTGTGCGTAGATTGTCACAGATCGTATCAAACGGGTTGGTGATCAGGCTGAGCACCTGCCGCGTGGTGCCGTGCGACAGGTGGCCCGCACGCGCGAGTTCGATTCCTTCCGCACCATCGTCAAACGATGTACCCCATGCGCCATGGGCGTGGATATCCACGTACCCTGGAGTCATGATGGCGCCAGAGGCGTCCATGACCGCAGTGTCCGGAATGTTGAGATTACGGCAAGCGGTTTCACAATCATCGTCAGAGGTGCCCACTGCGACAAGCGATTCGCCATCCGACACGACCCAAGCATGATCCCGCACCCCTCGGGCGTCGACTTTCCGCGCATTGCGAATGGCGAACGGTTCACCGTCTCGAAGAAAGGAACGCGCAATCCGCCGTGCGAAGTCCTGTCTCTGCCTTGGCTGCTCCATGTCTGACGCTCCTTGCATTGAGGGAAGGGACCTCTCATCATGCGCAGGAAAGGGTCCCTGACGGGTGGCCGGTTCAGTCCTGATGTTCCGCCGGCTGGCTCATGGGTATAAGCGTACCGGCAGTGGTCCTTGCGGCGCAGTCGGCTTGCGGCGTCGATGGTAGCGTCGATGGTGACGTGACGCTACTCAAGTCCCTTGCGCTCCTTGACAAGGATTACGGAACAATACATGGCTACGCAGAAGTTTATTATGCAAGTCACCGCTGGTGCCAACTGTATGAATCGCTGGTTGTAAAAGTCAAAAACATCAGAGTCCAAGAGGTTTGCGCATATATCGAAAAACAGGTTTGAAGTGAGCGTCAGTGCGGCACTTGCAAAAAACAGTATCCAGATGATGGATAATCGTAATATGAAAATCTCCTTGCTCTTTGGACAAACATTTTTTGAAAACAACAAGAAAATCCAAGAAATTACGGTGAATACAACACCGACCAAATAAAGCAGGCCAGGAATTTCGTCATACATGGTGCTATCCTCACTCCAGTTGCGGGTTATCTCGCTTATTGATGTTCTAGAAGACTCAAGGTTGTATGGTGTTTTGAGATTGCCGTACTTGGCGTGGCAGTCAAATTGGCCTTCCACGTCGAAGGCACCGGATGTTCCCGTACACCTACACTCAGTATAGGGGCATCAACGTTATATGAGACTCTACTAAGCTGTGGGTGGTACGCGATTGGGCATCCTGACTTCACCCCACCCAAAACGCCACCGATATCGGCATCTCACAAGGCACTCCAGGCACCGGATGGCAATGCGACGCATGGCCTAGATCGGTTGGAATCGTTGGAAGAGCCGTTTTTTAGTATAAGAAAAGGGTTTTCAGATTGCTCTGAAAACCCTGCCGGCGGAAAATACGAGATTCCCTAACAACTATCCTCAAACCCAGTAATAGCAAGGCTTTCAGCAATTACTGGATTGATTGTAGCACTCTATTTGTCACTCTAAGCGCCTATCGGGGGCACCTGATTTACACTTTTACACATTTACTCTTTTTACTCTTTATGGCATTGAAAAGAGCAATAAAACGTTGGGATTCCAACGTTCTTGCTTACACTTTTACTCTTTTCAAGGTTGTCTATAACATGCATTTTTTGCTCAAAAGCCTCAAAATCTAATAATTTCAAAGGTTATGAGGTCCGTTACACATACTTTCCCCCGACTTTCGACGCCGGATCCAACCAAAATCAGATGCAAGCAGATATGAGCCGGGGACCGTTCCTAGGCAACCCAAAAGCAGACCGGAGCGAAGCGGAGGGCTTTTGGGGCGGCAGCATCTTACCCTTCATACGCCCATAGCGGTTGATCCATATGCGAACCATGAACTCACGAACCCCAAACGAGCGAGTCTGGTATCGCTCGTATTCCGTGGAGTCACGAGCAGAAGAATGCAATGAACATGGTCAGCGCAACGGCGGGAAGGACTTGCCAAGCGTTTCGCACGGCCCAGACGAAATGGCGAAATGCCTGGAACACAATGGCCACGCGCTTGGCAAGATTCGTGCCTCCATGACGAGGACCGCCAAGCAGTACGCATGGAGGGCACTTAAGCGCAAAATATCTGACGGGCCATAATGACCCATCAGATATTCCAATTCGACCCCAATCACATTAACTGCAAAAATAAACATTGCATATGAAAGCAGTACAACACTCAAAAGAGATTGATATCAACTGCGTGATTATCTCGCAGTTGATAATTTCGTAGAGGCGGCAACACGATCAGGCAGTCCGTATCCCGCCAAAAATGAGTTCTGAACCGGAGAACAGCCAATTTGAAAATCGTTCACCGCCCAAGAACAAGACTATCGACCTACAAACCCATAACATGTTTCTTGGCACCGTTCCGCCATGAGGCAATAGATTCAGCATCAGGTACACTCCGCCACCTCCAATCATCAACACAAAGGTTTTATTTAAGCCGGTGGCTCTATACGCAGGTCGACAACGTGAAGAACGTTGATTTTCTGCGGTTTGTTTATTTAAGACAGCACCAATACCACGAGCAGAAGAATGCAAGCATGGTCAGCGTGACAGCGGAAGGGACTTGTATAAATTCAAGCAGAATTGCTTCTGCAAAAGGCATGCGAGATTCTCGAACCATCATCAAATAGGTAGGATAAGCATGAGTCTATCGCGAATGAATTGAGGCTTTATGAGAAGCAAGGAGAACGGCACTCTGAACGAGTCGGATTTGTTCGGTGACGCTAATTCCGATTTGATGAGCAACCTTAAGAAGATAACGGATTGGAAAAAGACTCATGGAAAAGGGAATGAAGGACCTTTCCTTGTGCTTTACGACTCGAAAATGCCAATAGACATCAAACAGGCAGTCAACAGGCTCAACGCCTTCACATACGACAATCTTCCTATGGACGAAATCGGATTTTCCACTGAGCTGTTCGAATCATTAGAAGACCTAGATGACTACATTCCCATCGAAGATGGCGATTCCGATGAAGATGAAGAACCAATCCAACTGGACAATTTTCCTTTAGCCCTATCTAGCGCAATTTGCGATCTTGATGAACGTGAATACAAAATATTCAACGAGCGTTTCCTCATGGAAGAACCACGCTCATTCAAAGCCATCGGAGGAGATCTGGGAATAACTAGGGAAAGAATCCGGCAAATAGAGAAAAACCTTCGAGACAGGATGCAACCCGTATTTGATGAGTTCTCCATTGATGAAAAGCTGTCCTCCTTGTTCACAAACGACAAAAAATTCATACGTTCATCGAGACTGGACACTGTTTTTCCCGAGTTTGAAAAGTATCTTCCAAATTCAACAACTCCTGTCAAATGGGTGTTACGTAACTATTGCAGGTTCACATATGAGGAAAAAGACGGTTGGCTGGCCACGCCATCGATTCTGGAAGCAAAACGATTGTTCAAAGACAAACTGGGCAGACAGGCAAGTCGGCATGGCGTCCTCAACAAGGATGTTCTGCCTGCTTTTGAAACATATGACAATGAGCTCGCCGACATTATCGACTGGGCCAAGTATTGCGGAATTACTTTCTACAAGGACCATTTAATTTTGTGTAGCAACATCGGAGAATATGCCGAAGCTGTTCTGGAGATAGAAAATCAACCTATGTCAACCGAGGAACTGCAAGCAATCGTGGATCCAAACACTAGCGCGAAAGGGTTTCGGCAAAAACTCTACAAGTCGCGTTCCGTCATACGGACTGATGTCAGAATGTGGGGTTTGCGCGACTGGGGTCTTGATGAATATAACAGCATCGAGCAAACGATCACCGATATGCTGAACGCTCATGATGGGTCGATGCAATATGACGCGCTAATCGATGAACTACTTGATAGATACTCCGTTTCTAAAAGCAGTTTATGGGCCAAACTGAACGAAGGACCTTTCTCCGTACGAGAGAATGTCGTGTCCTTGGGAAGACCTTCGGATGGCGCGAAGTCCTCTGTCGACCCATATTCCACCGCAAAGCTTTTCAGGCTAGACAAGGGATGGGCATTTAGATTCACCGTCACACAAAGACTTAAGGGTGGAAGCGGATTCTATGCGACTAAGGCAATAGCCAACATACTTCACATGAAATCTGGTGATGTCAAGCACCTTTCTTCCCCCATTGGACTTCAAAGAATCGCTTGGACAAGTAGCGTCATAACTATTGGAACAATCAGGCGATTCATTGTAGAGGGGGTAGTAAACGTAGGGCAGGAAGCATTCTGTCTCTTCAACGATGACGAATCATTCAGTATCATCCCCATGCGCGCTGTAGGCAAAAGCGATATACGCGGTGCCTTAGCGCTAGCCTGCCTGCCGGCGACAGACGACGTCGATCTTGCTCGTCATTATCTTGCTTCGGCAATAGGACTCCCTTCAAACGCCACATTCAGGGACCTTATCCAGAAATATAAGGAGCGCGGCGATTCGGACATCTCGCAGTGCTTAGCCACATATTCTGAATAGAATCAGGCGATTCAATCTCTTATTGACGAAGTCTCTGAACGTTGATTAGCTTCAGCGGTTTCAAGGGCACTTGCCCCGAAGAACGGATTGTTGAACATGCCATTAGCGTTCTAAATGCTACTGGCGCATTGAGGGCCACAGACATCTTCTCGGAGAAATCCACACAGCCCTTTATTAGGCGATTACTTGTAATCCATTAAACTAAGCTACGGATTTATAAGCCAATCGGAGGAGTCAGCCATGGCCGTCAGTGTCGATGAAGTTTTCGACCGCATCATCGAGGAGTCGGTGGACAAGCGCCAGCAGGGCACGAAATGGGAACGCGCCGTGCAATGGTTCCTCACCCAGGATCCGGCGTGGAAGGACCAGTTCGATCATGTGTGGATGTGGGATGACGCGCCCACGAATCCTGACAGGCAGGACACCGGCATCGACTTGGTCGCGCAGGACATGGACGGCGAGTATTGGGCCATCCAGGCGAAATGCTATTCGAACACGCTGTCGGACAAGGACGTGTCCACGTTCTTCATGGCGTCGATGGCCGACACCCGCTACAGGCATTTCATCATCGCGGACACAGCGCCCGCGGTGAGCCACAACCTCGAGACGTACATCACGGACCACAAGGACCGTGACATCACGCGCATCGACCTGGAATGGATCCGCAACGCGAACATCGACTGGAGCCCCTTCACCGGCGACGCTGCTGACACGCGCAAGGTGTTCGAACCGCGCGACTACCAGCGCGAGGCCATCGACGCGATCAAAACGGAGCTGAAGGATCATGACCGGGCGCTGGCAGTCATGGCGTGCGGCACCGGCAAGACTCTCACCTCGCTGCGTTTGTCGGAGGAACTGTGCCCGGGAGGCACTGTCCTGTTCCTCGCACCGTCCATCAGCCTCGTGTCCCAGACCATGCGCGGCTGGGTCGACCAGGTGCGCGGGCGGATCAACCCGTACGTCGTATGCTCTGACGGCAAGGCGTCCAAGCTCAAGAACGACGAGAGCTACGGCCAGCTTTCCGACATCCCGTATCCCGCCACCACGAACGCGGACACCATCGCCTCCCGCTTCCACAAGCGCGACGACGCGTTGAACGTGGTGTTCTCCACCTACCAGTCCATCGACGTGGTCGCTCGCGCCCAACAGCTCGGCCTGCCCGATTTCGACCTGATCGTATGCGACGAGGCGCACCGCACCACCGGCGTGGTCAACGGCGAGGGTGCGTTCCAGAAGGTCCACGACAACGATTTCATCCACGCCGCCAAACGCGTATATATGACCGCCACACCGCGCATCTACGACACGAGCGCGAAGAAGAAGGCCGACGTGATGGGAGCCGTCGCCATCGCCAGCATAGACGACGAGAAGACGTACGGTCGCCTGTGCTACACGCTCGGTTTCGGCAAGGCCGTGGAGAAGGGCATCCTGACCGACTACAAGATCGTGGTCATGAACGTCGGCGAGGACATGCTTCCCGCCACCATGCAGCAGCACCTCGATTCGGCCGTGGAAATCAAGATGGACGACCAGGCCAAGTTCATCGGCATCTGGAAGGCCCTGTTCGACCGCACCCACGCGAGCGGCCTCAAGGCCGTCGGCAGGCACGCGCAGGTCGACATGGGCGACGCGAAGCGACTGCTGCGCCACGCGATCGCGTTCGCGTCGAGCATCAAGGCGTCGAAACAGCTCAGCTCGGAGTTCCAGAACGTGATCAATGCGTACACCGTCGCATTGGGCGAGGAGAACAAGGAGGAGCGCGACGCGCTCATGGACGCGGCCGGCAACATCACGTTCGACGTGGACCACGTGGACGGCGGCATGGACGCCCTGACCCGCGCGGACAAGCTCGCCAGGCTCGCCGACGACGACGGCGCATGCCATATCCTGTCGAACGCACGCTGCCTGGCCGAGGGCATCGACGTGCCCGCATTGGACGCGATCATCTACCTGAGCAGCCGCAAGAGCCGCACCGACATCATCCAGTCCGTCGGACGCGTCATGCGCAAGGCCCCGGGCAAGGAATACGGCTACATCATCCTGCCGATCTTCGTGCCCAAGGGCACCGGACCCCGCCGTGTCGTTGGCGAGCAGTCCGGAATACCAGGTCGTCTGGCAGGTCGTCAACGCGCTGCGCGGCCACGACGAACGCCTCGAGGCGAAGATCAACGCCGCCGCCCTGGGAGACACCGACGCGCTGAGCCATATCGTCGAGGTCGAGATCCTCGACGACAGCCGCGTCAACGAGCGCAGGAAGAAGACGCGCAAGCCGCATATCGGCGACGGCGAGGCCCCCACGGATTCCGGTTCCGGTGACGGGCCGGACGATGGCGACGAGGAAGCCACGCAGGGCGAGCTGAACATCGACAGCCTGCAACGGCTCGCACAGTCCATCCAGGCGCAGATCGTGCGCAAGTGCGGCACGAAGGTGTACTGGGGCGAATGGACCCGCGACGTGGCCGACGTGGCCCAGGCCCGAGCGGAGGCCATCGCGCCGATCAAATAGATAAGAACCGCGAAACGCGGCGGCATGGCACGGTACAGCGTCTTCAGCTCGCCTGGGCCGAAATCCACGAATTGGAAGCGGACGGCGGGCTTGCGGACTTGGATGTGGACGGGGTTCGAAGTGAGCAGCGTCGTGCCGTCTTGGTCCAATTCCCGCTCGCACGCGTCTCTGAAGATCTCGCGCAGCAGCACATACGCCTTGTGCTTGACGGAAGCCCCCTCGCCGGCCTTGCCCACCCTCATGGAGTCGGCCCACCTCTCGACGTCCCGTGGGCCGATGCTTCCCATCGACTTGTCGCCTAGGACGGGCAACAGATAATCGTCCAAGTATTGCAGGTACTTCTCGCGCGTGGTCGGCGCTATCCGCTGTCCGTTCGGTTTTCTGCGATTCTGTACAAAGTCGAGCGCATACTCGCGGAACGTTATGGTCGAACTTAGTTCCTTGGTCTTCTCGATTCGGGGCGGTTCCCAGCTTCCCAGCTTGATGAGCCGTTCCTGTTCCGCCAGCCATGCCTCGGCCATCGCGGTATAGTCCGCATCGAAATTCTTCGTATAGTGCCTCGGCAGGTCAGGCCACTTGGAATAGGCCCATGCCGGTGGCTGATAGCGGGCCTGCACGTACTTATGCCCGTCACGTGCGGAACGCACCAGAATCGAACCGAATTTTCGCCTTCCGCTCATCGGATCGTCCTTCCAGGAAGCATAGGCATGGCTGCCGAAGCGGACACATTCACGCCACCGCACTTTCGCGAACTTGAAAAATGTAAGGAATCCCAATGATTCCAACGGTTGGGAAGGATTTTGGAAGGTGCTCTTCCCTCTAGAGAGAGGAACAAGTGTAAAAGTGTAAGCAAAAACGTTGGAATTCCAATGTTTGTTACTCTTTTCAGCATGTAAAAAGAGTAAACAAGTGTAAATAAGTGTAAACATGAAGCATCACGTTCTCCAACGAAGATGTGGATGCGGGAGGCGTCAGATGCACATGTCCCCGGACTGGGATGAGAGAACATGCCGGAGTTCCTTTCGACGATAGAGTGACACACCGATTTGGTCCGTCATGTGTGTCACCTAATGTGTCATCGATATCGGCGTATCCAACGTCATTCGAAGGCATCACACGGCAAAACGGCATATGGGCCAAACTGGTTGGAATCGCTGAAAAGAAGCCATTTCCAGGCATGAAAAAGGGCTTTCAGATTGCTCTGAAAGCCCTACCGGCGGAGAATACGAGATTCGAACTCGTGAGGCTGTTACACCAACACGCTTTCCAAGCGTGCGCCATAGACCACTAGGCGAATTCTCCAATTATGCAACGCTCTGCAATGGTCACCTGCAAAACGCAACTTGATTAGGATACAACGCATTGTCTCAACCTCAAAATCGGCGTGTCGCGCCGCGTGGAGGGTGAACAGTCAAGCAGGATAACGCGACTTGCTGGCAACTTCGGCATCGCACCAATCAGGCATGAAGAGGCTCAACGCCGTACAGACATCCTACAGACAGGCCCATAGCCCCGAACATAGGAAATTCAGCGTATACAGGCCCTCAGACGGCCGATAATGCCCAACATGAGGAAGAAGGCGTCCGATGTCGACTTACGCCTGAGATAACTGAACAATGATGCTACGGGGACGACCGTCGGCAGATAGCCGATAGCCAGACATTGGATTTGTGGACGCGCCGACGTGGAATTCCTGCCTGGGCCTCGGGAAAGCACAATCAGACCGCGTTGTGATAAAAGCCGCAGAAGACCCCGATGACCGACGACAGGAGAACGCGAAAAAGAATCTTCCCGGGGCGGCCAGTCCGTCCAAGGGGATCCCGTCAGGAACGGGATAAAAAAGGTGGGGTTTCCCGGAGCGTCGGCTCCACGGGAAACCCCGACAAGAACGTTTGCGGCGGCGTGTTACTCTCCCACACCCTGCCGGGTGCAGTACCATCACCGTGCCAGGCCTTAGCTTCCGGGTTCGGAAAGGGACCGGGCGTCACACCTGGGCCATGGCCACCGCAAAAACCACCATCAACGGCCCGGACCCCCAAACGGGGACCCCGACCGGCCAAAAGGAAAACCACCCACGCGCCGCCACCGGCGCGTGCCGTGACGGTCCGGGAACCGGACAGCGGACGCGAACACCGTTTCGTGACCACAGGAACAACGCTCCTTGTCGCCAACAATCCCGCAGCAGCAAAGACGCGGACCCACCCCCACACAAGAGGGGAATGGGCTGCTATGTCGCCGTCGCCCGTTAGTACCGGTCGGCTCCACCCCTCGCGGGGCTTCCACCTCCGGCCTATCAAACACGTGTTCCACATGCGGGCTTCAGGACCCCGAAGGGCCCAAGGAATCCTAATCTCGGAGCAGGCTTCCCGCTTAGATGCTTTCAGCGGTTATCCCTCCCGAACGTAGCCAACCGGCCGTGCCGCTGGCGCGACAACCGGCATACCAGAGGTTCGTCCACCCAGGTCCTCTCGTACTATGGGCAGGCCTCCCCAGGATTCCAACGAGCGCAGAGGATAGAGACCAAACTGTCTCACGACGTTCTGAACCCAGCTCGCGTGCCGCTTTAATCGGCGAACAGCCGAACCCTTGGGACCTGCTCCAGCCCCAGGATGCGACGAGCCGACATCGAGGTGCCAAACCATCCCGTCGATATGGACTCTTGGGAATGATCAGCCTGTTATCCCCGGGGTACCTTTTATCCGTTGAGCGATGCCGCGCCCGTGCGCCGGCACCGGATCACTATCTCCGACTTTCGTCCCTGCTCGGACCGCCGTCCTCGCAGTCAAGCCCGCTTGTGCGATTGCACTCGACACCCGATTGCCAACCGGGCTGAGCGGACCTTTGAGCGCCTCCGTTACTCTTTGGGAGGCAACCGCCCCAGTTAAACTACCCGCCAGGCACTGTCCCTGAACGGGATGACCGTTCGAGGTGAGACGTCAAACGAGAACAGAGCGGTATTTCACCTTGCGGCTCCGCGCGGGCTGGCGCCCGCGCCTCGAAGCCTCCCGCCTATGCTACACAATCCGCGACTGACGCCAATACCAAGGTATAGTAAAGGTCCCGGGGTCTTTTCGTCCTTCTGCGCTTAACGAGCATCTTTACTCGTACTGCAATTTCGCCGAGCTCCTGGTCGAGACAGCGGGGAAGTCGTTACGCCATTCGTGCAGGTCGGAACTTACCCGACAAGGAATTTCGCTACCTTAGGATGGTTATAGTTACCACCGCCGTTTACCGGGGCTTGAATTCACCGCTTCACCCCCGAAGGGGCTGACGGATCCTCTTAACCTTCCGGCACCGGGCAGGCGTCAGTGCATATACAGCGGCTTACGCCTTCGCATGCACCTGTGTTTTTGGTAAACAGTCGCTACCCCCTGGTCTGTGCCACCCCCACACGCTCCCGGAGCATGTCCGTTCACCCGCGGGGGTCTCCCTTATGCCGAAGGCACGGGAGCGGTTTGCCGAGTTCCTTGACCAGGATTCGCTCGATCGCCTTGGTATTCTCTACCTGACCACCAGTGTCGGTTTGGGGTACGGGCGGCAACGCGCCTGACGCCGGGGCTTTTCTCGACGGCCTGGACCACCGGATATCGAGCCGAAACGGCTCCCATCATCGCACCTCGCCATACACGCCGCACGGATTTGCCTATGCGACTGGCTGCGTGCTTGACCACGGAAAACCACCTCCGCGGCCGGCTCCCATTCCGTGTCACCCCTGCGCTCACCTACCACGGCTACGCTCCCAACGCCACGCGCCGGACCCCACCCGAAGGAGGGGAACGGCCCGCGACGGAGGTTAGTACTCACCGCCTCGGTCCTGTCGGTTCGCTGCCGGTACGGGAATATCCACCCGTTCATCCATTCGACTACGCCTGTCGGCCTCGCCTTAGGACCCGACTCACCCGGGGACGACGAACGTGGCCCCGGAACCCTTGGTCATCCGGCGGACGGGATCCTCACCCGTCTCTCGCTACTCATGTCTGCATTCTCACTCCCGCAAAGTCCACGGCCGGCTCACGCCGCCGCTTCGCCCCTTGCAGGACGCTCTCCTACCCGGCGCGCATACACGCGCCGCCGCGTCTTCGGTGGTGTGCTTGAGCCCCGCTACATTGTCGGCGCGGGACCACTAGACCAGTGAGCTGTTACGCACTCTTTCAAGGATGGCTGCTTCTGAGCCAACCTCCTGGCTGTCTATGCGGCCCCACATCCTTTCCCACTTAGCACACGCTTGGGGACCTTGGACGACGGTCTGGGCTGTCTCCCTCTCGACGACGGAGCTTATCCCCCGCCGACTCACTGCCGGCATACACATCAACGGTATTCGGAGTTCGGCTGCTGTTGGTACCCCACAAGGGCCCGCAAGCATCCGGTAGCTCTACCCCCGCGATGCAATAAGCCGACGCTGCACCTAAATGCATTTCGGAGAGAACCAGCTATCACGGAATTTGATTGGCCTTTCACCCCTAGCCCCAGGTCATCCCCCCGGTTTTCAACCCAGGTGGGTTCGGTCCTCCACGCGGTCTTACCCGCGCTTCAACCTGCCCAGGGCTAGATCATCCCGCTTCGGGTCCAGGACACGCGACTCTAAAACGCCCTGTTCGGACTCGCCTTCGCTACGGCTGCCCCACGACGGGTTAGCCTCGCCACGCATCACTGACTCGCAGACTCATTTTTCGATAGGCACGCCGTCACCCCGCAAGGAGGCTCCGACGGATCGTAGGCGCACGGTTTCAGGAACTCTTTCACTCCCCTCCCGGGGTGCTTTTCACCTTTCCCTCACGGTACTGGTACGCTATCGGTCAGACAGGTATGCTTAGACTTACACCACGGTCGGTGCGGATTCACGCGGGATTCCACGAGGCCCGCGCTACTTGGGACACGCGATCGGAAGACGGCAAGCGTCCAGGTACGGGGCTGGCACCCTCTGCGGCCAGGCCTTCAAGCCTGTTCCCCTGGCAAGCCGTTTTATGACTCCCGCCCGGTCCGTCGGAACCGGGACACGCGCTCCCTCAACACCGCGCACGCAACCCCCGACGGGTATCACGCGCACGCGGTTTGGTCTGATCCGCTTTCGCTCGCCACTACTCACGGAGTATCCCTTCCTGCAGGTACTGAGATGTTTCACTTCCCTGCGTACCCCCCGCAGAAGCCTGCGGTGCCGGCCCATGACGGCCGGCGGGTTGCCCCATTCGGAAATCCTCGGATCGAAGCCATGCTGGAGGCTCCCCGAGGCTTATCGCATCCTCAAACGTCCTTCGTCGGTACTGTCTGCCAAGGCATCCACCATGCGCCCTTGCGGGCGACACAGCCAACGGCCGTGCCATCCCGCGGCTTTCCTGATAGCAAGATTGCCAGACGACAAATCATCGCACTGTTCAAATGATCACAAAACGATCGATCTCGAAACCAAACTCAAAAAGAAGAGTTTGGCGAAATCGCGATAAGCAAAGGGAAACACCATGTTTCCCTTGCTCGCGTCCACTATCCAGTTCTCAAACCGCCACGCGCCACACGTTCCGCCACGCGTCCAACGGACGCCGGCCACCCCGCATGGGCATCGAACCGCACCACAATCCAAGACTGTGGGGTGGCGGTCCGGGAACCCAAAAGCACACCCATACCACTCCCGGACGGGACAGGCCCGTCCAAGCCAACGATCTCTTCCACACCAGCATCCCCACACGGGCCGTGGAACCGTTCCACGCGCATGGGGCACACACCGGACACGAACCGCGTCCTGAACTCTCCGTAGAAAGGAGGTGATCCAGCCGCACCTTCCGGTACGGCTACCTTGTTACGACTTAGTCCCAATCACGAGCCTCACCTTAGACGGCTCCATCCCACAGAAGGGTTAGGCCACCGGCTTCGGGTGCTGCCCACTTTCATGACTTGACGGGCGGTGTGTACAAGGCCCGGGAACGCATTCACCGCGGCGTTGCTGATCCGCGATTACTAGCGACTCCGCCTTCATGGAGTCGGGTTGCAGACTCCAATCCGAACTGAGACCGGTTTTCAGGGATCCGCTCCATGTCGCCATGTCGCATCCCGCTGTACCGGCCATTGTAGCATGCGTGAAGCCCTGGACGTAAGGGGCATGATGATCTGACGTCATCCCCACCTTCCTCCGAGTTGACCCCGGCGGTCCCCCGTGAGTTCCCACCATGACGTGCTGGCAACACAGGGCGAGGGTTGCGCTCGTTGCGGGACTTAACCCAACATCTCACGACACGAGCTGACGACGACCATGCACCACCTGTGAACCCGCCCCGAAGGGAGGCCGTATCTCTACGGCCGTCGGGAACATGTCAAGCCCAGGTAAGGTTCTTCGCGTTGCATCGAATTAATCCGCATGCTCCGCCGCTTGTGCGGGCCCCCGTCAATTTCTTTGAGTTTTAGCCTTGCGGCCGTACTCCCCAGGCGGGATGCTTAACGCGTTAGCTCCGACACGGAACCCGTGGAACGGGCCCCACATCCAGCATCCACCGTTTACGGCGTGGACTACCAGGGTATCTAATCCTGTTCGCTCCCCACGCTTTCGCTCCTCAGCGTCAGTGACGGCCCAGAGACCTGCCTTCGCCATTGGTGTTCTTCCCGATATCTACACATTCCACCGTTACACCGGGAATTCCAGTCTCCCCTACCGCACTCCAGCCCGCCCGTACCCGGCGCAGACCCACCGTTAAGCGATGGGCTTTCACACCGGACGCGACGAACCGCCTACGAGCCCTTTACGCCCAATAATTCCGGATAACGCTTGCACCCTACGTATTACCGCGGCTGCTGGCACGTAGTTAGCCGGTGCTTATTCGAAGGGTACACTCACCCCGAAGGGCTTGCTCCCGATCAAAAGCGGTTTACAACCCGAAGGCCTCCATCCCGCACGCGGCGTCGCTGCATCAGGCTTGCGCCCATTGTGCAATATTCCCCACTGCTGCCTCCCGTAGGAGTCTGGGCCGTATCTCAGTCCCAATGTGGCCGGTCGCCCTCTCAGGCCGGCTACCCGTCGAAGCCATGGTGGGCCGTTACCCCGCCATCAAGCTGATAGGACGCGACCCCATCCCATACCGATGGAACCTTTCCCGGAAGGACATGCATCCAACCGGAGCATCCGGCATTACCACCCGTTTCCAGGAGCTATTCCGGTGTATGGGGCAGGTCGGTCACGCATTACTCACCCGTTCGCCACTCTCACCCGGAGGCGAACCCCCGGGATCCCGTTCGACTTGCATGTGTTAAGCACGCCGCCAGCGTTCATCCTGAGCCAGAATCGAACCCTCCACGAAAAAACCATGAAGAGAACCGAAAACGACTCTCACAAGAAAATTGACGATCGCCTTATAAGGAAAGGCGCATCGCACGAAAACCCCACCGTCCTTCAAGGCCTCCCGGCCACTCGCCGAAACACGGCGAGCCGACGATGGACTGGCAATCATTGACTATAAAGAAGTAGTACAGATACGCTCTTGAGTTCTCAAACCACCACCGCACCGCACGGGCCCCCGGCACCGGCCGGAAGGCGCCGCCGTCGGGCAGCAAGGAAGAAACTTACACGCATCCGCCCCCGCACGCAAATCCGCCCCGCACCACCACCCACACACCCAACACCACGGCGTGTCGCGGAGTTGCCATCCCGCTCTCAGCCACGCATCCTCACGGCGGCTTCCTCACCGAAGACGAACGGCAATACGTAAAAGACGATGCCGTGGCAACCATCCGATCGTGCAATCGCACAATCGTGACGACAACGACGGAACAACTGTCCAATCACATGAAAAGGGGGATGCGACACTACGCCTCATCCGGACCGACCACCTTGAACAGGCACCGCCGAAGGCCGGCATCAGCTGTGATCAGGCCTTCTCAAACTACGATTCTCAGGAAGTATTCAGACTTCATGCAGGGGTATAACAGTATTGCGCAAGAAAACATACACGTAGCATGACCATCATGTTAGTACGGGACGCAACGTGCGCTTTGAGTCTGCCTTGCTGAAGTGCGCGTCCCGGCCAACGTCGACGTCGGCATGCCGCCGGCGCAACAACACAGAGAACTGGAGAAGTACCGCATGTTCGTTCTCAAGAACGCATGGGCCGCGCTCGGACGCTGCAAGTGGCGTACGGCGCTTATCGCCCTCATAGCACTGCTGGTGTCGTTCTCGGCAGCCGTGGACCTGACGGTCCTACGCTCCGACGACACCGCCAATAATGAAACATATCAGTCGCAAAAGGCTTCGGCGGTGATTCGGCCAAACGCGCAAACCAAAGCCAAACGTGACGGTGCCGACTCCAGCTATACCGACAACTACCTGACTTGGGCCAAGTACAGCGAATACGCAACCGCCGTACAGAACAAAAGCCTGACCTTCGAATACACGCTTGCCACTTCGGTACCGGTGAGGCAGAGCAAGTCGCTGACTGCGATTTCGGCAAAAACCGACACCAGCGAAGACAAGACCGGCGGCAATCTGACGCTGCAGGCCTTCTACACTTTGGATGCGGCGAAACTCAACGAATACGGTACCTACAAGGTGACCGAAGGCAAGCATCTGAGCTATAAGACCCAGGGCGACGGCGCACTGATCTCTCAGGCATTGGCCAAAAAGAACAACCTCAAGGTCGGCGACACCATCACCGTCGGCAATCCGACCAACGCATCCGAAACCTACACGTTCACCGTTCGCGGCATCTACGAATACACCGGAGAGGCACCGTCCGGCTTCGGTTCCGACGCCAAATACGCCAAGGACAATCGCGAAAACGTGATCTATACCTCGTATCTCACATTCGCCAAGGACGGCCTGGACACCACGGATGCCACAGGTTGGGCCAAGCCGGACCTGAACATCATCTTCACGCTGAGCAATCCGAGCGACTACAACACCTTCGGCAAGCTGGTGAAGAAGGCCAAGCTCGACACCAAGACGTATGAGATCACCTCACCGTCGCTGACCGCATACAAGCAATCCATCGCAAAGCTGGATTCCGCCGCCTCCACGGCACGTAAGGCGTTGCCGGCAACGCTGATCGGCGGTGGACTGGTGCTGCTTGCGCTGATTCTCTGGGCCGCAATCGCCGGCCGTCGAGACGAAATCGGCATGGCCATGGTGACGGGCGTATCCAAGGGACGTCTGGGATGGCAGTTCATGCTGGAAACCTTCATGATGACCGTTCCCGCTTGGGCGATCGGTTTGATTGCGGGCGCATTGCTCGCCAAACCACTGGGCACCGCTTGGGCAGGCGGTCATGCCGTGGCGATCACATCCGCTTCGGTATGGAACGTAATCTGGTGCGGCTTGGGCGCATGCCTGGTATTGGGCATCATCGCGCTGATTCGCGTACTGTGCTTCAACCTGAATCAACTGTTTGAAAACCGCTCGGAGGTGAAGGCATGAGCGACAAGGACAACGAACTCAACGAGAGGCCCGATGAAACCGTGACCGAAGCGGAAACGACCGAAGCGGTCGAAACGTCGGATGCAGCCGTCGAATCAACCACTGAGGCAGGCACCGACGCCACGACCGATGTCGATGCGGCATCCATCGATTTCGATGTCATCTATGATGACGATGAAGACGAAACCGACGCCGCGGCCGATACCGAATCCTCCGAAACCGTGGACGTACCGTCAGCAGCGGAGCAGAACGACGAGACGGCCGACGCTGACATCGTCAAAGACAATGCGAATCGTGTCAACGAGACGCTGGCGTTGCACAAGTCCGACGACATCGAATCACTGGATGCGCGTGCAACCGCGGCATCTGATTCCGCAACGAGCGTGTCTTCACGACTGAACCGTGAAATCAAGCGCACCAGGAAGAAGGACGCCTTCTTCCTGAAGTCGAATCCGACGTTCGCGCTCAACCATGTGACGGTGACGCACCGTAAGACGGGGCGTAACATTCTCGATGACCTGTCATTGGCGTTCCAAGCCGGTGCAACCCACGCCGTGCTGGTGGATGCCGAAGACAACGAACAGCATCAGGCGCTGCTCGCCACGATGGTGGGCATGATTCGTCCGGATCGCGGCAATGTGATGAACAAAAGCGCCAATCTGAACGAAGTGGAGCCGCTGGACGTGCTTGGGCATCGCATCGGCTTCATTCCGCAACGTTTCGCCGTGCGCGGTGAGCTCGACGCGGAAAGCAACATCCTCTATGCGATGGACGCTTCGAACCGCAATTTCCTCAAGCCGAAGCCGGTGATCGCGCGAGAGCTACTCAAACGAGTGGGATTCACCGAGGCGACCTCCGGACTGCCGATCGGTAAGCTGAGCGAACTCGATCAGCGCCGCGTGGCAATAGCGCGTGCCCTGTGCTGCGAAGCCGAGGTGATCGTCGCCGACGAGCCGACCGTCGGTCTGGATCGCGACGAAGCCGCCGAAGTGCTGGCGTTGCTGAGCAAGTTCAAGCGTGATGCGGATCGCAAACGCGCCATCATCGTGGTGACCGTCAATCCAGAGGTCGCCGATGCGATGGAGCATAGCGTAGAACTCGAGTAAACGCCTGTCCGGCCTTATATGGCGAACAGATATGGATAATCCCGGGTATGAGATGTTGAAAACCGTTGGGCGATCAACATCTCATACCCGGGATTATCCATATCGGATGCCTTGGTAACGCCGGATGGCCTCGCATCGGATGGCCTCAGCAAAAGACGAATCCGCCCCATGCGAGACGGATAGACGCCTATTCGACGACCCGCATGTGGTATTGAGCGGCCAGAGGCCTGACGTCCAGGATGCCATAGCGTTCGAGCAGATGCAGCCACTCACGCTTGTTGGCTTCACCGAAACGGGCGGCTTTGCGGGTGTAGGCCTCGGCGGTGAGGAATTTCGGCGGAATCGACTTGCTGTTGTACTTGTCGGCCACCATCACGACCTCTTGCTCGAGATTCATCGGCACATAGTCGTCCGGCGGAAGCGGAAGATTCTGTGCGACTACGGCTTCCTTGGTGAGGCCGACGCCGGTATGGTTGCGAGCGAACTGGGCGATGGATTCGTCCACGCCCTCATTCAGCAGATATTCGTAGCCTTTCAGCCCATGCTGTACATAGTGCGGCCCGTCGAATTTGAGCGGTTCACCGTCGGAACCGTCCTGCTTGAGCAGAAAGTACGTGCCGATATCATGCAACAGGCCGCCAATCACCACCATATGCTCGTCGATCAGACGCGGCGGCACCATGCCACCGGTGATGCCGTCGGTTGGCGGCACGGCTGGAATGTGGAGCATACCGAACGATTCGGAGCCCGAGATGGCAGGGACGTCAGCACCCCCATCCGGTTTGGTGCCGCCGATCTCACCTGGCTCGTCGGAAGTCAGCGCCAAGCCAAAATCGCCGGTCTTCTCAGGCACATCCGCAGGCAGGGTGCATCGACGCATGAACAGGGCGTTCTGACGACGGGCCATGCGGCGGGCGATGTCGGCCACGACCACGCAATGACCATGAATCAGGTCATAGGCGGCCTGCGACTGCGCGATTTTCTTATGCAACTCATCCACTTGGGCGAGCGTAGGGATATATCCGGTTGTCATAGGGCTCATCTTAGCGTCCGAACGCTCAGCCGCTCCGATTACGCTACGAATCCAAATCGAAAGTCAGCCCCTGCACAAACCGGTCGGGAACCGGTCGGAGCCGAGCCGCATCGAGCGAACGGTCCGAAGACATTCCGCATCAGATGGAACGGATACGGAATTCACCGGTGCGATTGGAGGCGACAATCATCCGGTCGTTCTCAAGACGGGTCCAGCCGTCTTCAGCACGCTGTTCGAAACCGGAGCTGGCCACGACCACGCCCTTCAGCCGGGCAGCGGATTCGGCGGGGACGGCACCGCCACCGGGAACCTGGGTGTCCTCATCAAGCGCACGGTAACGCAGTACGCGGTAATCATGGGCCTGCTCGCCGCGACCGTACTGGTCGTAAATCTCGACGATGCGCTTGGAAGTGACCTCACGACCTGACGCGCACAAGGCGATGAACTGATCCTGGCTCTGAATCATGCAGTTGTAGCTTGACTTCGGATAGCTCTTGCGCAACTCACGTACGGCCTGGGCCACAGCCTCGTCAAGCGCGAAGCCAAAGCCGATGTATTGCAGGATCACGGCGAAGAAAATGGCCGAATCGGAACGGCCGCCGGTGGACTGCACGATGTTCGGGTCAACCGGGAAGGAACGGTTGGTGATGATGTTACGCCCCTGATCATCGGAGATGTCACCGTTGTGGATGAAGCTCAAGCCGTTGGCGTAGAACGGCTGCTGATTCTCGAGAATCAGCGGCAGATTCGAGCTGGCCAGACGCAGATGCCACAGGCCGCCTCGGGCCGGGGTGCCGGCAAGCTCGTCGAAAATCGAGTCATGACGGGCGGCAATCGTGTTCTTGTAGATCGCGGTACCGGTTTCCGGAGAAGGCGCGCCACCGTCACGACGGTACGGGGATTCCTCCGGAACGGTGACCAAGGCGGCTCCCCAGCCGTCATTATGCACCTCACTGAGATCACGGAATTCGCGTACGGCCTGCATGCCGAGCACACCATTGAGACTGGTGTTGCTGCCTGCGGTCGCGAATCCAAGTAATCTGCACATGGTTAGAACCATACCGACCTCACATTTCGACGCGCGTACACTGCTATCAGCATTCCTTATAGCGGGCGGAAATGCAACGAACCGCTACGGGCGGTGAAATGCGGCGGTCAGACGCGCTTGAGACGGGGAGGACGCTCGGTGGCGAGGAACAACGGCTGGATTTCGACCAGCGGATTATAGGGGGCGAGCCCGAACCATTTGACCGGAGACCCGGCCAACCGGCGAATCGCATACTTGATCTGCAAAGACACCGCGCCACGTTGCGACACCTTCGATTCGGGCATCAGCGCCTTATGAATCAGCACATAACGAATCGGGCCGATATTGACATCGGCGTCCAGCTTCGGATAACGGCTTTCCTGAGTCGGCAGATCACCCGATTTCAACATGTCGTTCATAATCTGATGAATGTAGGCCGGCAAGGACTGCGCAACCTTGAATCCCAGCCGGATACGCACCCGGAACAGAAAATCCGTACCGAAATTCTCAACCGAATATTCGCGGGTAAACGGCTCGTCGGCGGTTTCCACGGAAACGGCCCACCATGCACGGGCACGCTTCGGATGATCGGCGAAAATCGAGAAGAAGATGTCGGTATCGACACGTTTCGTTTCCGGATCGGATGTCAGATAGACGATGTTGTCGGCGAAATACGGCACGGTATCGTCGTCATGCAGCTGCCGCAGCACCGGCAGGCAGTCGGCGGGCTGCATGTGCCGGCGTTGCGTACGCTCCAGCTTCGTACCCTCGTTCCACGTATACATGATCGTCAGAATCGCCAGCGTGAGCAGCATGGTGAACCAACCGCCGCGCAGGAACTTTGCCATGGAAGCGAAGAAGAACATGAACTGGATGGCCAGAAACAGCACGGTGAACACGATGGCGCCGAACCGTCTGCCGGCATGCCAGATGTAGACGGCCAACAGAATCGTGGTGGTGATCATCGTGATGGTCAACGCCAGACCGTAGGCGGCTGAAATATGCTCGGAATCGCGGAAAATCGCCAACACGATCAGCGTAGCCGCACAAAGCACCCCATTGACGACCGGAATGTAGAGCTGGCCGCGCGTACGGGCCGGATAGCGCACCTGCAGATGGGGCATCCAGTTGAGGCGGGTGGCTTCCGACACCATGGTGTAGGCGCCGGTGATCAGGGCCTGCGAGGCGATCACGCCGGCAGCGACGGACAGTATCACGGCAATGTACCGTACGGACGGGGTCATCATCTCGAAGAACGGGTTCAGACCGTGCATGCGCCGGTAGGCGGAATCGTCCCAATGATCGAGCATCCACGCTCCCTGGCCGAAGTAGCACAGTACCAGTGCGATCTTGATGAACGGCCAAGTGCAGTAGATGTTGCCGCGGCCAACATGGCCCATGTCGGAATACAGCGCCTCGGCACCGGTGGTCGACAGGAACACGGTGCCCATCACGGCGATGCCGGCCACGTTGTGGTGGCTGAACAGGAAGCGGACGCCATACACCGGGTTGAGCGCGGCGAAAACGCTCCAGTCGTTGCTCAGATTCATGAGCCCCACGACGGCCAGGAACGAGAACCATATCATCACCACGGAGCCGAAAGTACGGCCTATGCGCTCGGTGCCGTGCGATTGCACGGAAAACAGCACCACGATGATCACGACGGTGATCATCAGCGTAAGTTCCTTGTTCTCCGTCATCACATGTTCCAGCGCAGGCAACGTTTCCAAGCCTTCCACGGCGGAACTGATCGATACCGCGGGAGTCAGCACGGAATCGGCGAGGAACGCCGCGCCACCGAGCATGGCGGGAATCGCAAGCCATGCACCGTATTTGCGAATCAGCGAATACAGCGCGAAAATGCCGCCTTCGCCCTTGTTGTCGATACGCATGGCGATCAGCACGTACTTGACGGTGGTGATGAGCGTGATCGACCAGAACACCAGCGACAGCACGCCGAGCACGGCTTCGCGATCGGCGTTGGCCAAGCCGCCCTGACCGTTGAGGAAGGTCTGCATGGTATACAGCGGCGAAGTGCCGATATCGCCATATACCACGCCAAGTGCGACCACTGCCATGGAAAAGGTGATTTTGTCGGGGCCGGACTGCAGTCTGCTCCACCAGCGGCCCAGACGGCCTCTACTGGCCGCCTCATCGAGCTTGGCGGCTTCCTGCTGCTTTTCCTCGTGCTGTTTGATGAGCTCCTGGCGCTCTTCTTTGGTCAGGACCTTGTGCGAGACCTTGGGCGCCTGCGTATAGGCCGCTGCGTGGAGCAACGGTTTCTCTTCGTCTGGCTCGTTCGCCATAACGCTTCCTCCAAGTGGCGGGCCTTCCAACCCACTCCCCAAAATAACACGCAAGGCGGCACACTAGGAGCGCCGTGGGCGGTTGTCAAATCCTCAGGCCCGATTCAGCCGTCGACAATCATGTTCGACGTGTGCTCAGCACCATGGCGGCTCTCTCAAAACCCTTAGATTCCATACACTTTGCGCGTAGTCTCACGAGTGGCGCGCGCAATTTCAGCCAATGGCTTATCAAGATAGTTGGCGAGCGCCTGCAGGGTGTACGGAATCATATATGGCGCGTTGGTGCGGCCACGATAGGGCATGGGGCTCAGGTAGGGCGCGTCCGTTTCGACCATGACGTGGTCAAGGCCGACGAGTTTGACCGATTCGCGGATGCCATCATTGCCTTTGTAGCTGGATGTGCCGGAAAGGCTCAGGTACCAGCCGTTTTCACGCGCGATCTCACCCATTTCGGCGTCGCCGGAGTAGCTGTGGAATACGGTGCGTTCCGGAGCGCCATCGGCGAGCAAGGTTTCGATGACCTCCTTGTGGGAATCGCGGTCGTGGATCTGCATGGGCAGTCCCAATTCCTTGGCGAGTGCGATATGTGCGCGGAAGGCCTCGCGTTGAAGTTCCTTGGCGGCTTCGCCGGTACGAAACAGGTCCATGCCGGTTTCGCCGATGGCGACCACCTGCTTCGGGTAGGTGACGGCGAGCCGGTGCACTTCGGCCATGGCGTCATCGAAATTGACGTCATGCCACGGTTTGTATTTGAGCGGCAGTCCGTCGGGGCCAGGTACGCCGCGGTGTCCATGGAGCACGGATTCGTTGGGGTGGATGGCGATGGCCGCATGCACGACATCGGGATGTTCGCGGGCCATGTCGATGGCGGTCATGAGGTTGGGCAGTTCGCAGCCGCAGTCGATGACACCTTCCACGCCGACCGCCTGTGCTTGGGACAGCAATTCGTCGACACTGTAGACGGGCACTTCGGGTTGGCCCTTTTCTGCGGCTTCATGGCTCATGGCTCGGGAGAAGGGCACGACGGAGGCCACATGCGTGTGATTGTCGATGACGTGCGCGTCGTCGGGAAGGGGCTGTGGGGCCGGGGCCCAGCTACGGTCGCGATGGTGTTTGCTCATAGGACCTAGATTAGTCCCACCAGCAGTCGTTGTAGTCGAGACCGGTAAGAAGTTCCACTGTGTTGCGGATCTCCGGTTTTACGTCGGTCTTGGCCCCGCCATGCTGCAGGCGGTGGATTTCCATGAGCAGCATGTTGTCGGTTTCCTTGCTGAGGCTCATGCGCTGCGATTCGACCCATCCGATGGTCATGGCGATGGCGAACCAGCCGAGCAGTATCGCGCCGATGCCGATGCGGGCTGACGCGGGTTGCGTATCGAGTCGGGAATCGAAGCCGGTGGCGGCCAGCACGAGGCCCGTGCCGATGGAGAGCAGGCCGCTGCACAGCTGGCGTACAAAGGTCTGTGCGCCAAGGAATGTGGCCGAACGATAACGTTTGGTGACGATTTGGTCCACGTCCGCTATATAGGGGAAGACCTGCCATGGCAGGTAGCCGCATAGCGATTTGAAGGAGAAGAACCAGACCGCTCCGATGATGGTGAACGCCGTCCATGCGGCGCGTGACATCGTGCCTGAAAGCATCCAGCTGGCAAACATCCAGGCCACGCCGATCAGGCATCCGGCGAAGTTGATGGCGTACAGCCTGCGTGGACCGATCCTGATGATCGCCCAGCCGAAGACCGGCATAAGCGGCAGTGAGATCACGGCGCAGGTGAGCAGCATCGAGGCGAACGCGGCCGTGACGCCCCAATCGTAGATCGCGAAGAACAGGAACAGCTGGCCGAAGATGTCCATTGACACCATCACCATGACGTAAACCGTGAGATGACGCCGAAATTCCGCGATACGCAGCGTGGAAGCGTATTCACGCAGCATGACGGACATGCGATGCAGCCAGACCTGCGTGACGTGACGGGCCGGACGGATAATCGGACCGGCGGCGATCGTGGCCGAGTCTCCATCGGAATCCTCATATATGCCGAACCCTGCCTGCCGTGGCGACATCTCCCACGTGGAACGCCAGCAGATGAAAACCGCCAAGGCGAACATGGAAGTGACCGCGAACGCAAATCCCATGTATCCGCCGGGATGGTCCTCCCCCACCGCCGAGAGCACGATGCCTCCAAGCAACGGGATCAACGTGCCGGACGCGGTGGAGAGGAACAGCCGTACGGTGGACAGCGTAGTGCGTTCGCTGAAATCGGCGGTCATCTCGCCGGGCAACGTGCTATACGATGTGCCGAACAGCTGCGCCAGCATGACCCACACCACGTACACCAGGCAGTACAGGAACGTCGGAAGTCCGGGAATCCACAGCAGGCAGCCCACAAGCACCGCCGGAGCCACGAAGGCGAGCACCAGGCGCCGGCGGCCGAACCGCCTGCCGATGCGGAACCGGTAGAGGTTGTCGCACAGCACGCCGAAACCGAGCGCGGCGAAAGCGCTCAGAATGGCGCTCATGCCGATCACGCTTTGCGTCAGGCCGATGTCCATGCCGCAGAAGCGATTCCAGAACAATGCCAGATAGGTGGCGACGAGCGCACCCTGCCCGCCGCCGTAAAGGTCTCCCATACCGTAGCCGATGGCCGATATGGCAGTGACCTTGCGTGGTTGATGCGATTCCTGCATGGATACCGCCCGTTGCCTATGCCGTCATTTGATGGTGATGATGCTGAACGACCAGGCGGGCGCGAGATATGCGCCGTCCGTCAGATCGACGGCGGCTTCGACCGGTTTGGTCGGCGATGCCTTGCCGATGTCGCCGGCATACGGATCGTCACCTTCCAACACCGTGGCCGTCGCGGCGGCGCTCTCAGCGGGAATGCCGAGTTCGGCGAGAATCTGACTGATGTCGAACATCGCCGGTTCGGACATCGCGTTGACGATACGCAGATAGGTCTCGCCTTCGCCCTCGTTCCGTGCGACGGTAACGGTGCGCCTCGGCTCGTCCCGGACCTCTTCCCCGCAGGCGATGGGTTCTCCATCGATGTACAGCTTCATGGACTGTCCGCGGTCGGAGATCTCGATATGCACCTGCCATGTGGTGCCTGGTCGCACCTCGTTCATGGAGACTTCGGTACCGGCGAGCGCGTAGCCGGTACCGTCGCGTACCACCTGTACGCTGTGGCCGCGGCCGAGGGAGACGATGTTGTGATTCTTGCCGTCGACGTCGCCGCTGATCAGTTGCATGCCCCAGCGGCCTTCGTAGTAGACGACGGTGGCGTCGATGGAGTAGTCGTCCGCGCTGAGATCGAGACCGGTGTCGATGCGGCGGGCGTCGTAGTGTACGTCGCCGAGTTCGATCCGCTTGCCGGAAGCCGTGGTGACGGTCAGATCCTTCAGATCGGCTTTGGCGTTGCCGTCGATGAGTAGCCTCACCGTGTTCGGCAGGTCACGGCGCAGCGTGGTGGGTCCTTCGACCGCGACCGGCCATGCCGTGTCGGCCGTGGTGGTGGCGTACATCCGCTGCACCCAGTAGCTGTATGGCAGGTAGACGCGTTCGTTGTCGAAGTAGATCAGGTCCGGATTCCAGCTGTGATGTCCGTTTTTGGCGAACAGCGGGGCGTAGGAGGACATGACCACCGCGTCGCCGTTCAATTCCATGCGTCCCATGAATGCCGCCTCGGACAGGCCGTTGATCAGCTGTGTGTTCCAGGATCCGTATTCCCCGAGATAGATTTTCGGGCCTCTGCGGTCCGCGTCGTCGTAATGGTCGAGGTTGTGGAACCACCAGCTGGATGACTGGTAGGAGTGTTCGTCGACGATCGGTACGCCGGCCTCGCGCGCGTATTTCCAGCCTTCCTCATAGTCCTGACCGCTTGGGGCCGGCCCGACGGTGCCAACGACGACGATGTCGGGATATGCGGCCTTGATCGCGTCGAAGATCTGCTGGAAACGATTCTTGAACACCGGGTCGATGAGGTCTTCGTTGCCGATGCCGAGGTATTCGAGGCCGAATGGCTCGGGATGTCCCATGGCGGCGCGCTTTGCGCCCCATTCGGTGGTGACGTCGCCGTTGCAGAATTCGATGAGGTGCAGCACTTCATCAATGTAGGACGGCATGTCTTTCTGCGCGATCGGCACCGGTCCTTGGCTGGTGTTCTGGCAGCTCACGCCGGCGGGCAGTACCGGCAACGGCTTTGCGCCGATGGTTTCGCACAGGCACAGGTATTCGTAGTAGCCGATGCGGAATGACTGGTGGTAGCCCCATAGGTTGAAGTTATGCGGGCGATGCTCCACTTCGCCGATGGTGCGGTCCCAGTGGTACATGTTGTCCATGCCGAGACCGTGCGTGATGCAACCGCCCGGGAATCTCATGAATCGCGGATGCAGGTCGGCGAGCGCCTCCACCAGGTCGGGGCGGAAGTGTTTGAGACCCTGGTAGGTGGTGCGTGGTTCGAGCGTGACGAAGTCAAGGTCGATGGTGCCCGGTTGGGTGAATGTCAGGCGTAGCGTGCCCTGCGTGGCGGCTCCCGAGGCGACGAGGGACGTTTCGATCCTGTTCCAGACGGTGTTGTCGATGGTGACGGAAGTTTCAGCGAGCACGTTGCCGTCATCGCCAAGCAGAGCGATGGTGACGGGCATGGAGGCGCCAGCTTCGACGCGCATCCAGGCAGAGCAGTCATAGGTTTCGCCGGTGCGGAAGACCATGCCGTCCCAGCCGACGTTTTCCAACGCGACGGGTGCCTGCTCAACTTCGATTGAGGCGTAATGCGGGTTTTCGCATGCCACCGGATCGTCGGTCAGTACGTCGAAGGCGGCGAATGAGCCTTCCGGCACGACTTTGCGCCAGAAACTGTAGTTGCTCCAGTCGGCGGCATCGGCGCGATTGTATTCGAAAGCGCCATTCTGTACGAGGTCGGCGTTCAGGCCGCCGTCGCCGGAGTAGCTGATGTCTTCGAAGAAAATGCCCCACAGGTCGGTGCTGATGTTGCGTACGCCTGCCTTGTTCAGGATTGCGGTGAGCTTGTCCATGTTCTTGTTCCTTTTCTCAGAGGGGACGGATGGCGAACCAGAGTGCGCCGTGGGCAGGGATGGTCCCGCGGATCACGCGGTCTTCCCCCTCGCCTTCGATGCGTATGTCGGATGGGGTTCCGGGAGCGTCTGCCCACAGGTCGGCAAGTGTCCAGTCGCGATTCCGGTCGGCGATGCCGACGAAGCTTTGCAGTTGGATGTTGCCTTTGAGCTCATAGGGTTCGTCGCCGGTCCAGAAGATCGCTCCATAATGGCTGCCCGGATGTGCGCAAGGCGTGCCGTCGGCCCATTTGACCGCGTCGGCGGTCCATACGATGAGGTCGCCGATATAGCTGTCTTCGACGTTCCATTCGGAAAACAGCCGTTCGCGCACAATCTCACGGTTGTTGGCGGAACCGGCCGTCACTTCACGCAATGCGGGATTGGTGAGCAGTGCAATCGTGTCATCATCGCTGGTAGGCAGATCGCCGCCGACCATCAATGGCGAACGGCCCATGCACCACAATGTCAGCAGCGTCTTCTGCTCATCGAGCGTCAGCCGTGACTGCCGGTCGTCGCCGCGTTCGGCACGCAATCCGATATGACCGAGCGGCAGCATGTCGGCATCGGCCCAATGGCCGGTCCGTTGCAGCGGTGCCCAACGTGCCAGGCGAGGGAATTGCTGGAAAATGTCTTCCCACCGATCCCACAGATCGTCGGAAATGCGCCACATCTGCGCAACGTCTCGCAGAAAATCGACATGCGTGCTGGCCACCCAACCGCCCGGCGACAGCGAGAGCGTGATCCGGCGGCCATACCGCTTTTCCGCCTTCGCGATGGCATTATGGTAGGCCTCGATCTCTTCCGGGAAGAATGGCGTCTGCATGTCATCGACCTTCAGAAAATCCAAGCCCCATGAGGCGAACAGGTCGACTTGCGCGTCATACCAAGCCTGAGCGCCGGCATCACCACGCTTCAGACCGTAGTTGTCGTGGTTCCACACGCAGTTGTGCTCGGTGTCGGCGACATCCCGCGCGGTGAGATCGGTGTCTTTCACCGGCAGATTTTCGTGTACGGCCTGACGCGGAATGCCTCGCATCACATGCACGCCGAGTTTCAGACCAAGCTCATGCACCGCATCGGCGAGCGGGCCGAACCCTTTGCCTTCGGCGGAGCTCGGGAAACGACGTTCGTCGGGCAACTGCCGGCCGTATTCATCGATGCATAGTGGCGTACCGTCGGAATATCCGTGGGCGTGGGCGTTGGGATCGAACCAACCGGCGTCGATTACCAGCGTGTCCCAGCCGGCGGCCTTCAGATGTTCCGCCATGAATCGCGCGTTGGCGAGCACCTCGTCTTCGGTGATGGTGGTGCCGTAGGAATCCCAGCTGTTCCAGCCCATTGGTGGTCGCCAGGCCTTCAGCGATGTGTCAGGCAGTGTCGTCATCGAGCCGCTCCTTTGTTTGTCCGATCTGTGCGATCGCTCGGCATACGTTCCGTATTCCATGGTCGCAATCGTCGGTCCTTCCCGACAATCACTATATGTAACGGTACATATTCTAATAAGGTTTCAGCATCGCACAACTTGCGCAACCATTCGGTGAGTCTGCTGATTTTTCAGCATTTTTCAGATAAGAAACTCCGATTTTACAGCAACGAAAATATATAATATCGTTACATATAATCAGTAGTTCATTCATCGAGGAGGCCATCTATGGCAACCAGCAAGCCGACGCTGCGCGACGTAGCCGCCGCGGCCGGGGTCTCCCCCATGACCGCCTCGAATGCGCTGCGCGGCAAAACGGGCGTCAAGGAATCGACACGGGCTAAAGTGCTCGCTGCGGCGAAAAAGCTGGATTACCGCATCAATCTGACCGCCAGCATGCTGAAATCCGGCCGCAGCAACATCATCCATGTCATCGTCAACGAATTCGACTCACCGTTCTATTCGAAACTCACGCAGGCACTGAGCAACGAAATCGTGGCACGCGGGCTCACGCCGTTCATCGAACAGACGCGCTATTCCGCCGACGCCGCCGCGCACGCGCTGACCAGCAATCCGTTCTCCGGACAATTATTCGACGGTGAGATCCTGCATGCCACCGGCCTAGGTACGAATCTGCCACTCGCCAAGCTGAACGGCGGCAGGCCGTTCGTACTGGTGGACGCCTGCGAGGAGACACCGACCGTCGATGCCGTGAACTTTCCCAACGAGGAGGCCGAACGCGCGGCGGCCCAGCATCTGATCGACCATGGATGCCGCAAAATCGCAATCGTGGGCCATGCCTTTACCAAACGCGCCGACCTGGCCCACGCGCAGAACGCGTTTCTGCTGCGTCTCCGCGGCGCGTGCAACGCACTGCTGGACGCAGGATTGCCATATGACGAAACCACCGTTTTCGAAGCGGGCAGCGCCGAAGACGGCATCGCCGCAGGGCATGCGATTGCGCAGCAGATTCTGGCGACGCGCGGAAACGCCGACGTCGGAGAAGGGGCCGACCCGCCATTCGACGGCGTATGCTGCGCGAATGATTTCGCCGCGTTCGGCGTAATCCGGGGTCTTGCCGATCATGGCATCCGCGTACCGCAAGACGTGCAGGTGATCGGATTCGACGGCGTGACCAGCGGATCGTACGCCACGCCTTCGCTGAGCACCATCGAGGTGGATCTCAATCAGCTTGCCAAGTTCGCGCTTGACATGATCGCCGAACGCGTCGAACGCCGAGGAGAAGAGGACGCCGAACCGTTACCGCCAAGCCGAGCCACAATCGGATACCAACTGGTGGAACGCGAATCCACCGCGCCTCACCTCCTCTAAACACCTTCCCCTGATTCTCGAGCCATCTTCCCCTGACGGGGAAGGCCACAGACAAAGGAACACCCATGAACACCACCACAGAAGCCTACATTTTCGTGCATTTCATCGGCGACGAGAAAACGCCGACCGATGAACAGCTGTATTTCGCGCTGAGTCGCGACGGCGTGCACTGGCAGGATCTTCGCCCCGCCGGCAAACCGGCATTGCAATGGCTGAACGGCGAACAGGGTGTGCGCGACCCGCACATCACACGCGACCCGCGCGGTGGGTTCCATATCGTGGCCACCGATCTGAGCATCTATTATCGCGGCGGCTGGGGGCCGAACGACGGCGCGACCACGAACGGCTCGACCGGTCTGGTGATCTGGGACTCCCCCGATCTTGTGCACTGGAGCGAACCGCGCCTAGTGGATGTCGCCTCCAAGATTCCGGGGGCCGGCATGGCTTGGGCACCGGAAGCCAATTGGGATCCGGTCCGCGAACAGTGGATCGTGTTCTGGTCCACCCAATGCAACATCGAGGAACCAGACAATCCGCTGGCTAACGAGTTGGGCGACCCGACGAACGTGTATTACGCGACCACGCGCGATTTCGTCACGTTTTCCGATCCGGTCAAATGGATCGACCGCAAGAACGTCATCATCGACTCGACCATGCTGCTCGACGATGATGGCTGGTGGTATCGCGCATCCAAGGATTCGGAAATCACCATCGAACGCACGCGCAACCCGTACGCGGTAACCTACGAGGTGTTGCGCACCGACGATCCGAATGAATGGTCATATGTGGGCACGCTCACCGACATCTTCGGCAATGGGCGTTACTCCATGCACTATCTGGAAGGTCCGGAACTGTTCCGCTACAACGATGCGGACATACATGAAGTGGCCGGAAGGAACATGCCGTTCGGCCTGATGTGCGATCAGTACGCGGAAGCCAAGGGTTATCTGTCGTTCCGCACCGCTTCGCTCGCCTCGCACGATCCCGCCGATTGGCAGCGTGCCGACGATATCGATTTCGGCACTTTGAAGAAGCGTCACGGTGCGATTCTGCCGATTACATCCGCCGAATATGACGCCGTGCAGGCCGCCTTCAGCCTATAAGGATTGGAATGTGACGCTCGTCCGGGCATGGACCGGACGGCTGGGCCGTGCACGATTCGCCCTGAAAGGTCCTCAGGCGAATCGTGCACGGAGGCCATGGGATGAGAACCTCGATCCATAGCCCCCTAAGTGGAATATTCCTATTTGGAAGATATCGATTCACGTGATTCCAAGGAAAAACGAATGCACGATTGCCCGGAACGGTCATTCCGGACAATCGTGCACGACAACAAATCTGAGTGATGCCTTATCTGCGTGCCTTACTCATACATAGCCTGCTGTACATCATCATCGTCAATGTTATCTGCGTTGTACCAGAAGCACCCCGAATCGATGACCTTGTCGATCTTTTCACCGTTGAGGCTCTTGACCGCGTTCTCGATGGTCTTGTACCCGATCTGATACGGATTCTGCGACACGGAACCGCTAATCACCCCATCACGAATGTACTGTTGCTGCGCCTTGCCGGAATCCACACCTACGAGCAGCACCTTATGCCCTGACTTCAAGGCAGATTCGACAGGAGTGGCGGCTCCCACAACGGTGGCTTCATTCGTCGCGAAAATAGCGTCGAGATCCGGATTCGCTTGCAGAATGGCACTGGCAATGTCTTGAGCTTTCGCCTGATCGGCATTGCTGTACTGCACCTCACCGACCATCTCCATATCTGGAGCATTCTTCTTCATATAATCCAAAAAGCCGTCACGGCGTTCCGTGGATGTAGCGTCGGTCTGGCTGTGCGCAATCACAGCATACTTGCCTTTGCCATTCAACAGTGCAATCAGATTCTCAGCAGCGACCTTGCCGACTTCCCTATTGCTGGTTTTCACCGTGGAGGTGATGGCATCAGCATTCGTTTCAAACGCGGTGTCGAAGGCGAACAAAGGAATGCTGGCACTCTTCGCGCTTTGCACGGCCGGCGTAAGGGCGGCTTCATCGAGTGGAGCGATGGCCACGGCATCCGGTGACTTATTGATCGCATTCTGCACCATATCGGCCTGCTTATCCACCTGACTGTCATTGTCTGGACCATTGAAGGTGACCGTCGCACCATACTTCGCCGCCGCATCGTCTGCGCCCTGGTGCACCGAAACCCAGAAGCTTTGCGAAAAGCCCTTGGCCACCATTGCAATCTCATAATTCTTGGATTCGCTGCCATTGGACTGCCCAGCGCCGCAGGCACTGAGAGGAGCAACGGTGAAAGCGGCGACCGCAGCCAAAGCGATATACTTACTCTTCTTCATTGAAGTCTCCTTGTAGTTGTCAGGATGAATCTGTTTGATAATCGTTGTTCAGTTATGAATACCGTGTAGACAGCACTGTCATGAGTGCCGTGAACTTGACCGATCATTTGGCCTTTTTGGCATTGTGCTGCCGATAGATGTCGACCAGGACTGCGGCGATGACCACAATGCCGAGGAACACCTTCTGCCATGGGTCAGGCACGGACATGATTTGCAGACCATTGTTGATCGTGGTGATAATCAACGCACCGATTACGGTACCCGTAATGGAGGCCCGTCCACCGGCAAGAGAGGCACCGCCGATGACAGCTGCCGCGATGGCGTACATCTCATATCCGGAGCCAGTAGCTGGCTGAGCCGCAGACAGACGCGAAGTCATCACCACGCCGGACAGGCCGGTAAAGCAACCCGCCAGAACGTAGACGGCCCACTTCCAACGACGTACGTTCACGCCGGACATACGGGTGGCTTCTTCGTTGGAACCCATGGATAGTGCGTACCGGCCCAGTCGGGTCTTGTTCAGCACAATCCACGAAATCACAGCTACGGCGAGGAAGATCCACACTGCATTGGGAATTCCCAAAATCTGCGTGCCGCGTGCGATTTGGTCGAAGCCAACTTCATCAGTGGTATATACGGGCTTGGAACCGGACAAAATCAGTGCGACGCCTTGCGCAACCAGCATCATCGCCAATGTCGCAATCATGGGCTGAACGCCAAAACCCGCAATGAGCAGACCGTTGATCCAACCAAGCACCGCACCGGAAAGGATGCCGGCCAATACCGCCAACCAGATGGGCAGATGGAATGCCGTCATGCACATGGCAGTGATGACGCCCGTCATGGCCATGCCCAGGCCAGGAGTGATATCGATGCCACCCGTGGCGATGGTGAATGTCACACCAAGCGCCTGAATGCCCGTCACCGCGGAAGCCAGTAGCAGCGCCACGATATTGCCCATGCGCATGAAGTGTGGATCGGCGATGGAAAATCCGATGAGGAGCACAATCCATGTAGCGAAAATCAGCAACTGCTGCAACGAATTGGAGTTGAACCGCTTGCGCAAAGAGTTCTTCGCCATATCGAGGGTTTCATTGGTCGACGTCATTTTGACTCCTTTGTCTATTTACGGAATGTGGTGGCGAGCTCCATGATGTTTTCCTGAGTCGCCTCGCTATGGTCAAGTTCGCCGGTGATGGATCCGTTGCACATCACCAGGATGCGGTCGGAGACTCGAAGCAATTCCTCGAGCTCGGACGAAATCACGATGATGGCATGACCATCGTGCGCGAGTTCATCCAGAAGTTCATAGATTTCCTGTTTAGCTCCCACGTCGATGCCTCGGGTCGGCTCGTCGAAGATCAGTACGTCGCAATCGCGCGCAAGCCATTTTGCAATGACCACTTTCTGCTGATTGCCGCCGGACAGGTTTTTCACCAACTGTTTTGAGCTCGGGGTTTTGATACTCAACGCATCGATATATTGCTTCGATGTCCTTGCGATTGCCGTATCTCGGATCCAGCCAATCGCATTGACATAGTTCTTCAGCGAGGCGAGCGCAACATTGTCATCAATCGTTTTGTCGAGAACCAGACCATACTGTTTGCGATCTTCAGACAGATACGCTATTCCGGCTTCCACCGCATCGGATGGTCTGCGTATGTCAACGGTCTTGCCGCCAACCATCACCTGTCCTGCGCTACGGGAGTCAGCCCCGATAATGGCACGAGCCAGTTCGGTTCGCCCGGCGCCAGCCAAACCACCAAATCCTAGGATTTCTCCAGGATAGACATCGAATGATGCATCCTTGACCATCGCATTCGTGATGTTTCGCACGCTCATCGCGGCAGGTGCGCCTTCGACTCGAGCCGACGGACGGGAGTAGGCAGTGATGTCTCGGCCGACCATGAGCTTGACAATTTCATCTCTGCTGGTCTCCTCCGTCTTGACTTCTTTGACGAAGCGCCCATCGCGGAATACGGTGATGCGGTTCGATATGCGCATCAGCTCCTCCATACGATGCGAGATATAGATCACCGCAGTCGTTGGAGAGACGAAATCGTGAATGAGCTTGAACAGTGCATCTACCTCGCGATCGGTTAGGGCCGCCGTCGGCTCGTCCATCACCAAAAGCTGGGAATCAAAAGAAATCGCCTTGGCGATTTCCACCATCTGCTGGCTGGCTACCGGCAGATCGCGCACCAACACTTTGGAACTGAAAGTCACGCCGATGGATTTAAGCAGCTCGTCCGCTTTGGCAGCAGCCTGTTCCTCGGAGAGGAATACGCCTGTCTTGCCCATCGGTTCACGCCCGAGGAAAATGTTCTGGGCCACTGTGAGGTCCGGCACCAGATTGAGCTCCTGATGTATCAGACTGACGCCTTTGGATTGTGCATCGGCAGGCCCATCCGGCTGGTAAGGTTGGCCTTTGAAGGTAATCGTACCCCCGTTTGCCTTGTGGACTCCTCCGATGATTTTCATCAGCGTCGATTTTCCAGCACCGTTCTCACCCATCAGAGCATGGACTTCGCCGGGGCGGATCTTCAATGACACTCCATCAAGTGCAAGGACTCCAGGAAACTTCTTGGTGACGTTGGACACTTCCAACAGCAAAGAAGTCCGGTCAGTAGTGGAATCGATCATATTTGCTCCAGATTTGATATGGTCGGCGCAGGAGCCCTGCGCTTCCGCACCGACCAATTACCGATTGGATATAGAATGCATCAGTCGGTCAGCTTGGCCTGGCTCGGCGGAAGCACCAGCTTGCCAAGCACGCCGAACTTCGTCGCACCGCATGCCGCCGGAATGTTGTCGGCGATGCTGCGCTTCGTGGAGAAGGCGATCGTAGCAAACTTGATAGCCTCCTTATACTGCGGCGGAATGCCGATGACGTCGGAAGTTTCCAACTTGACGCCTTCTGGCAGGCGTTCGGCGATCATCGTCATCAATGTAGCGTTACGCACGCCACCGCCGGAAGCGATCAAGCGATCAACGCCCAAGCCCGTCGGGAGAATGAATTCACTGAACGCACGGGCGATGGCCTCGGCGCTGAACGCGGTGATGGTGGCCAGCTTATCCTCACTAGACAGGTTGGCGTACTTATCGAGCATCGACTGGGTGTACTCGGCACCGAAATCGAGACGCCACGCGCATCTTGGAATCTCGCGTTTGAAGAACGGATGCTCGAGCATCTCGGCAAGCATCTCCTCATTGACGGTGCCCTGTGCGGCGACTTCGCCGTTGGCGTCATATTCCTTGCCATACAGTACGCGCATGGCCTGATCGATCATGACATTGCCCGGACCGCAATCGAATGCGCGCATCTTGGAACGATCAGCGCAGGCGACATGGCAGTTAGAGATGCCTCCGATGTTCAGAGTCGCGGTTGGCTTGTCGTTGCGGAACAGCACATAGTCAAAGTATTGCATCAGCGGAGCGCCCGTACCCTGCAACGTATGGTCTACGCTACGGAACTGCGTTACGACTGGGGCATCGGTCAGCACGGAAACCACACCCGGTTCACCGATTTGCAGACCACAGGGATATCCGTATTTGGTCCACATCTCGTAGAATGGAGAGGATGCATCGTACTGCTTCATCTGATCATGTTCCGGCGGTTCCTGGTAAATGGTCTGGCCGTCGTACCCGATGACGTCGATATCCTTGCCGGTGAGGTTATGCTTCTTCATCAATTCAGAAGCAGCTTGCGCGAACACTGCGCCACATACATAGTTCAGACGGGTCAGTTTGAAAATACCTAGGGTATCGTCAAATGCCGCAAGCACCTGCTGTTGAATGTCTTCCGGCCAGTCGATGGACAAGGCATCGATATACTTCGGCGGCAGAACACTGCCGTCTTCAGCCTGATTGATCTCAATAAGTACGGCGTCGACACCGTCAAATGAGGATCCGCTGTTCAGACCGATTGCATATGCCATGGTTGTACTCCTTTGTTGATAATTGATATGCTAAACGTTTATTTTCTCAGCATGGCAAACGTTGTACCGCCTAATGCCGATGAGAAGAGGAGAACCCGCCTCCGCCAATCGATGGCGTCAGCCCACAGTTCATCCCACACGAAGAATTCGTCGAATCAACTGGATTACCGAACTGCAACTTCGCAGTCGAAATCCTTCGACACTATCGAAAAACCTTGGTTGTTATCAACTGCTCCTCTCTGTGTTTTCATTCCAATTCACACACGAACGGCGCTCAATCAGCCTTACCGGAATGATGAGGTTTTGCCCGGCCAACGCATTGCCACGAATGGCATCCACCACGAAACGGCCTGCCTGTCGGCCAATCTCATCCATATTCTGCGAAATGACCGTCAGCGGAGGAGTGAGCATAGGAGCCCAGTCGAAATCATCCATGGCGATCAACGAGATATCGCGACCGATATGGAAGCCGTTCTCCTGCAAAGCACGGAAAGACCCCATTGCCATCATCGTGTTCAGAGCGAATACCGCATCGCAACGGGATGAACCGTCGCTCTCCTGAAGTTTGCGAGACATGTTTTCGTAAGCGGACTCAGGGTTGTTGTCGCACTCCACCACCGTCACATCAGCTCCGCAACGTTCGGCGGCTTCACGAAGACCTGTGATACGAGCCTTGCAGGTAGGCCAGGAAGACGGATAAGAGACCGCCGCAATATTCTTGTGCCCCAAACTCCCCAAGTAATCACCGGCGATTTTTCCCGCCTGTCGATTGTCGCTTCCGACAAAAGGCCATTCTCCAGCCACTGCCGAAGGGGAATCCACAAAAACAACCGGCACATGGAACGATTCTATGATCTTCAAAGCGGATTTACTCAAGGCATACGTTGCCACAATTGCCGCAGGGCGCTGCTCGAACAGTAGGCGCAAGGACTGTTCTTCAGACTCACCCATTCCCGCACGGTCCTTCAACATGTCGCTGACCACGGCATAGTATCCATATTCACGCAGGGTGCTATCAATCACCTGAGCAAGCATGGAGTAGTACTGGTTTCGGCCGCTTGCAGTAAGAATGCCAACGGTGTGGCTGTTCCTCTTACGCAGACCGGCAGCCATTTCATTACGCACGTAACCCAGCTCGGAAGCCGCGCGCTCCACACGTGCCCGCGTGGATGCGGCCACTCCGCTTTCGCCGCGAAGGGCACGCGACGCAACATACACGGAAACGCCGGCGGCAGCACCCACATCTTTGAGTGTCGGCCTCGTATTCATCGCTCGCTCCTTTGCTAAACGTTTGTGATGATTCCAAGATATCACAAACGTTTAGCATGCACTATCAGCGTGTCGTTTCGGATTTCTCGTGATTCATTGCACATATTCCGTCGTTCAGCAACTTTGCGATGACGAATTTCCGGCGAACGGCTCTTCTGCCCACCGCTGATTCCCTCTTTGTTGGGTCACAAAAACACTTCTCCGATGCAACAACACTCGTTCACCATGGCAAGGAGTGATCCGAACAGGCTTTCTTCCGATAGGAATGGCACCGGGACGCACTGCCGGTCGAACCAATGGCAGACACATGGGTTATGGAGAGCGCACGATTCGCCCTGAAAGGTCCTCAGGCGAATCGTGCACGGAGGCCATATGTTAGGGGGTATATATTCAGGTCTTTTGCCATCTTGCATGGCCGATTTCCCTATCATTAAGCCCTCCATCTCACATATGAAAAACATGATTCCCCAAAATGTCGATTCTGGGAAATCATGCATGCATCCTGTCTCCTATGTATGCCGAATGGCGAAGATTCGGGCCGAAGGACACTCGGTGGTAGCCGCGGTCAGACGAACGGTTTCCGGATCGAGCCGTTCAATGGTCCACGGCTTGGTTTCGGGTGCATGATCGGGATTGCCCGGATCGGGGAAAATCTGTTCGATCTCATCACCTTGGGCCAAAGGCATGCAGAGGGATGGGGTGCCGCCTCGACGCCAGATGATGATGTAATCAGTCTGAGGGCCCGTATCCGATGAACCGCCTTCCGTCTCGCTCCGCCAACGGGAGGCGGCTTCCGTATGGCGCAGGCCGGAGGTAAGCCACTCCGCGTTGAAACCAGGCAGACCGGCGGGCCAGAACGGCACAAGGGCGGACTGTTCGGCGAGAATTCGCCGATGCAGGGCGATGGCATCGCGCACCAAGCTCAGTCGCGGTTCGGTCATGCGATCGATGAATCCAGACAGATACAGGCGGCCCATCACGCCAGTCGCCAGCGTGAACACGGCCGTCTCATCGTTCATTTCCTCTTGGGCGTAGCCCCAATTGCCTTGCTGTTCCGGTGGAATCGTCAGCCCTGCCCCGGCCGCAATGGCGGCGTACACCAGCGGATCGCACTGATCGGAAGTCGACTGCAGGTCCAGCCGCGACAGCTGCGCGTAATCGGCGCGCATGGCTCCGGAACCGCAATTCTCGATCATCACATCCGGATGGCGGCGGCGCAAGTCATCAAGCCAATCCAAGTAGGCGCGGCAATGCGCGAGCAGACCTTCACCGGCCGACCCGGCATCGACATCGGTGCCGACCCCGGGAATGGTGTTGTAATCGAATTTGAAGAAGACCGCACCGAAATCGTCGATCAGCCGATCGACGGTACGCGTGACATGCGCACGGGCTTCGGGCGAACGGAAATCAAGCAGATAGCGCCCGGAATCGCACACGCGCACACCATGACGCTGGAAGAAGGCGCTGTCCGGAAGCGTTTTGGCGAGCGGTGATTGCACACCGATCACCTCGGGTTCGAGCCACAATCCCAAACCCATGCCATGCTCGCGAATGATGTCGGCCAATCCCTGCAATCCGACTTCGCCGAAACGATTCGTGGAGGCCCGCCATTCGCCGACCATATCCCACCAGCCGCCGTCGGTGCTGTCATACCAGCCCGCGTCGATGCAGAAGATGTCGGCGCCGACGCCCGCTGCACCTTCGACCAGTGGCAGCTCCTTGTCGATGCGAGGGTCACCGAACAACGTATTCATATAATCGTTGTAAATCACCAAGCCTTGCGTTCGCTCGAATTCCGCGGTACGACCCAGCTCGCGGGCCTTGGCCGCCCGCAGGGCGCGACGTTGCAGCGTCATTTCCGCGACGGCATCCTGCCAGTCACCGGCAACGATGGCGAACGATACCGGCACGGATTCGAAATCGTTGCCTTCGCCTAGATTCGTAAACCACTGATGATCCTGATATTCCGGACCGAACGCGGCGATATGCAGACCCGGATCATCCTCGCCGACCTCCCATTCCCACGGACCGTTGTGCTCGATCTGCCACATCACGGAAAAGTCGCGGACCTTACGGGAACGGTGACGCTTCGATTCCTCAACCTGCACGATGCCCGCCGGTTCATGCATGCCAGTGCTCCATGTGGAGGTGGAGCTCAGTGCGAAACGGGAACTGGATTGACCGGGGTTGATGCGCTGATTACGATCGCGCACACTGGTTTCACGAAGCGGCCGCATATGCCAGTCGTTCTCCACGGCCCAAGCCGCGTCACCCCAGAGCAGGTGGGAACTTTCCACCGTTCCGCCGTTAACGGTCAAGGGCACGGTGAGGTTCATGGAGGAGACCGCCTCGACGGAGAACGGTTCCGGCGAGCGCAACCTGGTGTGGGTTCGTACGGCCGACAGACCCGGATAGGCTTCAAAAACGCTGGTTACGGTCAGACCGGGTTGAGGGGCATCCGTAGCGTTGCCGGGAATCGTTGGCGATGCTTCGATGCCTTGCGCCCGTTCGCAATGCGGGGAAGGGGCAGCGTCTTCGGAAGGGCGGTCCCGTTCCGTGGCAACGGGTTCGAATTCGCGGCCCATCGGCTGAAGCGCATCGTAGGAGGCGAATTGGGTGATTTCCAAACGGTACGGATCGCCGGAATCCTCTGCCGGCTCGCTGGCATGGGCCGAAACGAAACGCAACTTGCCGCCGGCAACGGTGGCTATCAGCGATAGACGGTTGTCTTGCGATCCGGTGTTGGCGGCGCGTACCTCGACGATTGGCCGCGCATCGCGTTCTACCACCGCAACAGCCCCCGATAAGCCCCCTTCCGCGGCGGCCATGCCTCGACCGGCGACATTGGCAAGCCGGACCGGGGAATCCCCCGTAACATCAAACAGCATGGAAATCACGCCATTGCCCCATGCAAGACGACCGTCCGATTGAGGAAGCAGTGGAATCATGTTGCCATCGGCCATAGTGCAGCTCCTTCGCTCTCCAACATTCGTTGGACAATACGCATCGTTTTACGCAATAAAGACTAGCTTACGCAGTGCATGCGAGGGGGCGGTGCGCGTGTGTCCGCTCAACCGAGCATGCAATCCCCCGATATGAGGGCCGTATGGCCAGGCGTCAGCCTCTCTTCAGCCCGACAGCATGACGATCAGAGCGGAAAAGGCTGCCGCGGCACGGCCAACCAAGCCGAACGCTACTCGAATCGCAGATATTCGACGAATCTGACCGGCATCTCCTTGCTCTTGGTGACGTTGCTGAATCCGAGGATCATCTGCTGCTGCGGCAATCCTTTGACAGACTTCCACACCTTCGACTTGGACAGGTCAAACCCTACGGCCTTCTTCACATCCGTAACCGGATTGCCCTTGGCATCGACCAGCGAATCCCTGATCCGTTCCAGTTGCGCCTCGCCCATTATCTCCGCCGGCTTGGTAATGTCACCTCGATTATTGACTTCCGCGAACGTATCGGCATCGGTGACGATCATGTTGATCTGCCCGGCGGAGACCATGGCGAGCAGACGTGCGGAACCGTCCTGCGTATTTTCGGAATCACCGATGGAGATGGACGTGTCCATTTGCACCAGCCGGCTGTCGGAGATTTTCTCCGCCTTGACGAAGTCGGAGCCGAGCCGGTCGAGCTGGTCGGCGTACCCGCCCATATTGATGCCTTCGACGCTCAGTTCGGCGCGTGGCCCCTTGGTGAGGTAGGAAACGCCGAACGCGGCGACGATGACGACCACAACGGCGATAATGACGGCATAGGAAAGAAAGTTTTCCTTGAAATACGGCCATTTTTCAGCCATCGGCAACTCATGTAGCGTCTTCCATTTCGACTGCTTCGCGTACACGTTGGATCGGGAAAGCTCGGCTACGGCCGCCTTCTGCTCGTCGGAAAGTGCATAGTCATCATCATGCCGTCCATCGGCCATATTGATCCTCGTTTTCATCACTGCCATTTACGCATTCTGCGGGCAGTCTACACCATCGCCTTTCGTTTTCGCTGGGGGTATGGACTGCCCGCAGAATTTCGTATGCCGTCCAACGGGATGTTGGCCGTCAAACGTCAGCTGCGCAGGAACACCGCCATCTCGGTTTCGCCACGATTGGCCCATGCGAAATACGGGATCAGCGTGACTTCCGTCGGTTGACGTTGTGCCGGCTGCCACAGTGCGTACAGCGACTTGTCGGCGGCGCCCTGCGAGGACTCACGCCAAGCGGGAATGGTCAGCGTGACCATCGGCAGATCGACCGGTTCCACTTCGCCCAAGCCTCGTTCGTCCTGTGCGGCGGCCTGCGCATGGAAGGTGATTTCGTTGACTTTGACGGCGTCCGGATCGGCGGCGATTGTCTCGGCATCAGCATGTAGCAGATGCAGATTGTCACCATTGTCGGTGCCTTCCGCGCAGTAGGCCAGCGGGCCGCGGATGAAGGCGACCTTGCCTGCGTCTTCGCGTACGAGAGGATTGGCCGCAATCATCCTGACCGGCATGGGGAAGTCGAAATCGATGACGTCACCGTCACGCCAAGTACCGGTGAGGTAGAGGTAGCCGTCACGGATGGTGCGTGTGATGCGAGAATCCTTCTCACCCGCGGCATGGATGGAGTCGGCGGCCGACTCGCCACCGGCCCAGGCAGGCAGGCGAAGGGCCAAGGCAAAGGGCTCCGGAACCTGCCCCTCATCGGAGGAAGGAAGGGTCACGGTGATGGCGCCGGCGCCATTCCAAGGCATACCGGCCCGCACTTCGAGAGAGACATCGGAACCGCCGAGTTTCGCGGACACCACGCCACCCATATACAGGTGCACATACAGCGTGGAGGCATCGTCGGCCACCGTGTAGGCGTACTGTTGCACGCTTTCGACCATGCGGGCGATGTTCGGCGGGCAGCACGCGCAGCCGAACCACTTCTGACGTACCGGCTTAACGTGGAACTTGCGTTCGTCGCGATGGCAGGCTTCGGGCACGACCTCCAACGGATTCACATAGAAGAAGCTTTTGCCATCGAGCGCCATGCCGGCCAGCGTGGTGTTGTACAAGGCCGATTCCATGACGTCCGCATATTCGGATTTCGGCTGAATCTCAAGCATACGGCGCGCAAAGAACGCGAGTGCGATGGCCGCACAGCTTTCCGAGTAGGCGGTGTCGTTCGGCAGATCGTAGTCGAAGGAGAACGCCTCGCCCATATGCGTGGCACCGATGCCGCCGGTGATATACAGTTTCCTGTCGACGATGTTGCGCCAGAGCGTCTCGCAGGATTCCAGCAGTGTTGCTTCACCTGTGATTCTCGCCACGTCGGCCACGCCTGAGTAGAAGTAGGCGGCGCGCACGGCATGACCGAGCGCCTCCGTTTGTTCCGTGACCGGCTTGTCGGCTTGATAGTAGGCGTAGTTCTGTTCACGTGGCTCGTAGTTGCGACCGTCCTCTTCGGCACGGCGGCGATCTTCGAGTGCAAAGTACAGTGGTTGCTGGCCACGCTGCCGTACGAAGTATTCGGCCAGGCCGGCGTAACGGGTCTCGCCGGTTACCGCAGCCAGCTTCACCAGCGCCATCTCGGCGATCTCATGGCCCGGATAGCCGTGCAGCCTGCCTTCTTCCGTACCAAATCGGGAATCGATGTAATCGGCGAAACGGCAGGCCGCATCAAGTAGCTTGCGTTTGCCCGTGGCCTCGTAGTAGGCGACCGCACCTTCGACCAGATGCCCGAAACAGTACAGTTCGTGATGGTCCTTCAGATTGGTGAAGTGGCGGTCCATGCCGTTGAGAATGTAATAGGTGTCAAGGTAGCCGTTGTCCAGCTGCGCCGCGCACACGATGTCGATGGCCGCGTCGGCTGTGGCCTCGAGTTCGGCGTCGGGATGATGGGTCAGCGAGTAGCCGACCGCTTCGATCCACTTGGAGAAGTCGGTGTCTTGGAACACGAATCCATAGAATTTGCCCGGGTCGGGATGGGCCGGGTCTTCCGGCAGCGCCTCGAAGCCTCGGAAGGTGTATTTCGGCGGCACGAAGGCCTTGCCCTGCTCGTGATGCTCGGCATTCTGCGCGGCCGCGGCCTTGAAGTTGTGCATGCAGTAGCTGGGGGCGGCACCGGGAACGTTGTCGTTCAACGCATTCCACTGATATGGAATCACCGCGGTGCGTACGAGCTCCTGCTCGGCGGCCCAGAACGGGTCGGTGACGGTGGCGTCGCGCAGCGCGATTGGATGGCTGTGGCGGTTATGGATGTCGGTCACGAGAGATTGTCCTTCCGTGCGGGGGTTGTCGTACCGGCAGAGCCGGCGTTCTGGTCTTGTCCGATGGGTTCGAGCACATGTACGTCCATGCCGGGCAGTCGGCCCCACGAGTAGACGGCCATCATGGTGGCGAAGATGGGCACGGCCACACCGAATACCATCATCAGGCCGGGCCACATGTAGTATGCCCAGACGGTGATGAGGAAAAGCAGCAGCACCATGAGACTGCAGAGCGGTCGAGCGATTACCATCGACAGCGAAGTGCGTACCACCCATGGCGCCTTCTCGTCGAAATTGACGTGCACGGCCCAGCTGAGGAATGCGAACAGGCCGTAGATCAGGTTGATGACCAGCAGTGCGCCGGAAATCGCGAATCCCACGGTGCCTAGGTCGTTGTGCTGCACGAACCAGTATTCCCAGATGAGGAGCGTCCAGATGAGCAATTGCGGCCATCCGAACAGGTTGGCGGAGCCAAGCTCCTCCAGCCATGCCTGATGGAAGGTGCTCCAGGTACGTTTGACCGTCCATGAGCGGTCGTCGACGTCAAGCAGCCAAGAGCGGAAGGTGGCATACGATGCGGCGACGGAGGGGAACAGGCCTCCGACGATCAGGCCGAGCAATGTATGCGCCACGAAGGCGACGTTGACGACGACGATCATCATGATGATGCGGCAGAGGAATTCGTAGCCAACGGCGAATCGTTTCATGGCACTACCTCGTTGTATCGCAGTTTCGTTGAAATCCCAATATTTCTATCGTTATAACCATATACCATCCCAACTGCACGACGTGCGTAAAGATGGAGAATTCATTCCGGCACCAGGAGAAGATGGGAGCGTTGCCGGCATGAATCCGCCTCGGGAACGGCGGCGACTAGAGGCCGTTGTCCCATGAATCATGCCATGTGAGCGTGGCGCGGCGCTCATGGATGGCAATTGGCAGGGTGACCAACTCGGAATTGCCCAAATCGTCCGGATCCCAGCGGTCGCCGACATACAGAAAACGGCTTGCGTGCCACCGATCATCGCCGTCGAGCGGCACGATGACGTCGCACTGGGACTGATAGGTATGCGATCCCTCCGGCGTGAATGGCCTGAAATCGCTCCAGGGGCCGTGCAGGTTGGTGGCTGTGGCGACCATGTTGTCGTTGCAGTCCCAGCCGGTCAGTTGCGAGCCGAACCAGTAGTAGACTCCATCTTTTTTGATGAGGATCGGACTTTCGTAACCGGCCCAGTAATCGGTGCCACGCAGGCAGATCACGTCTTCGACGATTGCCAGGTAATCGTCGGAAAGACGGTAGATATGAGTGCCGTGCGGACGGTCCTCGCTGATGATGTAACCGGTACCGTCCTCGTCCTGGAAGACGCCGATGTCACGTGATTCGTAGCCACGGAACTGCAGTGCGCTCAGGAATGCGAACGGGCCGGTCGGCGAGTCGGCGACCGCAGTGCCGATATGCGCATACGTGTAGTCATTTTCTCCGTCGACGTGCAGGTACATCACATATGCGCCGGTTTCGGGGCAGCGCATGACCTTCGGCCGTTCGATGATGCGTCCCGGCCCGGTGATCGTCCCCTCCTCGCCGACTTCCAGCACCGTGTCCTCATTCCTCCACTCCACGAAATTCGTGGTGGAATAACAGGCGACGCCCTGAAAAAGATTGCCGTCGTTCTTGATTTCGCCATACGCATACCAGCGGTCGCCGAACCGTTGCACGCCGATGCCATGCAGTTGCGCGACGTTGCCGTCGGTATCCGTGAACAGCTGGACGCCTTGCATTGTTGCCATGATGGATTGTTCTTTCTTGGTGTGGCGGAAATGGGAATCAGATATCGTTGTCGGGGTTGTCGATGCCGTCGATGTCCCTGCGGTGCGGACCGAGCACCATTCCCCCGTCAGTCGCTTCGACGTTGTAGATGATGCCGTGCGAGACGAGTTCGCGGCCGTTTGAATCCTTTCTCGTCATATTGGTGTGCATGAGCAGCATCGACTGTCCGTCGAAAGCGCGGAACACCATGGCATGACCGGCATCGCGGTAATCCAGCGGGGCGAGCTGCTTCCATGGACCGAGCACCCTTCCGGATTCGCTGATGGCCTGAGCCAGAATGTATTGACCTTTGCTATACGAGGTCCATAGGCAGACAAGCGCGCCGGACGGCGTACGGATGGCGTACGGGCCGTCCGTCACGTATCCGCCGGAGCCTTCGGCGATCAGCCGCAAGGCACGATCGGAATCGAAATCGCCATGCCACCCACCTTGCGGAGCATCGCCATCGGACTCATGCCAGACGCCTTCGCTGGCGGCCCACAGGTGCGACGGCTCCGATCGGCCTACGGACAGGTCGGACGCATCCAATCGAATGGCTTCCATCGTGCCGTCGAACAACTGCACCCATTCGTGCGCGTAGATCATCCACGGTGAACCGTCGGAGTCAACGGCCAGCGTGCCGTCCAACGCCATGGTCCCGGTCGGGGTGGTCGGCGATTGTGGATGAACGGGCACGAACGGGCCGGCGGGAGTGTCGGCGACCAGCACGAACACGCCCCGCTTCTCGCCGACGGTACGGTCGCGGCGGTACCAGTCAGGGCCGGCCTCCGGGCGGACCGGCTTGTCGCGACGGGCGTGCAGGGTCACGAACATCCAGTATCGACCCTGCCATTCGTGCACTTCCGGGGCCCATGGCGAATCACAATCGTCATACCAGGCCCCTACCGGCCGGTCGATCACGTCGAACACCGAGACAGGTTCGCTGAAATGCTTCAAATCCGGGCTGGTATACAGCACCACGGACTTGCCGAAACCGTGTTCGGCGGAACGGTATTGGAAATAGTTGGCGTTGTAGAGGTAGTACAGGCCCGTGCGCCTATCGGCGAGCATAAACGGGTCATGAAGGCTGAAGTCATGCATGCTCAGCGGATAATCGTCGTACATGGTTCTCCGAACGTGATGGATGAGGCGGCTGACAGGCCAACCGCTTGTATGAAACGGCCCGCGTGGCAGGGCAGAGAAGCACGCGGGCCGCTTCCGTCAGGCGTGCCTATGGCTCAGCCCTTGACCGCTCCGATCATGACGCCCTTGTTGAAGTACTTCTGCAGGAACGGATAGATGACCAGCAGAGGCAAGGTGGAGACGATGATCACGCCGTACTTGATCTGATCGGCGAGCTGCTGCTGTTGCATCACGTTCTGGCCACCGGAACCTGAGCCGAGCTGGTTGGTCTGGTTGGCGAGCAGGATGTCACGCAGCACGTTCTGCAGTGGCTGCAGTCCGCTTTCGCGAATGTAGATGAGGCCGGTGAAGTAGTCGTTCCAGTGCCCCACGAAGTAGTACAGGCCGATTACCGCGATGATGGCGGAACTGAGCGGCAGCACGATCTTCATGAAATAACCGAACAGGCTCAGACCGTCGATCTGCGCGGCATCATGCAGGTCCTCAGGGATGGAGGTTTCGAAGAACGAGCGTGCGATGATCAGATTCCATACGCTCACCGCGCCCGGCAGAATGAACACAAGCGGATTGTCGAGCAGGCCGAGGGCCTTGAACAGCAGGTAGTTCGGCACCAGGCCGCCTGCGAAGTACATGGTGAACGTGAACAGGAACAGGATTACGCGGCGGGGTTTGAATTCAACGCGCGACAAACCGAAGGCGGCCGGGAGCGTGACGATCAGGTTCAACGCGGTGCCGAACACGGTGTACAGAATGGTGTTGGTGTAGCCGGTCCAGATGCGGGAATCCTGGAACACGCGGATGTAGCCGGCCACGGTGAAGCCTTTGGGCCACACAGTGACGTTGCCCGCGGAAACCTGGGTCTGGTCGGAGAACGAGGCCACGACGATGAACCAGATCGGATAGATGACCACGGCCACGATCGCCACGATGAGCACCCAAATGATGATGTCGACGATCCAGTCGGAGATGCTGCGCTGTTGGCTCATATGCTTGTTCCACGGAATCTCGTCCACGCTGGTCTTCGGCGCGACGGATGGGGAAACGCTTGCGTTAGTCATGTTGTATTCCTCCTTGCGATTCCCGCGAGATCAGAAGATGCTCGTATCGGATACGCGCTTCGAAATCCAATTGGCGATGATCAGGAAGGCGAAGTTGATGACGGTATTGAACAGGCCGATGGCGGTACCGTAACTGAACTGGAACGATTGGATGCCGATTTTGTAGGTGTAGGTGGAGATGACTTCGGAACCCGGCATGTTCATGGCGTTCTGCATCAGCCAGACTTTTTCGAAACCGACGTTGAGCACGGAGCCCATGTTCATGATGAGCAGGATCACGCAGGTCGGCATGATGGTCGGCAGATCGACGTAGCGGATGAGCTGCAGGCGGCCGGCACCGTCCATCTTGGCGGCCTCGTACAGGCTCAGGTCCACGGACGAAAGGGCCGCCAGGTAGATGATGGCATTCCAGCCGACGTGCTGCCAGACTTCGGAAATCCAGTAGATCGGGGCGATCGCGTCAGCGTTGTCAAGCACGCTCTGCGAGCCGAGGAACCGGCCGATCAGACCGGTTTGCGGCGTCAGGAAGATATTGAGCATGGCCACGATCACCACGGTGGAGATGAAGTGCGGCATGTAAGTGATGGTCTGCACGAAACCCTTGATCTTCTGCGAACCGATCTGGTTGATCAGCAGGGCCAGGACGATCGGGGCGAGGAAGCCCAGCACCAGCGTTCCAAGGCTGATCTTGAAGGTGTTGATCATCGTCGATGCGAACATCGGCGAGGTGAAGAATTGGACGAAATATTTGAATCCGACGAACGCACCACCAGTCAGGCCCTTGGACGGCACGAAATCACGGAAGGCCAGCTGGATGCCATACATCGGCACATACGCGAACAGGCCCACGAAAATCATCGCCGGCAGAATCATCAGCCAATTCTGCCAATAGTGCTTGAAATGCCAGCCCAGCCGCTTGAAGAACGGCCATGACCTGCGTACCGCGTTGTTGTCGACCACGCCGTTCTCATCGACGACGGAGACTGCTTTTCTGGACACCGTTTATGCTCCTTTTTCATCTGTGGTGCGAACCGGTGGGGCGGGACGAATTCCGCCCCACCGTCGGAATCGTCTGACTTACTTGACGTACTTGTCGTACGCCTTCTGCCAGATCTCGGTGTTCTGTTCGATGTTGTACTTCTTGAGGTTCTCCTGGAAGGTGTTCCACTGGGAGTCATCCTCGGCGCCGCCTTGGGCGACCCACTTGGACACGACTGGAATCGCGTAGTTGAACAGCGCGGTGTTGTTGTTGGCCACGGTGTTCTGATCGGCTTCGCTCGCACGGACGTAAATCGGCATGAGATCCTTCTCGTGGTCGTAGTTGGCGTACTGTTCCTCATACGGGGCATCGGCCGCGGCGACGTGATCCATGCCGCGATCGCCTTCGACGGTGACGCTGTCCGAAACCCAGCCAGCAAGACGGTCTTCAAATGCCGGGACCTTGGAGGAATCCTGCGCCTCGTGGAACTTATCGGTGACCTTGTAGGAATGTTCGCCGGTCTGCTCGAGATAGCCGTCATCGATGGAACCATACAGCTGCTGGATGGAGTATTTCTCGGAATACAGCAGATCGATGACTTTCAGGCAGGCGTCCTTGTTGGCCGCACTGGCGGACATCGCCATGTGATAGTCCTCGTAGCGGTTGGCATCGCGGGAGCCGTCCCATACGGTGTCGGAGGCGGAGACGCCATCGGCCGACGGAATCGGGATGGAGATATACTGCTTGGCCAGTTCGGAATCGTACGCGCCGAAGGCGGATTCATCCCAGCCGAACACCATGCCGACCTTGGCGGTCTTGCCATCGGACTGGTTGCGCGCATTGTACTTGTCATCCTTCACGGTGACGAAGTCGGACGGAGCCCAGCCATTCTGAATCATCTCATTGTAAAACTCGATGACCTGGCGGAACTGCTCGGTCTGCATCCAGTTGCCGACCTTACCGTTCTTCACGTAGATGCCCTGCTGGGATGGGCCGGAGTTGAAATGGGTGGCGATGCCGGTGGCGTTCATCATCAGCCACGGACTCCACCAGTCGCCGATCTTGCCGGTGGACTGTTCACGTGGGTTGAAGGCGATTTCGTCGGCTTCGCCATTGCCGTTCGGATCCTGGGTCTTGAAGGCCTCCATGACCTTGCGCAGGTCGTCCCAGGTCTTCGGCACTTCGAGGCCGAGCTTGTCGAGCCAGGTCTTATTGATCATGAAATGCTGGCCGGAGGCAAGGAAGCCCTTGGTACGGCTGGACGGCAATACGGTGACCTTGCCGTCGACGGTCACGAATTTCTTGGCGGTCGGCTGCTCCTTGAAGAACGCCTTGACATTTGGCAGCTTGTCGAGGTCGTTGCCCAGCTGTTCGAAGGCGGAGGCGTTGCGGGAGGCATCGTCCGGGTTGAAGGCGCGGATATTCAGATCGGAGATTTCGCCCGCGGCGAGGGAGGCGTTCTTCTGCTGTCCCCACTGGTCGTCGGAGACCTCCTTCCACTGGATGGAGCAATCGCAATCGGCCTCAAGGTCCTTGGCCCACTTCATATCGCTCATCTTGGTCTGATTGGAGTTCTTCACCACCAGAATAGTGACGATCGGCTTGCCATTGGCGTCCGTGGTAGCCTTGGCATTCCCACAGGCCGCAAGCGAGCCCAGCATAGCGAGCGCACACAGTGAGGCACCGACCTTGGTTGCCGTTCCCTTACGTGTCATTTCAGTCCTTTCCCTGATATATCCGATGAAGAGCACCATTTGCTTCATATCGGCCGATCGATGGTAACGCTAACATTCTTGTCAGCGAAGACCTGTCGCATCGCGCTGCGACTCTCATCCTCGAAGAATCGCAACGATTCGATTATGAAACGATAAATTTCGACTGTCAAATCCCGCGACACGCAGGCGAAATCCCTAGATATCGCATGAATTAACGATTTATCAATCTTAAAAATTGCAAAAAATAATCGCAACGATTCGATTTTCTTCCGGATCCTCATTATAGTGAATGACAGCAATACAGCAGTTGCAGCGCAGCACACACAAGAAGGGGTATCCTATGGTCACATTGAAGGATGTGGCGCGGAAGGCCGGAGTCTCCATGTCTACGGCCTCAGCTGCGATCCGAGGCAAAGACATCGTCAAGCCCGACACCACGCAACGGGTGCTCGAGGCAGCCAACACACTCAACTACCGCATCAATCTATCCGCACGTGCACTGCGATCCGGCAAATCGGACATCTTCACCATGATCGTGCCGGATCTGGAAAATCAGTACTACGCGAAGATGGCGAACGCCATGTCCAACGTGCTCACGGCGGATAAAAAACGCCTGGTCGTACAGGTCTCCATGTACGACAGCCAACGGGAACTCGACCAGATCAGGCAGATCGACCCATCCACCTGCGACGGCCTGTTCATCTGCTCCACGCATAACAGCGGCAAAGACATACGATCCGCCGCCGGCGATCTGCCGGTGCTCATGTTCGACGACATGAGCACCGATCCGGAAGCGTGCTATGACTCCATCGAGACGCCTAGCCAGACAGGCATGTATGCGGCGATCAAACATCTGGCCGAACGCGGACGCAAAACCATCGGCATCGTCGGCACCTTGGGGAAAAGCGCCGAAGCGGAACACTCACTGTCCGTCACTCTGAGGCAGACCCGCTACGCCTACGCCTATCAGGCGCTCGGCGCTTACGGACTCAACACCGCCAACGCCTACATCCAATCCGACTGGAGCGTGGAGGCCGGCATCGAAGTGGCACACAAACTGGCCGCAAGCGGCATGCAATACGACGCACTATGCTGCATGAACGACGAACTGGCACTCGGCGTGATGCGCGGCCTCGCGGAATGCGGCGTGAACGTGCCCGATGATGTAGCGGTGATCGGTTTCGATGGCGTGGGCTGCGGGTCGTACACCACGCCGACGCTGTCCACCATCGCCGTGGATTTCGACGGCATGGCGCAAACCGCGGCGACGATGATGCAGCAACAGATCGAACAAGACGCCACCGAACGAAACAATTCCATACCGAAACGCATTATCGTAGGCTTCCAACTGCTCAAACGCGAATCCACCATGGGACGCACGGCCACCACCGGCTTCACCACCAAGACTCGTACATAAGCAACCATGACGGCCGATGAATCGTAGGAAGGCTCGGCGTGAGACGCATAGCCCTGACATACGGACGTTACCGTCGCATCATCATGATGGCGCTTGCCGCGCATGTGACATTCATCGCGCACGCGCCGCCCAGACGACCAATCCGTTCCGAGTCGCAAAAAACAGTACGAAAGAAGGCATACGGTGCTGTATCCACAATCCAATGATTCCCGAATCGTGTTCCCACTTGATGGCGTATGGGACTTCCGCACGGCCGGGGAGGACTCATACCCCGCCGAATGGGCGGACGCTCCCCTGCCCGAGCCGTTGCCGATGGCCGTACCTGGCTCCTACAATGACCAGAACGACGAGCTGAACCTGCGCGCGCACTACGGTTGGGTGGTCTATCAGCGCAGCTTCGCCGTACCCTCGCGCCTGGTCGCCGGACAACGCATGATACTGCGGTTCGACGCGGCCACACACGCGGCCGACGTGTACCTGAACGGTCAGTTGCTTGGCTCGCATTTCGGCGGATTCCTGCCGTTCGAATTCGACGTGACCTCCGCACTGCATGCCGGGGAGAATCTGCTGACCGTCGCCGTCGACAACCGCATTGGGTCCTCGACATTACCTGTCGGCAATGATGCGGGAACCGCCTTCATGGGCTCCGACAATGCCAACGTTCCGGCGGTGGCCGAGGCGAAAAAGCATGCGAGACGGCAGAATCTGCCGAATTTCGATTTCTTCAATTTCGCCGGATTGAATCGCCATGTCGAACTGTATACGACGCCGGCCGACGCGTATATCGCGGATATCGCAATTACGACCGAACGGCTTGACCACATCGCAGGCGACGCATGCACCGCGGCGAACGCCCTGATCGCGTATGACGTGACGTTCGGAGGAGACTTTCCTTCCAACCCGACCGACCCCAACACCCCGATCCAGCCGTCCGATCCGGCAATCAATCATGCGGATTCGTCCGAATCGGCCGAATCGGACATCCAGCGCGCAACGACCTACGGTCGTCAGGTACGCATCTCCATCCTTGACGGCGAAGGAACCGTCGTGGCAGGCGTTACGGCCGACATCGAGCGAAGCGGCGACGGGACGGCGAAGGCGAGCGGCGAAATCGCCATCCGCGATGCGAAACTGTGGAATCCCGGCGCGGCATATCTGTACACCGCGGTAGCGGAACTGCTGCCGGAGGGCGGAGCGGAATCATCATCGCGCATCATCGACGCATATCGGCAGACATTCGGCATACGCACGGTCGAAGTGAGCGGCACAACATTCCTCATCAACGGCAAACCGTTCTATTTCAAGGGATTCGGCAAGCATGAGGACAGCTACTTCCACGGCCGTGGCACCGATGACGTACTCAACGTCAAGGATGTATCCCTGATTCACTGGCTGCACGCGAACTCGTTCCGGACCAGTCACTATCCGTATGCGGAAAGCATGTACGATCTGTGCGACCGCGAAGGCATCGTAATCATCGACGAGGTGCCGGCAGTGGGCATGAGTTGGCTGCAGTATGCGAATCCGCTGGTCGCGGAGCGGCATCGCGAGGCGATTCGAGGCATGATTGCACGCGACAAGAACCACCCGTGCATAGTGATGTGGTCGATCGCCAATGAACCGGGATTGGATGGCGACGGGGAACGTCCGCGGCAGGCGTATGACTACTTTCGTCCGCTGTATGAGCTGGCGCACGCCAGCGACCCGCAGAACAGGCCGGTCACACTGGTATGCTGCCAAAACGACTACACGACCGACATCACCGAACGAACCATGGATGTGGTGTGCATCAACCGCTACTACGGCTGGTACAACCTGAGCGGCGATCTTGATGCGGCCTGCCATGCGCTCAATATCGAACTGGACTTCTGGGAGAACATCGGCAAACCGGTCATGTTCACCGAGTATGGCGCCGACACCATCGAGGGCATTCATGGCACGCATGGCGAAATGTTCAGCGAGGAATTCCAACGCGATTATTATGCGCGCATCAACGCCGAAATCGATAAACGGCCATGGTTCATTGGGGAGCAGCTGTGGAATTTCGCCGATTTCGCGACGTTCCAGGGCATCATTCGCGTGGAAGGCAATCGCAAGGGCATTCTGACGCGCGACCGCCAGCCCAAGATGGCCGCGCATTGGCTACGCGAGCGCTGGGCCGGCATTCCGGACTATGGGTATAAAGGCTGAGAGCTGAGCGGTCGAATTCACCTAGTAGCTGGAGGAATCACCCCGCCAGAGAGGCCTTCAGCGGGGTGATTCCGCCAGTGGCTGGCAAATTTACCCCGCTCAGAGGGGTGCCAATGGGGTGATTCCTCCAGTGACTGGAAGGATTGCCCCGCTAGGGGGCCTTTCAGCGTCCCAATTCACCCAGTCATTGGAAGAAACGGGACGCTGCATGCGTCGGCAACGTACAAATTCACCCAGTAGCTGGATGAATCACCCCGCTCAGGGGGATATCAGCATCCCAAAACATCCAGCGACTGGAAGAAATAGGACGCCAAGACGCCATCTGACGTCCGAATTCCTCCAATCGCTGGCGGATTTACCCCGCTCAGACCTTGATCATGGCGTATTGCGACTCATAGAGGCGGTAATACGCGCCCTTCCGAGCCAGCAGCTCCTCATGGTTGCCGTGCTCGACAATCTGACCGTGGTCGATATAGCAGATCTCGTCCGCATTCTCGATGGTAGACAGGCGATGCGCAATGATGAAGCTCGTACGCCCCTTGAGCAGGTGGTTGAGACCGGCCTGCAACGCCTCCTCGGTGCGCGTATCGATATTCGAAGTGGCCTCGTCAAGGATCAGGATCCGCGGATCGGCGAGTAGTACGCGCGCGAACGCGATAAGCTGACGCTGGCCCGCCGACAACGTCGAACCACGCTCCTCCACCACCGTGTCATATCCATCGGGCAGATCCATGATGAACTCGTGCGCATGCACCGCACGGGCGGCCGCCTCGATCTCGGCATCGGTCGCATCGAGCTTGCCATAGCGGATGTTATCGCGCACATTGCCGGAGAAGATGAACGTATCCTGCAACATCACACCCATCTGACGGCGCAACGACTCCAACGTCACATCACGCACGTCATAGCCGTCAATCGTAACCGAACCTTCCGCAACATCATAGAAGCGTGACAGCAGGTTGATGATCGTGGTTTTGCCGGCACCGGTCGGGCCGACCAGCGCGATCGTACGCCCCGGCTCGACATGCAGATCGACCAGGTTGAGGATGTTACGGCCGTCCGGTTCATAGCGGAAGACCACGTCGTTGAAGTCGACGCGACCTTCGATCTGCGGCAGATCCTTGGCATCCGGCGCATTACGAATCTCCGGCTGGACGTCGAGCGTTTCGAAGATGCGCTCAAGATAGGCGGAACAAGTGATCAGCTGGTTGTAGAAGTTGCCGATGCTGATCACCGGGTTCCAGAAGTTGTTCGCATAGCCGACGAACGCAATGAGCACACCCGTGGTGACGTTCACCGCACCGAAGCCGGTAACGCCCACATAGTAGATGAACGCGATGGTCATGACGGAAATCGTCTGGATGCCCGGCCACATGAGGAACTGGATGTGCACAGCCTTCATCCACGAGGCACGCACATCGTTCTGCTGCTCCTGGAAGGTCTTGAACTGCGCCGCTTCCTGCGCAAAGGTCTGCGTGGTCTTCACACCGGCGATCGACTCGTGGATATATGCGTTGAGATTGCTCTGCTTGTTGGACAGCACCTGATAGGCACGACGCTGAAAATGCTGCAATACCAGCACCCATGCGATCAGGAACGGGAACAGCACAAGGCTGAACAGCGCAAGACGCCAGTCGACCACGAACATGACCACCAACGTGATCAGGAACGTGAACACATCGGAGATCACATTGATCAGACCGGAGCTCAACGTATCCGAAAGCGTGTTCACATAGTTGACCACGCGGATCAGAATCTTGCCGTGAGGCCGCGAATCGAAATAGCTGAACGGCAGGGTCTGGATATGCGTGAAAATGTCGCGGCGCATGTCTTTGAGCATGAGCTGGCCGACCCGCGTGATTTCCACGGTCCGGTAGCGCAGACCCAGTTCGTAGATGACGATCAGCACCGCCAGCAGTGCCGCCAGACCACCGAGTAGCGTGAGATTCTTGGCCGGAATCGCACTGTCGATCATGATTTTCGTCAGATACGGCACGACGACGGCGATGCAGCTCATCATCACGACTACGGCGAGGATGCGGGCCACACGTGCCATATATGGTTTCAGATAGACGCCGATACGAAGGATGTCATGCAGATTGATCTGCTCCTCAAGCTCCTCGTCTTCACGAAATGTGTTGCGTTTTGCCATGATGCTCCTCCTCCCTTACTCTCCGAAGCCTTGCGAACGACCGGCCTGCAGGCCAAGCTGTTTGTGATAGATCTCCCAGTAGCGCCCGTGGGCGGCGACCAGATCCTCGTGCGTGCCGCATTCCACTACGCGACCATGCTCAAGCACCAGAATCAGGTCGGAATCCTTGATTGACGAAATACGATGCGCGATGGTGACGATGGTCTTGCGCTCGTCCATCTCACGCAGATGCTGCTGAATCTCAGCTTCCGTCTCCATGTCAACGGCGCTGGTGGTGTCATCCATGATCAGGATCGACGGATTGTCAGCCAACGCACGCGCAAGGCTCAACCGTTGCTTCTGACCACCTGACAAGCCGACGCCACGCTCGCCGACGACGGTATCGTAGCCTTCCGGCATACTGCGGATGAAATTGTCGGCGCCTGCGATGGTGGCCATGCGGCGAATGTAGCGTTCGTCATATTCGCGTTGTCCGCCAGCGCCGAAGCCGATGTTGCCGCCGATGGTGTCGGAGAACAGGAATGTGTCCTGCGCGACGATGCACACCTGCGAGCGCAGGGTGGCGAGCGGCCAGTCGCGTGCGTCGATGCCGTCGATGAGCACGCGGCCCGCGGTCGGATCGTAGAAGCGGGAGATCAGATTGACGAGCGTGGACTTGCCGGCGCCCGTCTCGCCGAGAATGCCGAGTTTCGCACCGGCCGGAATATGGAAGTCGATGTCTTTGAGAATCGGCGTAGCCGGATCGTCGGGGAAAGCGAAGCTGACGTGCTGGAATTCGATGTCACCGCCGATACGTTCCGGATCGTCCGGAGCCGCCGATTGCGCGATGCCGGTTTCCGGCTCGTTGCCGACCTGATTGACGATTGCCACCGCCTGTTTGACGGTTTCCTTGGCGTCCGGCTTTTCCTGAATGCGTGATTGCGCGGTGAGCAGTTTGCGGATCTTGATGCAGGAGGCGTTGAAACGCTGCCAGTCGTTGATCAGCCAGCCGGACTGGCGCACCGGACCGTCGATCATCCACAGATACGAATTGAATGCGACGAGGTTGCCGAGGGTCATGTAACCCTTGATGACCAGGAAGCCGCCAAGGCCGAGCGTGATGAGCTGCAGCGAGAATCCCAGGCCATCGAGCCATGGCATGTATCGGCGGCTGTTATAGGCGAGGTCCATGTTGCGACGCATGTAGTCATCGTTGTGCCTGTCGAATTTTTCGGTTTCATACGGCTCGCGTACGAACGCCTTGACCACTCGGTTGCCCTCGATGTTCTCTTCGACCATCGAATTCATTTCGGCCAGCGAGTTGCGGATGGCGAAGAACAGCGGATGCGCGTGCGACGATAGGCCGCGCGTGAGGATGAAGATGAACGGCGTGACACAGGCGAGCGCCAACGCCAACCGCCAATCGATGGTGAACATCATGGCGAGCGCGCCGACGAACATGACCACACAGTCAAGCACCTGATAGCTCACCCAGCTCAAGGCGTGGCGGATAGCGTCGGTGTCGGAGGTCATGCGACTCATGATGTCGCCGGTGCGTGTGTGGTTGAAATACGTGAAGTCAAGCTCATGCAGTTTCTCGTACTCGTCGCTGACCAGGCGGAATACGGAGTTCTGTCCGAAACGTTCCATCCACATCTGGTAGCCGTAGCGCGAGGCGACTCGCACGACGGTGAAGACGATCATCATCACGCATAGTCGGGTCAGTTCGTCCACATGGCCTTGTGTGATGACGCGGTCTACGATGAGGCCGGACAGCAGCGGGATGATCAGGGCTATGACGTTGTTGATGCAGAACAGCACCACCGCGCCGGCCACACGCGGAAGGTCGGGTTTGCAGTATGGCAGGATCCATGTGAGGTTGCCTGCCTGTCGGTTGCGATTCGGATCGACGTACATACGTAGCGTTCCTTCGGATTGTTTGCTGGTACTTGGGTTGTGTTTGGGTTATGCGGCCATTCGTTGCCGCAACGATTCACGTCCGTCGTGTTTCGAGCGTCCCGTCACCGGCTCTCTCCGCCGGCCGAAACCCCTGTTCGGATTCGCAAACGCAGTTTATTCTATGCGAACCGTTTTTCAATGCAACACCTCTTATTTGGGCGTGTCGCAATCATAGTGATTCCAATACCTTTACCGTTACATTTTCGATGTGCGAAATACGTCAGAGACCGCACATCGAAGCGCTTCTCCGAGACTTGCGCGATAATGGGCGTCGAACCGATGCGATGCGCCGATGGCAACCATGACGGCGCCGACACCACGTCAACGAAAGGACGGCAATGACGACGAACCTACGTGCAGCATATGCGGAAAAATATGGTTTGACCGATGACATGCTCAAGGATGCGGAAGGCTGGACGGAAGTCGACGGCGATCTCGGAGATCTGTCAGAGGAACGCATCAGAGGCATTCTCGACATGCGTTTCAGTGCGATTGCGGTGGATACTCCACGCTCCGAACTGTGGCACACTCCGGAAAGCATTGATGTGATCGCCGATATCCCGTATCTGCCGGATGGCGGCTACGACAAGGAGACCGGGCAGTGCCGGGGGCATCTGCTCGACCTGTATCTACCGCATGACACGGTGTTGCGCGGAGGCAAATCGCTGCCGGTGTACATCGACATTCATGGCGGCGGCTTCACCTACGGGTACAAGGAGCTCAACCGCAATTTCAACGTGCATCTGGCCGACATGGGCTTCGCCGTGTTTTCATTGAATTACCGGCCCGCGCCACAGACCGATCTCAAGGGACAGCTTGCCGATATCGAAGCGGGCTTACGTTGGATCAGGGCTCATTTGGACGACTATCCGATCAATCCGAATGGCGTGTTCCTGACGGGCGATTCGGCTGGCGGCGCACTGACGCTGCTCACGCTCGCCATCGAGAACAATGCCGAAGCGGCGGCCGCATTCGGCATTGACGAACCTTCCGGCATCGCATTCGCAGGTGCCGCACCGGTGTGCGGTGCATACAGTTCGGCTTCGCTGGAAACGATGGGCTCGAAACTGACCATAGGCTATGATCCGAATCGCCGCATCGGACTGGAACGGATGCTGGGCGTTGAGTTCTTCGAAGGGCTCGAGGCGGCCGATCCGAAGTTCCTCACTGCGGAGGGTCTGGCGTTCAATGTGGACCTGCCTCCACTGTTCATCGTGACCTGCGGCGACGATTTTCTCGAAGCGGACAATCTGGCATTGGCGGCGGCACTCTCGCGCAAGGGAGCCGATTTCGAACTGTTCGATCCGAAGCCGTGCCGCCATGAGACCTTGGGCCACGTGTTCGTCATCGGCATGCCGTGGCTCAGGGAAAGCGTGGAGTGTTTCGAACGGCTACGTGCCTTCTCCTACTCCCGCTGCTAGTACGCTTTGGCGGATTCGCCTCATCACGGGAACCACTCGACTTGCGCATGGCTCCTGTCGGTTGAACAATCATGAAGCCCGTGTACGATCGGCTGAATCTCAACGATCGCACACGGGCTTTCCCGTGAACATCTGCCCGGTATGCAATGGCTCCGGGGATGATGGGCGGTCTTTTAGCGGCGGACCATCTCCTCTTCAATCCGTTCGAGGGACTTGCCCTTGGTTTCGGGAACGAAATGCAGCACGAACGGGATGGACAATGCGGAGAACACGCCGAAGATCGCGAACGGACCACCCACATTGTTACCGAAGGCCGCAAGGAGCATGAGGAAGAACTGGGAGACCACGAAATTGCCAAGCCAGTTGGCGGCGGATCCGAAGGAGCTGCCGATGCCGCGCACGCTGAGCGGGAAGATCTCACCGATGAGCACCCAGGCGATCGGACCCCAGGAGAGCGCGAAGCCAAGGATATAGACGGCAATCAGAACCATGGTCGGCACGGCCAGAGTGGATACATCGCCGGTGAAGTTGAGGATGGCAAGTGCCGCAAGCGAGACGGTCATGACCACGGAGCCGAAGACCAGCAGCTTCTTACGCGGGAACCTGTCCATGATGAGCGTGGCCACGATGGTGGCGGCGAAGTTCACCACACCGATGCCGACCGACACCCAGATGGCGTGATTCTCGGGGAATCCAAAGCCCTTGATGAACACCTGCGGCAGGAAGTAGATCACGGAGTTGATGCCGACAAGCTGCTGGAAGAGCATGATACCGACCGCGGCGATGAGCGCCGGACGTGCGATGCGGAACAGTTCACGCACACCACCCTTGGTGTCTTGCGCTGCGACTTCTTTGATTTCGTCGAGTTCGAGCTGCACTTGGGTCTGGTCAACATCCTTACGGATCAGCGTGAGCACCTTGAAGGCGTTGCGTTCATCGCCCTTGCTCACAAGGTAGCGCGGGGATTCCGGCAGCAGGATGCCGCCGATGAGCAGCAATGCGGCCGGGATGAGTGCGGAGCCGAGCATCCACCGCCAGTCGCGGACGCCTGCGATGTTATGGCCAAGGAAGCCCAGATTGGATGCATAGGCCAGAAGAATGCCGAAGGTGATCATGAGCTGGAAGAGCGTGGAGAGCGATCCACGGCGCTCTTTCGGCGCAAGTTCGGCCAGATAGGCAGGGGTGAGCGCGGAGGCTGCGCCGACGGCGAGGCCGAGGATGATGCGTGCGGCAACCATCATGAGGAATCCGGTGGCGGTGGCGCACATGCCGGAACCGATGAGGAACAGGATGGCGGAGAGAATCAACAGCTTCTTACGTCCGAAACGATCGGAGAGCGTGCCGATCGACAGGGCTCCTACGCAGGAGCCGATGAGCACCGATGAGGTGATGAAGCCGGTCTGCGAGACCGACAGGCCGAAGTCGGATTCGATCAACGGCGAAGCGCCGGAAATGATGCCCGTGTCGAATCCGAACAGCATGCCTCCCAGTGCGCCGAATGTGAAAATGAACGCGCTGTTGAGCGGGAATCGCGTGGAGATGTTGCGACCCACGGCCTCTTCAACCGTTTCGATGGCCTCCTTGGCTTCCAATGGTTCGTGAACTTCTCGAGTTCCGGCGATTGTTGCGGAGCGTTGTATTGACGTCATGATTTACCTTTCATCTTCCTTGACGCTAGGTTCACACAAAAAAAGACCTGGAACAGTACGATTCCCGTACCGATCCAGGTCTTGCCTCGTGTGAGTAGCAACCCTGCCAATAACGTTTGTATTGACCAGTGTAAACCTTGCAGACCCGCGACACTCCGAAAAACAGAAAACGTTTTCCAGCTATTTTTCGCGTTGAACGGGAGTGATTTGAAGCAGTCTCATCCGGTTTGCCTTCCGATGGGACCGCGAATGGCCGATATTATGGGCCAATCCCACCACGACTCGTCGTGGGGATTCGAGCAATCCCTTCATCGCAAGGAGGAACAAGAGTGAAAAAAAGAAAGCCGGCGGAGAGAAGGCCGCCGGCTGAGAGAGAAGAGAGAAGAAGGGTTCAGTTATGGGGTTCGATTGGGAACCTCGCCAACAGCCGTAACCGTTGACATGTTCTATATAACCGCCCGACCCTTGGAAGAACGATGTTTCTACCTGCCAATTTCCTGTGAATCGCGTAATGGGAATGTCATGACGTCCCACCACACGAATCAATGCAAGCGATTTCCAAATCAACGAAATCGCGATTCTTCTCGTTACAATGGGGAACGTCGAGAGAGTGCAGTGCCGCAGGGAGGCTCCCATGTTGGATATCAAACGCGCATTGAAGGCCTCGCCCAAGAAAAGGCGTTCCTCAGAGCCGCTGAAACAACTATGGACGCCTTGGGGCGAACGAATCCGCGATGAATGGCTGTGCGAAAACGCCGGAAACAAGGCGTTCCGCCCAATCGAAGAGGGAGAGCGCAAGCTGGAGGTCGGCCGAACGCCGATTCTTGGCGAGCATCCGCGCCCGACGATGATGAGGAACAACCATACGATGCTCAACGGCATGTGGGATTATGCGATCGTGCCGATTCCCAATGACGAAACCGGCTCGCGCTGGTCGTTCTCCCGTAACAAGGCCACGCCGGCGCTCACCCGGGACGAAGCCGTGGAGCTGGTCAAGGAGGCCGCGATCCCGGAAACGTTCGACGGGAAGATCCTCGTGCCGTTTTCACCGGAATCCGCACTTTCCGGCGTGCACCAGACCATCTACCCCGACGACATGATCTGGTACCGCACCGTCGTGCATCCGGTGGCGCTCGGCAGTGAGGAAACCGTACGGCAGGTCGGCGATGCGAACCGTCTGATCCTGCACTTTGAGGCGGTCGATTGGGTGTGCGCCTGCTATATCAACGGCCAGTTCGCCGGCGTGCATGTCGGCGGCTACCTTCCGTTCGACGTCGATATCTCGGCGTTCATCGACCCTGACGATGTGTTTGAGATCGCATTGTGCGTCTATGATCCGAACGATTCAGGCACGCAACCGCGCGGCAAGCAGAAAATCGAACGCGATGGCATCTGGTATACCGCGCAGAGCGGCATCTGGCAGAGCGTCTGGCTGGAAATCGTGCCGGACGCCTACCTGCGCACGCTCATACTGAAAGGCAGTGCCGATGGCAAGCTGTTCATACGGGCGGAAATCGGCGGTGACCGGCCGAACGCGAAACTGCGAATCGTCGTGACCGAGCCGTCGGATGGTTCGGTCGTTACGGACACCGTACTGCCGGCAGGCGCGCGCAAGGTGCGCACCGAAATCGAGACGAAGGCCGAGCATATGTGGTCTCCCGCGGACCCGCATCTGTACGATGTGACGGCGACGCTGCTGTTCGGCACGACGGCGAAAACGGCAGAGGCTACGACGAAACCGCAATCCGCAGACGTAGTGAAATCGTATTGCGCGTTCCGCACGGTGGAGGTCAAGCCCGACATGAAAGGCGTGGCGAGATTCCATCTCAACGGTAAGCCGGTGTTCCTGAAGGGCGTGCTCGACCAAGGATATTGGCCGGACGGACTGCTGACCGCGCCTTGCGACGACGCGCTGATTCATGACATCACCGCTATGAAAGCATCCGGCTTCAATATGCTGCGCAAGCATATCAAAATCGAATCCGCGCGCTGGTACTACCATTGCGACCGTCTCGGCATGCTCGTATGGCAGGATGCGGTTTCCGGCGGCGGCGAATACAACGCTTGGCAGACCAACAAAAAACCGACGCTACTGCGCTCCAGCTGGAACAGACTCCGCGACGATACCGCACAGCATTTCGACGCGCTCGGCGCCGACGATTCGAATTACCGCCGCGACTGGTCGCGTAGTGCCGACGCGATGGTGCACATGCTATCCGGCCATCCGTCGATCGTGACGTGGGTGCTGTTCAACGAGGGTTGGGGCCAGTTCAATGCGTGTGATGCCGCCGAACGCATCCACGCACTCGATCCGACCCGTCCGATCGACGCGACGAGCGGTTGGTATGACCAGCATTGCGGCGACTATCACAGCGTGCACAACTATTTCCGTCCGCTGGAGGTCTACCCCGACAAAGGGCCGTTACGCGGATACGCGGCGGAATACGAGAAACGGCATAGAAGGCGTCGCCGTGCCGAGCATTACGCGGTGTTGCCGGTAGCGCAGCATGGCGTACGCGCGTTCATGCTCTCGGAATTCGGAGGATTGGCGCAGCTGATTGCCGACCATTCCGCAGTGTCACGAGCCTACGGGTACGGCGAATACGATTCGATTGAGGGTTGGCGATCCGCGGTACGTTCCGTTTTGGCGTCGGCTGCGGCATTGGAATCCAAAGGATTGGCCGGCTACGTATACACGCAGGTTTCCGACGTGGAAGAGGAACTCAACGGGCTGCTGACATACGATCGGCGCGTGGACAAGCTCACGGAATAGGCGGGGTGAGTGTTCCGACCACTCCGAAACGGCACTCTTTGCGCACGATGATTTCGGTGTCGTCGTCGATGCTGTTGCTGTTGTTGTTCATGTTGCTGTTGCCCATGGTCCTTTCATGCATCCCCACCGTTAGATTTGCGTCTGGAATATTCCGGTCCGCCCATCGACATGAACAATATTCCCGACCACGCATCGTCCGCGATTGCAGGACGTAGAGGACGACGGCTTTCACACCGACCGGACCAGAATCGAAACCATCGAGCGGAAAGACCATGCCCCATCCGAAGCAGGAACGGGCGCGGCCATCCATCTAGGCCGACCGATTGCCATACGACATGAAACACGCATGCAGCCAAGACCATACCCACACAGACGAAGAACAAACCCCTATCCGCTTCCAAAGCAAAATCCGCTACAAGGCAGAGTCCCCGAAAAACGACGGCTCTACCGCGTTTTATGGGTCTCCGGGCGGGATGCGCATGCCCCCTATGAGGGCGCATGGATGAGGGCGCGTGTCGACGTCCGCCGTCGCATGCGCGCAGTGCAGAGTAGATGGGTCGGGCCATGCACGATTCGCGGAAAGCGTCGGCTGTGAGGAATCGTGCACGGTCCCGCCCAGCCTCCAGGAACCACTACGCCAAGGAATGGCGGAATCCCAATGGCTCCATCCCCATAAAGAATGGGTGCCTCCGAGGTGGATACCCATTGGGCACGAAAATAACAACACGATCCCGGAAAAGCGAAGTTTTCCGGAATCGTGTTCTCGTCAGAAGAGCGGATCAGGCTTCAATCCGACTCAGCCCTCCAGCTTGGCCTTCTCGGCAGCCAGACGGGCGGCCTCGGCCTCGCGGCGGGCGGTCAGCTCGGCATCGAAGCGGGCGAGTTCTTCCTCAACGGCCTCCGGCGGAATCTTCGCGAAGATCGGATGCGGCTTCGGTACCGGGGTACCGGCCACAATCGGTTCGGAAGCCCATGGATGCACGGTCTCGCCCATCTCGTAGTCACCGGTGATAATCGGGTACATGAAGCCCGGTTTGTCGAGATCCTCAACCTCTTCAAGACGTGGCAACGGCGAGAACGTGCCAGTACCGCCCAGCGCCTCCCACACTTTCTGCGCGGAGTGCGGCAGGAACGGAGCCAGCAGATGGTTGGCATCGGACACGGCCTGGGCGGCGACATGCAGTACGGTGCCGAGACGGGCCGGATTATCCTTGATCTTCCACGGTTCGGTGGCGGAGATGTACTTGTTGATGTCACCGACCACGCGCATTGCTTCGGACAGCGCATTCTTCTGGCGATGGTTCTCGATCAGCGAACCGATGGAGTCGAAGGCACCTGCGGTCTCGGCCAGCAGGGCACGGTCCTCATCGGTCATCGAAGCCTCATCAAGCGCTGGAATCTCACCGAAGTTCTTGTTCATGAGGTTGGCCACACGATTCACCAGATTGCCCCAGGAGGCGGCGAGCTCCTCATTGTTATGGCGCACGAACTCGGCCCAGGTGAAGTCGGAGTCAGAGCTTTCCGGACCTGCCACGGAGATGTAGTAGCGCACGGCGTCAACCGGGTAGCGCGACAGGATGTCCTTCACGTAGATCACGATGCCACGGGAGGACGAGAACTTCTTGCCTTCCATGGTCATGAATTCGGATGCCACGACCTGCTCCGGCATGTTCAGTGGGCCGAGCTTGCCGGTTTCGCCGCCCTTGGAACCCTGACCGTTGTAGGCCAGCATCTCGGACGGCCAGATCTGGGAGTGGAACGTGATGTTGTCTTTGCCCATGAAGTAGTAGCCCGGAGTGGTCGGGGCGTTCCACCAAGCGCGCCACGCGTCCGGCTCGCCCTTGCGGCGGGCCCATTCGATGGATGCGGACAGGTAGCCGATCACGGCATCGAACCACACGTACAGCTTCTTGTTCGGGTTGTCGATCCAGCCGGCGACCGGAATCGGAATGCCCCAGTCGATGTCGCGCGTGATGGCACGCGGCTTGACTTCCTTAAACAGTCCGATGGAGAAGTTGATGACGTTGGTACGCCAGCCTTCGCGGGTCTTGAGCCATGCGAGATTGGCCTCGGCGAGCGCCGGCAGGTCGAGGAAGAAGTGTTCGGTCTCCTCGAAGCGTGGGGTTTCGCCGTTGATCTTGGATACCGGATTGATCAGCTCGTCCGGGTCGAGCTCGTTGCCGCAGGTATCGCACTGATCGCCTCGGGCACCGTCGGAGCCACAGATCGGGCAGGTGCCTTCGATGTAACGGTCCGGCAGGGTACGTCCGGTAGACGGCGAAATGGCGACCTTTTGCGTGCCTTTATAGATATAGCCGTTCTCGAGGCACTGCGTGAACAGTTCCTGCACGACCTTTTCGTGATTGCCGGTCGTGGTACGGGTGAACAGATCGTAGCTCAGGCCCAAATCGCACAGATCCTTGGCGATCACACGGTTGTAGCGGTTGGCGAGTTCCTGCGCACTCACGCCTTCCTTGTCGGCTTCCACCAGGATCGGGGTGCCGTGCTCGTCGGTGCCGGACACCATCAGCACGTCATTGCCCTTCATGCGCTCGTAGCGCGCGTACACGTCGGACGGCACGCCGAAGCCGGCGACATGGCCGATATGACGGGGGCCGTTCGCATACGGCCAAGCAACATTCACCAAAATATGACTCATAAGGCACGATTATCGGCTCAGATAGCGACAGGAAGGCTCTGCAGCGTACCTATGCTCGCATGACGACCACGTCAGTGCGCAATCCCCCTGATTATGCACATTGTTGTATGATGAAACAATCGTTGTCCACATATCCACGGATTTTCGTAAGTCGATGGCGCAGACGCCGGCCATCCGTTACGGTACCGTCATGGATATCGCAATGACGCTTGCCACGGGACCGCTCGCACCGCTGCTGCGCGACGGCGATCTGCCGGGACCGATGAATCTCAACAGATTGGCCGATTTCGGCACACTGTGCAAACTCGACAGTGCCAATGCCTATACGTTGCAGGATTCGACCACGCTGTATGGCCGTGCCACCATCGTCGCGACCGTGATGCCGCGCAATGCCGTAGCCTGCGGCTTCACGGCCGCATGGCTGTGGCTGGGCGGATTGTTTCCGGAAACCATTGACATTCTGTCCTCATCGCATTTCCGCACGTTGCGGCACGGGCGAAAGGTGCGGGTGTTCAATCGCAAGGCACCCCCGGACCATGTCATTCAGGTCGGTCCGGTACGCACGACCACGCCGGTACGCACCGCCTGCGATCTGGCGTTGATCGCCACCGACGAGACGAAAGACGTCATGCATGAAGTGATCTGCATGCTCATGCAGGAATATCGTTTCCGGCCCGACGACTGTCTGCAGGCGCTGCAGCAGAGTCGGCATATCAGGAATGCGTCGCAGGCACGCACCCTGTTTCACGGGATTGCGGGCGGAGCCAATGAGCATCCGACGGCGCAATAAGCGGCATCGAAGTCCGCCGGAGTACCGGCCGGAGCCCAAGCCGAGGGCTCTGGTGGAGCCGCCACGCCCGCCACTCGAATTGACGCCGCTCATCGCCTGCAGTCCGGAAACCGACCCGGAAGTGCTCTGGCATATCGCGCGGGAGTCTCCGTCGCTACGCAAGTGGTTGGTGGCGAATCCGGCGGCCAGTCCGGCGATGCTGGAGTATATCGGGCAGGTCGGCGGCCCAGGCGTAGGCGAAGCGTTATGCATACTGCTCGATTCGCTGGATGGCCGGGCCGACTCCGCCATCAGCCTTTGAGAGCGAGCACTGCGTTGTAGACCTGCTTGCGATTGGCGAGGGAACCGTCGGCCAGCGGATGCTCAGCCACGACCTGCGCAATGGCGTCCTTGATGCGCAGATTGTCTTCCTGCGCACGGTCGATCGACAGTACGGCCAGATCTTCTACGGATAGCGAGGCCGGCGCGGCCGCGTCGGCCTCCTCATCGGAGGCACCGGCGATGACCAGTACCATTTCGCCGCGAGGCGGCTCGTCGATGACGCTTTGGTGGATTTCGGCGATGGTTCCACGGCGGATCTGCTCATAGTCCTTGGTCAGTTCACGGCACAACGCCATGCGCCGATTCGGCCCGAGCACTTCCAGCAGGTCGGCCATGGAGTCGTCGATGCGATGCAGGGTCTCGTAGAACACGATGGTGCGGCGCTCGGACTGCAGTGCGCGCAGATGCTGCACGCGTTCGGCATGTTTGCGTGGCAGGAATCCCTCATAGCAGAAGCGGTCGGTCGGCAAGCCGGACAATGCGAGCGCATCCAGTACGGCAGAGGGGCCGGGCGCGCAGGTGACCGGCAGGCCGCGTTCGATAGCGCGGCGCACGATGGCCAGTCCCGGATCGTTGATGGTCGGCATGCCCGCATCGGAGACGACCAGCACGGTGGCACCGGTTTCGACCTGGTCGAGCAGACCGTCGGCCTTATCCCGCTCGTTATGGTCGTGATAGGCGACCACACGACCGGACACATGGATGCCGAGACGGTTGGCGAGCGCATACAGGCGGCGCGTGTCTTCGGCCGCGACGATGTCGGCTCCTTCCATGAGCGCAATCAGTCGGGCGGAGGCATCGGCGGTATTGCCGATCGGCGTTGCGGCAAGAATCACCGTACCGCGCGGAATGCCGACGCCGTCCACCAACGCATCGAGCGCGCCGGCGGCGGTAATCCGGCCGCCGTCATCCGTCCCGTCCGTGAATTCGGTTGGCTCCTGTGTTGATTGCGCTTGTATGCTCTCCATATCTTCCAGTATCTCCTACTGTGTATCCAAGGGCATGTCTTGCGGGCGAAATGAGGCGACGATGAGTATACAGACGGTCAAGGCGAATGCGCGATACGCCGCACTCCGACGACGGCGGCATCAACGTGACGGCTCCGATGCCTCTCCTGAACCACGTTGGACCGCCTCCAGGCCTTTCGCATGGCTGATGACGATTCTTGTGGCCGCTTTCGGCGGAATCCTGCGCTTTGTGAGACTTGGCTCCCCTCGCGCGGTGGTATTCGACGAAACGTATTACGTCAAAGACGCGTGGACCATGCTGAACACCGGCGAGGCGCGCGATTGGCCGAAACTGGTGACCATCGACGGCGTGGATGTCGAAATCGACCGACTGTTCGCAGCCGGCGACACCGACCGTTGGCTTAATACGGCCGAATATGTGGTGCATCCGCCGGTCGGCAAGTGGATGATCGCGGCCGGGCTGAAACTGTTCGGCGGCGCCGACAATCCCGTCGCCTGGCGTGCGAGCGTTGCCGTTGCCGGTGTCGTCGCCATCGTGCTGATCACCCGCGTGGCCTTGCGCCTGTTCCACAATCTGCCGATTGCGCTGATTGCCGGCCTGCTCATGTCGTTGGACGGTCTCGGCATCGTGATGAGCCGCACCGGCCTGCTCGACAATTTCATCATGGTGTTCGCCTTGGGAGCGTTTTCGCTGATGTTGATGCATCGCGATTGGGCCCGTGCACGGCTGCGACGGCAATATGCGATTGATGCGGCCGCCCGTACGGCACGTTTCAAGCCGGGAAGGCGCGGCTTGATACTGCAACGACGCGGACCGATGATCGCCTTGTCGTGGTACCGCGTAGGTGCGGCCTTCCTGCTCGGCATGGCGACCGGCGTGAAGTGGTCGGGCACATATCTATTCGCTGTGTTCTGCGTAATCTCGGTGCTGTGGGATGCGTGGGAGCGCCGGCGGATCGGCTATCGCGCATGGTTCACGACCGGTTTGGTGAAGGATGGACTCGTGGCGGCCTGCTACATGGTGCCGATCTACGCGCTTACCTATTTGGGCGGATGGCTCAACTGGTTCCTGCATGCCGACTCGTATATGCACGATTGGGCCGCGAATCATCCCGGCGAGGGTGTGACCTGGCTGCCGGAATCGTTGCGTTCCTTTGTGGCCTACCATGCGCAGATGTGGCAATTCCACACCACGCTCGACGCGCCGCACGACTACAAGGCGAACCCGCTTACCTGGCCGTTGCAGGTAAGGCCGACCAGTTTTTATTGGGAGAAGCTGTCCGAGCATCCGGGACTGTGTTCGTTGGCGCCGGATTCGCAATGCGTGGCAGCGATCACGTCGCTCGGCAATCCGCTGATCTGGTGGGCGGGCTCGCTGTGCACGGTGACGGCGATCATCATCGCCATCGCCGGTCTGGTGCGCGGGCGTATTCGTGGCGGCACTACCCGCGAAGATGGTGGCTATTGGCGAATTTGGGCGGTTTTGGCCGGCTTTTTGGGCGGTTGGCTGCCGTGGGCGCAGTATCTGAATCGTACGACGTTCACGTTCTATTCGATTGTGATTCTGCCGTGGATCGTGCTTGCGATCTGTTACGTGCTTGATTGGTTGCACACGCATGCGGAAATCGGCACCTATCGTCTGACCGTCGGACTGGGCCTTATGTTGATCGTACTGGTTTCGGCCTTCTTCTACCCGATCTGGACGGCGATACCGGTGCCTTACGAATTCTGGCTGTCCCATATGTGGTTCAGATCATGGATCTGACCACATATGGGACCCTACGCGGCAAACCGCTCACTTCACCTACCGGCAGTCCACCGGACTACCGGCCCAACGGCTCAGCATATGTGGTTCAGATCATGGATCTGACCACATATGGGACCCTACACGGCAAACCGCTCACCTATACAGAGGCGGAAGGGCGTCGGCGAGACGCATGAAGTCGTGACGGACGAATCGTCTGAAATCATCGGCATACCGCGAACCGGCAACGGGCGTGCCGTATGCTCCAGTGCCGGCGGCATCCGGATCATTGCGCCACGGCAAGTACCACAGTGCGCGGCGAGCGTATTCGTTGGCGAGCGCGGCGGTCAGCAGATACTTCGTCCATGGCGAATCCGACAACGCTGAACCCTCTTCGGCCGCAGCGTCATCATTGGCGCCGATGATGGCGAGATCGTGGGAATCGCAGACGTACGAGTCGGCGAATATTCCCGGAGAACCGACTTCCGTGGCCGCGGCCAGCTTGCCGCGCTCCTTGCCGAGGCGACCGACCAATGTAAGCATCGCAATCAGATCGGCATGGCGGGCCTGCGGATCCTCCGCGCTTTTCTCGGCGGGCGCGATGTCCCAGTAATCGTCGAAGCCGAGCACATCGACATAGTCGTCTCCGGGATAGGCATACAGATAACCGGTCTCCAACGATTCCGGCGTGCTCATATCGATGCGGCTACGGTCGGGCGAGTAGGCGTAGAGCACATTGTGCACATGCTTGACGTCACGCAGGTATTCGATGGTCATGCGCCACAGTTCGACGAACTGTTCGGGCGTGGTGTCGGTCGGACGTGCGGGAGAACCGGTACACCACCAGAACCAGTCGCCGGTATGCTCATGGAACGGGCGGAAGACGATGGGAATCGGTTCGCCGTTCGTGTCCGTGACGGTGGTGAGCGCGGCGGCAATGCGGTCGAGCCAGCCGAGGAACTTCTCATGCGCTTCACCGCCGGGCAGCACCGCTTTGACAGTGCCCTCGGCCATGTTATGGCCGTAACCGCCGAGGGTGAGCGGGTTGGCGGAATGCCAGCTGAGCGTGTTGACGGCGCCCATATTGAAGGCTCGAAGCATTTCGTTTCGGATGGCTTCGGCTCCGAATCCGTCGAGATTGCGGTTCCGGTCCAGCTCGACGCCGCCCAAGTCGTTGCCCCACACAGCCGGGTAGGAACCGGTCACCGCATGCACATCGGAGTCGGTATGCTCGCCGATTACGTTGCTGGTTTCGTTCTGATGGCCGAACATGGCGAATTCGCCCGTTGCGCGGTGCAATGCGTCAAACAGCGCGCGAGTCTTGGCATTGAGATCGTCATCCACCGGCTTTGACTTCATGATGGTGCCTTCTTCGGCCATACCAGCGCTCCTTCGTGTCGCTCCATGTCTTTTACCCCTACTCTACCGGCGTCCGCCCGTGCCCGCCTCCGCCATGCCGGCGATTCGGATTTTCGCCTCTATGGGATTCGGATTCCCCTTTCCTACGATTCGGCTTTTCCCAGAACACCACGGAATGAGGTCGGAACGAGCCCACGCAACACGGTCGAATCACTTATTTATAAAGTTATAAATAACGTGGTATCCTTATGGGGAAACGCAATAACCAACGAACACTGGCCGTAGCCGCGCGCAACGCCGCCCCGCGTATGCCCACGCCCGCAGCCAGAAGCCGCAACGAAGCAGTCTGAAAGGATTCCCATGAAGTACGGCCACTTCGATGATTCCGCCCGCGAGTATGTAATCGAAACTCCGGCAACCCCGCTGCCATGGATCAACTACCTCGGCAACGAGGACTTCTTCTCCCTGATCTCCAATACCGGCGGCGGCTACTCCTTCTACAAGGACGCCAAACTGCGTCGCATCACCCGCTACCGTTACAACAACGTGCCCGGCGACAACGGCGCGCGCAACTACTATCTGAGCCTTATGGACTCCAACGCCGTCAACGCCAAGCCGATTGACACGTGGTCGCCGACCTTCCTGCCATGCAAGACGCCGCTCGACTCCTATAAGTGCCGTCAGGGCATCGGCTACACCGTGTTCGAAGCCGCCAAGCACGGCATCGAATCCAAGCTCACCGCGTTCGTGCCGCTGAAGACCAATGCCGAAGTCAACCGTCTCGACGTGACCAACACCACCGACGCACCGGTCGTGCTCGACGTGACCGGTTCCGTGGAATGGTGCCTGTGGAACGCAGTCGACGACTCCTCCAACTTCCAGCGCAACCTGTCCACCGGCGAAGTGGAGATCGAGAAGCAGGATGACGCCACCCTGATCTACCACAAGACCGAATTCAAGGAACGTCGCAACCATTATGCGTTCTTTGCCGTTAACTCCCCCGTCGTCGGCTTCGACACGAGCCGTGACGAATTCCTCGGCAAGTTCAATGGTTGGGGCACTCCGCAGGTCATCACCGAAGGCCAGGCCCACGATTCCGTGGCCCACGGCTGGTTCCCGATCGCCGCCGACCGCGTACGCCTCGAGCTCAAGCCGGGCGAGACCAAGTCGCTCGTATTCGTGCTGGGCTACATCGAAGTCGCCAAGGAAGACAAGTGGGAGGATCCGAACGATCCGGCCAAGGTAGGCATCATCAACAAGAAGCCGGCGCATGAACTGTTCCGCCGCTTCGCCACCGTCGAGCAGGTAGAGGCAGCCCTGAAGGAGCTCAACACCTACTGGACCGAACTGCTGACCACCTACAGCGTGGAATCCGGCGACGAGAAGCTCGACCGCATGGTCAACATCTGGCACCAGTACCAGTGCATGGTCACCTTCAACATGTCCCGTTCCGCCTCCTATTACGAGTCCGGCATGGGCCGCGGCATGGGCTTCCGCGATTCCAACCAGGATCTGCTCGGCTTCGTGCACCTGATTCCGGGCCGTGCGCGCCAGCGCATCATCGACATCGCCTCCACCCAGATGGAGGATGGTTCCGCGTGGCACCAGTATCAGCCGCTCACCAAGAAGGGCAATGCCGACATCGGCGGTGGCTTCAACGATGACCCGCTGTGGCTCGTGGCCGGCGTGAATGCGTACCTCGCCGAGACCGGCGACGCATCGATTCTGACCGAGCCGGTGCCGTTCAACAACGTGGAAGGCTCCGAAGTGCCGCTGCTCGAGCACCTGCGCCGCTCCGTGAACTTCACCATCACGCACAAGGGACCGCATGGCATCCCGCTGATCGGCCGCGCCGACTGGAACGACTGCCTGAACCTCAACTGCTTCTCCGACACTCCGGGCGAGAGCTTCCAGACCGTGGAGAACAACGACACCGGCGTTGCCGAATCCGTGTTCATCGGCGGCATGTTCGTGCTGTATGGCGGCCAGTATGCCGACATCATCGAACATTACGGTCAGCTCACCGGCATGACCGATGCCGAAATCGCCTCCGAGGCAGCCAATGTGCGCGCCGAAATCGGCCAGGTCTCCGAAGCGGTCAAAACCGCCGGATGGGACGGCGAATGGTTCGTGCGCGCCTACGACGCCTATTCGCGCAAGGTCGGCACGCACGAAGACACCGAAGGCCAGATCTACATCGAACCGCAGGGCATGTGCGTGATGGCCGGCATCGGCCTCGATGACGGCAAGGCCCAGCAGGCCCTGAAGTCCGTGAAGGACAAGCTGACCTGCGATTGGGGTACCGCCATCCTTGCCCCGGCCTATTCCACCTACCGCATCGAGCTGGGCGAAATCTCGTCCTATCCGCGCGGTTATAAGGAGAACGGCGGCATCTTCTGCCATAACAACCCGTGGATCTCCATCGCCAATGCGCTGGCCGACAACAACGAGGAGGCCTTCGCGGTCTACCAGCGCAACTGCCCGGCCTACGTGGAAGACAAGTCCGACATCCGCAAGGTGGAGCCGTACGTCTACTGCCAGATGGTGGCCGGCCCTGAGGCCCCGACCCCGGGCGAAGGCAAGAATTCCTGGCTGACCGGCACCGCCGCATGGACGTTCGTGGACGTGTCCCAGTATCTGCTGGGCGTGCGCCCGACGCTCGACGGTCTGGCTATCGAACCGCATCTGCCGGAACAGTTCACCGACCTGACCGTGACCCGTGTGTTCCGTGGCGTGACCTACCGCATTGCCATGAAGCGCACCGGCGAGCGCACGGTGAGCGTCAATGGCGAGCAGCTTGCAGGCAACGTCGTGCCGGTCCCGACCGACGACACCAAGTTGGTCGAGGTGGCAGTCACCTTCTGATGGCCGAACGGCAGCCAAGTAGCTGCCAAACGGCTGAAACGGGGCGCATGGACGACATCACGTCACCCATGCGCCCCCTTATGAATTGACTTTACGAATAGGATGGATCCATGCAGTATTTCGAACATGAGATTTCCGGCATTGACGGCACCGCCGCCAAGTTCGTCGGATATTGCCTTGGCAACAGCGAAGAAGTCATCCCGGATTACGCACGCCCGTCCGTGCTGGTGATTCCCGGCGGCGGCTATGAGATGACGTCCGACCGTGAGGCCGAGCCGATTGCAATGCAGTTTCTTGCGGCCGGCTACAACGCTTTCGTCCTGCGATATTCCGTGAAACCGTCCGTCTTTCCGGTTGCGCTGTTGGAAGCGGCCGAAGCGATGAAGCAGATTCGCGAACATGCCGCCGAATGGCATGTCGATACGAACGCCATCGCCGTGATCGGTTTTTCCGCAGGCGGCCATCTCGCCGCAAATCTCGCCACTTCCGCCAGTGACGAGGTGATCGCGGCGCACGGCTACGATCCGGATGCGGTGCGTCCGAACGGCCTGATGCTCGCCTACCCGGTGATCACGTCCGGCCCGCTCGCACACCGCGGCAGCTTCGATTCGCTGCTCGGGGAACGCAAGGCCGACCCGGAAGCACTCGAATCCGTATCCATCGAGAAGCATGTCGATGCCAAGACGCCGCCGGTGTTCGTGTGGCATACCGTTCCCGACGACTGCGTACCGTATGAGAACACGCTTATGCTCATCAATGCCTGCAAGCAGGCCGGCGTCAGTGTCGAGGCGCACCTGTTCCCCAGCGGCGGCCATGGCCTGTCGCTCGGTACCGCCGAAACGGCATGGCAGGGTGTCCACGGCATCGAGGAATGCGTGCAGGTGTGGCCGCAGTTGGCTGCCGCGTGGATGCGTAGGACGTTCGCCAAATAGGCTCATAGCGAGCGGCACAGCGTGAGGGTCCCGGCCAATAGGCCGGGACCCTCACGTTTCAGGTGGCTTTTGCCTCGAATGATACCGGGCTATTTCTCACGGCTCGCATACTCCTTTTCGATTGCCTGACGCGCCTTGAACATATCCTTGGTGTTCTTCATGTCGACGTCATAGACCTTCTTGTAACCGAGACCGTCAACCTCTTTCTGCATCTTGCTCCAGATGGAGTTGAACTCGTCATCGCTCTTGGAGAACACTGCCTGCCAGCAGGCGTTCACCACGGCGGTCTTCAGCTGTCCACGGGTGGTGGAGATCACGGAGTCTTCATCCGGAGTGGTGTACGAGGCGCCCGGAATGACCGCGAGTTTGCCACTCTGCTCCAGATACTCCATGGTCGTGCGCGCACCGCCCATATGCTCTTGCCAATCTTTGTCGAGTGCGGTATCACGCTTGGCGAGTTCGGAATCCCACATCTGATAGTTGTACGGCGCGTTGGTTCTCGGATCGATGTCCTTGTTGAGCACGGTGGAGACGTTCAACTGGGATGCGCCGTCGGAGTAACCGCCACCGCCGTACTCCTCCGGAACGTTGACGCTTTCGCCGCCCATGGCCTTGACACCGAAATCGGTAAGTACCGGTTTGCCGTCCTTGATGTCCCAGGTCAGACCCTTTAACCCGGCAGCGCCATTGGTCTGGGAACCCGCAGCTTGGATACCCTCAGGCGAGTAAAGCCAATCAATGAATTTGACCAGACGTTCCTTGTTCTTGGCTTTTTCTCCGACGCCGATGAACGTGGTGGTGCCGTTCGGCTGGGCACCCTTGGATGCGATCTTCATGTCATCGATGCTCAGCATCATGAAACCCTTACCGTCCTTCTTATGGGCGTCCGTGTTATAGGCCGCTTGGCCGAGCCAAGGCCAGAAGGAGAACAGGATCTTGCCTTCCTTGTACTTGGAATACATGGTGTCGTAGTTCTGCGTGGTGGATTCCGGATCAACCAGGCCCATCTGCTCGGCCTTGTTATAGAACTTCAGCGCACGCACGTAAACGCCATTCTCGTCGATCAGCGATTGAGCATCCGTACCGTCGGCATTGCTCATCACGTAACCGGTCCCTTCGGCATAGCCATAGAACGCCGGAAGCTGGAAGCCATTCTGCATGGCCTGATCGTCCCAATCCTTGAACAGACTCAGCGCGTAGACGTCATCGCTGCCGGTCTCTTCGCGCGCCTTGTCCTGCATCTGCTTGAGGACCGGGAGCAGATCCTCAAGCGTGGCAACCTTGGGGTAGCCGATCTCCTTGTAGTAATCCCAACGTACGAACGGGCCGAAAGTCGGTTCGACACCTTCGCTGGACTCGGTCGGAGACAAGGATGATACCGAGGTCGGAATGCCCCACATACCGCTCTCCTGGTTGGCATCCTTCGTCAACTGATCGATGGCCCCCTGATAAGTCTTGAGATACTTGGTGTTTTTGATATACGAACTCAGGTCAGTGACGAGTTTGGACTTGACCACTTTTTCGGCCTGACCGCTGCCAGAGCCGATGATCACAATGTCGCCCAGATTGCCTGCAGCCGCGCGGGTATCGAACAGCGTGTTGCCGCCGCCTGCGACGTTCGGAGCCACGATATTGAGCTTGATGTTGAACTTGTCCTTGATGACCTTGGCGAACCAGCCCTTCTGCTCGCCCTGATAGTTCGCCAGTTGGTCGAACACCTCGACCGTCATCAGCGAATTGTCATCAGCATCGCTTGCGGTGTCACCGCCGCAGGCCGCCATCGTGCATGCCATGGCAAGCACGCCACACGCCGCGACGAGTTTTCTTCCGACACTACGCATCTTCCCTCACCTTGTCCTTTCGTAGCTATTGTCACGAGCATGCAAACGTCCACAATCATGACGATTCCGTCGTAAATCGCGCGTAACCGCCGCGAATGCGCGTATACAAGCAACCCTGCATTTGCTCGTCCTATGGCTTCCTCACCATGCCGTGGACGTTTACGATTTCAGGGTACAAGGCCTTATCCTTCATTGTCGAATCGTTTCGACAATTTTCGACAAAAAAGCTTGCGGCACATTCGATTGCGCCGCCTTCCTTCACGGGCAGAGAAATATCACACGCCTTTCGAAACGTCATGCACCGAACCTCGACTCAAATACTTCACCTCAATCAGCTCCTTTGTCCCCTGCTCGGACATCCGACGCTTCCCCTCGATGATCTCCATCAACACATCCACCGCACGGGCACAGGTGGCGTATGGCCTCAGCGGAATCTCATCAAGCGGTGGATTCATCACTGACGCCTGACCGAAGGCACCCAACTGGATGACGGAGATATCCTTCGGAATGTCATAACCACGCGATTGCAAGGCCGACTTGAGATTCGACATCGCGATTAATCCAACTTGCCCGAGCACCGCAGTTATCCGCGGATCCGAAGCAAAGGCCCTTTCAACCACACATTCCATCTCATCAGCGTCACCGGTATCGATTACATCGCACGTCAGCCGCATACCGGCCTTCTCAGCACAGATCCGCACCGAATCACGCGTACGGATCAGAAAGTTCACGCCCTGCTCGTATGCATGGGAGTTCGCACCGAGAAACAGTACATGACGATGCCCGGCCTTCATCAGTTTTTGTACCGCCATCTCCCCCATCTGCTCGAAATCCAAATCCACCGCATAGACTCCATCCAAATCGTCAGGGCATCCAATCGATGCGACTGGCACCCGGGATGTCTTCGCCGCGCGGGCACGCGGGTCGCTCATAGCAACATCCAACAGCAGTACTCCATCCACCAAACCGGAGTCGGACATGCGCACCAAATCCTCATTCTCATCCTCACCCATCAGCAACAACACGTCATAGCCATAATGGCGCAGGCGACGGGCCACCCCGAAAAAGAACGGCGACCAATCGCCATATGCCGTCTCGTCACTCATCGGAGAACTCAGCGCGACGAGCCGCGTTCTTTCCCCACGCAGCATGCGGGCACCGGCATTGGGAAAATAGTTCAGCTCGCGGGCGGCCTGCATCACCTTGATCTTGGTTTCATTCCGCACCGAACGCTTGCCACTCATCACATACGAAACCGTACTGATGGAGACCCCCGCGCGCACCGCAACATCTTTGATTCCCGCCATCAACACCCCTTATCACGAGATGGTCATCATCCATGATGCCGTAAGCATACTGTCCTACAAAATTTGTAGTCTTGTCTTGCGTAGATTTTCAAGTATTTCGACGGATTTCGGATATAATCAAAAGAATTGACGAATGCGTCATCCGGCAATCTTCGCGCCATTTTGCAAAGGAGGAGGGGCAATGAGCGTTGCAGCGTGGTCTCAGTTTTTGGAAGCCCAATCCGGCTCTGGCCCGGACACCTCCAGCACCAGCATCACCGCACGTGACACCACGTCAAAGAAAACCTTTGAAAAACGCAAGCGCATGAGTCAGGAAGAGCGGCATCTGCAGATTCTGCAGGCCGCAGCCAAGATCATCGCCATCAAAGGGTTCTGGGGTATGTCGCTGCAGGATATCTCAGACGAGCTCGGCATCACCGAAGCCGCACTCTACCACTACATCTCCTCGAAAGACGATCTGCTCAACATGGTGCTTTCCGAAGGCTATGACACTCCGGATGCAGATGAATACAATGCCGTGACCGCTGCGGTGATCGACGCTGACGGACATCGCGTCTACTATTATCCCCGATATTGCCTGAACATCGTTCGCTATAACCTGCAGCGTCCGGAAATGGTGCAACTCTATTCCGTACTCAACGGTGAGGCGCTCAGCCCGGAACACCCGGCACACAGCTTCTTCATCGGCCGCCATATGCGCAACTGGGAAATGATCTGCTCCATGAATTGGATACTGCCGGAGTACGTCGACGAGGAGCGCTTCTACGACCTGTACACGCTTGCCATGAGCGCGATGGACGGTCTGCAGTACCGCTGGCTGGGCGACGATTCAATGAACCTGCTTGAGCAGTGGATTTCGATTTCCGACATCATCTTCCCGCCGAGCGAATGGGCCGGATACACCGATCCGAGCGAATACGAGAGCGCCAGCGCAGGTTGCCTGCTACCGAAGACGCTTTCGGCACGGCAGTAGGCAACCTGCTTGGATGGGTTTCAGCGGCTTGGCTAGAACCTACCCGGAGTGGAGGTGCTGATGAGTTTGAGGTTAACGAATTCGTTGATCCCCAACGCTCCCAGTTCACGCCCATAGCCCGAATTCTTCACACCGCCAAACGGCAGCTCGCAGGAATCAGCACCGACTTCATTGATGTAGGTCATACCGGTTTCCAGAGCGTTAGCCACACGTTCACCCTGTTCAGGATCGGTGGTGAAGACATATGAGCCAAGACCGTACACCGTATCGTTGGCGACTTTCACGGCTTCGGTCTCATCTTTCACACGGTAGAACTGCGCCACCGGTCCGAAGAACTCCTCATACCGCGCCGGAGATTCTTCAGGAATATCCGTAAGAATAGCTGGGCGGAAATAAGCCCCGTCATTCACACCGTCTCCCAATGCCAATGTGGCGCCCGATTCAACGGCCTCGCGCACCTGTTCGGCGAGATGCTTGGCAGCGGCCTTGGAACACAACGGCGCCAACTCAAGCTTTTCGGATGCTTTGGCAAACTTACTGAGGAACTCGTCATACAGAGAATCCACAACAATGAAACGCTTCGCGCCATTGCAGATCTGCCCGCAATTCTCATACCGTCCCCCGATGGCAGCTGCGACGGTGGCATCCATATCATCAGTGCTCAGCAAAATGAACGGATCGGAACCGCCAAGCTCACATACCACCTTCTTCAGCGCAGCCCCCGCTTCAGAGGCGATAGCCACCCCGGCACGCTCGGAACCTGTCAGGCTTATGCCGCGAACACGATGATCTGCAATAACGGCCGCAGACTGTTCGTTGGTGATGTACAGATTGGTGAACGCACCGTTCGGGAAGCCCGCATCCAGGAAGATCCGCTCCATGGCCGCCGAGGATTTCGGGCACAGGGAAGCATGCTTAAGCAGAATGGTGTTGCCGAGCATAAGATTCGGCGCCGCAAATCGGGCAACCTGATAGTACGGGTAGTTCCACGGCATGACACCGAACAACGGGCCTATCGGCAACTTGCGGATTACGGCCGAGCCTTCGGCCTCGCGTTGAATCGGAGCATCTTCAAGGAAGGACTCGCCGTTATCCGCGTAATAACGGTAAATCGCACCGGAAAACTCCACTTCGGCCAAGCATTCTTCGGGAAGCTTGCCCATTTCGTGATGAATGATGTCCGCCAGTTCTTCCTTGCGTTCCTCATACAGATCAGCGACCCTTCGCAGCAACGCGGAACGCTCCGCCTTGCTTGAGGTTCGCCCCCACTGCTCGAACGCAATCTGAGCCCCATCGAGCGCGGTTTCCACCTGCTCGTCGGAATAAGTGGCAAAGGTCTCCTCCACCTCGCCGGTCGCGGGGTTTGTTACCGCATAATGCGACATGACTTGCTCCTTCTGCTATTAGTCGATATCCGATGTAACCCGTTGTGATAGCCACAACGGCACCAGGGAAATGACCACCATGATTACCGCGACCACGGAAACGACCGGGGCCTGATGAGGGCGGAACATGTTGTTCATGATCCAGATCGGCAGCGTGGTGATATCTTGCCCGGCAGTGAACGTCGTCACCACTATTTCGTCGAAACTTAACGCGAACGCCAACAGACCGCCAGCAAACAGTGAGGATTTGATACGAGGGAAAGTGACCAGCCTGAATGTCGTCCAGACACCGGCGCCCAAGTCGGCGGAAGCCTCTTCCGTGTGCTGTCCGAGCTGCCCAAGACGGGCAAACACGTTGTTGTAGACCGTAACGATGGTGAATGTCACATGCGCGACAATCAACGTGAACATCGATAGTTTGATACCCACCATGGTGGTGAAAGCATTATTCAATGCGATACCAGTGACGATGCCCGGCAAAGCGATCGGCAGAATGACCAGCATATTGATTGCGCTTTTGCCGAAGAAGTCGTATCGCTGCAATGCAAGCGCGCACAGCGTGCCAAGAATCAGCGAGACGATGGTGGCGACGATTGCCACGCCGAAGCTGGTCAGCGCCGCACTCAGCAATCCTGCCGAATGGAATGCCCTCCCCCACCATTCGAACGTGACGGAACGCACAGGCCATGCCAAAGTGGCATCGCCATTCACCGAATTGATCAGCACCACAGCCAGTGGCGCGTAGATGAACAGCAGCACAATGCCTGCGGCGATGCCGAACAACACTTTTGTGGATTTCTTCAATTCCATTGCCACACCTCCTGACTACAGACGTTTCAGAGCACCGGTACGGCTGACCAACATGAGATACACGCCGATGATGATGATCGGAATGAGCGCACAGGCGGCAGCCATCGGGGAATTGTTGGCGACGCCGACATCGGTGTAGATGATATTGCCTAGAACCTGTGTTTTTCCTCCTACGATGCCGGCCACAATGTAGTCACCCAACGACAGCGAGAAACTGAAGATGGAACCGGCGACCACACCCGGCACAATCATTGGCAGCAGTACTTTGCGAATGGTAACGCCACTACGTGCACCTAAGTCGCTCGACGCTTCCAACAAGGATTCGGGAACCTGCTCGAACGCCGTGTAGATTGGGGTGATCACGTAGGGAAGCCACAGATAGACCTCCACAAGAATCACCGCGAACAAACCATATCCGGGCGAGTGGCCGCCGAATGGCCGCAAATATCATGTCAAGCACACCCGAACCGGACAACACCGATCTCCAAGCATATGCTTTGACGAGATAGCCAGCCCATAACGGCGTAGAGACGAGTATCACCAACAACTTGCGCACGCGTGGCGACGCCATCCGCGCCATGTAGAAGGCAATCGGGAACGCCAGAACGATGTCGATGACCGTCGCCAACACCGCGATGAACAATGTACGTTCGGTCACCGTAAGGTACAGGCTATCGGTAAACGCCTGGATGAGGTTATCGAAGGTCCAAGTCATCTCCACCGCGCCGGTGTACTCGTTGACTGACCACAGTGCCGTGATGAGCAAGGCAATCAAGGCGACGACGTACACCAACGCCATCCAACCGACCGGCAGAACGAGTAATGCCCAACGATGCAGTGTCGGATGATTGTAGAGGAACGAGGAAACAGGCTTTTTCGCTCGCTGTTTCATGATGGTCAGCCCTTGATTTCCTGCCAGGCCTTGGTCCACTCGGTATAATCGGTGCACTTGACGTCCGTACGACCGTCGATGCACTGCTTGATCGGAGTGTTCCAGTACCAGATCTTCTTCTCGAACTCCTCATCTCCGGCATGATAAACATCGCAGAATTTACCGTCGGAAGCATACTGGCAGGCATTCTTGTTGGCCGGAGCCTCACCGAAGTATTCAGTGGCCTGAGCATTGGCCTTCGGACTATCGATATAATCCAACCACTTATAGGCGCAGGTGGTGTGTTTGGTCTTGGAAGAAATCATCCACGTATCGCTCCATCCGGTAACGCCTTCGGATGGAGTGGTGATACCGAACTTTGAAGAGTCAAGTTGGTTGTACACCACCTGCCAACCGGTGCCAACCACAGTGTCACCGCTCTGGAAGGCCTGGGCAAGCTTAAGAGAATCGGACCAGTACTCGCCAACGTTCTCATTCTGCTCCTTGAGCAGATCAACCGCGGCCTGAAGTTGATCCTCGTCTAGGGCATACGGATTCTTGATCTTCAGTTCAGGCTTATGGGCCATCAGATAGATCGCCGCATCGGCGATGTAGATCGGGGAATCATATGCAGTAACCTTGCCGCTGAATTGGCTGGCTTTGGACTGGTTAAACACCACGTCCCAGGAAGTCGGTTCCTTGGAGAAATCAGACTTGTTGTACATCAGCAAATTCGCGCCGTAACCGTGGGGCACGCCATAGCTCTTGCCGTCCACCGTGTTGAAATCACGGTTCTTCAAGAAACTGTACACATCCTTGTAATTGGGGATGAGATCGGTATTAACAGGCTGCACCAGCCCACTGTTGATCAGTCGTAGTGTAAGGTCGCCTGATGCCGCGACCACATCGTACTTGTCCGATGTCTTGATGAGGTTGTACGCCTCATCACTGGTGCCGTAGGTCTTCGACGTCACCTGACAACCGGTATCCTGCTCGAACTCGGATACCCAATCCACATCCGGATCGTCGGAACCGTCTTCCACGTAGCCCGGCCATGCCAGGATCGAGACTTCACCTTCCGCTTCGCCGAGTTTTTGCACGGCCGTACCGCCATTCGTGCTGCTTCCCGCGCTTGTCGCGCCACAACCCGTCATCGCGATGACACCTGCGGCTGCGAATACCAGGGCCGTGGCCCGCTTGATGATGTGTTTGTTGTTCTTGCTCATGATGCTTCCTCTCTTTCGCATCGATCCACTGCGGAATCAGTGCTCCTCCAGTAGAATCTGATCGTTCTTACGCCATGCGAGTCTGATGTTCTCCCCCCTCTCCGGTACCGTCTCGCCTACAGGACGTACGACCGTGAATGTTTCACGAGTCGCGAGCTTGATAAGAATTCGATATTCCGTACCCAAGTAGATGCAATCAGTCACCTGTCCCTCGACCGTGACCATATCGGGATCGTCGTCAGCATCGACGAAGACGATACGTTCCGGACGTACGGTATAGCTACCGGCAGAGAACCCGTTCGCCATAACAATCGTTTCCGGAATGAAATTCATTGTTCCCACAAAGCTCGCAACAAAACTGTTCGCCGGATGATTGTAGATCTCCGCCGGAGTGCCTATCTGCTGCACGCGACCCTTGTTGAAGACCGCGATTCGGTCGCTCATCACCATGGCCTCCTGTTGATCATGGGTGACGAATACGAAGGTAATGTGCAGGTCTCGCTGCAGTTGCTTGAGCTCCACCTGCATCTGCTGGCGCAGTTTCATATCCAATGCCGACAGCGGCTCGTCAAGCAACAGCACCTTTGGTTCAAGCACCAACGCTCGGGCCAGGGCCACGCGCTGCTGCTGTCCTCCGGAAAGCTCCCTTGGTTTGTTATTCGCTTTGGAATCGAGCTGTACCAGATCGAGCATCTTGTGGGCGCGATCGTAACGTTCCGCATGATCGACCCCATGCACCTTCAGACCGTACGCCACGTTGTCAACGACGCTCATATGCGGGAACAGCGCATAGTCCTGGAACACGGTATTCACGTTGCGCTCGAACGGAGCCTTGTCAGTCACATTCTCCCCGGCGAGTTCAATGGTTCCGCTGGTCGGCTTCTCGAATCCTGCGATGAGACGAAGCGTTGTGGTCTTTCCTGAACCGGAGGGGCCGAGCATGGAGAAAAACTCGCCTTCCCTAATGGACATATCAAGATTGTCAATGGCAAGGAAAGAGCCGAATCTTTTGGTGACGTCAGTAATTGTAATTGCGTCCATTATAAACCTTCCTTTTTATCATTTGAATCATATAGTTTTATATGTTTAAAAAATGTGGCTCGCATATTACATGGAAGAAAACACCATAAACTTCCCGAAATCATTGCTACACTGCTAGATATGAATACACCCCTTGGCCGTATGAGCATCTTTCAACCGCTAGACGAGACCACCAAGGCGGAACTTATCACGGAACGCCTGACTCAGGCCATCGAATCGGGAATGCTGAAAAACGGGGAAAAGCTCCCCGGAGAGAGCGAGATGGCCCACATGTTCGCAGTCTCCCCCATCACCACACGCGAGGCATTGGAACAGCTACGTTCCGAAGATCTGGTGGAGACCAGAAGAGGACGTGACGGCGGAAGTTTCATCACATCAAGTCCGTCACGTAACATCCAGCGTCTGGAATCCAATCTGTTGAGCATGCCTACCATGGAGATCAAGGATCATCGCGCACTATATATCGCACTGGTGTCAAGCTCGGCACGGCTAGCCACCGAAGAGGCGTCCGCACGCGAAAGAAATGCCATTCTGGAAGCCATTCAATCCCTGGTCAATGATCTGGAAACCGCAGGAACGGAAAATGACAACTATCTCACGCATGGTCATCATGAAATGCAGCTGCATATCGAAATCGCAGCGGCAACCACATCACCGCACTTGGTGAATTCCCTGATAGACCTGCAAGACAAACTCAAGCATCTGCTCTGGCTCCGTTTTGCAGACAAAGAGCAAATCGACTTTCTGGCAAAGCAATACAAGTACGCGGCACACCTGCTTTCCACCAATCAGGATCAGCTCTTCGAACGGCGCATCACCGACATCATCAAGGTCGGTTTTTCATGGCTGGTCGAACGTAAACTCGCCCTACAGCAGCAGCACGTCGAAAACACGCTATCGCCGACCACTCCCATTGAGGTGTCCCACCAGATTCACGACCTGTTCAACGTCTACGCAAAGACGCTACATGATTGGGAGATGGAGATCACCAGGCAGACCGCGCACTCCATTATCAACAAGCAAGAGTTCGATTCACTCGCCGAACGCCTCACACATCCCGCCTTGGAACAGGATCGCAGAATCATCGGTGCGGGTCTGATTCCCTCCCCGGATTTTCTGCCCGATGCTCCATGGCACTCCTGTTGGTGGACCTCACGTTGGAATCAAACTAATCAGGCAACAATCCGTCCATTGCGCATTTCCGACAATCCCCAGTCGGCATCGTTCTACAATTTCACTGTCCAAGACTGGTGGACCGGCCCGAAGAACACCGACGGACTGCACATCACCGGTCCATATATCGACTACATCTGCTCCAACGAATTCACCCTGACTCTCAGCCGCCCCTTCTATGTGGACCACCACTTCGCAGGCGTGGCCGGTTTGGACCTCAGCGCCGCCACCTTAGAACATGAAGTATGCGAACAGCTGCTTCGGCTCGACCGTCCCGCCGCACTTATCAGTCATGAACAACGTGTGCTGGCTTCCACCAACACATCATTACTATGCGGTGATCTGGTAGCAGATCTCAACAATACACACGCCAAAGCCACCATCGATTGCGGCGCGCTGGCCCCCTCAAACGCGACTACAAGCAAGAAGCAGGAATCCTTGATCATGCTCATGTTCTGAGTAATGTAGCGGAAGGCTAGTTCCGCCGACACCATGACGCTGGCCTTCCATTTTACCTGTGAATCTCGTAGCATCCCAAGAAAATCAGTACATCCGGACTGCTGTGGGGCCACCGGCCCGATGGCCCCACAGCAGTCCGGGTGGATTCCGCGCATATCAGAACACGTTGCATCTCATATACGCTACCCACTGAAACCGATACAGGATGTCCCGCAGAATCAGTCCTGTGGGTAGGAATCGTCGAAGAAGCGGCGTTCCAGATGCACGATGGTGCGGAATACCTCGGCTTCCGGACCGTCGATGGAGCAGTATTCGTTGACCAGCGCGATGAGATCGCCGACCCATTTGCGGAAATGCGCGCCTTCGTGCAGGTCGACCCATCCCTTGTGTGCCGGGACCTGTTGCACGACCCCGGCGTCGACCGTGCGCTTGGCCCATGCGAGATACAGCCATTCCATGCAGCAGATCGCGGTGATCAGTTCCGGCCAGCTCTTATCGGACAACGTATCGAGGTACGCACCGTAATCTCTGTTCGCCTGGGTCTGTTCGGTGTCGTCATACTCCTGCTGGCTGACGTGGTAGGCCTCGAGGAAATGCTGGAAATACGTGGCCTCGTTGTCCGCGAACCATTGCGACTGGGCGGCGAGCATGTCCTTGGTTTCCTGACGCGGAGCCAACTTGATGAGCCGGGCCATCATGCCGTTGTTGTAGAACTTGAAATCCTGAATCAAATATGATTTCAATATCTCTTCCGGCAGGGTGTCATCCAACAGCTCGTTGACGAAACGCGAGTTGATGGCTTCTCGCCAATCCTCGGTATTCAGCATGTACATCCGGTCGGCGACGGAGTCCGACTCCGCGCCCAACCAAGCGTAGTCGCCGCGCGCCGGCTCCAGCGCTTCGGGTACGTGAATGGTCATGATTTTCCTTTCCTTAGTGATGCCGCCGACGGATGCACCGCCTACGACATGCATAAAGGCACGGGAAACAAGAGAGACGTCCGTGCGCCGGCATTACCCGGTATACGTTCAAACGGTCGAAGCGGATGCTTCCTCTCAGCCTTGCGGCCCCCGTGTCTGTGCCCGATAATACACGGGCATATGCGCCCTTATGCCGGAATTTCACATACCGGCCAGCAGAATCCCATTGCGATCATGTGAACGGGAATGATCAACCTTACGTTGAAAACCGAAGTGGTGCCATCCCCGGTACCCCCAGTAGGGAGCCCAAGAAAACGGCACCACCTCGAAATCAATCCGCCTCTGTACACGCTACGGACGTATCACGCCGCAACCCAAGAAAATCAGTACAGCTCCTTGAAGATCTTGAGCACGCGATCGTAATCGAGCGGCACGAAGCAGTTCTTCATGAGTCGCTCCTGCGTCTTGATCACGCGATCGGCGAATTCCGGCAGATCCTGTTCGGTCACACCGTACTCATGCAGCGCCTTCTTCGGCAACAGCTTGTTGATAAGCGTCTCCAGCGCATCATACACATCGGCCACGTCACAGCAGAGAATGTCGGCGATGAACTGGTTCATCTTAAGGATCTCGCCTTCCGGCTTGATCTCCATATAGTTGCGTAGCACGCCGGTGAACATGGCGTAGTTGGATTCGCCGTGGGGCACATGATATTTTCCGCCCAGCTGATAGCTCAGCGCATGCACGGCAGCGCACCCGCCGGTATCGAAGCTGATGCCCGCATAGTCGGAGGCGATCAGGAAGTCGCGCATCAGTTCGTTGCGCTTGGCGCGGCGCTCCGGCGAACCGGCGGGACCGGCTTCGGCAACGGCCTTATAGCCGGAGATGATCATCTTCATGGCCTCATAGCCGAACATGCGCGTGTATGGCGTGGAGTTCGGCGAAAGCGTGGATTCCACGGAGTGCACGAGCGCGTCGAGCGAGCTGGTGGCGAACACGTGATCGGGCAGTCCGTAGAGCAGCTCCGGCACGAGCACGGCATCGTCGGCGAACATCTCAGGGCCTGCGATTCCGGCCTTGCAACCTAGGCGCGTACGATTGATGGCCGCGATTTCGGTGACCTCCGAACCGGTGCCGCAAGTGGTCGGCACGAGCACGAAGCGTACGGAGCGCTTGAAGTCGGGCAGATGGTCGATTACGTCGTCGATGGAGGCACCACCGGCCACCGCCACGACCTTCGACATGTCCATGACGGCACCGCCGCCGACTGCCACGATGCGGTCATAGTCGAATTTGCCCGCATCCGCGATGAATTCGTCGATCATCACATCGGTCGGCTCCTGCGCGCCGTACTTGTCGACAAGAATCACGTTCGCACCGTTTGCATACGGTTCCAGGAACTGCTTGTAGATCACTTCGATGCTGACCAGCAGGTCCTTCGGTCCGAGTTCGAACGATGCGAAGAATTCCTTGACCGTATCGTAGGTGTAGATGTTGTCGGGTCCGACCGTCAACAGTTTCATGATGCGTCCTTTCCAAAACGTTGGCTGCAACCGCGCCCATTCCGGCGATTGCAGCCAACTCTATGCCTGTTTGCTTGAGGGTTCGTTATCGGCGATTTCGCTCGCCCGCAACGATTGCGTACTTACTTGGCGCTTTCCTCGACGATGATCTCCTTGAGTACCGCCAGCGCTTCGTTCAGCTCGTCATCGGTGATGACCAGCGGCGGCAGCAAGCGGATTACGTTGCCGTTGATGCCGCAGGTCAGCATGATCAGACCTTCTTGGATGGTGCGCTTGGCGATGCGGCCGACCAGCTCCTTATTCGGCTCCATGGTGCCCGGCTTGACGAATTCGACACCGATCATGGCGCCGCGGCCGCGTACTTCGGCCACCGCCGGCACTTCGTCGACCAGCGGACCGAGTACGGATTCGACGACCTCACCGATATGTGCGGCCTTTGCCGGCAGATCCTGCTCCTCCATAATGCCGATTGCCGCAAGAGAAGCGGCGCAGGAAACCGGGTTACCGCCGTAGGTGCCGCCGATGCCGCCGGGCTGCACGGCGTCCATGATCTCGGCGCGACCGGTCACGGCCGCAATCGGCATGCCGCCGCCGAGTGCCTTGGCAGTGGTGATCAGGTCAGGAACGACGCCGTCGTACTCGCAGGCGAACCATTTGCCAGAGCGGCAGAAGCCTGCCTGAATCTCGTCGGAGATGTACAGCACGTCATGCGCGTGAGCCCATTCGGCCAATCCAGACAGGAAGCCTTCGGCCGGCACGATGAAGCCGCCTTCGCCCTGAATCGGTTCGGCGATCACGGCGGCCACGTTGGCGGAGCCGACCAGCAGCTCGATCTTGGCGGCGGCGGCCTTCGCGGCGGCCGCACCGTCCGCACCGAAGTCGTCGCGCAACGGATAGGAGAACGGTACGCGGAAGACGTCGGGGGCGAACGCACCGAAGCCCTGCTTGTACGGCATGGACTTGGTGGTCATGGCCATGGTCAGGTTGGTGCGGCCGTGGAACGCATTCTCCATCACTACGATGGCGGAGCGGCCGGTGTACTTGCGGGCGATCTTGATGGCGTTCTCAACGGCTTCGGCGCCGGAGTTGACCAGTACGCTCTTCTTGGCAAAGTCGCCCGGAGTGTGTTCGTCGAGCTTCTTGCACACCTCGATGTAGTTGGCGTACGGGGTGGTGGCGAAGTTGGTGTGGGTGAGCTTAGCCACTTCCTCCTGCACGGCCGCGACGACTTCCGGCGCGCAGTTGCCGACACCGGTCACGGCGATGCCAGAGGCAAGGTCGATGAAGCGGTTGCCGTCCACGTCGGTGATGGTGGAGCCGCTTGCGGTCTCGGCGAACACCGGCATGCCCTGGCCGACGCCGGCGCTGACATAGCGGGTATGTTCGGCCTTGAGGGCTTCGGACTTCGGGCCCGGAATGGCGGTGACGATCTTGCGTGCTACCTGTGGGACTGACATGATGGCTTCCTTTCGATCCGTTCCTCATCACTGTTGGTTGTCACGTTAGAAAGTTTGCCCATAATTTGTTATAGACGAGTTGTCGAAAATATCGTCAAAATATAGACGAATCCGTTATGATTCGCTGTCGGCCGGCTAATCTGAAGCCATGGCGATTACCGTACGCAATCTGCTTGAGCAACGCTCCCTCAACTTACGACTGGCTGTGGAAGGTTCCGGCGCGACGCTGGACTCCCCCATCTCATGGGTGCAGGTATCCGAATCAGCCGACCCAACCACATATCTGGAGGGCGGCGAGCTGTTACTGACCACTGGTCTGGTAATGCCGGACGGCACGCCCGACGCGGCTCATCGAGAATATGCCTCCCGTCTTGCGGAGATTGGCGCACGTGGAGTCGGATTCGGTTTGGGCATCCAGCATGAACATGTGCCGCAATGGCTCATCTATCAATGCGAAGCGGTCGGCCTGCCCTTGTTTACAGTGCCATTGGCGACACCGTTCATCGCCATCTCCAAAACTATCGCGCGCGGCATCTCCGATGATACGCATCGCAACGTGGAACGAATGTACCGCAATCAGCAACGGCTGCTCCGTAGCGTGCATTCGCTCGATCCGGTGAGCACGATCATCTCGCGTCTGGCCGAACTGATCGGCGGCTGGACCGCACTGCTCAATCCGGCGGGCGGCATCATTGAATCTTCCCATCACACGCTGCCGGTCGACATGGACTCCTTAAGCGACGTGCTCGCGTTCAGCGTACTCGGCGAGGCGAAGTTCACGGTGGCGAAAGGCTACGACATTGCGATTTTTCATGTGGCCTCTCCCAACCGACAGACACTGGGCTATCTGGTCGCGGGTCGTAAAGGCGAGCGCGGCGCCATCGACCATCCGTTGGTGGCGGAAGCCGCTTCACTGTTGTCTTTGGCCGTGAACAGCGAAGCGGCATCCAATCGTGCGCTCACGCACCTGCGCTCCAGCATGACCAGGCTGTGCCTGGAAGGCGAATCGCAATCGGTGCGTCGTTTCGCGGACGACGTATGGAACGGGCTGCCGGTGCAACCGTTGGCCGTATTGCGCATTATCGGACAGCAGGATGCGTTGGAGGATGCCGGCCGGCTGTTCGAGCCGTTCCGACGTACGGTGGCGAAGAACGACAATCGTGTGGTGTTCGGCATTGTGGACGGCGATATGTGGGCGATCGTGTCGCAATCGAATGCGGCGATGTGGACGCAGCAGCTGACCCGCACGGGTCGACTGACCGTGAGCCAATCCTCAGGTGCGACCTGGATCGATATGCCCCGTGCGCGACATGAGGCATATCAGGCGGGCGCGGAGGCACTGACCAGCGGCAAGGCGCTGGTACAGTACGGCGACGGCGAGGGCGGTGCGACGCTGGAAGGCGTGGTGGAGCCGTCGCTGATGCGTGCGTTCGCGGATCTCAAACTCGCGCCGATTGCGAATCTCACGTTCGACCTATCAACCGGACCGCACACCAAGGCGGGAACGGCACGAACGACGGAAGCCGCACCAGCAACGGAATCGTCAAGCGACGAAACGGATTCAGGCACGCAGGTACGTGCCATCGACGTACTGTGGGCATGGCTGCAAAGCCGCGGCAGGACCGAAGAGGCCGCGCGGATGGCCGGCATGCATCGGCATACGCTGACCAAATATCTGGGAGTCATCGGCAAGGAGCTGGGTGCCGATCTGAACGATCCGGGCACTACCGCGGAACTGTGGTACGCATGCCGGTTCTCACGGTTTGGCGGCACGCTGAAGTGACATTCGGAGCACAACGGCGTTGCACGGCGGCAATCAGCGAATCGGCACTTTCTCCAAGCCATCGACTTCGGTTTCGAAGGCGTAGTAGGCTCCGATCAGGCCGGCGTTGTTGGTGTGGCGGCAACGCTTCACGGACGTGCGGAACGAATCCCATGCTGGAATCTTGTCAAGTGCCGCATTGACCAACGGCAACAGCTGCTGCTCACGGCAGACGCCTCCGCCCAACAGCACGCATTCGGGATCGGCGACCGCGGTAATGTTGAACACGGCAATGGCAAGATAGTCGATCCATTGATCCACGATTTTGCGCACATGCGGGTCATCCAGCTTGTGGAACAACGTCGCCGGCACGATGGACCCGGAAGGCACGTCCAATTCCTCCGCATAGCTTTCGGCCAGCACGATGGTGGACAGATAGTTTTGCAGGGTCTGAAACCCTCCGTTTTCATAATTCGGAATCATCATACCGAGCTCGCCGGCGCGCCAATCCTTGCCGCGTCGAATCTTGCCGTCAAGGAACAGGGCGCCGCCGACGCCGGAATCGATGGTGATCAGCGCGAAATCATCGAGCTTGACGGCATTGCCACTGAGTTTCTCCGCCATCGCAGCACAATTCGCATCGTTTTCCATCCATGTCGGCACCGGATTATCGAGATATTTCTGCAGCTCTTTGCCGATTTCATGCTTATACAGCATGCCAAGCGCGCCAGCGGTGACGGCCAGCTGCCTGTCGATATCGATGAATCCGGGCATGCTCATGGCGATGCCGTCGAGCGGGAAACGTTGGTTGTTGGCGATGTGCGCGAGTGCCCGATAGAAGGATTCCGCACTGTCCACCGGCGTCGCGATAGTGCCGGGGATGCCCATACGGCCGTCTTCGAAGACCACATAACGGGTGAAGAACGTGCCGATTTCGAACGCCAGAATATGCTTCTTCGCCGTCATTTCGTCATCTAACCCGTCTATATTCGCCCAATGGTGCTTCTTCATTGTAGAACCATCCCCGACACTCGCGCACACCCACCTATAGTTTGATGACGTTGACGCCGTACGGCCTGAGTTCGATCGCATCGTCGATGCGGCCGCCCGACAGCAGCTCCTCACCGCCGTTGAGTTCGCTGACGCACAGGCGCTTGTCGGTGTTGCCGTTGTTGATGAGGAACGCATAGCGTGTACCGTCATCGGCGTAGCGCACCGACAGACTCACGTCTTCCGGGGTGCCGATCGACCCCAAGCCCAGTTCGCTCACGATTGATGCCATGAAGGCGTTCATGCCGGTTTCGTCGAGCGGAGTGCCGACGAAGTAGGCCTTGCCGGAGCCGAAATCGTTGACGGTGAGCGCAGAATGGCCTGCGTAGAATTCACTGCCACCATAGGTGGCGAGACGCCTGGCACCCTCACGGTGGATGATGCTTGCCACGATTTCGCCTTTGGCGTCGACCATATCGCCATGCACCTCGATGGTCTCGCTGGGAGCGAGTGCGTCGATTTCCTCGATCCATACGCCCATGAGCTTGCGCAGCTTGCCCGGATAGCCTCCCGGCACCACCAGATCATGCTCGTCATGGATGCCAGCCATATAGCCGGTGATGAAGTTGCCGCCATCGGAGACATAGGCTTCCAGCGTTTCGGCAACGCCCGGCAGCACGGTGATCAGCGCGGGGGCGATGACCAGATCGTACTTCTTGAGCTCATTGAGCGGCATGGTGCTTTCGATCATGTCGACCGGCACGTTGCGGCGCCACAGTGCGCGGTAGAAACGGTGCACTTCGTTCGGATATGAGAAACCGGCGGTCGGGCCGACGCAGCCTTCGAGCGACCAGTAGCTCTGCCAATCGAACATGATGGCGACTTTCGCGTGGATCTCGGAGCCCATGATGCGCTTGCCGATGCGGGCCAGCTCGTCGCCGAGCGCCGCAGTCTCCTTGAACACGCGGGAATCTTCGGTGCCATCGTGCGCGATGACCGCGCCATGGAAGCGTTCGCAGCCGCCGATGGACTGCTTCATCTGGAAGAACTGCACGGTGTCGGCACCATGCGCCACGGCCTGCCAGCTGAGTTTTCGCACTTCACCGGGGCGCTTGACCTTGCAGAACGGGAACCAGTTCTGCTGGTTCGGAGTCTGCTCCATGAGCATGAACGGCTTGTTGCCGCCGATGCCGCGCATGAGGTCGTGGCACATGGCGGTGAAGCTCGACGGAGTGTCCATGCCCGGGTAGTTGTCCCAGCTGACCACGTCCATCTCCTTGGCCCATTCAAAGTAGTCGAGATCCTTGAACGTGCCCATGAGGTTGGTGGTGATCGGCGTGACGGCATCGTATTCACGAATCGCGTCACGTTCGTTCTTGTAGCATGCGAGCTGCGCCTGGCTTTGGAAGCGACGATAGTCCATCTGCAGGCCGGAGACCACGCATTTGGCGTCGCCGATGCCATCGCCATAGCTGACGGGTGGCACCACGTCGGCCCATTCGGTGATGGTGTGGCTCCAGAAGTTGGCGCACCACGCCTGGTTGAGCGCTTCGACGGTGCCATACTTGGCCTTGAGCCATGCACGGAAGGATTCCGCACACTGGTCGCAATAGCACAGGCCGCCGCCTCCGCCGTATTCGTTGCACACATGCCAGTTCACCAGACCCGGAGTGCCGGTGTAGCGTTCGGCCACATGTGCGGCGAGCGCGCGGGACGCTTCGCGGAAGTACGGCGAGGTCGGGCAGAAGTTGTGTCGGCCTCCGAACACGTGGCGAGTGCCGTTCTGTTCGGTGCGGATTACTTCAGGGTGCAGGCGCACCATCCAGCCGGGCAGGGCCGCGGTGCCGGTGGCCATCACGATGTTGAAATCGTGTTTGACGAGCAGCGCAACGATCTTGTCGAGCATGGTGAAGTCGTAGCGGTCTTCGGCCGGCTGCAGCAGCGCCCACGAGAACACGTTGATGGTGACTTCGTTGATATGGGCGTCTTCGAGCATTTCGATGTCATGCTCCCAAGTCTCCTCCGGCCACTGTTCCGGGTTCCAATCGCCGCCGAACAGGAAGTGGTCATAAATCGGCTTCATCTGGTTCTCCTTCTTCAGACTGAATCTTGTATGTGTTCACTTGGCAACAGCTGCCGTTACTCATCGGCGACGCCACTGCCTGCCTGATAGTGCACTTCGTTGAAATCGACGACGCCGTCACCATGCGCATAGACGCCAAGCAGGATTCCGGTGAATCCTCCGGCGTTGGTGAAGCTCAGCACTTTGCCGGGAGCATTGCCGAGCGTGGTTTCGTCGGAAGCAGTGCCGACGGCGAAAGTGTAGCCGTAATCGTCACCTCGGACGATCAGTCGTACCGGTCCGCCCGCTGGCACATGCACACCACCGACCCGTGATATCAGACCCGCATTGTGTACGGTTGCATCGATCGCGACGGTATCGGCTTCGGCGGCATGCACTGCGATGGTCATATAGTGGTTGGCATTCGCGTAAATCGCGATGCCGGCCGTTCCGGAGACAAGTTGCGTCGGATCGGCGATGGTCGCCGTGAATGCACAACGGAAATCGGTCTGCCGTGTGCCGATCATCGGCGCTCCCACCTCCAAACCGAAATCCTGCCGCGCGGCCGTGACGGTGATATGCGAGCCCGCATCGTTCATCGTAAAGCGATGCGCCTTGTCGATGCTCGGTGTGATCCATGCGATCTCATGCTCCAGGGCCTCGCCGCAACCGTCGAGAGGGCAATCGTAGGACTGGTCGGCAAGATCGGGCCAACCGTCCTTCCACGTGAACCACACTCCATACGGCTCACGGCCAAGCCAGCCTTGGGCAGGATACTCGTCGTTGTTGCGCGTGCCATGGAACACCATCAAGGTTCGATCGGCATCGAAATGGGCGCAATCGCAGTGGCCGATGGCCTGCAGGGTCAAATGTGTGCTGCGGTTGGTGATTAGCGGATTGCCCGGATACATCTCGTACGGCCCAGTCGGACTGGACGAGCGGGCGATGTTCTCCATGTGCCCGGATTCCGTGCCGCCTTCGGCCCACATAAGATAGTATGTGCCACCGCGCTTGTACATGTGCGGGCCTTCCGGATTCGATCCGGTGATGCCCCCGCAGATGCGCTGACGTTTGGTCAGCACGGTTCCTGTGGCGACATCGATGCGTGACAGATAGATTCCCGCGGGTTCGCGTTCACCGTCGTCATCCGGCTCGGAACCTTCGTTGCCGCAGATGTAGACCGAACCGTCGTCATCAAAGAACAGACTGGGATCGATGCCCGGCCATCCCTCCACCCAGATCGGATCGGACCATCCGTTATGCGGATCGTCGGTGGTGAGGATCATGTTGCCTTTGTTGACGTTGGTGACGATCAGATAGTATCGGCCGTCATGGTAGCGCAACGTCGGCGCGTAGATGCCTTGGCTGTTGCCCATGGATTCATAGGGGAACTGGGACTCTCTGTCCATTGCGTTGCCGATACGCCGCCAATGCTCGCCGTCGGCGCTTTCGAACACGGGCAGTCCCGGAAAGAATTCGAAGGAACTGTTGACCATGTAATACGTACCCTGAGGGGTTTCGCAGATGGTCGGATCCGGATGGAAACCTGACGCGATACGCTTGGCTTCGGTTACGTTGAAAAGGGTCATTGCAGGGAACTTTCTTCGTTATGGGTTGTGTTATTGTGCCACCGACATGGTGCGCGCCTCTTGGTAGATGGCTTCGACCTCGGGATCAAAGAAACGGCCGGTTTCGCGGTTGAGGAAGCACATTTCCTTGGTGGAGGTGTCCCATAGGATCGGGCAGGAGCCATTGGTCAGCGCGCAGCGGATGACGGTACGCAGCCACTTGATGTTGCTGTCGTGATCCTTATGGTCGACGGGTTCGGTCAGAAGACCGTACTCGCCGATGATCACGGGAATGCCGTTGTCGATGAAACGTGCCTTCTGTTTGGCGAAGTCGGCTTCGACCGCGGCCACTTCCTCGTCGCTGCCCCACACGTCGACCGGCGTACACCAGTCGCTGTCATGTTCGGCGAGCACGAATTCGGCGGGCGAGTAGTAGTGGATCGACACGATCAGGTGATCGTCGACCGTGTCTTCCGGCAGTCGGAAACGTTCGTCGCAGGTCAGTGCGGTGTCGGTGTTGTAACCGGGGATCAGGAGGAATCGGTCGGCATTGTTGCCGCCGGAGGCGCGCACGATATCGACGAACAGTTGATTCAGCCGGTTGAGCAGTTCGTAGGCGGTGTCCTGATGGGCAGCGTGCGGGAAGCAGATCTCATTGCCGCCTTCGAAAATCAGATGATGATCGTAATCACGGAATCGTTCCGCAATCTGATGCCATAGTGCGGAGAAGCGCGAGCAGACACCCGGATAGTCCTCGCTGGCGGTACGGATCCATCCGAACGGGCCGTTGCCGCCGTCGTGATGCACGTCGACGATCACGTTCAATCCGGCCTCGTAACTCCAGTCGACGGCTTCCTGCACGGCAGCCATCCATACCGGATCGACGTTGCCGGTGTACGGGTCCTGCCAATCCTTCCACGTGACGGGAATGCGGATGGTGTCGAAACCCGCTTCCTTGACGAAGAAGGCGCAGTCGCGGGTGAACGGCTTGTTGAACCACAGTCGCTGCTGGTCTTCGGGCGTCCACACTCCCCCGGTAGTGATTGTCTTGTTGCGTTCGTCGTTCAGCGGAACCGGGTCGAAGGTGTTGCCCAGATTCCAGCCAAGTCCGAGGCCGCGCACAAACTCAAGTGCCGTGGTCATTCGTATTCCTCTCTGGTACTGCTGACGCTCTCGTCGGGTGCAAGACCTTGGTGGGTCTTCCACCCGACGAGAGTCATATGGATTCGGTTATGTTGCCTACTTCAACGCCACCGTTTCGCCGGCAATATTGAAGTTGACGTCGAGCGTTTGGCCGTCTTGGAACGTGATCGTGAAGGTCACGTCGCCGTCGGTCACTGAACCGTCGTCGAAGAAGGCCGGCAGCACGGTCAGCGTACCGCTTGCACGGTCGGCGGAATCGTAGTGCACGCTAAACGATCCGCTGTTCTGCAGGTACTGCCACCAGCCGGAGTTCGGTCCGACGCGATTACCGTTTTCGGTCGCGGTGATGTTTTTCAGCTCGACACCGTTGAAGGCCATCGGAATCGTCAGACCTTCACTCTTGGTGCCGGTCACGGTTCCGGTGGCGTTCACGGCCGGAGTACCGGAATGCACTACGTACTCGTGCCAGTCGGCACCTGCGGAGAACCTCAGCGTCAGGTCGGCGATGATGCCGTAACCACCCTTGGCCTCGTACATCTTGGCTAGATAGCCCTGCTTGAGCGTGATTGTGGCGCTGGCTTCATCGTAGGTGTAGTCGGAGCCTTCAGTCAGTCCCTCGATGCCCTTGAATTCGTTGCCGTTCAAGGTCAGCGGCAACTTGACGTCGCCGGTCGGATCCTCTTCGAGATACAAGGTGTCCAGTCCGGTTGCATAGGAAGAACGGCCGTTGATGCTCGCTTCGAGCATCTTGCCGGCAAGGGGCTTCTTCCACTGGTAGCTGGTGCGGTCGATGCCCGAACCGTTATCCCAGAACATATAGGAGAAGCCGTTCTCGTTGGCCATTGTGCCCATGTACTCGTAGTATTTGAGCTCCTCGCCCGCCTGTAGCGCGCCGTCGGAGGAAGAATCATAGGCCAGCAGACCGTATTCGCCGATTACCAGACCGATGCCGTTCTCGGTGAAGTACTGATTCATGCGGTCGGCGAAGGAATCGATGACGTTGCGCGGGGTGCGCTCGTCGCCGTAGATGGATTCGTCGAAACCGGTGCGACCGAGATTGGCGCTGTACACCCATTCGCTGTAGTAGTGCACGGTGGCGATGACGTTCGCATCGTTCTTGAGATCCTTGTGGATGAAGTCGACCGTCGCCTGCAGTTTGGCGGTGTCGTCATGTGCGGTGCCGAGTGTCGGAATTACGATCATGCGTTGCTCGTTGCCTGCGGTGGCGCGGATGATGTCGTATGCCGCCTTGCTGACGGCATTGAGCTTGGCCTGCGCGTCGCCATCCGCGAACTGCGGTTCGTTGATGGTCTCGAAGCATACGGACAGTGGTTCATCGGCGAAATAGGAGGCGACCTGTTTCCAATAGTCGCTGAACTCCTGGTATTCGGCGGCGGAGGTGTCGCCGTTCCAGTTCTTCAGCCAGATCCAGGAATCGTGATGGATGTTGATCATCACGTACAGGCCTTCATCCACGGCCCAATCCACGACTTCCTTGTATCGCCTCAGCCAATCCGCGTTGATGACGTAACGGTATTCGCCGTCCTTCGCATCCTTGTTTTCGCTGGAACGATGGTAGACGGTCATCGGAACTCGAATACTCGTGTAGCCTTTCTCCTTGACGGAATGGATGAGCTCGCGGGTCACCTTCGGATTGCCCCAGGCCTCTTCACCCTTGTCTTCGGCACTCAGATCGGTGTTGACGCCATCGAAGGAATTGCCCAGATTCCAGCCGGCGCCCATGGCCTTGGCATATTCGGTGGAAGACAACGTGGCAACTTGCTCGTAGGTAATGGTCACGTCGGAGGCAAGCTGATATTCCTTACCGTTCACGGCAATCGCCGAGGTGACGCCTTGGACTGTGGCGGTGTGCTGCGCAGCGGATGCCTGCCGTTGCGGAACAGCGTACATGCAGCCTGCAATCATGGCGACGGTTCCCAGCACGGCAATCGTACGGCGTACGGCAAGACGGCCGTTCTCCCACTTGCAGGAGATGCCGACACCTGCAAGACCCACCGCAATCAGTGCGATCGCATACACCGCGGAGCCTGTGCTGCCAAGGATTCCGGCACTTTTCTTAACGGCCTTGTTGTCGGTTGTTTTGCGCTGCGTATCCGTCGATACGGTTGCGGCGGTGTTGTCTGTGATCTGCTCCTTGGTTTTGCCGGAAGTGGACCCCTCCTTGATGTGGATGGTCAGAGCCTTACCGTCCTGCTGCGCGACCGCGGATGCGCCGGATTGCAGTCCGCTCACCTGCCATGCGTAGCTGGCTGCGGCGCCATCCGCGAGAATCTCTTGCGGCACGGTGGTGACACCGGTTGCCTTGACGATGGTTTCACTACCGTTGTTGGTGATGGTCAGCCGGTATTCGCCGGCGGCAACCCGTTCGGCGTTGATGGTCACCGCGGCATGCTGCTCGGCGGCCAAAGCGGGTGTCGTCATGCCAGCCATCATGAGAAGCACGGCGAACATTGCCGTGACCACGGTCAGCAGCGCACCCATGCGCCGCTGGCGGCCGTTCCTTCCCATGACTTGCGGCACAACTTCGTGCCTCGTATGCAACAACACTATTTTTCCCTTTCTGATAGGCACCGGCCAGCCACCGCCCTACAAACACCGGAGCACAGGCCTCTTCGACAGCTGGTTGGTACACTTTCATCGACACTGTTGTGTCAACGTGGGTTGGATGGCGAGGAGTTCGTAGGCCACGCATCTAACACAATGCATCAAGAGCGTGCGGACACACCTTTTGTCCGCACGCTCTTGTCATTCATTTACGGCATGCACGGCGTATGCGATCACACGTGCAACGGATCGGTGCCCGGACGTGCCAACACCGGCAGGGTATGGTAGTCGTACTGCTCGGTGTACCACTTGCCCGGCTCGTATGCGGTGTCGGTGATGATGTTGGTCCACGCCTGGCCGGTGCCGTCGTCCGGCACGTAGAAGCGGGCCACGCCATCCTCGCGGAACACTGGGGCGACCAGCAGGTCGTCGCCCAGCATGTACTGGGTGTCGATATCCTCGCAGGTCGGGTCATCCGGGAATTCGAGCACCATGGCACGCATCATCGGAACGCCGGTCTCGTGCGTCTCCTGAGCCATCTTGAGCAGATACGGCTTGAGCTGCAGCTTGAGCTCGGTGAACTCGCGGGCCACATCGACGGCCTCGTCACCGTACAGCCACGGCACCTTGTAGGCGGTGGAGCCGTGGTAACGGGAGTGGGAGCTGAGCAGGCCGAACTGCGTCCAACGCTTGTACAGGTCCGGGCTCGCCTGGTCCTCGAAACCGGCGATATCGTGGCTCCAGTAGCCGAAGCCGGACATGCCGAAGCTCAGGCCGGCACGCAGGGATTCCGCCATGGACGGGTAGTTGGAGGAGCAGTCGCCGCCCCAGTGCACCGGGAACTGCTGGCCGCCCACGGTTGCGGAGCGGGCGAACAGAATGGCCTCATCGGCGCCCTTGGTCTCGACGAGCACATCGTAGACGGCCTTGTTGTACAGGTAGGTGTAGTAGTTATGCATCAGCTCCGGATCGGAACCGTCATAATACTTGACGCCTTCGGTCGGGATGCGCTCACCGAAATCGGTCTTGAAGCAGTCGACGCCCATGGCCACGAGCTTCTTCAGGTAGCCCTGATACCACTTGGTGGCCTCCGGGTTGGTGAAGTCGACGATGGCCATGCCGGCCTGCCACCTGTCCCACTGCCACACGGAGCCGTCTTCGTTCTTGATGAAGTAGCCGTTCTTGGCGCCTTCCTCGAACAGCGGGGACTTCTGGCCGATGTAGGAGTTGATCCACACGCAGATCTTCAGGCCGCGATCATGCAGCTTCTTGAGCAGACCTTCCGGATCCGGGAACTTGGACTTGTCCCAGTCGAAGTTGCACCATTCGAGTTCCTTCATCCAACGGCAGTCGAAGTGGAACACGGACAGCGGGATGTTGCGCTCGGCCATGCCGTCGACGAACTCAAGCACGGTCTTCTCATCGTAGTCGGTGGTGAAGGAGGTGGACAGCCACAGGCCGTAGCTCCAGTCCGGAACCAGCGGGGCCTTGCCGGTCAGGTCGGTGTAGGTGTTGAGAATCGCCTTGAGATTCTCACCGCCGACGACGGAGTAGCTCATTTCCTCGCCCGGCACGGAGAACTGCACGCGGGAGACCTTTTCGGAGCCGACTTCGAAGCTGACCTTGCCCGGATTGTCGACGAACAGGCCGTACTTCCTGTTGGACAGGTAGAACGGGATGTTCTTGTAGGCCTGCTCGGTGCCGGTGCCGCCGTCCTCGTTCCAGATGTCGACGGTCTGGCCGTTCTTGATGAAGTTGGTGAAGCGTTCGCCAAGGCCGTAGATCTTCTCGCCCACACCGAGGTCGAGCTGTTCGGAGACGTGCAACTGGCCTTCCGGGTCGGTGACGAGGCCCTTGGCACGCCAGCCGGAATGCGCGATGACCTTGCCGTCGTACAGGTACTTGAAGTCGATGGTCTCGCCCTTGGCGATCTCGAGTGTCAGACGGCCGGAGGTGAAGGTCCACTTGTCGTCGGTTTCGTCGATTTCGACATCCGGATCGGTTTCGTTCAAGCCGAACTTCGGGCAGTTGCTGCGATCCTTCTTGAAGTTGATCAGCTTGGTGGTGATCACGTCTTCGCGAGGCGACGTCACCTCGATGGTCAGAATGCCGCCGTCGAGGGTCATGCCGGCGTTGTAGATCGGAGAACCGAACGGGCAGAACAGAGTGAGCTTCTTCGGCTCGATGTTGGCGGTGTAGATGTTTGCCGCATACTTGACGCTGAAGCCATCCTTGACGAGCCAGCCGCCGTTGAGGAACTTCATACATTGCTCCTTTGCATTAGTGGGATTCCGCTTTGGAGGATCGGTCCGCGACCCATCCTCCAAAGACGTTCGTTATTTCATTTTACTTTATTTATAAGTTTATAGATAAGCGTTATGCGACACGTCCGGAGAGACGGATATCTTCCACGGATTCTCCCACGAACACGCTTGCCTCCGGCGCCAGAGCGTAGGCTCCGGATTCGTTGGACCAGTAACGCAACGCCTTAGCGGCAGGCATCGCCACGGTGACTTCGCGGAACTCCCCTGCGTCCAGCTCGACCTTGGCGAATCCCTTGAGTTCCTTGGCCGGGCGGTCCTCGCCGGTGCCTTCAAGACCGAGATACACCTGAGCGACCGCCTTACCGGCGCAATCCCCAATGTTCTCGACGGTGAAGGTGACGCGGATCTCGTCATCCACCTGGCGTACGTCAAGATCGCGGAATGCAAAGTCGGTGTAGCTCAGGCCATGTCCGAACGGGAAGAGCACCGGAACCTGCCTGGTGTCGAAGTAACGGTAGCCCACATAGATGTCTTCCGCATAGTCGACGTGGCCTTCGAGTCCGAAGGTGCCGATCCTGTGCGCAGGTTCGTCGGCCAGCGCGATCGGGAAGGTCTCCGGCAGATGGCCGCTCGGATTTACGCGACCGAACAGCACCTCAGCCAGCGCGGCGCCGGATTCGCAACCCGCATACCAGTTCCACACGATGGCCTTGGCCTTGTCGGCCCACGGCATCTCGATCGGGGAGCCGGCCACGAAAGCGAGAATCGTATTCGGAGCGGCTTCGAGCAACGCTTCGATCAACTCGTCCTGACCGTACGGCAGATGCATGTCGGTGCGGTCGCGCCCTTCGAGATCATGCTCGTGGTCAAGACCGCCGATGAACAGCACCGAATCACCGGCAGCCGCGTATTCGCGCGCCTTGGCCACGGCCTCTTCGCGCAGTTCGCGTGCGTGCAGCTCGTCCTTGGCGTCGGAACCCTTGGAATTCTCGAGGCTTTCCTCCTGCCAGGATTCGTCCTGATTCACCTGCTTGGCGTCATAGCCGAGCACATACTCGATGTCGACGTTGCCGCCGAGTTCGCCGTTGAGCCCCAGCAGAGGCGAAATCTCATGCAGCGCCTTGATCACGGCCGAACCGCCGCCGTTGGAGTGAATGCGATCGGCGTTCGCGCCGATCACCAGCAGACGGGTCATACCGCGCTCGTCAAGCGGCAACAGGTTTTCGTCATTCTTCAACAGCACGATGGATTCGCGGGCGATCTCCAATGCCTTCGCGGCATGGTCGATGGTGGCGTAACGTCCCGGCTTGCGGGTCGCACGGGCGTCGCCCAGCATGTGCAACGCATCCATGACGGCGATCACGCGTTCGACTTTCACATCGACGTCGCTTTCCTTGACCTCGCCGTTCTCGACGGCTTTCTTCAGCGGATTCGCGAAATAGTAATCATCGAAGTTCGGCGTCACCGACATCTCAACGTCCATGCCGACCTCGGCACTGGCCTTGGTGTCACGCACCGCGCTCCAATCGGAGACGACGAAGCCGTCGAAACCGTATTCGTCACGCAGAATGTCGTCAAGCAGTTGCTTGTGTTCGCAGCATTTGGTGCCGTTGACGAGATTGTAGGCGCCCATGACGGAGAGCACGCCGCCATCGTGCACCGCCGCCTCGAAAGCCGGCAGGTAGATCTCGCGCAATGCCCGCTCGCTTACGGTCTCGTCAACGTCAAGCCGGTCGGTCTCCTGGCTGTTGACCGCGTAATGCTTCGCGCAAGCGGCCACGTCGGATTCCTGCACACCCTGAATGTAGGCCACGCCCTGCGTGGCGGTCAGTACCGGATCCTCGCTCATGTACTCGAAATTGCGACCGCACAGCGGGCTACGCTTGATATTGATGGACGGTCCGAGAATCACGTCCTTGCCGCGGCCGCGCGCTTCCTCGCCAAGTACCTCACCGGTCGCGCGGGCCAGATCGGGATTCCATGTGGAGGCGACGGCGGAACCGGACGGCAGGTAGGTCACATAGTCACGGGTGTTGTACAGCGGCGCCCAGTTGTCGTTATGCAGCTCTGCCCGCACGCCCATCGGGCCGTCGTCCATCTTGAGTGATGGGATGCCCAGTCGTTCGGCGCAGCCATTCCTGAACAGGCCGGCGGCGTGCACGATGGCGATCTTTTCGTCCAACGTGAGTTTGGCGGTCAGGTCCCTGGCCTTGGTCTTGTTGGCTTCGGTAATTACGGTCATGTCTTCTTCTTTCTTCGCTCCCGTCAGCGGGAGGTTGGCTGAAAGTGGTCGCTACGTTGTTCTTCTCGTCAACCGACGGTTATCTTGAATCCGATCGGCAGGCCTTGCTGATCGGGTTCCCTTGGCAGCGGTGAGATCTCCAGAGCCTCATCGCCGCGTTTGAAGCGCACCGGTCCCGCCCCCAGCTGTTCCACCGATTCGACGATGCCGTTGAATGGCGGTTTGACGCCGTCGTGATACGCGGCGAACGTCGACATTGCAAGTGTTTCACATGATGTTTCACAACTATCCGCAATGTCATTGGGATGCAGGCAGAATGCGTAGATTGCGCCGTTCTTCGTAGTGAATCGCCAATCCGCGGCGGTCCATTCGGTCGGCTTCTGATCGGCGAACATGCCGTCGGCCTGCTTCGTAGGCCCTTCCTGCGTGAGCCTCCATGGTCGGGTGCCGTAGATGCCCTCACCGTTCGTGCGCAACCAATCGCCGATGCCGAGCAACAGCTCACGATCATGGTCGGCGATCGAACCGTCCGCACGAGGACCTACGTTCAGCAGCAGATTACCGTTCTTCGATACCGCGTCGACCAACGCGACGATCAGCTCGGCAAGCGTCTTGTACTCCAGCGAGTTCGTGTAGCACCACGAATTACGGGCGATTGCGGTATCCGTCTGCCAGACGAACGGCGTGGCATCGGCAAAACCTCCGCGTTCCACGTCGACGATGCCCGCGCCCCAGGCGAGACCGTCGTACTTATAGCAGATCGAAACGTTCCGCCCCCACTCGACGCCACGATTGTAGTAGAAGGCGGCAAGCTTCCTCATGTAGGGTCTGAACGATTCGTGTTGCACCCACCAATCGAAATACAGCAGTTCCGGCCGGTAGTCGTCGATGATCTCGCAGACGCGCAGCAGCCAGTCCTCCAGATATTCGGCGGTCGGCGTGGGAGTGCTGTGAATGTCGAATTCGTTCGGTTCGGGCATGGCCGGCCAATAGAAATCGCCCTTCTGCAACGGCTCCTTGATATCGGAGTCGAAGTCCTTGCCATGGCCCATGAACCACCAGTGCTCGGCGCGATGGTTCGACGTGGCAAAATGCAGGCCGTGGGCATGCGTGGCGTCACGCAACTCCCCCAGCACGTCGCGATGCGGACCGGTTTCGAAGGTGTTCCAATGCGACAATTCGCTACGGTACATCTGATAGCCGTCATGATGCTCGGAGACCGGGAAGTAGTAGCGCGCACCTGCGGCGGCGAACAGGTCGAGCCACTCGTTCGCATCGAACCGTTCGGCGGTGAACATCGGAATGAAATCCCGATAGCCGAACTTGTTCTGTGAACCATAGGTGTTCACGTGGTGTTCGAATTCCGGGTAGCCCTCGATGTACATGTTGCGCGAATACCATTCGTTGCGGTATTCGGGAACGCTGTAGAGACCCCAGTGCGTGAAGATGCCGAATTTGGCATCGGTGAACCATGCCGGGGCCGGAGCCTGGCTCAACGACTCCCAGGTGTCGGCGTAGGGCCCGGAGGCGATGACCGCCTCGACGGTGCTCAGATCAATCATCGAACGTGGTCCTGTTCCAATCGAAGCCCACGGCCTGACACCATGCGCGGGCGATGATCATCGCACCACGCTCGTACGGATGCACACGATCCTGGCTGGCCAAGCATCCGTGCAACTGGGTGAGCCAATGGTCCACGGCCGCCTGCGTATCGACGAAAATCGCGCCATGACGTTCGGCCACACGCTTGGACGCGGCCGCGAATTCCTCAACCTTGGCGCGCATGGCATCCTGTGGGTTCGGCTCGAACATGAACGGACGCATGACGATGATCCCCTTAAGATTCGGTGCATCCTGTTTCACGCGTTCAATAAGCTCATCATAGATACGCTCGTAAGTTTCCACGGTGTTGAGGCGAGCCTGCCACAGCGGACCGTCGAAATAACGCCAGGCGTCATTCACGCCGATCATGATGGACACATAGTCCGGATTCATGTCGATGACGTCACTCTGCCAGCGTTCGGACATGTCGACGATATCGTTGCCGTTGATGCCTTCGTTGATGGTGCACAATGCCTTATCCGGATATACGGCCGTAAGAAGATTATGCAATGTGTTGACATACCCATGCCCATATCCCCAGCCTCCGGGGATAGCAGTACGGTCGCGGTCGGCGTCCGTGATGGAATCGCCTACGAAAACAATGCGTGAGTGCTTTTCGAAAATCAACTTTGATTCCTTTGGTGTCATACGGCGTTGTAACAGCGCTCGGTTCATATGAACGGTCGGATTGATGGGTTGGTATGTAAAGAAAGGCGGGGCGCCAGATACCGGTTCAGCACATCTGGCGCCCCGCCTCTTTCAGTTATTTAGATTACGTGGTGGGGACTAACGCCTCATCACTCGGAGGAGGAATCGGAGCTGGAGGACTTCTCCTTGTTCTGATACTCCTTCAGGATGTTCTTACGGGCCTTGTCCTGATCCTTGGCGTTCTTCATGTCGACCTTCAGCACGGAATCGATGTCCAGACCGTTGACGGTCTTGATCATCTCGCTGAAGATCTTCTCGCATTCGGACTCGGAGCTGGCGAAGGACGCCTTCCAAGAGGAGTTGACGATCTCGGTCTTGATGGAGCCACGCAACGTGGAGATCTGGGAGTTCTCCTCCGGCTGGACATAGCTGGAGCCAGCACCGACGAGCAGCATATCGTTGTTCTCCAGGTACTCCATGGTGGTGGAGGCACCCATATGCTCCTGCCAATCCTTGTTCAGCGGGTTCTGGTTGGCCTTCTCGATCTCGCTTGGCCACATGACCGGGTTGTAGGTGTAACCGGTATCCGGATCAATGTCGTTCACGGTCACGGTGGTGAAGTTCAGAGCGGAAATACCGTCGGAGTAGGAGCCGCCGCCCCACTCTTCCGGCACGTTCTTGGATTCGCCGGAAAGCACCGCGGAACCGAATTCGGTCAGAACCGGCTTGCCGTCCTTGATCTCCCAGTTCAGACCCTTCGGGCCAGCGGAGCCACCGGTCTGGTTGGAGGAAGCATAGACGCCTTCCGGAGAGTACAGCCAGTTGATGAACTTGACCAGGCGCTGCTTGTTCTTGGCCTTGGAGCCCAGAGCAATCATGGTCTTATCGCCACGAGGAGCGGCGCCGTATGAGAAGATCTTCATGTCCTTGAGCGGAGCCAGCATGAAGCCCTTGCCCTCAGCCTTGTTGGCGTTGGTGTTGTAGGCTGCCTGTCCAAGCCACGGCCAGAAGGAGAAGAGCACCTTGCCGTTCTTGTACTTGGAGTTCATGGTGTCGTAGTTCTGGGTAGTGGATTCAGGATCGACGATGCCGGCACGGTTGGCGGCATTGAAGAACTTGATCACGCGCTCGTAGATGCCACCTTCCTTGGTGATGGACTCGAAGTCGGAGCCGTCACCCTTGGCCAGCACGAAGCCGACTTCGTCAAAGCCGTAGAAGCAGGTCGGCTGCTTGGCGTTGTTCATCATGTTGCCGTCCCAGTCCTTGAACAGAGACATGGCATAGATGTCATCGGAGCCGGACTCTTCGCGAGCCTTGTCCTGCATCTGCTTGAGTACCGGGATGAGGTCCTCGAGAGTGTCGATCTCCGGATAACCGATTTCCTTGTACAGATCCCAACGCAGGTACGGGCCGAAGGTCGGTTCGAGGCCTTCGGACGGCTGGTCGGGAGTCAGGGTGTCGACCACGGATGCCGGAACGCCCCACACACCGGACTTCTGACCGATCTGTTCGTTGACGTAATCGGTGGCATCCTTGTACTTGTTGATGTACTTCATGCCCTTGAGGTACGGGGTCATGTCCTCGATCAGGCCGGACTTAACCAGCTTGGCGCCCTTACCGGTGTCATAGCCGTAGATCACGATGTCGCCCAGATTGCCCGCAGCCGCGCGGGTATCGAACAGGGTGCTGCCGCCGCCTGCGACGTTCGGAGCCACGATATTGAGCTTGATGTTGAACTTGTCCTTGATGATCTTGGCGAACCAGCCCTTCTGCTCGCCCTGATAGTTCGCCAGACCGTCAAAGACCTCAACGGTCATCAGGGAGTTATCATCCTTTTCGGCGGCCGTGGTGCTGCCGGACCCTCCGCAGGCGGAGAGCGACATCATTGCTGCAAGCGTCACTGCCGCAGCAATGGTTACCTTCTTTTTGAGGGACATTGCGTCCTTCCTTTCTCTATTTCCTTTTATTTTGCAGGGATGGGAATTGAGATTGCGGGGCCGGTCCGACCGGCAGATCTCGCCGGCCCACAATGGCTATAGGGAGTACCGAACCGTTACGAATCAGCCCTTGACAGCACCGAGCATCATGCCCTTGACGAAGAAGCGCTGGAAGAACGGATAGACGAACAGAATCGGGAGCACCACGATTACGGAAACCGTCATACGGATCGAGGTAGGCGTCTGCTGCGTTGCGAGAGCCGCTACGTTCATGGCACTACCTGCACTCGCTCGCACCGAAGCGGCCAGTGCATTTGCTTGGTTGATGTAGGTGTAAAGCACGTACTGCAGGGAGTAGAGCTTGGAATCCGTCATGTAGATCAGGGTGTCCTGGAAGGAGTTCCACTGGCCGACGGCGGAGAAGATGCCGACGGTCGCCAGAATCGGGGCCATCATCGGCAACACGATCTTCCAGAAGATCGTCAGCGTGCCGGCACCGTCCATTTCCGCCGCTTCCTGCAGGGAGGCGGGGATGGACTCGACGAAGGTCTTCACCAGGATGATGTTGAACGGCTGCACGATGGCCGGCAGGATGTAGACCCAGAAGTTGTTGGTCAGATGCAGGTTCTTCATGGTGATGAACATCGGGATCAGGCCTGCGTTGAAGTACATGGTGATCACGATGAAGCGGTACCAGAACTTGCGGTGCCACATCTTCTCTTGGGTGAACATGAAGCCGAGGAACGCGCTGGCGATCACGGTGAGCACGGTGCCGATGACGGTACGAGCCACGGAGATGAAGGCCGAGGTGGTCAGGCCGCTCAGTGCGAAGACCTGCTTGTAGTTCTCCCAATGGATGCCCTGCGGCCACCAGTTGACCTGACCTGCCGCGGAGGCGTTGTTGCTGGAAATCGAGTTGATGATCAGGTAGTAGAACGGGTAGACGCAGATGAATGCGAACACGAGGAAGAACAGGATGTTGAAGACATTGTAGACTTCCTCACCCTTGGTGCGCCTCATAGCCGGTGCGATACCCTGCTTGATTTTCTTTGCCATGATTGCTTCCTTACTCTTTCCTCATCAGACGATCGATACGCCACGGGTACGCTTGGACAGCCAGTTCACAACAATCAGCAGGCCTACGCTGACCAGCGACTTCAGCATGGAGATTGCGGTTGCATACGACAGGGAGTTGTTGCCCATACCGACGTTGTACACGTACAGGTCAAGGACCTGGATGTGCTTGGTGTTGAAGGCGTTCTGGAACACGAAGTACTGATCCATGCCGTTGTTCAGGAAGTTGGAGATCGACAGCATCAACAGCACGAAGTAGGTCGGCAGCAACTGCGGGATCGTGACGTGGACGATCTGCTGGAAGCGGTTCGCACCATCCACCTGGGCGGCTTCATACAGTTCCGGGTCAATGCCTGCGATGCCGGCGAGGTACATGATGGAGCCCCAACCAAGGCCCTTCCACAGGCCCCACAGCAACATCTTCAGCCAAGTGTGCGAATCGGAATCAAGGAACTTAATCGGCTCGCTGATGATGTGCAAGTTCTGCAGCATCTCGTTGAGCATGCCGGTGGTGGAGAACATGGCGAAGGCCACTGCGTAGACCAGAACCCAGGAGATGAAGTTCGGCAGCGTGGTCAGCGTCTGGATAAGGTTCCTGAACCACTTGGCGCGAATCTCGTTCAATGCGATGGCGAAGAACAACGGGAAGAACGAGGTGAGGATGTTCAGGCCGGACATGGCGAAGGTGTTGATGAGCACCTGGCCGATGGTCTGAAGCTGCGCCGGGTTCTGCACCATCATCTTGAACCATTGCAGACCGACGAATTCGCTCTGGGACAGCGGAATCGGCGGCTGATAATCATAGAATGCGTAAACCCAGCCGAACAGCGGGAGGTAGCTGAACAGCACGGACAGAATCAAAAATGGCGAAATCAACAGGAACAACTTAAATCCATGGCGCTTCCTGTCGCTTTGCTGTTGGCTCAGCTTCTCGGCCTTGCGCACGGCTCGCCGTGTTTTTTTATCGGAAAGCGTCATAGCACCTGAACCACTGCCATCAGCAGATGTCACCACACTCTCCATTCCCTCTTGCGACTGCATCATTCCTCCTTTGGTTCGGCGATGCATCCGATGGCTCCTTCAGGAACGCAACACTTCCTTGATGCCGTCCCATCTGGTAACCTTCTTATTTATTGCTTAATAAATAAGCTGTTAGGAGCTATAGTATATTCGTCTTACTAACTTGTCAATTCAGCGCGTTCAACGGCGAGTATGCTTGGAATATCAACGAAAACGGAGGTCCAATGCACTACAATCCCAATAGCCCCGTATGGCAGTTCGTCTCGCTCTGCCTGCGGTATTTCATCCTCAACCTGTTCTTCCTGATCTCCATCATCCCGATCGTAACCATCGGACCGGCCCGAGCCGCACTGTACAGCACCGTGTTTGCCTTCAGCGACAATGACGACATCAACCTCGGCCGCGAATACATCCGACGCTTCAAACGCGAATTCAAGCGCGGCATCGGCTCTTCCATCATCTTCGTGGTGCTGATTGCCGCCATCGTGTTCGCCATCGTGTTCTGGAACGCGCTCGACACCAACGCCGCCTACATAACGCTTCCGATCCTCATCATCTTCGGCGTGCTCACGTTCCTGACCTTCGAATACTACTATCCGCTTCAGGCTCGCTATGAGAACACCTTCCGGCAGACGCTGCGCAACTCCTTCATGATGCCTTGGGCCTGTTTCGGATACACGCTCGGCATCCTCGCCATCGACGTGGCCGCGGGCGCGATCTTCGCATTCACGCCGTATCTGCGATTCCTATTCATCCTGCTCGGCTTCGCATGGCTGGCCTATGCTAAGTCACTGCTCTATCTGCGGGCGTTCCAGCGTGTCAGCGGCGACCCGAACACGCCGCGAGAAAAGCCTGATTACTCGTTGCCCAGCGCCTCCATCCAATAACCCGTATCTGCGCACCCCCCGAACGCACGGAACGCGACCGCCTGCCCTCTTCACGATTGTGTAAGGCCCTCATTAGCGAGAACCGCACCGCTGCTCAACAACCAGGACCTCAAACACGCGTGTTAGAGGTCCTGATTTGCGAAGAACCCTGCGGTACTCGCAGATCAGGGCCCCAAACACCCGGATTAAAGTCCGCAAGCTGCGAGTACACCCCGTCTACTCAACACAAAACGCCACTGAGCACAACCCAGTGGCGTTTCGATCCTCGCCCCATCCGGTTCGGAAACGACGGTTCCGAACCGGGCAGTCCTACGACAGCATCACCCTGCCTTCCGAAGCGGCCACGACCTCCCCGAATCCCAGACGTGCGGTGAACGCTCGGCCGTCCGAGCTGGAAACCTCCACGCCATTGGCCGTCTTTCGAGCCGAGAACGCCACGGAGGAACCGTCCACCTCGGTCACCACGGCCTCGGCAGCATCGGTGCCATCGAGGAACACGGAGACCAGCGCATCCTTGCCATATTCGTAATCCGGAGTCTTGGCCCCCGGCTTGGTAACCAGCACGCTGCCCTCGCGCACCCACAACGGAATGGTGTCGAAGCCATGCCGCTCATTGCGCCACACACCATGCTCGGAAGCCACCTTCTCGCCGGTGAACCAGTTGGTCCACACGCCAGCAGGCAGGTAATACTCCACATCACCGGAGTAGGTGAACACCGGAGCCACCAACAGGTTCGGGCCGAACATGTATTGGCGGTCGAGCGTACGACAGGTCGGATCGTCCGGAAACTCCACGAACATGGAGCGCATGACCGGAGTGCCGTTCAGATGCGGCTGCAGGCCGGTCTGGAACAGATACGGCATGAGCGAAAGCTTGAGCTTGGTGAACGTGCGGGCCACATCGACGGCGGTCTGTCCGGGCGCATTCACCACACCGTTCTTCTCATCCTCCTCGTCGAACAACCACGGCACACGATACACGGTTGATCCGTGCATGCGTGAGTGCGATCCCAGCAGGCCGAACGCCACCCAGCGCTTGTAGACCGCCGGATCCGGACGGGCTCCTTCGAAACCGCCGATGTCATGGCTCCAGAAGCCAAATCCGGAACTGGTGATCGACAGACCCGCACGCAAGGTCTGCGCCATGCCATTGAACGTCGATTCGCAGTCGCCGCCCCAATGCACCGGCTGCTGCTGGCCGCCGACGGTCGCGGAGCGGGCGAACAGGCACGCCTTACCCTTGCCGTACGTCTCCTCAATGGCTTCGAATACCGCCTGGTTGTACAGCTGGGTGTACCAGTTGTGCATGGACAACTTCGGAGAGCCGTCGTACCAGACCACATCGCGCGGGATTCGCTCGCCGAAATCGGTCTTGATGGCGTCCACACCTTGACGCAGCAACGCCTTGACCTTGCCTTTGAACCAATCACGGGCCTCGGGATTGGTGAAGTCCACCAGACCCATGCCGGCCTGCCAGAAGTCGGTCTGCCACACCTCGCCGTTGGCTTTCTTGACCAGATAGCCCTTATCCTTACCTTCCTTGAACATGGAGCCGCGCTGACCGATATACGGGTTGATCCACGCGCAGATATGCAGGCCCTTATCCTCATGCAACCGCTTGAGCGTGGATTCGATGTCACCGAAGAAACGCTTGTCCCATTCGAAGTCGGTCCAATGGAATTCGCGCATCCAGTAGCAGTCATAGTGGAAGGCGCTCAGCGGAATGTCTCGCTCGGCCATGCCATCGATGAAGGAGTTGATGGTCTTCTCGTCGTACTTGGTGGTGAACGAGGTGGTCAACCACAGGCCATAGCTCCATGCGGGAACATTGGCGGGGCGTCCGACCAGTGCGGTGTAACGGTCGAGAATCTGCTTCGGCGTCGGACCGTAGATCACACAGAAGTCGATGGTCTCCCCCGGTACCGAGAACTGTACGGCCTCGGTATTTTCGGAGCCGACTTCGAACGACACATGCCCGCGATTATTCACCAGCACACCGTATCCGTTGGAGGTCATGTAGAACGGAATGTCCTTGTACCCCTGTTCGGAGGCGGTGCCGCCGTCTTCGTTCCAGATGTCGATGGTCTGGCCGTTCTTCACATATGTACCGAACCGTTCGCCAAAGCCATAGACGTTCTCTCCCACTCCAAGACGGAGCTGAATCGCCGTGAACACGTCGGATTCATCGTATGCGGAGCCGTCCATGGTCACACCGAATTCACCGACCGGCTGGGCGGTCACGTTGGACAGGCCGTTCAGTGCGAAACGTCCCAAGGACTTGCCCGACGACTGGGTGAGCTCCTTGCCGTCCCTGCCGAGAAAGGTCAGATTCCAGGGGGAGCCTTTGACCACTTTTGCCGTCAATCCACCCGACGTGAGCGAAATGCTCGCGCCATCCTGGCCCACTTCGCCGTCACCGTCGCCTTCGGCCGCCGTTCGTACATAATCCCGATCGCCTGCATCGTCAGCGTTCAAAGGGAATCCCGGATAATCGGTCGCTCCCTGCCAGTGACCGGCGACCACACGAATCACACCTTCCGCCGGGGCAGTGACATCGATGTTGAATGTGGGAAGATTCAACGTATCGTAACGTCCGTGGACTACGGAAGTCGGAGCCAACACATTCAGACTTTCCTTGTCTTCGCCGACGTTCAGCTCATATGCCTCTCGCGCGTACAGTGCGTTGACGCCGTCTCGAATCATCCAGTATCCATTGGTGAACTTCATTGTCGCTACTCCTGATATAGGTTCCCGGCTCCGAACAAGGAAATGAGGAAGGATTCGGAGCCGGGATTGATTTGCTGAAATTACGATTTTCCGCTACTTGACGGCCCCTGCGGTGATGCCGCGGGACAGCGTGCGCTGGAAGATCAGGTAGAAGATGAGCGTCGGCACGATGCTGATGAGCGATGCGGCGGCGGTCGTCGTCACGTCCATCAGACGGTCGCCGGTCAGCGAGCTGACGGCAATCGGGATGGTCTGCGTCGAATTGTCGATCAGGAACGCCATCGGAATCATGTACTCGTTCCATGTCCAGATGAAGAAGAAGACAAGCATGACGCTGAGCGTCGGCTTGGAAATCGGGAACACGATCTTGCGGAAGATGGTCCAGCGGCTGGCACCGTCGATGGTCGCCGCCTCAAGAATCGACTTGGGGAACGTACCGTAGACCGATGACAGCAGGTATGTGCCGAACGCGCTCTGGATGACGGTGAAGATGATTACAATCGCCCATGGCGAGTTGTACAGGCCGATTTTCTTGAACATGATGTACAGCGGGTACAGCATGGCTTCCTGCGGCAGCATGTTGGCAAGCATGATGAGCAGCACGATCCAGCGGCGGCCCTTGACTCGGCCGATACCGAGGGCGAAGGCGTTGAACATCGACAGCACCACGGCAAGCACGGCGACCAGACCGGAGGTCCAGATGCTGTTCCACAGCTTCTCGGGATAGTTGACGCGATTCCAGAACTTCATCAGGCCATCGGCGCTGAATTCCTGCGGCCAGGACAGCGGACCGGACGAGTTGTAATCCGCGGTGGTCTTGAACGCATTGAGCAACAGCACGATGAACGGGAAGAGCATCACCAGGCCGCCTATGATGAGCAGGGCGAGAACCACCCAATCTCCAGCGGTGCGATTCTTCCTGACATGCACGGGAATGTTGGTTGCGGAAGTCATGATCTCACTCCTCGTCTTCCTTCGCGACCTTCTCCTGAAGGTTCGTGAACATTACGGCCACGATGATGATGACGACGGTCAGTGCGGTCGCGATCGCGGCACCGTAGCCGACTTGCTGGGATTGGAAGAACTGCACGTAGGAGTAGTACGACGGCACGATGGTGCTGGTTCCCGGGCCGCCTTTGGTCAGCATGTAGACGGGTCCGAACACTTTGAGTGCGGCAATGGTGCAGGTCAGCGCCACCACGAAGATCTCCGGCTTGATGGCCGGCAGGGTGATGGCCAGAAAGCGTTGCCACCAGTTGGCGCCGTCGAGGCTCGCCGCCTCGTAGAGTTCCGGATCGACGCGTTGCAGGCCGGACATGAAGATGACCAGCGGGTAGCCGATCTGAATCCAGATCATGATGAGCATCAGAAAGATCAGCGCCGTATCCGGTTTGCCGAGCCAATCATGCTGCAGTCCGCCCAGACCGATGGCTTTGAACAATGCATTCAACGCGCCATTCTCCGGCCGGAATATCCAACCCATCACCAGGGACGCGACCGCAATCGGCAGCAGCTGCGGGAAGTAGTAGACGGCGCGCATGGCGGAAGCGGTTTTCGGACCGAATTTCTTCTGCACCACGTCGAACACCAGCGACGAAAGGATCAGACCGATCAGAATCGGAATCACCACCATGGCGATGATCATCCAGATCGAGTTACGGAACGACACCCAGAACGTGGTATCCTTCACCAGTCTCGCCCAGTTGGTCAATCCTGTGGATTTCGGCGGTCTGATGCCTCGATAGTTGGTGAAGCTGAGATAGATGTTCCAGATGGCCGGCACGATGATGATCCACAGCAGCATCAGGAAGCCGGGAAGCAGGTAGAGCCAGAATCGGCTTGACGGATTGCCCGGAATACGGGACATCTCCTTTTCGCGCGCGGTCGGTTGCTGGCCGTGCGGTCGGTTGTGTTTTGCATGAGCGTTCATAACGTAGATCACTTCCCATGATTCGCATCCCGGTAATGATCCGGACCCCTATGTCCGGTGGCGATGCAGTTGGGTTAACGGTGCGCCGACGTCATCCGGTCGGCGCACCGACGATATTCAGTTATTTATCGGATTTCCGAAGGCCTTAGGACTTGACGCCTGCGGCTTCCACACCCTTGTTGTAGTTGCTTTCCAGTTGCTTAAGCACATCCTTCACGTCGGCGGTGCCGTTGACCAGCTCCTGCAACGCGGAGTTCAGCTCGTCGTAGAAGGTGGAGGTCGGCCAATCCGGGTAGAAGCCGAGGGCGTTCTTCTCAAGCACGCTGTTGAAGGACGTGATGAGTTCCTTGGTCTTTTCGTCGGTGATCTTGTCCGGGTCGGCGGCAATCGGCAGACCGCCGGAATTGCCCATGAGATTCTGAACTTCGTCGCTCAGCGTGATGTCGATGAACTGCGCGGCGAGATCCTTCTTCTTGGAATTCTCCGGAATGACCCAGATGTTGCCGGAAGAACCCACGACCTTATCGGTGTTCGGGAAGGTGGAGAAGGTCCAGTTGGCGTTCTTCATGTCGCTCTGGAAACGGCCGAACCACCAAGTGCCGGAGAAGAACATCGGATAGGTGCCATTCATGAAGGACTGACCGGCGTCCTCGGCCTTGATGCCGGTGCAATCCTTGGAAATGTATCCCTTGTCGACCCAGTCCTTGATGGTCTGGGTGGCGTAGGTGGTCGCTTCGCCCTGCCAGTCGACGTCGCCATCGTACATCTCATAGGCTTTGACGAACTTGTCGTTTGCCTTGGACAGCACCAACTGCCACCACAAATGTTGCAACGGGTATTCCGCGGCACCTTCGGAGAGCGGGGTCACCCCGTTATCCACGAACTTCTGCATGGCGGACTTCAGCTCGTCCAAGGTTTTCGGAATCTCGATGCCGTACTTGTCGAACATGTCCTTGTTGTAGTACATCACGACATCTTCGCCATAGTTCGTAATGCCATACCAGTCGCCGGAACCCATAACGCCCTTGTCGTCGTACTTGCCGGTGTCGGCCAGGGTGCCGCTGACTTTCTTATCCCACTTGTATTTGCTGACGTAATCGTTCAGATTGGTGAGCAGGCCCTGGCTGGCCAGCAGGCCGGCGGTGGCGTTGCCCTTGTTGTACTCCATGACATCCGGAGCTTCATCGGAATTAAGGATCTGGGCCGCATTCTGGCGAATCTGCTCGAAGGACTTCTTTTCGAATTCGACCTTGACGCCGGTTTTCTTTTCGAAGATTTCCATGGCCTTGGCCCAAGCTTTGCCTTGGGCCCCGTTATCTTCTTCATAATGCCAGATTTTGATGGTCTTCGGATTGCTCTCCTGTGCGCCGTCATCGCCGCCACAGCCGGCAAGACCCAGTGTTCCGAACATGGTCGCCACTGCCAATCCGGCGGCGACAAGTTTACGGGTGGACTTCATTGTTTCTCCTTTTCAGCGCCTTTACTGAAATGAGTTTCGAAATATATTCGAGGGACTCATTACCCATAAACTAAAAGATTTCCACCTTCTTTTCAATTTGTTTCGACATTTTTTCGATAAGTCATCATATTGTCGTAAACATTGGGAGAGACTACAAGATGTTGCACGGCCCCATCGTGCCGCGGGCAACATATTTTCCCGGCAACAGCTCAACGGCACCGACGTCATGACGACGATACTCGAGAATCTCCATCATGGTGTCGACCGCACGAGAACATACCACATTCGGCTCCATCGGCATCTCATCAACCGCTTGCGGCAATTGCTGCAATCCGTACGTGCAAGCAGCCATCACCGAAATGTCTTGCGGAACTACCAGATTACGCTCATGCAGCGCAATCAACAGGTTGTTGACATGCGTGGCATTGGTCTGGCACACAATCGCCGTGATTTCAGGATCTTGAGCGAATGCGGAATCCAGCAGCAACCGTACATCAGCCATGCCATAGCCCGTGGATGGCATGAACGACACTTTCATATTCAGATCGTCGCCCCGTTTAACGACCGCATCGCGGAAGCGAATCAGGTAGTTCGAACCATCTTCGTAGGCGAATCCGCTGTTGCCGACAATCAGTACATGCGTATGCCCCAATGCAGAAGCCTTTTCCATGGCCTCGCGCCCCATCCGCTCGAAATCAAGATCCACGGAATACACCGCCTCGGAATTCGAAGGGTATCCGACGCAGACCACCGGCACATCAAGCATGGCAGCCACCTCGGCACGCGAATCGGTCATCAGCACGTCGAGCAACAGGATGCCGTCGACCATGCCGCTCCGCGCGATGCGGGTCAGTTCCCGATCGCCATATTCGTGCATCAGCAGCAGAATGTCATAGCCGTACCTTTTGGCACGGGTGGCGAGCGCAAAGAAGAAAATCGCGTAATTCGAGTAATCCGTATACTCATGCAGCGGCGAGCTCAACGCCAATACCTTGGTCCATCCGCCGTGTATGGCACGAGTCTGGCCACTCGTGCGATAGCCCAGTTCGCGGGCGGCCCGCAAGACTTTCAGTCTTGTCTCCTCCTTGACGGAGCGCTTGCCACTCATCACATACGAGACCGTGCTGATCGACACCCCGGCCCGAGCCGCTACGTCTTTGATGCCAGCCATGTCGGTCTCCTGCAACTGTCCGTTGAATCCGCCCGTAGGTTTTTATAGTATGCCAGTCTATCGTTCGACGTTCATCGCAATGCGATTCACTCACAGCTTCAGCCCGTCAGCCGAATTGGGCCTACCGAACACCCGCTTCAGCGGAGTTTCGACTAGACTATCCGCACGAAGGCCGCTGAGTCATACTCAGCGGCCTTCGCTCAAGTCAACCGACGAATCATGCCAAGAATCAGGCGATGCCCTCACCGCGGCTGGCGGAAATGCCGGTCACCGATCGGCTCGAATGGCGTGTGCGGCTCGAGCTGATACCAGTAGGCCACTGACGCGACATCGTCCTGCCGTTCGAAATTGCCGGCCTCCTCAGTGCCGATCTGCTGCCATTCAACGCGCAAATCGGAATCGAAATAGATCGGATCGGGGATATGCCAACGGTATAGACCGCGCGTCACCGGCGTATTGATGTCCCAGTAGGCGCTTTCCCGATTCGCGGCGAGTTGCTGCGAATAGAACGGGAACCCCAGATATGGCCCGGTAAACGTCCGTTCGCTCATATGTCCGTTGTCATCGAAGTCGGCGAAGCTCCATGCGCCGCCGAAATAGTCTTCCGCACCAGTGCTGCACCAGGTCGGATATTGGCTGTCGCCATCGATATACATCTTGAACTCGCCCTCGCCCCACCAACGGCTTTCGAGCGCGGTGAGCGCCAGGTAGGTGCCGATATAGGCGCCACGGCCGCGCACGCCGTCGAGCACCACATAATCGCGTGCAAGTTCCGTAACCCGCTCACGACGCCACTGTGCATGGAAGCGCATGGCATCGGCCGGCAGCTCGTCGTATTCCGTGTAGTCGATCTGGTAGAAGAAGGCCGGCACGTCCTCGTTGTGGTCGTTGCGCAACACGATACGCGCATGTTCGAACGGCATGGTGAAGTAGCAGTTGAAGCCACGGTTGGGCACCACCATGACCGGGATGGAGTTGATGCGGCAGGCCTGCGCGTGGCCGCAGCAGAAAAAGTCACCGATCGGGCATTGCACGGACGGCGACTCCTCACCATCCCAATAGCATTCGAAGATGAGATTGCGCAGCACATTCGGGCCTGTCGGCGACGTCCGATCGGTGACGGTCATCCAGATGTGACGAATCACGCCAGGACCGTCGACGTCCATCAGCGTTACGGCATCGCCGGCGCGAACGGTCTGGATGCACGGACTGCCTTTGCGAGAAGGGCCAAGTTTGCTGGCCGCCGTCGCGGCCATGCCCTTGCCGCCGGTCGGATTTTCCGCGTTCACGCAACGGGTGCGACCGTGGTTCGCGGCGAGCGCCAATGCGTCCAATGCATTATGCCCGAAGCCTGCGGAACCGAAGCCGATAGTGGTCGGATCTGTCATGATTGCTCCTTTGAAGGGGTTGGCGCATCATATGCCGTTATCAGCTGCATTGCAGCTCCTCCGCATATGGTGCGCCAGTTATGTTTCCTGCAGTCATCGCCTTACTTGACCGCGCCTGCGGTAATGCCCTGCGACAGCTTACGTTGGAAGATGATGAAGAAGATGATGGTCGGGATGATGCTCAGCAGCGATGCCGAGGCCAATGTGGTCGCCTCCATTGTACGCTGCCCCTGCAGGGTGGCAAGTGCCAGCGGGATGGTCTGCACGTCATCGCCCATGAGGAAGGCCATCGGAATCATGTATTCATTCCAAGTCCACACGAAGAAGAACACGAACAACACACTGATGGTCGACCAGGAGATGGGCAATACCACCTTTCGTAGAATCTGCCATCTGGAGGCGCCATCGATTGCGGCCGCTTCCAGAATGGCCTGCGGGAACGTGCCGTACACGGAGGAAAGCAGATACGTTCCGTAGGCGCTCTGAATGATGGTGAAGATGATGATGATCGCCAGTTTGGTGTTGTACAGGCCCGCCTGCTTGAACATGGTATACAGCGGATAGAGCAGCGCTTCCTGCGGCATCATGTTGGCGAGCATGATGGCCAGTACGATCCATGTGTTGCCTTTGACTTTGCCGATGCCCAGCGCGAAGGAGTTGAGCACGGACAACACCACAGCGGCCACGGCCACGACCAGCGAGATGACGAGGCTGTTCCAGAATTTGAGCGGGAACTTCGTGGTGGTCCAGAAGGAAACGATGCCTTCCATGGTGAAGTGCTTCGGTAGGGAGAGCGGGCCGGTGGCATTGTAGTCGGCGGAGGTCTTGAAAGCGTTGACGGTCAGGACCAGCAGCGGGAACAGTACCAGCAGAGCAGCCACGATCAGCAGGATCAGCGTGATCCAGTCTCCGGTTGAGCGAACATGTTGTGTTTTCTTTGAGGCCTTGCGCGCGGCCGCCGCGGACATGGTTTGGGTCATGATTCCACCTTTGCTTTCAGACGAGTTCCTTTTCGACGCGCTTCTGCACGATCGTGAACACGATGGAGAACACGATGATGACCGCAGTCAGCGCAGTGGAGATCGCAGCACCGTAGCCGACTTGCTGCACTTGGAAGAATTGGTTGTAGGAGTAGTACGACGACACTGTGCATGGAGACCCTCCTTGAACGAGCCGTTGCAGTTGCCAGTCGACGTCGACCATTGTTGAAACGTTTCGATTACGCTTATGAAATTATGCCGGGTGAATCACACCGAAAACTCCGCCGTTTTACCGCGAAGCCACCTTCAGGGCCCTTTCGCCGGGACTGATCTCGGCAACGGAACCGCGAAGCTTCACCGCGGGAGCCTCAAGCTCGACATCACCCTTGATCTTGACGCCTTGCTCAATCGCCGAGACCAAAAGCCCCATGGCCTGCAAGCACAACTTCTCTGGCATGACCGGCATCTCGGTAATCGGACGCGACATCAATTCGCCGTCGAAATACGTGCCGCATGACAGCACCGAAACATCCTCCGGCACCGATAGCCCTGCGACCGACAGTTCCTGCAGTACCCGGTTGAGCACATTGGCGTTAGCCTGATTGATTATCGCCGTCGGACGATCCTCATCAGCAAAGGTCTCTCGCACAAAGCGAATCGCGTCGAAACGGTCATCCTCATATCGCGAGGATTCAACAACCGTCATGCCGCGTTCCTTCGCACGCGACAGCATGCTTTCGCGAAAAATCACGACATAACCGGAACGACGCTCATAATCGGCCTCGTTGTTGCGCAGGAACGCAACCTTACGGTGGCCTTTGTCGAATAGAAAATCCACCGCCTTGCGCCCGGCCTCGGCGAAATCGATGTCGACGCAGGCACAACCCTCATGCGCCTGCGGGTAGCCGATGGCTATACAGGGTTTGGAGAAATCGCCGGATGAGGCCGCGCGCTCGTCATCCTGCTCGACATCGAGCAGCACCACGCCATCAACCAAATTGCTTTGCGTCACACGACGGATGTCGTTCACCGCGTCCGGTCCGGTCAGCAGCAACACATCATAACCGGCATTCCTCGCCGCCCACGCGGTATGCAGGAAGTAGGCGTTGTATTTGGCCTGATTGATGTCGCCACGAATCGGCGCACTTAATGCGATGACCTGTGAACGTATGCCACGCATCTTGCGAGCGCTGGCGTCCGGGGTGTATCCAAGCTTCTCCACCGCCGCCATGACCTTGTCGGACGTCTTGGCGGAAATCGAACGTTTGCCGGAAAGCGCATACGAGACGGTGCTGACGGACACCCCCGCTTCACGGGCCACATCCTTGATGCCTGCCATCGTCATCGCCTCCTTCGGCTTCCCTGCGTTCTCGACATCGTCTTTCGCGTCCTTCAGCGCTGCAATGCGTTGCATCGACGCTAGTCGTCACCGGCGAAACCCCTCGATCTCACTAATCGAATCGTTTCGTCGAAACGTTTCAATAATCATACCCCACACAGAAAATATGTCAAACGTTTCGACACGCTGAAGGCGGCGCCTTCTTGCGACTACAAGACCACCATCTGCGAGCAGCAGGCCTCTCCTCGACAGCGACGGCCCCAAAACGTCGATTTAGAGGCCATAGCCGTCGAGTAGTCGCAAGATACTCGCAACCCACGGACGCAACCACCCGCATCAGCAGGCAGATTCGAACCTGACGAACGGAAAAAAGACCCCTTCAGCGGACGAGACTCATGAATCAGGCCACAGTCGCCGACATACACGGACGGTTCCCACCCGGTGTTTGCTGGCGTGACATCTGCCGACCAAACGGATGCCCTCCGGTCGGGTTCGCTGGCAGAAGTCGGACGACCGCCAACAAGTTTCCGATGCGCCTGCAGACTACCGGAATCATGCTGATTGAGCAGAGCCATAGCCACCGTAAGCATTGACGGATTGTGCAGATTTGCCACCCTTCGCCCTCCGCTCGGTCTCGCCCTAGAGCCCCACTGGTAGGCTTTAGCCTTGGTTCGTATACCCGTATGCCTACATATTCACAGAGAGAACTCCATGGGAATCATCAACTTCTTCATCAATCTGCTCAAGGACCCGCGCACTGCGATTGCCAGCTGGATCGCCATGGGCGTCGCCCCGACGCTTGGATTCATCTTCCTCATCGTCTTTATCGAGACGGGCGTGGTGTTCTTCCCCTTCCTTCCGGGCGACTCGTTGCTGTTCGCAGCCGGTTTCTTCGCCGCACCCGACGCCAAGACCGGCGTCGCCGCCCTGCCGTTGTTCGCGCTGCTGCCGGTTGTCTGGTGCGCACCGATCATCGGCGATCAGTGCAACTACTGGATCGGCCATTTCTTCGGTCGCCGCATCATCGAATCCGGCAAAGTCAAGGCCATGACGCCGGAACGCATCGCCAAAACAGAAGCCATGATCGATAAGTGGGGCCCGCTGGCCGTGTTCCTCGGCCGCTTCTTCCCGTTCATCCGCACGTTCATGCCGTTCATTTCCGGCATTTCCGGCATGCGCTGGAGCCGTTTCACGCCGTTCTCCGTGCTCGGCGGTCTGTGCTGGTCCACCCTGTTCACATTGCTTGGCTACTTCTTCGGCGGCATTCCGGCGGTGCAGAAGCACTTCGAACTGGTGATCGTCGCAATTCTCGTACTGTCGCTGATTCCGACGATCGTAGGCCTGCTCAAGGCCAAGTTCGGCAAGAAGGCTCCGGCTACCGAAGCCTGACAGGCATAATCATTCCCAGCCATTGTTTCGGGTGGGCGGCGAATCGGGAGATTTTGCCGCCCGCCCGAAAGGCATCGCAACACGCGAACGTACAGAATTGCGTTCGTACACACTTCGTACTAAAGTTCTGAGAGTTGCCCTGCGAAGCAAGGTAACATCCAAGGGGCTGTAGCTCAGTTGGTAGAGCGCTTCGTTCGCATCGAAGAGGTCGCGGTTTCGACTACCGTCAGCTCCACGAAAGCCCGCTGCATTCATTCCACCGCAGCGGGCTTTTTGATTTGTTTTCCGTCTTTTTTCAACGTTCAGCATAAAGCTGGCCTGTCATAAAAGCCAAAGGGCATGCTCGTAAATCACCCTCCTTAAGCCGCGCAACGAAGCACCACAGAAAGAAGCAGCCAAGGCGGCCTCCCAACGCCACATTCGCTCACAATAGCCATTTAACGGGGTCATTTTTGGCGATTTATATGACTTCGACCCCGTTAAAACTGATTTCTTGCCTCAAGAATACCGGTTCTCTCAATATATCGCTTGAAAATCGACTAAAATGGCGTTTAACAGTGCTATTGTTGACAATCTATATGACTTTGACCCCGTTAGACGGCTCTTCCAGTATGAAGGAGTGGCAATGGAGACGTATCGCAGGGAGCATTACTTGACCCAGCTTCGCCCATTCTATGATGATTCAGACCTCATCAAAGTGATTACCGGCATCCGCCGATGTGGCAAATCCAGCCTAATGAACACCGTCATGGACGAGCTTCTCAAGCTCAAGGTCCCGAAAAACAACATCATCTACATCAACTTGGATCGCAGGGAGCACCGCACCGTCACGACGCCAGAGAAACTTGACCGTGTCATCGAACGAGCCGTAAGGGGCGCAAGCGACGGATTGCGATATCTGTTCATCGATGAAGTACAGAACGTCAAAGGCTTCGAAACCGTCATCAACGGATGGCGAGAGGAAGGAGACTGCTCTATCTTCATGACTGGCTCAAATTCCTATCTACTGTCCGGCGAGCTCGCTACCAAGCTCACAGGCCGATATATCGAACTGGAAATGTTCACCCTTTCCTTCCACGAGTATCTTGGCATGCGCAACTTCTTGAATAAGCCAGCAATTCCGACATCACAGGCATTCCGCGACTACTTGACCTACGGTGGATTTCCGAAGTCATTGGAGTATGACGACCCCGACGCGAAGGCGGCCTATATTCAGGACGTTATCGGGCAAATCTTCGATAAGGACATCACTGCACGAAAGACGGTACGCAATCGCGACACATTCGCACGTGTGCAGGATTACCTCATCAATAACTGCGCCGCCCCCACGAATCTCACCGGTATCATAAAATATTTGAAGAACAGCGAAAACGTTACTCTCAAACGTGAGACACTCGCCACCTACATACGGTTGCTAAAGAACGCGAAAATCCTATACAAATGCCCGCGTTTCGACTTACGATCCCGCAAGTCACTGAGAGGCGGAGAGAAGTACTACCTCGCCGACCCGGGTATACGATTCGCCCGCAATACTGATGCAAGAATCAGCTACGGACCCTCGCTGGAGAATGCACTATATACACATCTAAAGTCGAAGGGGTACGACGTGAGTGTCGGCACGATAGGAAAGCTCGAATGTGACTTCATCATCAGGAAACGCGATCAGTATGCATATATCCAGGTGTCAATGAGTATCCAAGATCCAACCGTCGAGGAGCGTGAGTACCGTCCGTTTGGCAAACTCGCCGACGGCTACCCGAAATACCTGTTCACATTGGACCCACTGCCTCTACAACGTGATGGCGTACGTCATCTCAACCTCATGGAATTTTTGCAAAACGACGGCGACATCAACTTTGGCTAAGCACCGGCAGCGAGTATGACTTCATAAGGAAATTTGTACGACAATCACACCTTATGAGTGAAACGACTCCTTAGGGTTGCTTGACGACGAAGAGCAGGGCCTCGGAATCCAAAGGTTCGCACGCAACACCATCATCAGTTACAGGCTGACATTGACCCCCATCGGAATAACATAGGAAAGGGACTCGAGTTGGTCTCCATCAATCCGCTTCATAAGAACATCCACCACTGTTCGCGCCAGCAAATCATACGATTGGGCAACAGTAAGCAGTGGCGGGAACACGGCCTGCGCAAGAAATGTACCGTCGTAGCCAAATATGAATAAATCATCCGGAACCTGCATTCCCCGCGCAAGCGCCTGTCTCTGAATCGCCGCAGCCACAGGGTCGGCGGAAAATACTCCATCGAGTCCAGGATATGAATTGAGAATCTCGTCAGCAGTATTCAGATACGTTGAAAACTCAAATTGATTCAGTTGCAGTTCCTGAGTAATACAGGTAATGCCATGCTCACGCATCCGCTTCGCGAAAATCTCATGCCGCATGTTCGATGGAGTCTTCACCTGCCCCGACGCGACCAGCTGCACCACTTTATGGCATCCACGATCAATAAATGCTTGCGCGGCAATCTCGCCACCCTGAACATGATCAGAAGCCACAACTGGAATGTCATCAGCCAGATTACGGTCCAACGCCACAATCGGAGCATTGATATCGGAATAGTTGATATCAACAGAATGGGAACCGATAATAATTCCGTCGACTTTATTAGCAGTCAACATATCGATGTATTTTCGTTCTTTTTGTGATGAATGCATGGTGTTACACAGAATCATCTTGTATCCGCGAGTATCTAATGCATCCTCGATCCTTGCGGTTATCGTAGAGAAGAATGGATGTTCCACATCAGGAATCACCAGACCAACCAGACTCGTCTTGCTGGTGTACAAACTTCGCGCTATCTGATTGGGTTGATAATGTAATTCCTCAATGGCCGCCTGTATGGCGGCCTTGGTCTTTTCCGACATATAGCCACGATTGTTGAGATAACGTGACACCGTATTTTTGGAGACCCCTGCGGTCTGCGCAACATCCGTAATCGTCGGCATGACATTCCTCCCTCACATATGCGGCAGTGCACGGAATCAATATGGCTTCATATTATTCTGTACACTGCCGTTCTCAATCGTCAATGTCGAGAATCAGACCGCATCCAAGCCATATCCTTTGACATCGACCAGTACCGCATCCCCATTTTTCGCGTACATGGAAATACCGTTGTGTTCATTGTCAGCAAAGACATTCATCGAGTGAACGACACGTCCTCCATCAACGAAAATCTCCATCGAACTCTGATCACTGAGCAGTATTACGTCGAGTTTCTCTTTTCCTTGGACAGAAAGCGGACTTCGCGATGTACCTTTACTCCATTCATCGGCCTTGTCACGATTCACACTCATACGCGCATGGGCCAGATCGAAGTCGACCACCAACGCCCGATCATCATGTTGGCGTAGATTCAAGTGAATGGAAGTTGCATCGGTTTGCATCAAATCGATGGAGAAACCCAGCTCGTAAGCCACTCCATCACCGACCCTTAACGTCGTTGATTCTTCGCCAAGACGAATTGTCGGCGGCAGCACCGCCATCTCGCTACGCAACGTACTGATTTCATCAACAGGCATGATGGAAAGCGTTAAGTTGTCATTCATACGTACCTCACGTGGAACGGCGAACGACCCACACCAACCTTCTCGCCAGGTCGGCCCCCAATCCTTCCAAAATGGCATCCAGTCCCATCCATTGGCCCAGCCGACCATGATACGGCGACCATTCCCATCTTGGAATGTCTGCGGAGCGTAGAAATCAAACCCCCAATCAGCTTCTCCCGTCACGGTATAGGTGAAGCTCCCCGTCCCGTAATCGAAATCGCCTACGAAATAGACGGTGGTTCGTTCTCCGATACCCATCGGCGAACATAGGAAGACCCATTTGTCTCCTAGCGGGAAGAAGTCCGGGCACTCCCACATGAAGCCCCACTCACCTCGGGATTCGAATAACACATTAAAGAATTCCCAATGCAACAGATCTTTCGAACGATACAGCAACGCCTGAGCCCTACCGTCGCGTTGAGCACCGCAAACCAGATAGTACAAGCCTTCATGTTCCCAAACTTTCGGATCACGAAAGAAGTCGTGCGGAACCCCTTCCGGAGGTTCTATGACAGGGTTTCCCTCGCACTTGCTAAAGTGCACCCCGTCTACGCTCACTGCCACGTTCTGCGTCTGCTCAAATCCATTGCCATTATTAGCTGTGCCAGTGTATACCAAGTATAAATCGCCATCTTTTTCGATTGCACTACCGGAAAAACAGCCTCCCTGAGGATGGTCGTCATAAATCTCACTGGGAGCAAGAGCCACAGGCAAATGTTCCCAATGCAACAGATCATCACTGACGGCATGCCCCCAATGCATCTGTGACCAGAATCCACTATAGGGATTGAATTGATAGAAGAAATGGTATTTACCCTTATAATAAATCAGCCCATTAGGATCATTAATCCAACCGCAGGGTCCCATGAAATGGTATCGTTGACGCATTGCCGTTTTCGCCACTTCAGATGCCTGTTGCTCGATAACGTGTTGTGCCCGATCAATCGCAGACTGCATGGTTTCTTTACTCATTGTTCTCTCTCCGCATCAAATGCATCACGAAGTTTTTTGGCGAATTCCGTGTTCAGCTTGGACTCACGACGAGCCTTGTCCTCCTTGATTCGGAATTGCGTATCGCGACGAGGCTCGTAGTCCTTCCATCTCTTCTGATAAGTATCGCGTGCAGCTTGTTGTTCTTCGGTAAGTTGCGGTAGAACCAGTTTACGCTCAGGAAGTTGCGGAACTACGGGCAAACGATCCTCGACCGGTGCAATGGTGATCCGGCTTGCCGTCGGCAAAATCTGATACCAGTAGGCCGTAGAACTCCAATCATCGGACAACTGATTGGCATGACCATGCTCGATAGTCACCTTCAGATGCTTTTCAAAGCGCACCGGATCAGTGATATGCCAACGATATGAAACTTGGAATCCATCAGTATCCCCTTCATGGACGATAGTGCCGAAGAATGGATACGCATTGCGCTGCATACCCCAGGCATGGTTGAAATAATCCTCAGTACCGGTGCCGTTCAAACTCGGATATTCCTCACCATCGATGAAGAACATATCGTTGCCTTCTCCCCACCAACTTCCTTGGAAGTGCTTGACCGTGAGATTACAGCCAACGTAGTGGCCTGTCCCCTCGACATCCAACACCGTATAGTTGTTCTCTCCTTTGAAGTTCGTGACGTTATTGACTTCCGGCGAATTGACCTGCAATTCCGGTCCCCAGCCATTGCATGGGTTTTCGCGATGCCATGCCGCATGGAAGTAAGCGGTATCCTCCGGTAGAGGCTCGCCGTACATTTCATAGTCGATGTTGAAGTACAGAATGAACGGCAACTCGTTATCATTGACGATTTCAATCTTCGCCTTCTTATTGAAAGGCATCGGGAAATAGCATGATACGGAGCAGGGTGCACCAAACTTTCCTGCTTCCTCCGGCTTGAGCGATACATTAAACGGCAGTGAGGAGAAGTTGCCAGGGTAGCTGTTGCCTATGCAGAAGAAATCTCCGAACGGCACCAACACGCTTGGGGTGTCTTGGTCATCCCATGTGATCTTGATAAGCGCCTTGCGGTAATAGAAAGGATCGTAGGCGTCCCAGATTACACCGAGTGCCGGGTGAATCTCCATCACCGGAGCCGCCGAAGCGTTTAATTCCGGGTCAAGGATACTCGGTGCCACCACCTTGCGACATGAAGAGGTCATCCACATATGGGTGATGCAACCCGGACCTTCGATTTCTCCCAAGGTAATGCTCTCTCCCGCAGGAATCTCCCAGTAATCCTGGTTCTTTCCCCGCTGGTCCCAACTGGCCAACCTACCGTTACGAGCATGCTTCACCTTAGTGAGGTCCTTGAAAAGACCAGTGATTTCACTCATGATTATCTCCTTCGATATTGTTTATTTTTAAATTCATTGCTGATTTCTCAGCCCTTGACGGCACCAGCTACCATGCCACCTACGATCTTTTTCTGGAACAATCCATAAAAGACGAGCTCTGGAATGATGATCATCACGCTTGAGGCAACAATGCCTCCATAATCAACCGTGTACGTGCCCTTAAAGAAGGATGCTCCCATGGATAGGGTGTAATCATTTTGACTACGCAACATCACCGATGCAAACGGGTATTCATTCCAGATATACAGCACATTGAAAATCACCACAGTGGCAATCACCGGTTTGGTCATCGGCAGAATTACCTTGATCATTAAGTCCCATATCGAACATCCATCAATAATCGCCGCTTCGTCAATCTCTACCGGCAGAGCCTTCAGATAACCGACAAAAAGCAACGTGTTGAAGGAAATCGATGACGCAACATACGGAAACACCAGCGCCCACTGTTCTCTCAGGCCAAAGAACAAATTAATCTTATAGACAGGGAACAGCAGAATGAACGGTGAGACGCTCAGTCCTGCAATCAGGAACGCATAGATGGCCTTCGTTAGATTGGGTCGCCTATAGGTCATGCGAGCCAAGGCGAATGAGCTTAGGAAAGTAATGACCAGTTCAATGACGATTGAGACCGCGCATACAATGAACGTATTGGCATACAGCCTCGGATAGTTCAAGGTATGGAGTGCATTGCGATAGTTGCTCCAATTCAAGGTCTTTGGCCAAGCCAGTGGATTCGATATGATTTCGGAATTCGTCTTAAACGACATCATGAGCATCCACAGGAACGGGAACACCATGAGTATGGTGACCAATGCCATCACGGTGTGGAGCACCATCTTCGTCTTTTTGGACATCATGGCTATCAGCCCCTTTCCCTACTGAAAAGGAAGTACAGACCGGTGATCCCTAGGGAAATCAGGAATGTTACCGTGGCAACGGACATACCGTAGCCATAGTCGCTACTCTGGAACGTTACCGAATAACTGTAGGTGACCAGAGTCTCAGACATATGGTTCGGCCCTCCTCCCGTAGTTTGCTGTACAATTTCGAAAATCTTGAATATTCCAGTGATAATGAGTACTACGACCGTGGAAATGGTCGGTCTCATCATGGGAATAATAACGTGCCAGACACGCTGTCGAGCGTTGGCCCCGTCGACTCTCACTGCCTCAAGCACTTCCTCGGGAATCATCTTGAGACCGGCGATGAAGATGGTAGTAAGGTACCCGAGCTGCTGCCAGAAATAGATGACGGAAATGCTGTAAGGGGAAAGAACAGTACCGCCAATCCACTGCCGGGCTAGGGAACCGGCTCCGATCGCTCTGAGTACGCCATTGATGACACCGATTTTGGGATCAAGAATATATACCCAAATAATGCCGACGATGATTGGGGCGATGATTGCCGGGGAGAATATCAGCGCTTTGGAAGTATCGACAAGCTTGAGTTTATTGTTCAGCAACAGTGCCAGCAGGAAGGACAGAACGAGGAGCAGCACCGACGCCACCACAAAGATGACCACTGTGTTCTGCAACGATTTCCAAAAGACCTTGTCGCGGAAAAGCCTGATGTAATTCGTCAAACCGTTGAAACGCGCTTTTCCTATGCCGGAATATTTGGTGAAACTATAACCAATGGCGATGATTATCGGCAACACAATGAATACCGTGTACGCCAGAAGTGTCGGGATTAGGAACCCTATCTTGTAACGTGTTTTGCTCAACCAGTGCATATTAACAACTTCCTGCCACGTAATTTCAAGTACCGCCGGGCAGTGAATAATCACCGTCGTTCATTTCTCTGCCCGGCAGATGCATGCAATGTTGGGGAGTACAAGGGTTACTTGCTGTTCTCGAGAGTGTCATCCATCTTGGCAAGCGCCTCCTGAGGGGAGTAGGTCCCTTGCATTACGCCAAACAGGCCGTCATACAGAGACTGCTGTACACTCGATGGCACTGTCAGATCCGGTGCGGAAACCGGTGACTTGTAACCGTTGGACAAGGCATCAACCATCGCGGACATCGAATATTTATCCGCGCTCGGGGTTAGTCCCTCGTATGAAGTCGCAGGGAACATAGAGTTTTCATACGAGAGTTCGGCGGCTTCCCTGCTGTAATAGAACTTAAGGAATGAGTATGTAGCGGCCTTGACATCATCATTGTCGTTTACGGTGGCACTTACCGCAATCGGTGCGGAGGGAACTTTCATATCAAGTTTTTGGCTGTATTTCGTGTCGGCAAAGGTCGGCCCCCACCAAAAACCAACCTTATCTCCAAGATTCTTATCAAATTCAGTGCAATCCCATTGTCCGCTGCCAAACATGGCGGCCTTGCCCTCATCAAACTGTTGCTTAGCATCGAAATATTCGATGGTCGACATGTTTTCCGGGAATGCACCGGCATTCGAGAGTCCCTGAATCTTGGTAAACGCCTTAATCAGGTCATCGTTGTCAAACTTCTGTTTGCCGTCAAGAATATCCTGAATGAAATCTGGCCATCCGTACCTTGCCAGCCATAAGTTGAATTCCCACATGGCGAAGGAACTGTTCTTGCTGCCAATGGCAAGCGGAGTAACGCCACTGTTCTTAAGCTTGGCGACCATTTCCAGAAATTCATCATATGTGGTGTCGTCGGTGGGATATGCGACCCCTGCCTTATCAAACAGGTCTTTGTTATAGAAGATACCCTGTATGTTACTTTGATACGGAAGTCCATACTGGACACCGGAATCATCTTGGAAAGCTGCCTCGGAGCCATTCAAAGCGGCTTTTACGTCGGCATTCTGGTCGAGAAAGTCTTTCAAATCCAGCAGTACGCCGGATTCATTGAATTCAGTAACCTGACTGCCTTCTACCCAAAACACTTGAGGAAGCGTTCCGTCAGAGGCCTCCAACTTCATATTTTTATTATGGGATTCGGTGTCTGCCGCTTCGAATTCGACTTTGTACTTACCTTTGTTTGCCTTGTTAAAAGCTTCTACAATCGCATTGGTCGCTGGTTCCTGCTTGGCGGGATTAGCGACGTTAATACCAAACTTAATCACCGTGGCGCCGCTATCATCCTTCGTGGAATTCGACGTTTCGCCGCATCCGGACAACATGCCCATCATCATTACGGTCGCCGCTGTTGCTGACACCGCCGTCATCAACACATTTCTCTTCATGACGCTTCCTCGCTTTCATGGACCCGTAAGGTTTCATCCTTTCCATGCCAGGGAATACCAAATATTTGATATTTCAACCGGTTAACATAATTTGCAGCACAAAACCACGTTGAACTGCCCTGTAAATTATATTTTCCCGTCGACCAACGTGAGAATTACCTCACATGCAATCGATTTGGTTATCCTGACATGGACCACCATACACGTCATAGCTCGATATGTCAACCGATTAACATATCGAATGACATTACTTCGAAAAGAGGCGAGCTTCAAGCTCCTTAAAGCTGTTTCTCTCTGAATGGTACGATATTCTACCTAGTGGGATAAATGAGTCCAACACAAATCAGAGAACTCGGAGGCCGGATTCACGCACCGACGCGCTGACGCACATAGGCATCAAGTACGTCGGCGGTGATGCCGTCATATCCCTTGATCGATGCGAATTGCGGGCCGTTCGAATTGTCGAGCTGCATGAAACCGGTCTGGCCGATCGTGGTGGCACCGGAGGCGACGGCGGAACGCAGGCCGCTCATCGAGTCCTCAATCGCAATGCAATATCGCATATCCTCCGGCGCGATGCCGAGACGCCGACCCGCCTCCAAATACGGTTCCGGCGACGGTTTCTTCGCAACGTCATCATCGCCGCACACGAATCCGGCAAACACTCCGGCCGGCGCCTGATCGACCAGATTCTGCGCAAGATGACGAGGCGACGTCGTCACCAACATTGACGGCACACCTGCGGCAGCCAACGAACACAGCACATCCTCGACACCGGCGATCCAGGGAATCCTTTCGAATTCCTTCTGCGCGACATAATCAATCATGCCTTTGCCGATCTCCTCGATCGACAGCTGACAGCCATGCTCCACCATACGGCGCGCCACGTCCGGCACAGGCGTACCGGAACCCTGCCAGGCCAAGTCCTCATCCCAGTAGCCGCCATGTTCGGCCGCGATCTTCAGCTCGCCCTCGTGCCAATACGGTTCGGAATCAATCAGCGTGCCATCCATGTCCCAGAACACGGCCTTCAGCAGCAGCCCGTTATCGCCCGCACCATTCGAAACAGTCATGACATTCCCTCCTTAATACCATGACTATTTCAGCAGACCAGCGCGACCATGCCGCCGTGAGCCCAACGTAGCCGAAGACAGTAACGCCTCATCAAGGGCCCAATACGGAATCGTTCCGCAGGATTTGCCACCCTGCGGAACGATTCCGCGTCAATTACGCTGCGACTACTCTTCAGCGTCGTCGTTCTTTTCCGCGTCGCCTTGCTCCTGCTCGGCTTTCGCGGCATCCTCCGCCTTCCAGCGGGCAATGCAACGTTCCACACGTTTGTACCCAATGATTTTCGGATCAAGCCCGGCCTCGCGGAAAATCGCCGCAGGTGAACCACCTTCGGCATATCGCCTCATGCAGTCGTCACGGAATTCCTTCGAATAGCAAATACGATACTGGGTGACCGATTCCACGGCATCCAGAGTCCCGAGATATTTCCGGGTCTTGGCAGTGAACGCAACTCTTGGCACTGTTCGCTCCTAACTCCTCGTTCCACACACCGTAAGGTCGCCCATCCCCGAATCTCCTTCGGGAAATCGAACTATATTCTACGAATCAATCGACTCATCGTAAGAAAAACAGCCGAAATACGGATAAACACTATTATTTCTCACAATAACGACATCATGTCAAATAGTAGGGGTTATTTTGGCCCACTATATAACAAAACTGGGCATCACCCCGTCAGGCATGCCCAGTTTTGAATGTTTTCCGAAAATCTGCTGTCAACTTTAACGAATTCCCCAAATCACCATGGATTTGGACTCCTCGCCTTCACCCGATCCGCTCCGTCCGGATGGCAATTCGCGTGTATTGACATGAATCTGCCGCCGCCACATGCGAGCCCTGCGAGAACGTTCGATTTCCACGATGCCACCGTCCGCGTCAGCCGCGAATACGCTGGAGCCGGCCGGCTTGCGCAACCGCTCCACCTGTCGGCGCAGTTCACGATTCTCCTCTTCAAGTTCGAGGATTCGCGTGATTCCAGCCAGATTGATGCCCTCTTCCTGACTGAGTTGCTGCGCCTGCACAAGGCGGAATACGTCCCGCAACGAGTATCGACGTGCACCGCCTCCCGTACGCTGCGGCACGACCAGCCCGAGGCGATCGTACTGCCGTAGCGTCTGCGGATGCACATTCGCCAGCTCGGCGGCACGGCCGACCGTGAACACCGGCAGTTCGATGTCGAAGCCGACTTCATCGGCACCGTCCAGATCAGCCCTGCCGGCCACAATCGCGATGGCACACATCTCATACAGCTGGCGAACCTGCTGCTCCACGCGTGACCGTGCCATGATACTCAGCGCTCCTTGGCGAGCTCATCGGCGAAGTCACCGCACGCCTTGTCGAACTCCTTCGCAGCGCGCTTGACCGCAAGGCCCGGCCTGTCGGGAATGCGTATTTCCACACGACCGATCAGATCACCGTCGCCGCGCGGATTGGCTACGCCCTTGCCGGAAAGGCGCACTTCGGTACCGCTCGAAGAGCCGGCCGGCACCTTGAAAGTGACTTCGTTGCCGTCGATGTCTTTGGCGCTCACCTTCGCACCGGCGACAGCCTGTCCGACCGTAATCAGCAAGGCCATGATGATGTCACGCTTGCGCATGGTGAACTTCGGATCCTCGGCGACGGAAATCTGCAGATACAGATCGCCGTTCTTGCCGCCGTTGCGCCCAGGCTTGCCCTTGCCGGCAAGACGGATTTTCTGACCATCCTTCACACCGGCGGGGATATGCGTCTTGAACTTCTTGCCACCGGCACTCAGGGATACCGTCGCCCCCTTGACCGCCTGACGGAAGGTCAGGTTGATCTTGGAATTACGATCCTCGCCATCCTCAGGCTGCACGGCCTGTTCGTAGGCGCCGTAAGGGCTACCCGCGCCAGCGCCATACGCTCCTGCGCCCTGGCCCGCGGCTCCGCCGAACATCGAGAAGATGTCGTTGAGATTCGGATTGCCGCCGTTGGTCTGGAAACGGATGCGCGACCCGTTGCCTCCCATGCCGGTACCGCCGAACATCGATCCGAAGATGTCGGAGAAACCGCTCGCGTCGAAGCCGCCCGCACCGGAGCCGCCGGCGAAACGCGCGCCACCCATGCCGAACTGGCGGATGGCGTCATACTTCTGGCGGCTTTCCTTGTTGTTCAGCACGTCGTACGCCTCGGAAATGTCCTTGAACTTTTCCTCGGCTTCCTTGGTCTTGTTCAGGTCAGGATGATACTTGCGCGCCAGCTTGCGGTATGCCTTGGTGATCTCGTCGTCGGTGGCCTCCTTGGAGACACCGAGGACCTTGTAGAAGTCTTTGCTCAGCCATTCATTCTCAGCCATGATGTGCCTCCTTTCGTGAGGTAGCTGACTTTAGCCCTGCGGGGAAGCCACGACCACACGGGCCGCGCGAATCACACGGTCGCCGATGCGGTAGCCGGCTTCCACCACGGTATCGACGGTTTCCTTCTCGGCGGTCGGATCCGGCTTGTGCAGAATCGCATCGTGCTTGGTCGGATCGAAGTCCTCGCCTTTTTCGCCGAACTTCTCGACGCCGAACTTCTCGAAAGCCTTGTCGATCTTTGCGGATACGGCCTTGAAGGAGTCGTCCATCTCGCTATGCTCGCGGATGCGGTCGATGTCGTCAAGAGCCGGCAGCAACGCAGTAAGTACGTCGATGATGCCGTGCTGACGGAAGCGATCCTGCTCCTTCTGCGCACGATTGCGGAAGTTGATGAATTCCGCACGCTCACGCTGGAGAGCCTCAAGATATTCCGCGGCTTCCTTCTTGGCCTGGCCCAGCGGGGTCAGGGTGTCGTCGGCAGCGGCGTCTTCGGCGTTTGCAGCGGTGGCGGAACCCTCAGCCTGTGCCGAGTCGGCCGCCGTATCGGCAGCGGCCGACTCGGGGGCACCGGCAGCGGCGTCATCCGCCGCCGGGCCGGTGCCGGAGGGAGCGGTCTGCCCGGACAGGTTGTCCATATCAGGCAGATCGTTCAGATACTCGTCCTTGTTGAAGTCGGACATGATTACTTGTTGTCCTTGTCGTCATCGTCCACGACTTCGGCGTCAACAACGTCATCGTCAGCGGTACCTGCGGCACCGGCAGCGCCCGCTCCGGCCGCACCCGCGGCGTCGGCGGCACCCTGCTGGGCGTAGAGGGCCTGACCGATCTTCTGGGCGGAGGTCATCAGCTCGCTCTGGGCGGTCTTGATCTTCTCGATGTCCTCACCCTTCAGGGCTTCCTTGAGCTCGTTGACCTTGTCGGTGACTTCCTTGGCCACGTCGTCGGAGAGCTTGTCCTTGTTATCGTTGACGAGCTTCTCGGTCTGGTAGGCGAAGGATTCGGCTTGGTTACGGGTCTCGGCATCCTCCTTGCGCTTCTTGTCTTCGGCCTCGTGGGCTTCGGCCTCCTTGACCATGCGATCGATCTCATCCTTCGGCAGGCCGGAGCCGCCGGTGATGGTCATGGACTGTTCCTTGCCAGTGCCCTTGTCCTTGGCGGACACGTGCACGATACCGTTGGCGTCGATGTCGAAGGTAACTTCGATCTGCGGGACGCCACGCGGCGCCGGCGCGATACCGGTCAGTTCGAAGGTGCCCAGCGGCTTGTTATCGCGAGCGAACTCACGTTCGCCCTGATAGACCTGGATGAGCACGGACGGCTGATTGTCTTCCGCGGTGGAGAAGACTTCCGAGCGCTTGGTCGGGATGGCGGTGTTGCGATCGATGAGCTTGGTCATGATGCCACCCTTGGTTTCGATGCCGAGGGACAGCGGGGTCACGTCGATGAGCAGCACGTCCTTACGGTCGCCCTTGATGACGCCGGACTGTACGGCAGCGCCGACGGCCACGACCTCATCCGGGTTCACGGACTGATTGGCTTCCTTACCGCCGGTGAGCTCCTTGACCAGCTCCTTGACGGCCGGCATACGAGTGGAGCCGCCGACGAGGACCACATGGTCGATGTCGCTCACACCAATGCCGGCGTCGGCCAGCACGTTGTTGAACGGAGTGCGGCAACGGCCCAGCAGATCGGAGGTCATTTCCTCGAAGTGGGCGCGGGTCAGGGTCTCGTCCAGATGCACCGGAGTGCCGTCAGGGGTCATGGCCAGATACTGCATGGAAATGCTGGTGCTGGTCGAGGAGCTCAGCTCCTTCTTGGCCTGCTCGGCGGCTTCCTTCAGACGCTGCAGAGCGATCTTGTCCTTGCTCAGGTCAACGCCATACTTGTTCTTGACTTCGCCGACGAGCCAGTCGATGATCTTCTGATCCCAGTCGTCGCCGCCCAGGTGATTGTCGCCGTTGGTGGCCTGCACCTGAATGGTGGAGAAGCCGTCATCGTCCTTGCCGATTTCCAGCAGGGACACATCGAAGGTGCCGCCACCCAGATCGAAAACCAGGATGCGCTCGTCTTCCTTGCCCTTTTCAAGACCGTAGGCCAGTGCGGCTGCGGTCGGCTCGTTGATGATACGCAGCACGTTCAGGCCAGCGATGGTGCCGGCGTCCTTGGTCGCCTGACGCTGGGCGTCGTTGAAGTATGCCGGGCAGGTGATCACGGCGTCGGTGACCGGCTCGCCCAGGTAGGCTTCGGCGTCGCGCTTGAGCTTCATCAGCACCTGTGCGGAAATCTCCTGCGGAGTCCACTTCTTGCCGTCGATCTCAACGGTCCAGTCAGTGCCCATGTGGCGCTTGACGGAGCTGATGGTGCGATCGACGTTGGTCACGGCCTGACGCTTGGCGACCTCGCCGACCAGAATCTCGCCGGACTTGCTGAATGCCACGACCGACGGAGTGGTGCGAGCGCCCTCGGCGTTCACGATAACGGTGGGCTGGCCACCTTCAAGAGTTGCGATGCAGGAATTGGTAGTACCCAAATCGATGCCAACTGCGCGTCCCATAACTTATCTCCTTTGCAGATTAGGTTCGCTATACGTTCTTTCGTTCTTCGCTCGAGTTCCGGATTGCCGTCTCTCGTGCTTTCCAAAACTTGAGCCTACACCACTCAACTTTTGAACGCAACTTTTTATTCCCGAATCCACAAAAATTCTTGAGCCACCTTCGCTCAACTTTGTCAATCCCCTCAATCTACCGACGCCCACACCCGCCTCACCGTCGGCAGATTGAAAAACAACCCAAACTACCGACCCTGACGACCACCTCACCGTCGGCAGATTGAAAAACAACCCAAACTACCGACGCTTAGAGGGCACTAAGCGTCGGTAGTTTGGGAAAAGGATGGACGACCCGAATCAGCGGGTGATCTTCACGGTCTTGATGATCATCGCAATGGCGGCCAACATGGCCACGGCGATCGCGACGACGGCCACCGCGGTACCGGTCTCACCGAGCGGCGAGCCGTCGGCCTTCGGATTGTTGTTGACCTTGCCGGAAGCGATCACACCGTTCTTGTCGGCATTCTTGTCGGAAGAACCGGCGGCCGGAGCCTGGAAGTCGACGGTCACGCTCTTGCCGGACTGGCGTCCGGTGACGGTAAGCGTATATTCGTTGCCTTCGGCCACCTTGTCGAGTGCGATCGCGGTGGTCTGCGCGGTCTTGACTCGCACACCGGAGAGCGGAGTGGTGGAGTCGGAAGCGGCGATCACATTACCCGATTTGTCCTTCAGCTCATAGCTGAGTACGGCATCACCGTTGAAGCCCGTCGCGTCGGCGGCATACGAGCCGTTTTCGGTGGCGACCTTGACTTCGGCGTTGTCGGACAATGCCTTCTGCTGGTCGGTGGTGGTGGCCAGGCCGAGCGCGCCGGCGATGGTGTAGAAGTTGTCGGTCTGATCGGTCAAGCCGATCACACGCTGGGCGCCCGGACCAGATGCCGCTATGCGCAGCTGGGTGCCGGTGTGTTCCATGTCACCACCGTTGTAGCCGCCTTCCTCATCGCGGGAGTCCTCCTGAGCGGTGCCGTAGGAGACGACCATGTTGTTGCCGTCGGCGGTCTTGAGCACGGTGGAGAGCGCATAGGCCGGCTGAGCGTTGAGAATCTGCGAGGTGTGGGCGTGGTCGGCGGTGACGATCACGAGCGTGTCGGAAAGATCAACGTTCTGCAGCACGTAGGAGATGGCCTGATCGAAGTCATCGGTCTCACCGATCTGTCCACAGGCGTTGCCGGCATGATCCTGCTTGTCGATCGAAGCGCCCTCGATCTGCAGGAAGAAACCGTTGGATTGGCTGGCCGGATTGGCATTGAGCAGTTCGAGTGCCTTCTTGGACATGTCCTTGAGCGAGGAGCCCTGGTTGCCGAGCCACTGATCGTTCACGGTGCACACGGTCGGATTGGCGTCCTTGGACGGATCCTTGGCGGTCGCCTTCGACGCGTTGAACTTGGTCGGCATATTGCCATCGCTCATCAGCGCGAGTACCGGCTGGCCCTCCTTGTATTCAAGCGCGTTCATGGCCGCCGGATCGTTTTCGACGGCCTGGTAGCCCATCTCCTTGGCCTGTTCCCACACGGTCTTACCCGCATATTCGCCGCCCTGTACGGTCTGGCGGAAGTACTTGGAACCGCCGCCGATAGTCACGTCGGCGCGGGTGTCGAGCAGCTGCTCGGAGATGGAGCCGATGCCGCCGTTCTCCTTAAGCTGGTTCACGAGGCAACGCTTCGCAGCATCATTAGAGGAACCATCGGTCTTGCCCTGCGGACCGTAGCAGCCACGCTCGGAGGAATGTGATTCCAGTACGGCCGGAGTGGCGTCCTGGATTTCCGCGGTGGTCACGTTGCCGGTCGCCTTGCCTGCAGCCTTGGCGAGTTCGAACAGATTGAGCTGTGGATTGCCATACACGTCGACATCCACCGCGTTGTTGTAGGTCTTGGTACCGGTTGCCCAAGCAGAACCGGATGCGGAGGAGTCGGTGACTGCGGTAATCTTGCCGGGATTCGAATTGGCGTTCAGATTGCCCTTACCGTCCTTGCCGACGGCGCTGTCGGAGCTGTTGGAACCGAGCGAGAAGGTCGTGTACTGTCCGGTGCCGGCTTCCACGTCGTCGAGCGCACCGGGCTGACCTACCGCGTCAAGACCGTCGAAATGGCCGTTGACACCCTTGAGATAGTTGCGCGCCACGGTGATTTCGGAGTCGCCCATGCCGTCGCCGATGAACAGGACGACATTCTTGGCGGACTTGTTGCCGATTGCTGCGATGCGTTGTGCGCCGCCGTGCTGGGCCAGTTCGGCCACGGATTTGCCATTCGGACTGTAGGTGGATGCGCTGTCAGCGAGCGCCGGTACGGCGAGCGCGCCGAGCGTGGCGACGGAGGCGAACGCCGCGATGGCGCCCTGAAGAGCCTTGTGCTTGCCCATGTGTTCTTCTTTCTTCTGCACGCGGAACCTTTCCGCGCCTTGATGTTGCGGAATCTTGCGTTTCCATCACCCACGCTAAGCATGCAAAACCAACGCAGTTCAATTCGCACCCTAACGGCAGATGAATTCTGAGCCTGCCAAAGTGAATAATTTCCCTACCATCACAAAACGGGTCTGTGACTCCCCTGTTATGAGGAAGTCGCAGACCCGTTGACTCGCTTATATGATATCGACCGCTGATTCATCGCATATGGCGGATGCCCCCTAGCATGCTTATCAGCTACGCAACAGAATCTCCTCCAAGACGCCGTTTACCGCGTCGGGCATGCCGTATGCGACGAACGGTTCCTTGCTGAAGCGTGGTTTGCCGTCAAGCGTGCGCAAGGTGCCAACCGCTCGGACGCCTTGTTCTCGGATTGCCTGTAACGCATGCTCTTTGGTGATATACGGCATCTGTGCATGTAGCAGCGCATCAAGTACATCCTTGTCAATCGGATTATCCGCGACGGACAAACCTTTTGGAACGATGACACTCAGCCGAGCAGTTGAAGGCACGTCATGTACGGCGATGGACAGGCTCAGCGTCTGTTCATCGTACGCAATCTCAGCCGTCTCGCAGGCGATGCCGTTGATGGTAATCTGCAGTTCGCCGGTCCCAACCGGCGAGACGCCACGGAACACAATCGTCCAATCGCGTCGTTCCGGCACGGATTCGACGGCTCCGTCAACCGGTGAAATCTCGAGCCTACTGCCGCCTGATCCGGTAGCGTCACCATCCTTGGCACTATCAGCAATGTCGGCACGCCAATCGAACGTCATCATCGTGTCCGCGATGTGCGCACGTCTCGCGCAGGATACGATTCCGTCATCCTCACGCAACGTGAAAGTTCCGTCCGCACCGGGGAAAACCAGCACGTGCAGGACCGAGGGATTGCGAAGGTCGTTGACATCGTCACCGGTTGCAAGTTCCTGCAACGGAATGATGCCACCCGCTTTAGCGAACACAGGTGTGCGGTCAAGCGCGCGCCACACTTCAAGTCGCCGCCCGGACGCGTTATCGGAGACATAGCGCCGTCCATCGAAGAAGTCGTACCATTCACCTTGCGGCAACCATGCTTCAGTCCTGCCACGCTGTGCCGTCGGATCGTCATCGGTCACGATGGGTGCCACCAGCAGTTCGGTACCGAATCGGAATTCGTCTGGCACTTCGTAGGCTTGCGGATTGTTCGGTTCGCTCCAATACATCGGTTCGACCAGCGGCCGTCCGTCAAGCGCCGCACGATAGTTCATCGTGTACAAGTACGGCAGCAGCATATGGCGCAGTCTCAGTGAGGCGACCATGGCCGCATGCACATCGCCGGAAAAATTCCATGGCTCCTTGCCGGTGAACGGCGAGCTGCTTGAATGCAGGCGGTTAATCGGGCTGAATGTGCCCAACTGGTACCAACGGGCCTCTAGATGTTCATTACGGTAGCCACACATATGCCCACCGATGTCATGACTCCACCAGCCATAGCCGATGTTCGATGCGGTCGCGGTGAAATATGGCTGGAATTGCAATGACTCCCATGTGACGATGGTGTCGCCGGAGAAGCCTACCGGATAGCGATGCGAACCGGGACCGGCGTAACGGGAGAAGGTCAATGGCCAGCGGCCGTCGCGCCCGGAATCCAGATAGTGCATGTGATTGAGTACCCACAGCGGGTCAAGTCCCGGCTGTCGGGTCACACCGCCCTGTTGCCAGTCGAGCCACCAGAAGTCGACGCCCTCATCTTCCATACGGTGATGCATGTCAAGATATGCATCGACGAAGTCCGGATTGGTCAGGTCGAATTCCGCAGCCTCCCCGGTCGTGGGGTCAATGCCGACACGTTTGGCGACCGTTTCGTAATCGTCTTCGTACGCACGTATGCCGTCGCGCGGATGCACGTTCAATGTGGCCTTCAGCCCGCGTTCGTGCAGACTGCGTAGAAATGCACAATGATCCGGGAATAGCTGACTGTTCCACGAGTAGCCGGTCCAGCCGGAACCATATTTCGGATTCACGTCATCGACACGATGCCAATCCATATCGATGACCGACGTGGTGAACGGGATACCCTCATTCTTGAAACGATCCATCAGTTCCAGGTATTCCGTCTGCGTGTAACGGTAGTAGCGACTCCACCAGTTGCCAAGCGCATAGCGCGGCAGCAACGGGGTCGGTCCAGCCAGCGTATAGAAGTCCTGCACAGCTTCGATGTAACGACGCCCGTATCCGAAGAAATAGATGTCGGTTTCCGCATGATCTCTTGGCCTAACCCAAGTGCCGAGCGGATTCGTCTTGCCGTCGACTTCATCGGCCTCGACGATGACGTTCGATCCGGAATCATCGATCACAGCCCAACCGTCACGTGAGAGTACACCGTCATCCAACGCGATTTCGCCATCAGCCTCGTCAAGTGTACGCGCGGTACCTTTGAGATTGTGCAGAGGCGCATCGCCGTAATGCCAAGTATTGAACTGAGTATCGGAGACGCCTTTGACGACGATGCTCAGCCCTTCCTTGCTGAACGGTTTGCCGTCGTAGGTCAGGTAGAGTGCAGGGGTATCGACGATGAGCAGCCCGTTACGATGCGTTACGGTGAATTCCGGATCGGCTCCAAAGTCGCGATTGACGGCCATCTGCGTCAACCGATCCTCAAACTCGCCTGAATCGGACCATTCGAGCCGAATGAGGGATTCGGTGAGGATGCCGATCCTCCAATGCTTGCCCTGTAGGACTGTCGCGTCGCGCATGCACGGTCGTGCATTGCGTACATAGTCGATGAATACGTTGCTTGTCATGGTGTTTCCCACTTTACTTGCCACTGCCAGTCGCGATGCCGGCGATGAACTGCTTCTGGAAGATCATGTAGACAATGATTACCGGCACGATGGCCAGCGAGGTGGCCGCGAACAGTCCGCCGTAATCAGTGCCGTACTGGCCGTTAAAGGCCTTCAATCCGACAGCGAGCAGCTGCTTTTTCTCATCAGTGATCATAAGGAACGGCCACAGGTAGTCTTCCCAGTTCCACAGGAACGTGAATATCGCCAATGCTGCGATGGTATTGTGGCTCATCGGCAGGATGATGCTGTGGAAGATTCTGGTTTCGGAAGCACCGTCGAGTTTGGCGGCTTCGATCAGCTCATCGGAGATGCCGGAGATGGATTGGCGGAACAGGAAGATGCCGAACGCGCTTATCATGCCGGGCAACACGAGGGACGTGTAGGTGTCTTGCAAACCCCAGTTGGTGAACATCTCGTACTGCGGGATGATGGTTACGGCCCATGGGATCATCATGGTGCTCATGACGACGCCGAAGAGCAGGTTACGGCCACGGAAGCGCATTTTGGAAAACACGTAGCCGAGCACGGCACTGGTATAAATCGCAATGCCGGTTTTCAGACCCGCTACGACCAGAGAGTTGATGAACAAGCGCAGGAAATTGAATTTTTCCTGGATACTCACATAGTTGGCAAGTGTGGATGGCTTGGGGAACAGCCCTCCGGTCACCTTGACGATCTCGCTGTTCGGTGCAAATGACGAGATAAACATCCAGATGAAAGGAACGATGGTGATCAGGGCGACGGCGAACAATAACGCCGTGAGGATGATGCCGCCGATTCTGCGATTTTTCATGCCAGGTCCTCCGAATCTCCCGAAATCTTGAACATGATGAGGGTCAGCACGCCGGTAAAGAGGAAGAGGATGACCGCCTGCGCCGACGCGACTCCGAAGTTATATTTCTGGAATGCCTGATCGAAGATGAGATAGCTGATGGTGTAGGTCGATGTTCCCGGCCCGCCTTCGGTCATGACGAGAATCTGCACATATGCCTGCAGATAGCTGATAAGCGACGTGATGACGATGAATAAGGTGGTCGATTTAAGCAGTGGCAGAGTGATTTTAAAGAAGACCTGCACCGAATTGGCTCCATCGATGGCGGCGGCCTCATAGACATCGCGCGGCAGATTCATCAGGCCGGCCAAGTACAGGACGGTAGCATAACCGAAATCCTTCCAGATGGTCATGATGATGATTGCGGGCATGGCCCACTTGGTGTCATGCAGCCAATTGATATCGAGCCCGGTGATTTTATCCACCATGCCGAACTGCGGATCGAACATCCACATCCACACGAAAGAAACCGCAACGAGTGGGGTAATGGTCGGCATATAGAACAAACCACGCAACGTATCCTTGCATCTGACGAGTTTGGCGCTCAGCAGCAACGCCAGCCCAAGACCCAATACGATGCGAAAAACGGTGGATATTCCTGCGAACACTGCCGTGTTCCACATAGAACTCCAGAAAAGCTTGTCGGTCAGAATCTGTTTGAAGTTATCGAAACCGACCCAGTCATAGGTGCCAACCAGAGGATTCCAGTCATGCAGGCTGCCTGCGAACGCCTTGATGATCGGATAGGCCAGGAATACGGCGAAGTAGACCACCAAGAAGGTGACCGCCATGTTGCGTAGGGTGAAAATCCTTGACAGTAGAGATTCACCGTTCTTGTTCTTCATTGAATCTCGCCTCTTTATTGAGTTGGATCAGGTCGGCATGTCGGCGCGCCATGCCGACCTATGCCGTTTGTGAGAAAAGACAGCCGCGGCGCGGAGGAGATGAAACCGTGCCGCGGCCATGGGTTGGATGGGGGGAATGGAGAGGAAGCGGACTGTCGACGGTTACTTGTGCTCGTCGAAGTAGGTGTATTTGCTTTCCATCGACGTGAAATCGGAACTCTTCATGTCGGTATCCATCTGAGTCTGTGCTTCCTTAAGCGCCTTATCGATGGACATGCCATTCTGGAAGACGTTCTGGAAGGCGGTGGTGCCGCTGGATTCGACGGTGGACGGTGCCGGTCCCGGCCAGATCAGGCGATCGACGCGCGGTTGGATGGCGGCCATGATCGGCTTGGCGAGGATGTCTTCGTCCTTCTGAAGGGTGACCTTAGCGGGGAAGGAGTTAAGTTCGTCGACCGCCTCGCGGATGTAATCGTCGTTGGCGAGCAGGTATTTGATGAAGTCCTGAGCAACGGCTTGCTGTTCCTTGGTCTGGTTCTTGTTGATGCCTGGGGTGGATTCACCGTTGTAGCGATCGTAGGCGAACGGGGTGCCCTCGGAGAAGGTCGGAGTGGCGAAGACACCGTAATCGATGTCCGGGTACTTCTCCTTGAGAGTGCCTTCCATGTGCCCCCATGCGTAAATCATGGCGGACTGTCCGTTGCCGAAACTTTGGGTGTAGTCATTGCCGAAATCGACGGATCCGACCTTGTACTTGTCATACAGGTCCTTGAGGAACTGCATATTCTCCTTGGTCACGTCATTGTCGTAGTTGGCTTTCTTGCCATCGGAGCTGAACAGCAACTCACCCTTTTGATAGTTCAGGCCCTGATAGATGGCGCTGTAGGCGTCGCCGTTGAAATTGAAGCCGGCTTGGGTCATTTTGCCGCCGTCGGTCTTGGTGAGCTTCTGGGCGACTTGGATAAACTCGTCCCATGTGGTAGGGATGTCGGCATCGGTCAGTCCGGCTTCCTTCCATAGGGTCTTGTTGTAATAGATGTTGCCGGTGTTGATGACGGAGTCGACGTATTTGACCTTACCGTTTTCATCCTCATGCACGGAGGCGGTGGAGTAGTCGGTTTCCAGTGCCTTGGTATCGATGTCGTAATCGGCCGCGTACGGGCGAATCAAAGCGTCGTAGGAGTTGTGAATATTGAAGACCGCCGGACCGTTTTTGCCCTTCAAGGCCAGCGGCAACTTGGTCCAGTAATCATCCCAGGAAACGTTCACCGTCCTGATGGTGACGTTCGGATAGATTTTCATGTAGGATTCGATCATCTTGTAGACCGGATCGGTCCCCTTGGACCCCCAACTCCAGTATTCGATCTGAATCGGCTTGCCGTCGTTGACCAGATGGTTGGGGTCATAGGTGATGGTCTTGCCCATGACGTCGAGCCCCTTGTCAGCCTTGGTATCGGTGGTACCAGAACCGGTGGTGCCGCTGCCGCATGCCGCCAGCCCAACGATGCTCATAGCCGCCACTGCTGCCGCAATGCTCTTTTTGAACCTCATGTCTCTCCTTACGTCTTCGTAGGCCTTCATTTGCCCTAGCGGACAGGCAACAGCATACGACAAGGGTTTCATATTGGCAATTCAGTTTTTTATAAATGTAACCGGTTTCATTTGAAACCCTTTTCATTGCAACAATGTGAGCGTGAACATATGATAATCACACGGCGTATCGCACTGAAACCCTTTTCATTCTTTTTCACTTGTGCAACAATAGAGAGACAAATGCGATGCTAGGCTGAAACAAGCATCACGAATCATTCGGAGGCACCATGAAGGCGAGTATCGGCGACGTAGCACTCAAAGCCGGCGTATCCAACGCGACGGTGTCGCGCACCTTCGCGCACCCTGAGCAGGTATCCGAAGCAACTCGCATCAAAGTGCAGGCCGCAGCCGATGCGTTGAATTTCAGCATCTCCCGATCGGCGGGAATCCTCAAATCAGGACGCACCTACCGTGTCGCATTGCTAATCGGCAGTCATGCCATCGAATGGTTCACGGCAGAGATTATCGCCGGACTCAACGACGTCTTACGCGACGCCGGCTACGATCTCGTCATCTACCCCATCGAAGGGGCCGAGGCACGCGATGCATTCTTCGAAGAGCTGCCCGTCCGCAACAACGCAGATGCCGTGTTCGTATCCTCTTTCGGCATCAGCCCAGACGAAGTGAAGCGTCTCGGCACCGCCAAAATACCGATTGTCGGAGTCAACACCACCAGCGAGGGCTTCGATGCGACTGTTGGCATCGACGACAAGGAAGGCATTAAGCTCATCGTGCGGCATCTCGCCAAACTAGGGCATCGCAATCTTCTGTACCTCTATGAGAGCTTCTCATCTACGCTCGGTTTCAGTTCATACAACCGCATCACTGGATTTCAAGAAGCCTGCGGCACCATCGATGGCATGAATGCGCGCACACTGGCCGTACAGAAGAACGACAACATCATCGATGCCGCGATCTCCGAAATGATGGCGCAGGACAATCCGCCCACTGCCCTATGCTTCCATCAGGATTCGCAGGCTATCCCGCTGTTCTTCCGTCTTCAACGAAGCGGGCTATCCATCCCATTGGATATTTCCGTGACAGGTTTCGATGACAGCGCGTTCGCCGAAGAAGCCCAATTAACCACCGTCCGGCAACGGCCGCATGATATGGCCGTCGCAGCCGCAAGGAAAGCGCTGGATCTGATTGAAGGACGACCCGTCTCCAAACCGTTCGAGACGTTCCCGGTTCAACTACAGGTACGCGGCTCGACCGCAAAGCCACGAACTACGCCTTTACTGTAGATACGGTTGTTTCACAGACGGATGCCCGACCTCGCTAACCGATCTTGGCGCAGGTCTTCTGACCGGCATTGACCGAAACTATGCGCGGGAACCATGAGCCGCACGAGTGGCTTTGACGGCCACGAAGAAGCTGCGGACCAATAACACGCACAGATAGGCCGCGAACATGATGGCTCCGGCACGCGGCGAGACCGCCCCGGCGACCCATGTGCCGAAAGGTGTGGTCAGCGCAGCTATGACGCCGATGATCAGCCCGGCCTTGATGTGCACCAACTTACGTTTCATATTCGCCACACTGGTGGTGATCGAGTTCGGGAACATGGCAAGCAGCGAAGTACCGCGCGCGATCAGATCGGATGCCCCGAACAGTATCGACAATGCCGGCACGGCCAGTGCGCCGCCGCCGATACCCAGCAACCCGGCCAAGGTGCCGATGACCACGCCCAACAGCACCAGCCCGACGCCCGTCGCCACACTCATGGAGATCCGTTGGTCCCGCGACGGCGTAAAAATCACCTGATTGACGGTTACGAATACCAGAAACACCACGAACACCCACCGCAGTACGAGTTCCGGCAACCGCGACAACAGCCAGCTACCAAACTGTCCGCCGGCGAACATGCCAACGAACAGCAGCACGGCCGCGACCCAGTCGACGTTGCCATTGTGCGCGTAGGAGATCACGCCGGAAATCGACGTCGGTACGATCGCCAGCATGGAGGTCGCCGCCGCGTGGCGTTGCGACAGTCCGAGCCACACCAGTGCGGGCACGATCACCGTACCGCCGCCGATGCCGAACATGCCGGACAACAGGCCGACGATCATGCCGACAATCACCAGCACCATCATGCCGTGAGGCGATTCATCCAGCCCACTCGGATTCGGCCCGAATAGGCGATCCGCCTTCGTGTCAGCCTGACCTATGCTCGCCGCGCTTTGTTCGCCCCCACTCAGTTCAGGCTCCACACGGCTCTTTCCCGCATCACCTTGCATGGCATTCTCCTTCTTCGCCTGATACTACCCAACCGACTTCAGCACAAGCGTCCGCCAACGTTGCATCGATACCCGCGGCGGCACTACCTTCGCACGCCAGACGAATGATGGCCATCCGCAACGAGTCCGGCCTTAACCGGGCGTCCACGCTTCCGTAATCGTCCAAGCCACACGAGCATACATCCGAACAGACACACCAGCAGTCCAACCATACAAGCTGCCACAGCGGTCATTTCCCAAGGCTCGTCATACTGCGTCATATCAGATGCTTTCGGATTCGGAATCCTATGCCCGCGCACAAGAAGTCGATGTGAGTTGATGCCGTACGGAGTGCAAGTGATCAGTGTCGCATAGTCGGCTCCAGATTCGATGTTGAGTTCGCCGATTTCGTTCGGCAGCACTACTGAAATCTGGTCGATTTTATACGTGTAGGTTTCGTCGAGCACGTGGAAGGCGAACGTGTCGCCTTTTTCGAGTTCGTCCAGTCCGGTCAGCAGTCGCGCGGACGGTAGTCCGGTATGTCCGGAGATCACCGCATGCGTTGTCCCTCCGCCGATTGGCAGTGACGACCCAGCCAGATGTCCGGCGGCGATCTGCAGTACGCCGTCGCTAGTGCCGTGGTAGATGGGCAGTTTGACTTTGATGCGTGGAATCGTGACGTACCCCATGATGCCGGTACCGGTCACATCGAGAGTTTCGCTGTAGAGCTTTTTCTGCTCGGCGGTCATATGCCATCGGTCGCCGTTCGTAGCCAACTTCTCGTTGTATTCACGCGCCTCGCCGAGCATCGTCTGTTTTTCGGTACCTGACAAATCTTCGGTTTGTTCCACGTAGGCAGCCACCGCATACGATTGGTGCATACGATTCCACCAATCGCTGAATGTCGGGTATGCAATCAGGCACAATGCGCCGATCATGAACACGGCAGAGATGACGATGAGCACGTCGAACAGTCGGCTCGGCTTTCTCGGGAGTTTCGTTTCCGCACCGGCACCGGCAGGAGTATCGTCATCAGCGAAGTCGCCGGTAGCACCAGCCGGATCGCCGGCGACGGGTCGTGCTGTTCCAGCCATGGTTTCGGACGCGGTCTCAAGCGAGGACCAGTCCTCATCCTGAGATTTCCGTCTTGTCATCGTCCACTACCTTTCGCGGAATCCTCCGCTGAATCTTTCGCCCGGGTCCGACTAATCGGCCAATCCGGTCACGCAGTCTAAGGCACTACTTGTCGCCGGCCATATCCGAGCGTTTTCCATCCCGCGTTCCGCGCACGCCTCGCGCCAATAGCAATAGGATAATGCCTCCGCCAAGCGATGCCACGGCAATCCGTGCTACTTGTTCGATGTTGGAGCCGGTATGGGGCGGCTGCTGCGGAGTATGTGAGTTAGTGATGGTGGTCGTTTTATTTTCTTGGTCGACGCTCATGGTGTAGCTATCCGGCACGTCGGTTTCGACGATTACCCACGTATGACCGTCTGTCAACCCATTCCACTGGTGTTTCCAGCCGTTAGAGGCGTTAAGTGTCACGGTTTCGTAGGTTTCACCGTCGCGAAGCAGCGTCACAGTCACTTCGTCGGGGCGTTTGCCATCGGAATTGTTGCGGTCGTTCCACACTTTGCGGACTTCGCGCTGGATGGTTGCGGGTGAGTTCATGGAGCATTCGGCTTTCGGCTCGATATTCAATGCGCGTTTGCCACCAGTAAGGCCATTTTCAGGTACGGCGATAAGCATGTTGGCGGATTCGCAACGGTATTCGTCATTTTCCACAGCGCCCGCAATTATCAGGTACAGGCCATCTTCAACATTGGAGAAAGTGAGGTTGCCTGTGGTGTTGGTGATGCCGGTCTGGGTTGCTTCCGGCTTGTTGAGTGCGATGAGTCCGGCGAGCGTATTGGCTGCGTCACGATATACTTTGGCGTCTTTGTCGGTCAGCGTCGACCAGTCGAACGGGTAGGTGATGGAATTGGTGAAAGGTGCAATCGGCTTGAAATTGGCACCGGATGAGACTTTGCCGACCTTATACAGGCTGATGTCGGCGTCGGCGATGGTGGTGCCGGACTCGCTACTGTTATGCGAGTAAGCGATGGCGATGCTGCCACTGGCGGAGTCTGTGGCATCCGCGACGGCATCGCAGGTACTGAAGGCACAGACTGCGGCGATTCCGGCCGCAAGCGCGCAACATGCGGCAATCATGCGATTGACGATTGTACGTTCCTTCATTGTTGTTCCTCTTCTGGTACGTTTCAGTGCCTGTCCCCCAACTTTGCACGGGCAGAAGTCTATTGCTCCTTACGAGTAAGGAGCCGGGCTGAACTCTCAAAAGAGGCAGTTTACAAGGGATAAGAGGCAGTCCAGCCCGACATGCGTGAATTAAGTTATTGTTCAGTTATTGCGATTTGCGACTGCTGTCCGTCCAGACCTGTTACGTGAATCTGGACGGACGACAGCCTATTCAGTTATCTGGAATTTGGGGATTTCGCAATCAGACTGTCGCACACGGCGACAGTCCGACCATGCCGGTCAGGCGTTGCGGCGACGCAGAGCCATCACCAGGATCGCACCAGCCAGCATGAACACGGCGATACCGGCCACGTACAGCAGCACAGTGCCCATGCCACCAGTGGAGGGGAGGTTGGAGCCCGGCATATCGACAAGGGCGTTGGTCAAACCCTTCGAATTCGTCAAGGTCACTGTCGGAACAGTTTCGTTAAGCTTGTGTTCAGCCTTAATCTCAATCGTCGTGTCAGCAACCGTGTTGTAGCCTTCCGGAGTCTTGGTTTCGGAAAGGACATACTTACCAGCGTCGAGACCGCTAATGTTGAACTTACCCTTTTGTCCATCTTCGGAACGGGAAGTGATTTCAGTCTGAGCGCTGGTAGCTTCATCAGCATCGTCAGAGACAGCCGGACGATAAGCATTCTTGGTGGAATCCCAGATGAGCTTCACGGCATCGCCCTTGCTACCAGTCTTCGTATCATCATATTTGTACAGGGTGAATCCTGCGCCAGCGAGCTCGTTACCAGCCTCATTCTTGCCAGCGTACTTGGTGTTATCAATCTTGAAGGAGTAGACGTACACGTCGTTACCCGGGGTGTGACCCGTATCGCCTTCACCACCAACATTCGGATTGTTGGAGTAGTCAAGGGAAACACCGTTCTTGTTGGTAGTGGTCGCGCCATCGGTGTTGGTGACTGCAGCATCATTATTCAAGTGAGCAGCATACTCAACTGCCACGGTAATCTCCTGGGTACCGAGTGCTTCAGCGGAAAAGCCAGTGACCTTCTTTAAGTCAGCAATGGTCAGAGTCCAAGCCTTAGAACCGTCCGTAGCACCAAGAACTGCAACTGGATCAGTCTTAGTGTAACCATTATCAGCCAAAGTCAGCGTAGTATCACCATACTTGACCTTGACGGAATTGATTTTCTCGAAAGTAATGCTCTTGCTCATCGTGTCGTTAAATACGACCTTGTAGGACTCATAAGCCTTGAAGTTGGCATCACCCGGAATGGTAGCCGCCAAACGGAAGTTGAAAGACTCGCCAACGGCATGATCAGCGGTGTTGCCCCAACCCTCCTGATCCTGCGATTCGGTATCCTTGTCACCTGTCTCATCTTGGACTTCCTTCTTCACAGTCGGAGTCTTAGACTTCGGATCGACAGTCACATCACCAACAACCTGCATGATATAGGCGCTGTAGGCATCGTTATTGCCAAGAGCTTCACCAGTTTTTTCGTCAACGATGAGGTAATAACCAGCCTCGGTGACAGTGCCAGTGTAAGCGGTCTTACCAGCGTTCTGAATCAGAGGAGTCTTGGTGTCAGCCAGATGAGCGGCCTGACCGGTCTTGCTGGCAAGCGCATTAGAGAAGGATTCTGCAGTCATAGTACCAGTGTTGGTTGTCAATTTTTCAGCAACCTTGGCAGCGGTCTTGTCTGCATCAGAAGTGAGACTCGCCCAGTTGTACAGTGCGGTTTTACCAGCTTCGCTGACACCGGATCCCCACTCAATGTTGCTGAGGCACGAGGGGTAACACCATCCTGTTCATTCTGGCTTTCCTTCAGGTCACCCTTGAACACCTGATAAGCGTTGAAAGTGTGTTTATCGTTCTTCTCATTTACCGTGATGGTGTAGCTCCCGGTTGTCACTGCCATGGCGGCGGAGGCACCGGCGAAACCGGCGACTGCCATCGCTGCGGTGGCTGCCACAGCTACGAGGCCCTTAAGAATCTTGTTCATGTTTCTTCCTTTTCCTAATTTCGGTTGTTTCTTCATTGAATTGTGGTAATCCCAAGGGGATTGAGGTCTCTATGTCTGACCGTCCTCCCCCTTGTCTCGCCAAGGTGATCATTGCTGCCGCTCTTTTGCCTCGAGGGCCAGGAGGCCAGCCATGATCGCAACCACCGCCGCGAGCAAGCCCGCAGCGTAAATCTTCATATCCCCGCCACCGCCGGCTTCCGGCAGAATCACGCTCGGAGTATTGGCGATATTGCCGCCGTCGACACTCAAGCTCACAGAGCCACTATTCGGCCCGATGGTGAATGTAGTGACCGCATTGGTGAGGTTGAATCCATCAGGAGCCTTAGTCTCAATAAGCTGGTATTCGCCCCAAGGTAATCCAGTGACGTTAAACTCGCCTTTCCCGGATGCAGTGTCGTGGAATGAATCCGTTCCGCAGTTTTCCGTGCAATCAGCAATGGCATGTTCAACACCGTTCGGCAACTTCTCATACTGCGAAATAGCAACGTTCCATGCGGAAAGCTGAGTGAGTTTCCATTCAGAGCCACCAAGCTTGGTGTCCGACGCTTCAGAAGAGACCTTGTTCCATGTAACAGAACCTGTCTTACGCGTATTGGCAATCAGAGCTGTAGCCCCGGAAGTCACACCGCTCGGATTCGTCCAAGTCACCTGACCGTTGGCAACAGTAAACCTATAGGTTTCGTTGCTCTTATCATAGCCCTCAGGAGCCGTCGTCTCCGTCAACTCGTAGTCGCCATCAGTCACATCTTCAATCTTGAACTCACCAGGATTGGAGTTGACATCACAACGGTGACCATCATTAGAGCAATCGACGGTATTATCCGACGAGGCGAGCATCGGAACTGCGGACTTCGCCAGTAAATAAGTAACTGGTTCTAGTTGCTGATTAGATTCGTCTGCCACCGAGACAACTGCGATTCTCGATTCATTACTTTGCGAAGCAATGGAACATCCGCTAGGCAAATCACTGCTCGCGGTTCCACCACCCTGAATTCCGACGTACAATGTGTTGGTCTGCGTGCCACTGAACTTAATCTCTGAACCTGCCTTGGCATCAGGCCAAATTCGATTATTACCAGCATTAGTCCAATTCGACCCACCGATAACCTTGAATCGCCAACTCGAACCTGCTTGAGAAAGAGGGATGGAAACAGAATAGTAGTTGCTATTGCAGCTGGAAATACTCATTTCCTCGAAATACTGTGTACTCCCTGTAGAATCCCAGTAAGCGAGATAATAAGACGACCAAGTCCTCCAAGACTTCGGGAAATACACCATGGCCTTCAGCTCTTGCACCTGCACCTGAAATGTGTTCGTCTTATCGCCAGCCGAAACCGTGATAGCGGCAATGCCTGCTTGTAACGCGTTAATTGTTACTGACTTGGCACGAATAGCCCCATCAGAAGTGGAAGTCGCACTGTCGGCAGTCAACGATGCCACAGCGAAATCCTTGACTTTCCAAACTGGCGTCACCGAATCTGGCGTCACCGTAGCGGTCAGCGTAATCGAGCCACCCTGCGTCAGCGAAATCATGTCTCCGTTTGCGACTGTTTCCCCGCTTTCATTTGTCACGCTAAGAGTGGCTACTTCAGGATCGGTCACCGTAACGGTGATGCTTCCACAAACACTTGCATCTGAAGTGGAGCACGCTCTAATGGTTGTCTTACCTTTAGTCAACGCAGTGATTGTGCCAGCAGTAACCGATGCGACGTCTGGCGCAGTCGAACTCCACGTCACGCTTTGCGGCGTACCTTCTGGAAGGACAGTTGCGGCAACCGTCTGAGTGGTACTGGATTCCATGGAAACATCAGCACCGCCATTGACGGTAACTTTTGTCACCTTGACACGATTGTCGTCAATCGTCCAAGTCTTGTTCGCATCGCTACCGGAAGTCGCCTTCAACTGCCAGGTCGAACCGGTAAGCGTTGCGGAATCCTGTTCGGCATCGGTCTTCTTCCATTCCACGGCAGTGCCGGATGCTTTGTTGACGATTCCGGTATTCAAATGCAACAGTCTGCTGTCATTGTCCGTAATTTCAATACCCGCGCTGTTATATACCTTGTCGATGATGCTGTAGGTACCACCTGCTTCGCCTGCAACGATGCGATAGATATTGGTGTTCTGAACGTAGCCTTCGATGGTGCCAGTTTCCTTGATGTAATACGTGGAATTCGGATTAAGATCGGTCATCGGTTCAATCACGCCTACGGTAGAATCCGCATCATTGGCGATGTTGTCACCGACCGTAGTCAAAGGCTTGACAGTAGGATCAGCGCTCGTTGCAGCACTCAGGGAACCATAAACCGCCCATGTGGTGCCTGCTTTCAGTTTATTGCCGTCACTGTCGACCTTGTTCCACTTGATGCGCACGCCCTGCGGATTATAGGATGCGGCCCACGGGAAGTTATGACGTTCCTGATCCATGTCGATGATGGAGGCGGTCTTGGCGAGAGTTCCATTCATCGTCGCTTGGGTCGGGTTGTACATCATGAAGTCCTGACCGACATACACACGACCATTGGTGGTGACGTGCGACTCGAAGCTGCCGTTCGGTACCATAATGCTGCCGAGCATGGCGGCTGCAGGGTCATCAGTGACAGATGAGCCGGACATCGAAGTCTCCTGCGTATACCAATCGTTCGCGCTGTCCGCATGCAGTTTGGTGAGATTCACGTTGCTTGCATTCTGTGTGGTGCCACCCATAATGGTGACGGAAGACGCGTCGGCGAAGTTCCACATAATCTTCTGCGCAACCTTGGAATACAGCGCCGACTCAGTCTGACTGTCCGAACCAGTGACATAGCCATTCGAAATTTCGTACACATTGCCATCGGAAATGTCGGAACTCGCGGTGCCGCCATACCAGAAACGCCAACCAGTACGCATGACAATCGGAGTATTCGCTCCAGTCGTATCATCGACGACGTTGATTAGGATGGAAGCGTTCTCTGGAATGTTACGAAACCAGAAATCCAAACCTTTGTCATTGTTGACATTCAGCAGGCTGGCGCTGACCTCGAAAATCTGCAGGGAAGAAGTACCGTCGCCGGTGAAGGTGAGCAGCCTCTCGGAATCTTGAGCGAAATCCATGCTGGCCTTGTAGGTGGAGAAGGACGTCTCAGCACCACGTCCAGCGGCCCATGTCTGTTTGCCGTTGTTCTTCTCTGTTTCGTTCTTCGCGAACGCGTCGTATTTATCGTAATCGTATTTCTTACGTACGTATTCGCTCTGAGCAGGAGCGAAGCCGGAAACGACGGTGCCATTGGACGTCCAGCTTTTCTGTGTTGCGGAATCGTTCGTGACCTTGGTGCCATAGGTATCGATGGAATTGCCCTGACCGTCCTTCACAGTGCTGAAGTCCTTGATGTTCCACTGCGCGTCGGAATCATCCGTATTGCTGTAGCCGTACTGGTAGATCGAACGTAACTTGATGGTGTCATCGTTATTGGCTGTACCCCACACTTTGGTACGCGAACCGGCAAGCTTGGTGCTGAAGTTCGACCATTCATTGTTACGCCGTACCTGCAGAATGCCACCGCCTTGGGTACTGGTACCGGTGATGGTGGACGGCCAAGCCTGCACAATACTTTGTACAGAATTATCAAAGGCGGAATGCGTTCCCTCCACGGCAAGAATGGTGGAGCCATTCGCAGGCTGATACTGGGCGCCGAATGCCACGGTACCGATGGTGAAGAAACCTTTCTGGGCGCGCTGCATATAGCGTCCCCGCACAAAGGTCTGACCTTCCATTTCAGCGGCCCAGGAACCGTCGATGGAGTCCGCAGTGAGGCTTTGCCTATCGCCGTCCTTGGGCTTGCCGACGTAGAAATCGCGACCGACGAATGTGGCGAGCCCGGTATCGACGTCGTTCACCGACGTTCCGTTATCGCCCATGGAGATGTTGCTGGGCACAAAAATCGCACCGTCAGCGAGAGTATTGTCGGCTTTGGCGCTGCACACAGGAATGAGCGCGGTGAGGGCCACGGTAGCCATCATGGAGACGGCGAGAATGGCGGCGGTCAGGGCATGGGCACGCGAAGCGGCACTGGCTTCCTTCATGCGCATGCCTGAGCAGTGTCGCAGTCCAGCGCCAATGACACCGTTCGTAAGTAGTTGCCTCATCTCGTCCCCTTCGAACATCCTTCCTCACCCACCTTTGAGTAGGAAATGACATCCTTTGCAGTTCGCTTCTTCTCTCTCAAGACGGCAGCTACGCCACCCGATTTACTGACGTATCCTATGGATACAGGAAATAACGGTAACCTTTACAGTCATGAAAATCTATGAAACAAAAAATCCTCTACCCCCCCCCAGCAAGATATTTTTTATTAGTTGAATTTACTTAAGGGGTTCATCACCACCAGAAAAGACATTGTGCCAACGTTTTCAAAAAGCGCCCTCGACCACCAAAGGGGTTGATTGTTTCTCATGCGCCCATCCACCCCCGGCGTGTCACGCGACACCTACCTGCAAAACGTTTCATTCTTTTGCAGAAAACATCCCCCTAGTACAACCGTGCATCACACCCTTTACCACCCGATGCACCCTTGGCAAGATGGTGTTCCAATCGACGTCAACGCCATTGACCCATGTCAAAGTACCAGATATAAGAGAAATGCAAGGTCGCGAAATCCGTAACCTTCACTCCCACGCAATGCCTTCAGCAAACCGGAGACAACCCGAGCGGACATAAGTGCCAAAGCCTAAAATCGCAAGATTTACCACGAAACGGGGCCTGTCCCATGCCAGTCCCGCAAAACGTCAACTTAAGACCAACCTAGCTCTGATTGCCACCATACACGGAATCGGTGCCGCGCAGCACCAATTGGGCGCGAACCACTTCATGCGGGGTTTCCACGCTCTCGCCTGCGATGAGCTTCATGGCCTTATGCGCGGCAAGACGCCCCATGGCAAACGGATCCTGACGCATGGTGGTCAAGTTCACCGTATCGGCGTACGGCGAATCATCGAATCCGATAATCGAAAAGTCACGTGGCGTACGATGCCCATAACGATCAAGCTTCAGTACCAATGGGATGGCCATCATATCGGTCTGACAGCAAATCGCGTCGGGAAACTCGTCCAGCGCCAGCAATGCCGTCAGCGCCGAATCCGCAAATGTCTTGCCACGCGGAACGGCAAGCACCTGCCATGTGAACTGATGCGTGGCCTCGGCCATCTTGCAGGCGCGAACGAAGCCCTGCCCTCGGGCGTCAATGGAGGAATTGATCGAATCAATCGCCTCGGAGCACACGTATATCAGGTTTTTGTGTCCCAGACTGATCAGATGCTGTGCGGCGGTGAACATACCGGCCTCGTCATCGATACTGATGCTTGCGTCAAAACCGGCCGCGGAGGGAGTATTGATACCGATGATCGGCACATGAATCCGCTTGAGCTGCTCGACTTCCTGCGGCTCGATGGCGAACGATGCCACGAACACGGCGTCGACGTTACGGCGTACCGGCAGGTTGGTGAAGAAATCACGGCGGTTCTCGGCCGTATCGATGTGCTGGAACAAGGAAATGTCGTAGCCGGCTTCATGCATCACGGCATTGATGCCCGCAAACACTTCGGTGTTGAACCAGCTGGTGATCTCCTCGTTCATGAGCAAGGCCACACGGTACGTCTGCCCGGATTTCAGCGAGGTCGCGGAACGGGAAATGTTGAAGTCCAACTTATCGGCCGTTTCCAGTACCTTGCGCCTGGTGCGCTCGGAAACGAGCTCGGGACGCGTGAACGCGCGAGAGACTGTCGAAATCGATACTCCCGCGGCTTTGGCCACCTCACGAATGCCAGCCTTATCCATGTCGGCCCCTTTGCGACTTGCGGCACTGCCGCCACGCCCGTCATGGACGCATGATGGCGACGATGCCCCTCTTGATACTGATTCCATCATACTGCGAACGTTGTCAAAAACGAACCAGCATTCTTGCAATCCTTACGAATCGAAATCTCATACGGATCATGCCGCCAACGCACACACCAGCAGCAAGACCGGGTATAACGCATAGAACACCCACTTGTCCCACGCATGCCTATAGCCGAGTTTGCCGTTATGGAAATGAGTGAACAGCACACCGAAACCCGGAGCAATCATCATCACCGCACCGAACAGGCCGGCAGTGAGCATCATCGTGTTCTCATATTTGCGCATGAGGGTGAAAATCAACACGAAACCAAGCGTCACCGCTCCTAGGCTCATCAGGTGCTGACGCAATCCGACGCGCAACAGCAAGTCCCAGAGCAGACCGATCAGCACCATCACGACGGAAAGAATCCAACGCATAGCGCCCTGATGGCGTTCAGCAATCCAATCCATCAAGGCAAGCACCGCCAATGCTATGAACAGACCAAACACGGGATTCTGCGAACCCAAGTCGAACGCACGCCCCGACGTGGCCATGTCATACGGCACTTCGCAGACCAACGCCAGCACGAACAGCTCCATGCCATATATCACCCGGCTATGCGTGTGCTCATACCCTCGCACCAGCAGCCAAGCGTACATCGGCACCGCACACCACGACACCACTTCGCATAGCACCATCGCGGTCAACGAACCCATATCGTTCGTGTTCGAGCCGAACAGCAACGGCACGAGCGTGGTACTTGCCGCGGAAAGGAACAGGAAGAAACCGCCGATCGTCTTGAGTCCGAACGTGGTCAGGCCACGTCCGCGGCGCCGCCTGCGCGAGCCGCCGAAACCGATCTGCTCGGTGCTATCGTTTCCTTCGCCGTGCTCGGCGTATCCTTCCATGACCATCCTCCTCAGGTGTTCAGCACGTAGTCAAGCAACCCGTCATAGTCCGCTCCTGTGAACGAACATACCGCATGACGCGAAACGACCGGATCATGCGTCGGTGATATTTCCGTACGGAAATACGCGCCGTCGATGCCGGCCGCGGCTGCGCCGATGATGTCGTTGGTCTCGTCGTTGCCGACCATGAGTGACCGTTCGGCGGTGACGAGCTCGCGGTCGAGCGCTGACATGTACAAGTCGCGCGCGGGCTTGCGCATGCCCTCCTCGCTGGAGATGATCACATCGTCAAGCACATCGGCAAGCCCCGTCATCTCCAACTCAGGTCGGGTATAGCAAGATTGCGCATTGCTCAGCAGCACCACTCCCACGCCTGCTTCCCGCAGTCGCCCGATCATATCGAGCGCACCTTGGTAGAGTCGGATCATGCCGGTACTGCCCTGACGGAACGCCCAAGCCGCCTGTGCCGCCGCCTGCGGGAGTGGCAGAATCCGTTCAACCTCGTCGGCTTGGTCGATGAGCAGCGAACGATAGACCGGGAGAATATCGAACTCCCTCCAATCGTCCCGCACGGTACTGCGATTGGCTTGGCGCAGCATCTCACCCGCCTCGAGTCGCGCAAAGCGGCCACGCAACGCTTCCACCGATTCGTATTCGACGCCGAATCCCCGCAACTTCTCATACAACGCCTGCCAGGCGGTTTCGGACCGTTCGTCGGTGCGAATATCGATCAGCGTTCCATACAGATCGAAGAACACCACTTGATAACGTGGCCCCCTTGTCATCAACGCCGCATCGTTCATAATCCGTCCTTTCGTCATGGAGACCATTTCAGCGGAGCTGCCAGATTGCAAACGTATGCGGCGGCACCACGATATAGTCACCATCACCTGCATCGATCGTGACGCCCATCTGGCCGGAACTCAGCACGGCGCACCACTGCTTGTTGCTCCACCCGTCTCCCGCAACCGCGATGTCCGCGACATTGATGGCGATCGGCGTATCCTCGGGATTGGCGAAAACCGCATACCCGTTGACACGGAATACCAGCTCGTCCCCCGGCGTGGTGACGATGCTGCGTTGCGCATCGAACCAGTCGGGATTCTCCTTGCGCAATGCGATCAGACGGGCATAATAGTCAATCATGTCGCGCATCTGGTAGGCATGATTCCAGTCGAGCCAGTTGAGTTCGTGGGAGGAATCATAGGAATCCTCATTGCCATATTTGGTGCGTGCGAACTCTTCGCCGGAGAGCATGAACGGCAGACCTGCGGAGGTCAATATGATGCCGGCCGCCATACGATTCGCCGCCATGATGCGCCGTACCGCGACGCGCTCCTCTTCATTCAAGGGACGCGCGTCGTAGATACCGGAGGTGACGGCCGCTCTGGCAACGGCAGATGACTCGACCCTGTCGGAGCCATTTGAGGCAGCCACGGCTGCCGCGGCCTCACCGCGTATGCTCGCACACAGCTTGTCCCACAACGTCAGATCGTCATGCGCCGAAACGTACTGCACGATCTGCCCTGCCTCACCCTCCGGCCGCGGCGAGGTACGCCACGCATTCACCGCTTGGCGAATCTTGCGCGCGGTGGCATGCTCGCCGCCGTTCACGAAGCCCGGACGGTTCGAATAGAACACATGGCCTTTGATGGTGTCGCGCGTAGTGTCGCAGAAGTGCCCGATACGCTTGTCCAGCAATCGTAGGCCTTTCTTGTCGGCCAGCACGGTACCCGGCAACGGCGCGGATGCTCCGGCAGCCCACGGTTCGCCGTACATGATGATGTCCCTGCCACGCTCCGGAATCTCATCCAAGGCGGCACGCACGGCGTTCATGGTGTCGACGTCGATCAGCCCCATCAGATCGAACCGGAACCCGTCGATGTGGTATTCGCGCGCCCAGTATGTCACGGATTCCACTACGAAACGGCGAAACATCGCGCGTTCGGTGGCCATGTCGCAACCGCAGCTGGAACCGTTGGCAAGCGCCCCGTTCGGTTTGCGGCGCAGGAAGTATTCCGGCACGGACCGCTCGAACCAGTTGTCGGGTGAGAACATGTGGTTATAGACCACATCCATGATCACTTTGAAGCCGGCGTCATGCAACGCCTGCACCATCTGCTTGCACTCACGGATGCGCACGGCCCCGTCATACGGATTGGTCGCGTACGAGCCTTCCGGAACGTTGTAGTTAACCGGATCATAACCCCAGTTATAACGATTGCAGGTGGTTTCGTCTACGGAACCATAGTCGTGCAACGGCATCAACTGCACCGCCGTGACGCCGAGTCGTTTCAGATAGGCGATACCCGTCGGAAAATCGGGATGGCCGTCCAAGGAAGTGTCGGCATCGGTGAAGGCAAGATACTTGCCGCGATGGGATTCCGGAAAACCGCCCGCCGGATCATTGCTGAAGTCTCCGACGTGCGTCTCCCACACGATCGTCTGCGACAGCGGTATTTCAGGCATATGGTCATGATCCCACCCCTCGGGGTCGGTGCGGGGCAGGTCGACCACCATGCTGCGCCGGCCGTTCACGCCGGCCGCACGAGCCCATGGATCCGCGACACGATCGATCGATCCGCATTCACGGTGAATCAAAAAATCGTAGTAGACGCCATGCTTGTTGTCCGCAAAATCATAGACCCATGAACCATCCGTCTGCGGACGCATCGGGTATTGCCCAATCAACGCGTCGCCGCGTTCACCCATGGAGCCGTGTGTAAACAGCCTCAGCGTCACCTTATCGGCCGCAGGCGCCCAGAGAGCGAACTGGGTGCCGGCAGGCGAAACCACGGCACCCAGTTGCCGTTCCAGACACAGCGGGAACGGTTCGGCGACGCTCGTATTCGGCTGTTCGTAGCTGGTTACGAGCGTCATTACATCATCCCTTCACGGAACCCGCCATGGATTCCTGGTAGAAGCGCTGCATCAAGATGAACAGGATGGCGATCGGAATGGAGATCACGACCGCAGCCGCCGCGAAGCGGGCATACCAGTTCTGGATGTATTCCTTCTGCAGCATGAGCCACAGGCCCAATGCCACGGTGTAGTTGGACTGCGTGCGGCAGATCACCTTGGCCATGACGAAGTCGAGCCACGGACCCAAGAAGCCGATGATGGCCTGATAGACGATCATGGGCTTGCAGATCGGGATGATGATCTTGTAGAACACCTGGAACCGGGTGCAGCCGTCAAGCAGCGCAGCCTCGTCAAGCGAGGTCGGAATGGTGTCCATATAGCCCTTCATCACGTAGAAGCCCGCGCCGGTACCGGCCGAGTAGACCAGAATCAGGGCGACGATCGTCATGTTGCCATCGGCCAGGCCCATGGCCTTGAGAATGAAGTAGATGGCGGTGACGGCCATGATGCTCGGGAACATGCCCAAAATCAGCACGACGTTCATGAAGGTCTTACGCACGCGGAAACGCATGCGGCTCATGCAGTACGCCACGGACAAGACGAAGATCACCGAGATGACGCAGGTGAAGCACGCGATGATGAACGTGGTCGTGAACATCTTCGGGAAGTTCAGCACGTTACGGTCGGTGAACAGCACCTTATAGTTCTCGAGCGTCCATTCCTTCGGGAAGAAGCTGCTGGTATACGGTGCGGTGTTCTTATTGAACGATTCCGCGAACACCCACACGATCGGAACGAGCCAGATGACCGCCAGTACCGCCAGGAACAGATGGGCCGCGATGTCGCCGACGATGCGGCGCTTCTTCTGGTCGTGCAAAAGGCCGTGGCTTTCGACTTCGGCTACGGAGTGCTTGTTGCTCATCGGAATGCCTCCTCATTCTTGTAGGAGCCGGAATTGCGGTAGGTGATCAGCGAGACCACGGCCAGCACGACGAAGGTCATGATGCCGATGACGGCACCCAGGTTGTAGTCCTGCTTGTCGACGGTCAGCTTGTACAGCCAGGTGATCAACAGGTCGGTCTTGCCGGCGGAGTCGCCCAGCGGCGTCGGATCGCCGGCGGACAACAGGTAGATCACGTTGAAGTTGTTCACGTTGCCGGTGAAGGTGGTGATCAGGTACGGAGTGAGCACGAAGATGATATATGGCATGGTAATCTTCGTGAAGATCTGCCACCAGTTGGCGCCGTCGATCTTTGCGGCCTCGTACTGGTCGGCCGGAATGTTCTGCAGAATGCCGGTAATCTGCATGATGGTGTACGGGATACCGACCCACAGATTGATGACGATGACGGTGACGCGGGCCCACGTGGCGTTCGTGAAGAACGGCAGTGGATCAGTAATCCAGCCCCATGTCTGCAACATGCGATTGACCGCGCCCTGCGGCTGGAGCATGGTGTGCATGACCAGCAAGGACACGAATTGCGGCACGGCGATCGACATGGAGAAGCATGCACGCCAGAAGCCCTTGCCGCGAGTGGTCTTGCGGTTGATGATCATGGCCACGAACATGCCGAGGAAGAAGTTCAGGAACGTGGCGAAGAACGCCCACACCAAGGTCCAGATCAGCACTCGGACGAACAGTCCGGCATTGACGGTGCCGCCGCTGTTGGAGAATACGGTGGCGAAGTTCTTCAGGCCGACCCAATCGAAAAGAACCAGATTCTTATGGTCATAGCTGGTGAATGCCATGGAGATCATGAAGATCAACGGCAGCACGGTGAAGACCGCAATACCCAGCGTAGGCAGGAACATCAGCAACAGGTGCGCCTTGGCGTCGAGCAATTCATGCACATCGTCCATGAAGCTCGGGGCCTTGCCGTTCTCCTGCATCTGGACCTGGGACTTGTAGGCAGCGCGCACGGATAGGATCCACAGCCCTACGAAGGCGACGCAAATCACGATGGAGCACACGCCATACAGCAGGATGACCACGGAACGATCAGGTTCGACGTACTCCCAGAAGCCGTCAACGAGCTTCTTGCCGCCCTTGTTTTCTCCTAGGCTCGGAATCTTGGACAGGTATCCGATGCCGCTGGTGAACAGGTACACAAAGAATGCGACTTCCAAAGCCAGCATGGCAATGCCCTTGACATACTGCTTGCGAACGATGTTGCCCAGACCGAACACGATTGCGGAAAGCCTAGTGAATACATCACCTTTGGTCAATGCCGCCTTTACCGTATATGGCGATGGGGGAACGTAATCAGCGCCTTGCTTCCGGCGGCGCTTCATCTCCCGGGGGGAAAGAGTTATTGCTGTCATTTCGACCGCCTCTCTATTGGGAACGAACCATCTCACGCATGGAAGCGGATCCGCTCTGCCGTGCTTCATTGCGTGAAAGATTCGCGCTTACATAAAAAGGCCTTGCTTTCCGGACAAGGGGAAGGAGAATTGAAAACCTTGCCCGGGAATGCAAAGCGTAAAGGAGGAGTGAGTCATGGTGCCGAAATCATAGGAGGCATCATGACTCGCAATGCGTCCAGTGTGGTCGGTGGTCGGCGAATGCATCGCCGACCACCGCAATATTCAGTTATTGTTGTCTGCCATCACCGATTCACTCGGCGATGGTGCCCTTGGCCTGGGTGACCCAATCCTGGTACTTGGAAGCGGCGTTGTCCTTGGTGATTTCCTTGTTGACCAGAGCCTTGCCGAAGGTCTCGGCCGGAGTCCACCAGTCGTTCATGCCGGCCAGACCGGACTGCAGGATTGCGGTGTTGGCCATGGTATCGGCCTGGGCCTGAGCCGCGATATCATCCTTGGTGAGATCGGCCAAGGACTTGTCGGTCGGCGGGATGGAACGCATCTCGTAATGCAGCTTCTGGGATTCGGTGGAGCCAAGGTAGGCTGCGAACTGAGCGGCGGCCTTGGTGTTCTTGGCGTTCGGATTGTAGGCGACGGCCTTGGTGGCCGCGAAGGACTTCATCTGCTTCTTCTGGCCGTTCACGGTGAAGGTCGGCAGCTGGGTGGCGGCGTAGTTGTCGCCCAGGGCTTCCTTGACGTCTTTGGCGGACCAGGTGCCGGAGAAGAGCACGTCGGCGGAGCCGTCCTTGATGGCGGCCAGACCGGAGGCGCCATCATCGTTGCTGAAGTTCGGGTTGGCAACCACGTCGACCAGGTAGGAAGTGATGTCGGCGCCATCCTTCGGGAAGACCATGCCGGCCTTCTCGTCGTTGCCGGACTTGCCGAACAGGGTCAGACCATCGAAGAAGCCGTTGATGTACCAGGAATTGGACATCGGGAAGGTGACCTTGGCCTTGGCGAGCATGGCGTCGAAGTCCTTGGCCTCGTCCGCGGTGATCTTGGACTTGTTGTAGTACATGAACCAGGTGTTGTCGGTGTACGGCACGCCGTAGAGCTTGCCGTCGGTGCCGGTGACGGAGTTGATTTCCAGATCGCCGTTCTGTTCCTTGACCTGCTTCTCGGCGTCGGTGCCCAGCTGTCCGATGCCACCCCGTTCGATGAGGGTGCCCAACTGATCGGAAGCGAACATGTAGACATCCGCGGCGGAAGCCGGATCGGTGGCGACGTTCTTGGAAGCGTCGCCCTCGGAGACGACATCGTTCTTCCACGTGATCTTGTATTCCGGGTGAGCCTTGGCGAAGTTCTCTTCGACCTTACCCAGCCAATTGGAGTCCTTGGCCTGATCTTCCTGCGGAGCCCACACGCTCAGCGTGATGGCTTCGGTGCCCGAAGAGCCCGAGGAGCCGTTGCTTCCGGAGCCGCACGCCGCAAGCGGTACCAGCATGGAGACAGCAGCCGTCAGTCCGATTGCCTTCTTCCAATCGATCTTCATTGATCTTCCTTTCCTCACATAACCTGTGTTCCCTCAACACAGCCAGTATCAAGCGTTCGCTCAAGCTCTGCATACGTTCACATCATCGTTTCACGGATAATTGCTGTCCGTCCTTGGAGCCACCGGGAGTGCATCAGTGATTGTCACTATACCACATTTCTGCCAACGTTTGCAATTTGCGGTAGGATATTTTCATCGTCATCAGGCAAGCCGTATCTTTCCAAGGAGACACATCACCATGGATTCCCGCCCGACGCACTCCAGGCCGGCATGGCTCGATACCGCCGTGTTCTACGAGATCTATCCTCAATCCTTTGCCGACGCGAACGGCGATGGCATCGGCGACATCGACGGAATCACCGCCCGTCTGGATTACATTCAGGACCTTGGATGCAATGCGATTTGGCTGAATCCCTGCTTCGATTCCCCCTTCAAAGATGCCGGCTATGATGTGCGCGACTACCGACTCGTATCCCCCCGATACGGTACGAACGCCGATCTGATCGCACTGTTTCACGAGGTACACGAACGCGGCATGCACATCCTGCTCGACCTGGTCCCCGGTCACACCAGCGAAGAGCACGCATGGTTCCGTCGTAGCGCCGAAGCCGATCACAACGAGTATTCCGATCGATACATCTGGACGGATTCGTGGATCGCAGGCGGCGACGGGCTGCCGTTCATCGGCGGCGAATCACCGCGCAACGGCACCTACATCCTGAATTTCTTCAAATGCCAGCCAGCCCTCAACTACGGGTTCGCCCATCCAAAACATGCTTGGCAGCAACCCGCCCTGGGACCGGACGCACTCACCACCGCCGACGCGATGGTCGACATCATGCGTTTCTGGCTGTCCCGCGGCGCCGATGGCTTCCGCGTGGACATGGCTGACAGTCTCGTCAAGCATGACGATGACGGCAAGCCCTATACGATCCGCACCTGGCAGTACATGTTCTCGAAGATTCGCCCGGAATTTCCCGAAGTCGCGTTCGTATCGGAATGGGGACGTCCATGCGAAAGCCTTGAAGCGGGATTCGACATGGATTTCTATCTGGACTGGCGCTGGGACGGCATTCCGAACGGGTACAACATGTTGTTGCGCAACGTTGACGACCCCTTGAGCCGCGATGGCGACCTGAGCTATTTCAACGCGGATTCTGAGACGCCGATCGCCTCGTTTCTGGAGCAATATGAGCCGCAGCTGCGCGATGCGGAACGGCTGGGAGGCACGTTTAATTTCATCACCTGCAATCATGACACCGCACGCATCGCACCGCGATTGAGCGAACGCGAGATCGCCCTGGCCTACTGCACGCTGTTCGCCATGCCAGGCACGCCGTTCCTGTATTACGGCGATGAAATCGGCATGCGATATCTGCCCCTGACCACCCTGGAAGGGGGTTACGTACGCACTGGCTCACGCACGCCGATGCAGTGGAGCGCAGCAAGTTTGGCTGGGTTGAAGGCCGGAGCTATCGCGCACACGGATGACGAGACCTCCGCCTACCTGCCGGTCGACCCATCCGCCGATGCGCCGACCGTCGCCGAATCGCGAACACGAGATGATTCGCTATGGCGCATCGTGCACGACATGCTCCATCTCAGAAACGAAACCGAGGCACTCCATGCAAGGGGGACGTTCACGGCATTGAGTCGTGGGCGATTGTTCGCATTCGCGCGGTCGTCGGGGCCGCAAAGGGTGATTATCGCCGTCAATCCAAGCCGGCACAGCGAACGTTTGCAGTTGCCGGAAGGCGATTTTACCGAAATCTTCCATATCGGCGATATCGATGTCTCCGGCAACTCTCTGAACATGAGCCTGCAAAGCTTCGCAATCCTACGAGACTAAGTATGCTTCATATTGCAAACGTTCGTCATAACAACCGCGACAAATCAATATGCCAGCCATAGCACAGTCATCATAAACCTATATATCGCAACCATTTTCGACAGCACAACATACGTTGAAAACGATAGCATACTATGGTACAGTAATCGTCATAACGCCTGCCGGCGGCATCGCAGCCTGCCGGCACTCACATAGACAGCGTCGTTGCACAGCATGTAGGCGGACGCATACGAAAGGGAGACTGAATCAGCATGACAGCATCAACGCAGCACACCGAAAGCGCCGAGCGTATCGCGCGCCCGCTTATCCAGCTGGCCAAAATCAACGGCATCTCCACCTCGTATATCGACCAGCTCGGCACCTATGTTGAGATCCGCGACGAAGTGCTTGTTTCCGTGCTGGCCGCACTGGGTGTGGACGCATCCACCGAGCAAGCCATCACCGATTCATACGCCGAGGCCAGGCAGCGCATTGCCGATACGCTCATACCGCCGACCGTGGTGAAGTTCATCGGCAGACCGACCACCATCCCCATTCATAACAAGGGCAACGATGTGACGTTGCGTCTTATGCTGGAAGACGGTACGCAATACGCCGAAAACCTGTGCATGCACCTGATGCCGCAAAATGACGGCTCACTGCAGCTGAATCTGCCTGACGACATTCCCGTCGGCTACCATACCCTACGCGTAAACGCAGGTGAGATGCACGGCGAGGCGACGCTGATCTGCGCATCGACCCGCATCGAATTGCCGAAAGCCGTTGCCGAAAAGCAGCGTTGGGGTTGGATGACGCAGCTGTATTCCGTACGTTCCGCCGAATCGTGGGGCGTAGGCGATTACGGCGATCTGCGAAGACTGCTGAAAGACGCCGCGGAGAAGTCGCACGCCGACTTCATGCTGATCAATCCGATCCATGCGACCGCACCGATCGAGCCACTTGAGCCTTCGCCGTATCTGCCGGAATCCCGTCGATTCCTCAACGTCACCTATATTCGGCCGCAGGATATCGAGGAGTATGCCAATCTCGATGAAGTCGACCTGGCCGAGGTCGAACGTCTGCATGCCGAAGTGTCGCCGGCCAACGACGACCCGAATCCGATGGACATCAATACCGCATGGTGGCATAAGCGCAAGGCCCTGCAACGCATATATGCAGTACCGCGTTCCGCCAGGCGCCAATCGGCATTCGAGGCGTTCAAGGAGGCGTCAGGCCCGGATCTGCGCGCATTCGCCGCATGGTCGGTGGCATTTGAGGTATGGGGTGCCCCATGGGAGAGCTCTTGGTTCGGCGAGACGAACCGTGATTCACCCGAGGTGGCCACGTTAATGCACGAACACGCCGACCTGATGGATTTCGAATGCTGGCTGCAGTGGATCGCCGCCGAACAGGTGACTGCCGCGCAGAGCACCGCACGCGAATCCGGCATGGCGCTGGGCCTGGTGCAGGATATGGCCGTGGGCGTGCACGCATTGGGCGCCGACGTGTGGTGGAATCCGGAACGTTTTGCCGTCGGTAGCGTGACCGTAGGTTGCCCGCCCGACTTCTACAACCAACAGGGTCAGGATTGGGGCCAGCCGCCGTTCAATCCGAATTATCTGGAGAAAACCGGTTACGGCGTATATCGCGACATGGTGCACAACATGTTCTCTCGTGCAGGTGCGGTACGCATCGACCATGTGCTGGGCCTGTTCCGCCTGTGGTGGATTCCGCAGGGCGAAGGCGCGAAGGGCGGTGCGTATGTTACGTATGATTACGAGGCGATGATAGCGATCCTTACCATCGAAGCCACGCGCGCGAACGGTTTGGTGATTGGCGAGGACCTGGGCACCGTACCGGACTACGTCCGCACCGTACTTGCCGATCATGGGCTGCTTGGCTGCATGGTGGAATGGTTCGCGCGCGTGGATGACTCCCCCAACGCCGGTGATCCTTATGCCGATCCCGCCACGTACCGCAAGTATGCGTTGGCATCCGTCACCACACACGACCTGCCGCCGACCGCCGGCTATCTCGAATTCGAACACGTGAAGCTACGCGAGCAATTGCATTTGCTATCGGGTCCGGTCGAGGAGTTCCGGGCTTCCGCGGCTGCGGAACGCCAGGCCATGCTCGACCGACTGGTGGAAAGCGGATTGGTCACGCCGGACGTCGCCGCCGATGTGGACGGGCATATCCAGGAGATCGTAGAGGCAATGCACAGGATGCTGCTCAGCTCGCCGTCCGTGCTCTTGCAGGCCGCGCTGGTCGATGGCGTGGGTGAAACCCGTTCACAGAACCAACCGGGCACTTCCAGCGAATACTCCAACTGGCGCGTGCCGCTGGCCGGCCCCGATGGCAAGGTCATCCACACCGATGAGGTGTTCGACCTGCCACGCGTTCAATCTCTTGCCGCCATCATGAACGGCGGCAAGTAGGATGCATTCCATCGCAGTGCCGGACCGGTGAGACATGTCTCACCGGTCCGGCACTGCGATTGCTTGGATGAACAGGTCCATGAAACCGACACCGCAATCGGATGCCACATCACTCAGCCAAGCAGCATCCAGACCGACGTGTCCTGCGGGAGTTCACCGTCATCGGTCAACAAACCGGATTCGGCTATGACCACGCCGCCTTCCGGCAGCTCGACCGATACGGCTCCGAAATTCGTGACGGATACGAATCGACGGCCCTTCGTGGCGGGACGGGAATACGCAACCACCGCATCTCCCATATCAAGCAACTCGGCAGACGTATCGCCGGTAGCCGTCAGCACGGTCTGACGCAATTTCAGCAGTTTGCGGTACAGCGCCAGCATCGAATCATCATCAGCAATCTGAACGTCGGCGGCGAAATCCTTGAACCAAACCGGCTGCGGCAGATGTGCATCGGCAACGGCGGAACCGTCCGCATGCGAGACCGGTCCGAAACCGAACGTCGCGCCGGCGATGAAATCATCATTCCATGGAGCCGGCTCACCACAATCGTCGGCGTTCCACGGCAACGGCACACGGCATCCGTCACGACCTTTGTCGGTGAAGTTGCGGCGGGTGTTGCGTGGCGTGGGATCCTCAAGACGATCCCACGGAATGTTCGCCACTTCGAACAAGCCCAGTTCCTCGCCCTGATACACATACACGGATCCCGGCAGACCGATTTCCATCAGCGCGGCGGCACGAGCACGGCGGGTGCCCACCTCACGATCCTCCGGGTAGGTGCCGCCGTCACGCAGCAGCCAATCATGCGCGAGCTGATGGAACGGTGCGCCCTTGACCTGTGGCAGACCGTAGCGGGACGGGCTGCGTGGCACGTCGTGGTTGTTCATGACCCACGTGGTGGTGGATCCATTGGTCTCGGTGGCCGCTTTCAGGCCATCCTCGATGGCGCCGCGGAATTCATCGGCGAACCAGCCCGCTTCGGCGAATTCAAAGTTGAACACTTGTCCAAGCTCGTCGGTGGAGGCATACATATGCTGAGATTCGGCGCGTACCCAGGCCTCGCCTACTGCGAAACGCGGCGGATCATACTCGTTGAACACGTCACGCCATTCACGATAGATCTCATGCACTTCAGGACGATCCCACAGAGGACTCAGACCATGTTCCGGCGGCAGTTGCTTCTGCACCGCCATCGGGTCCATGTCGGCGAGCGGCACGGAATCGAGATCCTTCGCCAAGCCGTGCGCCACGTCGATACGGAAGCCATCCGTACCGTGATCGGACCAGAATCGCAGGGTCTTCTTGAATTCCTCATGTACGTCCGGATTCTTCCAGTTGAGGTCCGGCTGCTCCTTCGCGAACAGGTGCAGGTACCACTGTCCATCCTCCACCTGCTGCCAAGCCGGGCCGCCGAACAGCGACTGCCAGTCATTCGGAGGCAGTTCACCGTTCTCGCCACGACCCTCACGGAAAATGTAACGGTCACGTGCGGCCGATTCCCGACCTGCGGCGAGCGCTTCGAGAAACATCTCATGTTTGTCCGCCGTGTGGTTCGGTACGATATCGACGATTACCTTGATACCGGCCCGATGCGCGGCCGCAGCCATCGCATCGAAGTCATCCATGGTACCGAGGCGCGGATCCACGTTGCGATAGTCGATCACGTCGTAGCCGCCGTCGGCCAGATCGGATGGATAGAACGGCGACAGCCAGATCGCATCGACGCCCAGCTCCTGCAGATAATCCATCTTTTCGGTGATACCGGCGATGTCGCCCAATCCGTCGCCGTTCACATCCTTGAAACTGCGCGGATAAATCTGGTAGACCACCGCCTGCTTCCACCAATCGTCACGCTGATTGTTTGCAGTCATACATGACCCCTTTCTCACTGCGATCTGCTTATGAAAACGATACCATCAATCGTTTGCCGCACAGGTGCGGATCTCCCGCATCCTAGAGGCGACAACGATTGCCAGACTGTTCGAGTAGACTTGCGCCCATGAGGTTTCTTTCACCCGATTCCGGCTTTATGCGTGGCCTGAGCGACGCCGTCGACGCGATGTGGATCAACATCCTGATGATCGTCACCAGCATTCCGATCATCACCATCGGTGCGGCCTTGGCCGCCGGCCATGACACGGCCCGTAAGTCGTTGGCCGGGGAGGGCACGGTGACGCGCAATTATTTCGCCGCGTTCCGCTCGAATTTCATCAAGACGACCGGCTACTGGCTGATCTTCGGCGTCACCGGCGCGGTCAGCGTCTACTCGTGGATCGTGCTGCAGATCACACCGCTGCTGATTCCGAAATTCGCATTGAGCATCGTATGGATCATCGGATTCGAGTGGATTTGGGCATTGCAGGCGCGTTTTGAGAACTCGTTCTGGCGCACGTTGGGCAATGCGTTCGTTTTCGGCGTGAGCAACATCGGGCATACCTTGGCTTTGGCCGCCATCGATGCGGTGTTTGTGGCGTTGCTGGCAGGCAGTTGGTTCTACATGCCACAGGGCCTGTTTCTGCTGCTGATCCTCGGCTATGGCACCATGATCATGTTGCATACCCCGATCCTCGAGCACATATTCAGGCGCTACGTCCCCTCCCCCATTCAATAACGATCGTGGCGCGGAGCTCATGATCCACCTTGTACAACAATCCGGATGTCTCATGAGCTCCGCGCCACGATCGGTCGGATTCGAAATCAGCCCTTCACCGCACCGGCCATCACGCCTTTGACGATATGCTTCTGGCAGATGAGGTAGAACACGATGATCGGAATGATCGCCATGACCAGACATGCCATCATCGCGCCCATATCCACCGAACCGTAGCCGCCTTTCAGGTACTGGATGGCCACGGAGATGGTCTTGTACTTGCCTAGGTCAAGGGTCAGGTACGGCAGTAGGTAGTCATTCCAGATCCACATGGCCTGAAGAATCGCGACCGATACGATTGAGGGCTTCATAATCGGCACGACGATCTGGAAGAAGATGCGCGGTACGGAGGCGCCGTCGATCATCGCGGATTCCTCCAAGGACTGCGGAATGCCTTTGACCACGCCCGTAAAGATGAACACGGCCAGACCGGCACCGAAACCCAGATACACGAAGCACAGGCCCCACGGGGTGTTGAGCTTCAACATGTCAGCGAGTTTGGACAGGGTGAACATGACCATCTGGAACGGCACGATCATGTTGAACAGGAACAGCGTGTACAGGAGCTTGGCGGCCCAATTATTCACACGCACGATCCACCATGCGCACATCGACGTGCATACCAGAATCAACGTGACGGAACCGACCGTGATCAGCAGGGTCCAGCCAAAGCTTGCGAAGAAATTCGTGGTTTCAATGCCACGCGTATAGTTTTCAAGCCCGACGAACGCCTTGCCCGTCGGAATGGAGAACGCATTGCGCGAAATATATGCCTTCTGCTTGAAGGAGTTGATGAGCACCAATACGATCGGGAACACCCATGCCAGCGAGATGACCGCGAACAGCACGGTCCACAGTCCACCATGTTTGACCTTGTCTCCGGAGATCATGCCTCCACCTCCCTGGAAGTCGTGAGTTTGTTCTGAATGATTGCGACCACCGCCACCAAGACGAAGAACAGCACGGCCTTGGCCTGGCCGACGCCTTCCCAACCCATGCGCCCGTAGAAGGTGCGTGTGATGTTCATGGCCAAGCCCTCGGACATGTTCGACGGAGCGCCGTTGGTCAACGCAAGGTTCTGATCATAAAGCTTGAACCCGTTGGTTACGCACAGGAACGAGCAGACGGTGATCGATGGCATCATCAGCGGAATGATGATCCTGAACATGGTCTGCGATCCGGTCGCCCCGTCAACGGCGGCGGCTTCAAGCACGTCAGTCGGCAGGGACTGCATGCCTGCGATATAGATGATCATCATGTAGCCGATCTGCTGCCAACATACCAGGATGACCAAGCCCCAAAATCCGTATGTGGCGCTGTATGTCAGTGCGCGGCCCCAATGGGCGAGGATGCCGTTGAGCAGCAGCATCCAGATATAGCCCAGGATGATGCCGCCGATGAGGTTCGGCATGAAGAACACGGAACGAAAGATGTTTGAACCCTTGATGGCTTTGGTGAGCATATACGCGATGGCGAATGCGGCCACGTTGATCACGATGGTCGTCACGATGGTCAGCGCCACGGAAAAGCCGAGCGCATGCAAAAATTCCTTATCCGCGAATGCCTTTTGATAGTTTTTGAGCCCCACGAACTCCGCGTCGGTAACAGTGGTGAATTTGCAGAAGCTCAAATATATACCCATGATGAACGGGATCACGAACCCGATGATGAACGCAGCGAACGTAGGTAACGCGAATAGCGCCCACCATTTCCGTATCGCCTTGCCGGTCATGCTGATCATGCGTGCCTGCTTTCTTCCTCCTGATTCCGCACTCACGTCAACGTGTCGCGGAATCCCTTTGCAATCATTGGCCTGAGGTGGAAACGTCACTGCTCTGTTCGGTCTCATTTCAGGCGCTCATTGGCCATGATAAACGTCATGACACTAAATGTCAAACGTTGTCATTTTTGCCTACTTTAACTCATAGATTCAGCAACGTTGTCATATCAGTAGAAGTATTCAATATATTGAAATCTCAAAGATTTTGGATTATCAAATTTTTTTGCAAACGTTTGTAAGCCGGCTTTTGCAAAACCTTGCAATACAGTATGCTGAACACTAAAGAGGTCAGTATATGAAAAGCAGTATTCAAGATGTGGCGCAACTTGCGCATGTATCCATTTCGACGGTCTCGCGCTCGTTCACGCGCCCCGATCTGGTATCGGCAACCACCCGCGAGAAGGTGATGAAAGCGGCCGACGAGCTGAACTCCTCCATCTCCCGCTCAGCGGCGGCGCTGAAGACCGGCCGTGCACTGCGCATCGCGGTGTTGGTCTCCGGCAGACTCAATCTGTGGTTCAGCTCATCCATCATCGAAGGTCTGAACCAGGTCTTCCACGACGAGGGCTACGACATCTCCATCTACCAGATGTCCAGCATCGAAGAACGCCGCGAATTCTTCGACATGTTGCCGGTCCGCCGCAACGTCGATGCCGTAATCGTCATCTCCTTCGACATCGACAGCAGCGAAATCAAACAGCTCAAATCCGTAAACGTGCCAATTATCGGCATCAACTCGATCCAGCCGGAGGAACGCGGATTCGACGCGGCAGTGCGCATCGACGACAAGCAAGGCTCCGAGCTCGCCGCACGTCATCTGATGACGCTCGGGCACAACGACATCGCCTACATCCGCACCGACCGCGATGTGACGTTGCACTTCAGCGTGCAGGGCCGTTTCGAATCATTCATGGCATGCTGCGCAACCAACGGCATCACGCCGCGCGTACTCGTCACCGACGAAGGCAAGAACAACATCAGCAAGGTCGTCACGCAGCTGCTGAGCCTCGACCACATGCCGACGGCCATTGCCTGCCAGGAGGACGGCATCGCGGTGCCTCTCCTGTTCCAACTGGAACGCAATGGCTTCACCGTGCCGAATGACATTTCCATCATCGGCTATGACGACAGCACCTACGCACGCGACCTCGGCCTGACCACCGTCCGTCAAGAGCCTGTCAAGATGGCGCAGGAAGCCGCACGGATGACATTGAGCCTCATCGAAAAGCAGCCGCTTGCGGAACCGTTCACGACGTTCCCCGCGCAGTTGATCGTGCGCTCCACCACCGCACGCCTGCACCGATAGACAATCCACCTAAGCGGAATACGACGTCGCCGCGGAAGCGTCGGCAGGCGTTTGAAGACAACAACAAGGCCGCCACCACACGTTTGCACAATGTGGTGGCGGCCTTGTTGTCTTCACATCCGGCCGCGGCACATAAAGGAGGAAAGGAAATGCCTGCCGCGGCACAATATTCAGTTGTATTCAGTCATGGCGAACCCAACCGTTCGACCGGGTCCGCATGCCCTCTCAGTGGGCCGCATCGTATTCGGTCTTCCAACCATCCACGAACGCAGTCTTGACGGCATTCCAGTCACCGGTGCCCTGAGCGTATTCAAGGAGGGCGGAGCCAAGCTTGTTCTTCCACTCCTCGGACGGCATCATGGTGAAGTTCCAAGAAACGGCGGTCTTGCCGGAGTTCTGGTCCTCAACGGCGGCCTGGGTGAGCGGATTGTCGCTCTTGACGTCGCTGAAGGTCTTGAACGGCGTGGTCAGGCCCATGTCGGAGGAAATGGACTCAATGCCGTCCTTGTCGGTGATGACCCACTTCAGGAAGTCCTTGGTGGCCTTCTTGTCGGCGTCGGAAGCCTTGTCGTTGATGCACCAGTAGTTTTCGGAACCAGTGACCAAGCCCTGCTTTTCCTCACCTTTGACGCCGATATAGATCGGAAGCATGCCGAGGGAATCGGCCTTCATGCCATTCTTGTTGAGATCGGACCACGCCCAGGTACCGTTCTGGTAGAAGGCGGCCTCGCCCAGGGAGAATTCGGAGGTGGCGTCGTCACCGGTCTTAGAACTCAACTGAGTCGGCTCGGTGGTGGAATCCTTAAGGTACAGGTCGAAGATCTGCTTGTATTGCGGCAGATAGGTGCCCTTGATGGTCTCCGGTTGCTCGGTGATCTTGTCTTGCTTGAACTCGTAATACAGCGGCAGGTTGGCCAGATGGGTCTTGAAGCGCCAATCTGAGCTGGAATCGAAACCGGCGGAAGTGAAGGCTCCCTTGATGCCGAGCTCGTCCTTCTTGGCCTGCATGTCATCGGCAACGGCCTTCAGGGTGTCGAAGTTGTCGATGTCGTCGACGCTCTTGATCTTGGCGCCGTCAGTGGCGATGTACTTGTTGAGGATGTCCTTGTTGTAGATGATGCCGTAGGTCTCCATGGCATACGGAACGCCGACGACCTTGTCTCCGTCTTTGAGGGCGACGGACTGGTCGATGAGCTCCTTATACGGCTCGGTATCGGACATGTCGGCGGTGTAGGACTTCCAATTCTGGTAGCCGACCGGACCGTTGACCTGGAACAGGGTCGGGGCTTCGCTCTTGGCGATTTCAGACTTCAGGGTCTGCTCGTAGGTGCCCGACGCCGCGGTCTGGACCTTGACTTCGACGCCGGTCTTCTTGGTGTACTTCTTGGCCAGTGCCTGCCAGGCGTCATTGGCTTCCGGCTTGAAGTTCAAGTAGTAGACCTTGCCTTTGCCATCACTGGAGCTGGAATCCGAGCCACACGCGGCAAGCGTGCCGACGGACATTGCAGCAATGGCGATCATGCCTACCGCCGCCTTGATAGTGCGATTCATCATCGAACCTTTCTCTTCCATTCCTAGCTTCCAGACATCCCGCTGGAAACATGTCTTTCTCGAAGTTGCGTCTTCACGACTCCGGCAACCACCATTGTGCCGCATTTCTCGGTTTTTTGCAAACGTAAGCAAATCAAGCCTTGCAATTCATCATTTTATGACTTTTCAGATATTTGAAATCTCTTTATTTGCAACACTTTTCTGACATATCTTGTGATGAAATCGTTTGCGACACACCTTGTTCGCAGACCATCATTCTCCGGCTTTTCCACACATTTGGTTCAATCAAAGGTCATCCTTCGGCCTGGGAATCCGGCGATAAGCAAACGAATGCATAGCTATGTGAAGCACATCATCGGGCGTCAAGCACGCATCATACACCGACAGGCAAGCCATCGGCAGAACGGACGACAACGAAAACCCGTACGGCATACATACCGTACGGGCGTACCTACGACGTCTCCCTTTCCCGGCCCATAGAAAACATCCTCGGGGCAACCGTTTTGAAAGTGAGCAAAGACCTTTTGTCTCGCGTATTTCAGCAGTTCCAACGCTCTATGACATTGTCACCCTTGTACTGGCTCAGGATGCAGTAATGCGCGGTATCGAGCCGCAGCAGACGGGCGAAATGCGGGTCGACGCCCAACCATTGCGAAGTAAGGATGCGCAGAATATGCGCATGAGCCACCAGCAGCACATCGTGGCCGACGTTCAGCAACGGCAATACCCGTTCGATGGCGTCCCGGGTACGCGCGGCGGCCTCCTCCACGTCCTCGCCCGGACCGTTATGCACGGGAACCTGCTCGCCGGACGGCAATGTCTCAATCCAATCGCCTTCAAGTCCGGGGTTCAGCGAGCGCGGACCATCCCGCCATACGTCCCAGGCGAAACCGCTAGCCTCGCTGACCTGCTGGCGTGTGCGCCCCTCGGCGCGACCGTAATCCCATTCGGCGATCTCGGGCAGGATCCTGTAATCGCCGTAACCGGCGAGCGCCGCGGTCTGGCGGGCACGGCGAAGCGGACTTGCGAACATGCAGCCTGGATCGAAACCGTTCGGGAAGGCCGAACGCAAACGCTCTCCCGCGGATTCGGCCTGTAGTCGACCGGTGTCGGTCAATGGAATATCAGTGCGTCCGGTATGCTGACCGGATTCGCTCCACACCGTCTGTCCGTGGCGCAACAGCACCAAGCGTCCGGGCGCAACAACGGAAGCGTCCTTGCTTCCAACATGATTTTCAGTCATATCCCTACTCTAACCGACCCCGCCCATGAACCCCTGCACTTGCTCCCTCGTGTCTTCGGAAATCGCAACATCATTCCGCTACGCGCTTCGCCCATCCGGATTGGCAGGAAAGCACGTCGATCACGCATTACTATGGAACCATGAGTGAAACGCCAGATCTGGAATCTACAGCGGACCGTGTGGTAGCGGCCCTGCGCAACATTGACGGGAAAGTGAACGCCAAGCGCGATCAGAGACTGAACGATCCCGATTCCTTCGGTGACAAAATCTTCAAGTTCGCCATGCCTACGCTGGTCGGACTGGCGTTCGGCAAGGTGTTCGAGATGGCGTGGAAGCAGAGCGTTGGCCGCAAGGCGACCCTTCCCGACGGCACCACCGACGCACGCAAGGACGCCATCCTCGGCATCGCCTTCGCCGTCATTTCCGCAGCCTTGGGCGCACTGGTCTCGCAACTGTCCGACCGCGGTTCCAAGGCCATCGTCAACCATCGCCACGCCAAGCGCAGGTAGCACGATCATCACCGATCGTCCGACTTGCCCTCCGGGAAGATGATTTTGTATACGAAGAAGTAGATCACCATGGACACGCCTCCGGTGATGAACGTGACCAGCAGATTGTATACGGCTGGATCGAACCGTGCCTGCGCCAACGGCAGCCACAGGCCGTTGATGGCGTTGCAGAACAATGAGATCAGCACCCATGCGATGAAGTACCACAGTATCTGATATGCCACGTTGCCATGTGATTTGAACGTCACGTTGCGTTGCAGCGGGAAGTTGACGCACTGCGCCACGAATGATCCGATCTCATAGCTCAGGAAATATCCAAGGCCACCGCCGATCACCACTTCCCCGGCCGCATTGCGCGCCACCTCATAGCCAAGCACATTCCACGAGTAGTCGATGCCTGCGAACGATATCGGAATATGCGGCCACATGAATGCCGTGGAGGCCAGCCCCTCGCCAAACAGATACGGCAGGAACGTGAACAACGCATATTGCAGCACGGTGACCGCCAGACTGAACAGATAGAACACGCCTATCTGCCAGACCCATTTTGCGGCCTTCGGATGATTCCTCGCAAAGGTTCGCCAAGGATTGACCGCCATTATCTCACCTCGATTCGAGCCGTGGCCTCACCGTACGGACTGCTTGCCTTCACGCTGAGGATTCCCGTCTCGCAAGGCCTGATGATGGCCATCGCCTCGCCGTAGTAGGTGTCGGCGGTATCGCTGCGATAGCTACGCTCGTAGTATGGGCAGGCGCTGCCAAAACCCAGGATTTCGCCGTTTTCCACTTCGATATGCACGTCACCTCGCAGTAATGGTTTGACGGTTCCCGCAACGTCGGCATACATGAACCGCACATATGCGAGCCCGTCACCGAGCGCGATGCGCTCCGCTTCCGGCACGGCATGCAATCTCGTTTCCTTGCCTGCCGTGGCCAGTGATGTTCTCGCGATTTCCACGCCGTCGGCGTCATACGCCACCGCCGTCAGACTGCCCGGCCTGTAGACGGCCGTGAATGTCACGCGAGCGTCACGTCCGACACGAGCCGACCCGATTTCACGTCCGTTCAGCAAGAGTTTCACCCTGGCGGCACGCGCATATACCTCCACTTGCGTGCGTTCACCTTCCTGACCGTCCCACGACCAACTTTCGACCGCATTGGTCATCTTCCAGGCGGACGGCGAATGTTCACGGCCAAGACCGACCGGCACCACGCCGATCGCAATCGGTTTCAGACCGAATGCGACCTGAGTGTATGAAGCCTCCGCCAAAGGCTTGCCGGTCAGGTCGAATCGACCGGCGCCCGCACTCACCCAGCCAAGTGATCCGTCGAAGTTCTTGGCATATTCCGCATACTCCTGCGAGCCGATACCGACTTCCCCGAGATAATCCATACCGGACCATACGAAATCACCGATCAGCCGCGGATTGCTCTGCGCCAAATCCCAGAATCGCGCCGCATCCGAGCAGAAGGTTTCCGAGCCGACGATCACGCGATCCGGATATCTGTTCAGGTCATGCCTGTATCGGCGGATGCCGTAGTTGTATCCGGCAACGTCCATCACGGCGAACGCGCCGCGCGTCTTCCAATCGCAAGGAGGCAAGGTCGCGCCGAACTTCATGAAGTCGGCTCCCATGATGCCTGCGAGCCGATTGAAGAATTCGCTGCCGACCGCCTTCTTCTTGCCGGAATGTTCGATTTCCTTCATCGCTTTTTCGTCGGTATACACGCCAAGTCCCATGGATGACAGGAAATTGAAGAAGATATTGACGCCGCAGGTCACTGGTCTGGTCGCATCGAGCCCATGCAGATATTGCGTCATGGCGTCGGTCAGAGCGATACCTCGCGGCTGCGCGGTTTCCGACACCTCATTGCCGATCGAATACATGATCACGCTCGGATGGTTATAGTCCTTGGCCACCAGATCGGCCAGATCATCACGATAGTTCGCCTCCACTTCGGTGCCGTAGTCGTAGCGGGTCTTGTGGATGTACCAGCCGTCCACATACTCGTCGAGCATCAACATGCCCAGTCGGTCACAGGCGTCAAGCAACGCCTTGGAACAAGGATTGTGCGCGGAACGGATGGCATTGTAACCGCCGCCTTTCAGCAACGCCACCTTGCGTTCCTCGGCGGCCGGATATGCGCATGCGCCCAGCAGTCCGTTGTCATGGTGGATGCAGCAACCACGCAGGATCACACGTTCGCCATTGATACGGAATCCCCGTCGCGCATCACATTCCACCGTACGCACGCCGAAGACCTCACGTTGCTCGTCATCGCCGAACCGCACCACACAGGTGTAGAGATTCGGCTCATCGGTGTTCCACAGGCGAACATCGGGAATCACGCATTCCTCATGCATGAGATTGCCTCGCCCATCGAGCCAATCCGACAACGCCTTGAATTGCGCCATGGACCTGCCGTCGGCATCGAGAACGCTCACATATACGACTCCCGGATGGCTGGTGCGTACGTCGACCGCGATGCGTCCGGTACGGTAATCGACCGTCGTTATGCGCACGCCGTCGGGCATGATATGTCGCTCCGGCATGACACATAGCCATACCGGACGATAGATGCCGGTACCGGAATACCAGCGACAGTTCGGCTGGTCGCTGTTATGCGCTTCGACCGTCAACACGTTGTCGCCTTCGGCTATGTACTCGCTCAGATCCGCATAGAAGCCGGAATAGCCATAATCATGGGAGGCGATCAGCCTACCGTTCAATCGTATGCGGGCATTACGGTAGACACCTTCGAACTCGAGCAGGGTGAGATCACCGGAAGATCTGCGAATGTCGGCGGAAGAGAAATGCTTGGTGTACAGGTAGTCGCGAGCGCTGTACCAGCCGCTGTTCACTCCGGATGGGCTGTCGGCGCTTTTCGGATCCCACTGCATGGCGTCGTGGGGAATGGTCACCGGCACTTCCTCGGCCTCGGATGCGGCCGGACGGCACGTCCAGCCGGTATTGAATGGGATTCTGTTCATGATGGTGCTTTCAAAGACGTTCACGAAGGAAGGTCGTCATTCGGGCGCAAGAACGATCGTGGCGCCCCTTCGCCCGAACGACGTCTGACAAATGGCGGAAGGCTGGCAGCCTACTTACGTTTACGCATGAACGACGACACCATGAGCATCAGCACGGTGACTGCGGTCAGCACGGTCACCGTCATGACCGGATCGAACAGGCTCTGGTCGCCGAACATGTTCAGATTCATGAAATGGCCGACGAACGTATACATGCATTCCATGACGAACGCACACCATGCGATCATGCCTATCGCCGGCGTTACGGCAATCAGCCAGTCATTGTCAAGCGGTATGGTCGCGGCCTGCGCAAGCACGACCAACACAAGCGGTGCGATGACCCACACGTTGTATGAGCCGGCGGCAACGGCATACATGGCGTAGGCAACCAGTGAGACGATGGCCATCACACCGGCGGCGAGCCCTAGGTAAAAGCCGATAGTTCTGTCGGAGAACATGGATAGAGTTCTGCTATTCATGATGATTCCTCACTTTCCCGTCGCGGTTTCGGATTCGACCTTGACCGTTTCCCGCGCATTCTTGCCTCGACGTCCGGAACGCCACATCATGCAGGCGCAGCCAAGCGTCATCAACGCAAACGCCGCATCCACACCGAAGATCGCGTAACGCCACCAAGGGGTGACTTTGACCACTTTGGCGTTGGCATCCAACCCGTTGATCAGGCTGGTACGAGTCAGCGCATAGTGGAAGTTCTTCATTGAGGTGCGCAGATAGCCGAGCATATCGCCGTCGTCATTGTCTTCGATCTGCTTCTTGATGCCTGCGGCCGCGGTATTGCCCGGATCGATGCAGTAGGTGGTCACGCCTGCCGCCAATGATGACGGGAAATGCGACTTGTAGGAGCCGCCGGCCACGCCGTCGGTTTCGATCATGCCCTTAAAGCCCCATTCGTTGCGGATCACCTGAGTGGTCAGCGCGGTGCTGGCTGAGGACCAGACCACACCGAGCCTGTTGAACGACATCATCAAAGCGGTGGCGTTCTCGTTGCTGACGATGCCTTCCACGCCCTTGAGCGCACCCTCGCGGAATGCCTGCTCGTTGAAGAACATGTTCAGACCTTCGCGATACAGCTCCTGATCATTGCCTGCAACATGCTTGACACCCTGTGCGAAGCCTTTCTTCTGAGCAGCTGAAAGTTCCACGAGGTTGTCAAGGTAGACCATGATGCTGTCTTCGGACCAGTATTCGCCATTGCGCCCGCCGAACGGAGTGCGGTGCAGATTGCCGCCACCACCCCATCCGACCGGGGTCTTGGCATACAGGGCTTCCTCACCGACCAGTTCGCCACGACGTTGCATGCATCCGTAATCCCAAGTGCTGGCGAGCACATTGGTCGCCGGATACAGGGTGACGTCACGGGCGTCACCGTACTCTTTGGCGTAGGTATTGCCGCCGACGCTGGCGGTACCGTCACCAGCCGCATACGCCGGTCGGTTCACGGAAGCCGCTTCGGCCGTGCCGAACAAATCGGAAAGCTGGGTGGTCATCTCATCGATGGTCATTTCGTCAAGATATTTGTTCCAGGTCTCGTCATCGTTGTAATCGACGTCTTTCATCATCACGAACGTCAGACCATTGTCGGCTCCCTGCGTGTAGTCGCTGACGGACTTGGAATCCTTGGACTGCCGATACAGATCACCCTTAAGCAGTTCGATCATCTTGCCGGTAGCGGTCATCTTGACCGGTTCGGTCGGGAAGGTGCCTTTCCAATCGGAACGGGTCAGATAGGTGACGGCACCATCCTTCCAATAGTTCGCGTCGGCATCCTCGAACCGGTTGGTGACCCGTTCGCCCGCATCGGATTTGGCATAGGTCTTGGTGTCGACGTCGTCATACGACCACCGGTAGGTTTTGGCCGCATCCCCTTCCACCGGCTTGCCATCGAAGTCGGTCATACCAGTGGCGTTTTCGGCCGCAAGTACATTATTCAAAGCATCATGCGCATTGTCGCCAATGGTGAAATAGTAGTCACCGGCGCTCAGAATATAGCCCTTGGCCTTGGTATAGTCATAGCTGGCCAACAGGTAGCGGTCCACCGTAACGTCCACGGTTTCGGAAGCACCCGGCTGCAATGTCTTGGTACGGCCTTGGCCGGCAAGCTGGATGGCGGATTTCTCGACCAGATTCTTCCGCTCATATTCGCCATACGGGGTCTGCGCATACAGTTCCACTACAGAGGCACCCGCAATATCACCGGTGTTCTTCACCGTTACCTTGGCGGTGAATTCATCCTTGTCACGGTCGTAGCTCACACCGTCGAGCGTCTGTTCAAAAGTGGTGTAGCTCAGACCGTACCCAAACGGATAACTGACTTCGTCCGCATAGTTCCATGCCGAGGCACCATGTGAAGCTCCGACCGAGCTGGCCGCTCCGCTGCCCGGATTCGTCACGGCGTCCGCGTAGCGGGTCTCATAGTATTTATAGCCGACATAGATGTTCTCGGACTGTACGGTCACATTATCGATATTGACCGGCTTATCGCTGACTGCGGCGTTCACTTCATCGACGTTCGTCCATTGGTTTGAGTTCTGGCTGGAAGTGTGCGCGGCCGGCGACGACATGGAATCGACGGCATACGTGTCGGTCAAACGGCCCGAAGGATTGGCCTTGCCCACCAACAGATTGGCCACTCCTTCGAAACCACGCTGCCCTGGATTGCCGATCCACATGCAGGCATCCACACCGTAGTCATCAAGCCAGCCGACCTCCATCGGAAAGGCGGAATTGAGCAGCACGATGGTCTTGGAGAACTTGCCGGAATCCTTGATCATCCGCAGCAGGTCCTTCTCGTCCTGATGCAGACTCAGAGCACTGATGCCCTCCGGATCCTTCATCATCATCTCCTTGTCTTCACCGCCTTCACGGGCAAGCATGACGATGGCGACATCGTGGTAATCGTCCTGCCAGCTGGCCTTGAGCTGATCGGTATAGAACGATGCCGGCTCCTCGCCAAGCACCGGGGCGTCATTCAACGCGCCATTCGAACGTGGATCGCCGGAAACCTGCAGGTTGTTGCTGGCCACACGCTTGGTATCGCTCTTCGAATAGGCGTCAAACAGAGTGTTGTTCACCGAGAAACCGGCATGTTCCAGTGCGGATTTCAGATCAATCACATATTTGCCGGTGTCGGCGGCACTGTTGGCGCCACCCGGGCTGTAGACCGGCTGCACCACGGCGTGGCCGAACAACGTGACATGTTTGTCTGAGGCAAGCGGCAGCGTGCCGTCGTTGTTGCGCAACAGCACCGAACCCTCCTCCTGCTCAAGCACGGACTCGCCGTACGCGTCGGCGATGAGCTTCTGTAGATTTTCGGCATTCAAGTCGCCATATTCGCTGGCGTAGTACGTAGTGTTTCCGCCGCCTTCACCGGCGACGATTCTCGTGCTGGATGTTCCCAGCGCGGAGTTGATCGTTCCCGCATACATGTACGAGCATTGCGTCCCACAGATGCCAAGCACCAGCAATGTGCCTGTCACCGATGTGAGCCCTCGCCACAGCAGACCGGAATTCCCTTTCATCTCGACTCCTTCGTTGTCACATGTTGATATCGACATCAATGTCAATTCCATGGTGTGCGGCACGGTCACCCCCTACCTTCCCGGATGGCGTAACTGGTCATTCCCAGGGGCATAACTGGCTCTTTCGCCATTCGACCCGAGCATGTGACGTTTCCTATAATGGAATCCGTCGCAATGAGGAGGCATGAACACCGTGAGGATCGCAATCATCGACGATGACGCCGACGAACGCAAGACCCTGCAGGCATCGTTCGAACGGCTTGCGCAGGAGAGCGGATCCGCAATTGTCATCGTCGAATTTGCCGGCGCCGATGATTTTCTTGACGGCTACGACCACTCCTTCGACCTGGTCTGCATGGATATCGACATGCCCGGCACCGACGGCATGTCCGCCGCACAACGCCTACGTCAGATGGACGCCGACGTTCCACTGGTATTCGTCACCAACATGGCGCAGATGGCGATTCATGGCTATGCCGTACATGCGTTGGATTTCATACTCAAACCCATCAACTACTACTCCTTCTCCATCAAAATGCGCGGTATTCTGACACTGATCGGCAATCGTCGTAGGAAATCGCTCGTTTTCCCGACGACGGACGGTTTTCTACGCATTTCATCCGACAATCTCTACTATGTGGAAGTGCGTGGGCACCATCTGTCCTTCCACACCACACAAGACGTCATCCGGCAACGTGACTCCCTACGCAACTGGGAAGCCAAACTGGAGGGATTGCCGTTCGAACGCTGCAATAACAGCTATCTGGTCAATCTCAAGCAGGTCACGGCCGTGGCCAAGGACTCCGTGCAGGTCGGAGGCGACTGGCTGCCAATCAGCCGAACCAAAAAGAAACCGTTTATGAACGCACTCACCGAATACATGGGAGGCACCAGCGTATGATCGACCACGCCTGGCTGCAGGTTTCCTACATGGCACAGATCATCGTGGCCTGCCTACTGTTCATGATTCCGGTCGCAAAACGACGTCGTTTCTCCGCACGATTCGCTTCATGCACCATTGTTCTGCTAATGATCGCCTATATGTTCGGCGCCGCCGTCACGGTACCCGACAACCTGCTGTTGGCCATACTGTATTGGCCTGCATTCGCGGTCATATGCCTTCCCGCAGTGGCGTTGTGTCTGCAGGCGGGATTGTCGGAAGTACTCTACTGCACCATCTGTGCGAACGCCACGCAGCATGCGGCCAACGAATGCTATCTGGCGCTCAGCATCGCACTCGGACGCACAACGCCGGATCTGCCCACGCTCCTCAACGGACTGTTGACCACGGTGATCTATATCGCCATCTACGGCGCGTTCTTCATCATGTTTGCACGCAAACTCGCAGTGCATGGACATTATCGGGTGAATCGCAATGACCTGTTCCCCATGGCCTGCATTCTGCTGTTCGTGTGGGTATTGGGCGTGTTGTGCCATGATGATGTCTCACTCCATGGCGTGGTCTACCACATCAGTGACGCATTATGCTGCTTTTACATCATGTGGGCTCAGCGCAGCAATCATGACAAGGCCGAACTGCAGCGCGAACTCGACGGCGTACGATACACGCTGCTGCAGCAACAGAAGCAGTATACGGTCAGCCAGGAGACGATTGACATCATCAATCGTAAGTGCCACGACCTGAAACATCAGATTCGCACGCTGCAGACCATGCAGGAAAGCCCGGAGCGTGACGCATACTTCGCCGAAGCCGAACGGGCGATCATGATCTACGACACCCGCATCGACACAGGCAACAAGGCCCTCAATACCGTACTGATGGAAAAAGGCCTGTACTGTCAATCTCACGATATTCAACTCACCTGCATGCCGAGCGGCGATTCACTGGACTTCATGCAGGTCGCGGATATCTATGCACTGTTCGGCAACGCGCTCGACAATGCCATCAACGCCACCATGGAACTGAATGACCCATCCAAGAGGGTAATCAACGTACGCTTCTCATCACAAGGCAACCTGATGCTGATTCAGATTCAGAACTATCATCAGCGTCGGCTGCGTTTTCGTAATGGCCTGCCCATTACGACGCATCAGGATGCCACCCGACACGGATTCGGCATGAAAAGCATGCTGCACACGGTCGAACAGTACGGCGGCACCATGCAGGTGGATAATACCGACAGTGTGTTCACGTTGCGGATCCTGCTGCCGAAGAATCCGGAATCCTCTACCGGCTGAACCAAGGCATCCTTGCGTAATCCTGCAAAACGGACGAAAATGGGTGACATGAGCAATCTTCTTCACAATGCCACTGTTGACACTCTGCTGGAACGTCGTTCCATCCGCAAATTCAAGTCGAAGCCGCTGGGGGATGATGTAATCGAAACCCTTGAAACCGTTGCACAGCATGCGGCGAGCAGCCAGTTCCTCAATGACTGGTCCGCAATCCGCGTGACCGATCCCGCAGCCAAGAAGCGTCTCGCCGAAATCGGCGGACAGCCGTATATCGCCACCGCGCCACTGCTGTATGTGTTCGTACTTGACGAACACCGCAATGCCGCAATCGCTTCCACAAAGGGCGTAGATACCACTTCCGACACGTTTACGCTGAATGGCAGTTACCGCTACTCACAGGCCCAGAACGATGCCGTACTGGCCCTGCATGCGATGGAAACGGCCGCATACTCACTCGGCCTTGGCTGCGTGATTCTCGGCTCGCTGCTGAATGACGTTCCGGCGCTGATCGATCTGCTGAATCTGCCGGAATACACGTACCCCGTGTTGGGCCTTGCCATCGGCAAGCCGGATCAGGATCCCGACGTCAAGCCTCGCATGCCACGTACGATGCAATTCTTTGAGAACGAGTATCCGGAGAGCGACGAAAGCGTGCTGTCCGGCTTGGCTGAGTTTGACGAGAAAGTGCACCGGTATTACGACTTGCGCAACACCGACCGTCCGGTTGATGCATTCAGCGATCAGATTGCGTCCAACGCAGTCGATGAAGGCGTGAACGGTAAGACCGTGGCCCCGAACGCCAAACGTCAGGGCTTCCGCTTGGACCGCTAGGCTTCACTGCCTCAAGCTCTCGGGCTTGTGTCCTATACTTTTTGCCATCATGATGATTGTCCTGTTCGGTTTTCGCCGGACAGGACGCATGTTTTTTAACGACGAATCAGCTATGCGCCTTCCATTGTCGACGATTTGCTGAAGCGCGGATTGCTCCGAAATCGGATTTGAACGACTATTTTCTGCGGGGCTTGTAGCCTTTCTTGCGGGAATGGGGCTTGAGCTGTTGGTTGAATGGCACATATGTGTAGTTGGATCGTGGATCGCGATGCGTCAGATGCCATGTTCCGCAGAATTCGCAACGATATACCCATAGCTCGGTGCCGCGTTCACGCCAACTTTGGTCGGCAGCTTGCTGAGCCGTTGCTTTGTCGTGATACATGATCTTGTTCGACTCGGTGCAACGTTTGGGTACGAAATAGTGCATAAGCATTCAGTGTATCCATGCATTCAGATATGCAGGGACCGCAGGAGCGGTGTTTTTCTCTTGGTTTGTATCGGGATACGCAAAGGACTTCCCGGGGACCCTCTCTGGAACCCGGTCGGGGAAGACCCGTGCGGGAGTACCGGGGCCGATGAATCCCCGGAAACAAAAAAGGTGGGGTTTCCCGGAGCGTCGGCTCCACGGGAAACCCCGACAAGAACGTTTGCGGCGGCGTGTTACTCTCCCACACCCTGCCGGGTGCAGTACCATCACCGTGCCAGGCCTTAGCTTCCGGGTTCGGAAAGGGACCGGGCGTCACACCTGGGCCATGGCCACCGCAAAAACCACCATCAACGGCCCGGACCCCCAAACGGGGACCCCGACCGGCCAAAAGGAAAACCACCCACGCGCCGCCACCGGCGCGTGCCGTGACGGTCCGGGAACCGGACAGCGGACGCGAACACCGTTTCGTGACCACAGGAACAACGCTCCTTGTCGCCAACAATCCCGCAGCAGCAAAGACGCGGACCCACCCCCACACAAGAGGGGAATGGGCTGCTATGTCGCCGTCGCCCGTTAGTACCGGTCGGCTCCACCCCTCGCGGGGCTTCCACCTCCGGCCTATCAAACACGTGTTCCACATGCGGGCTTCAGGACCCCGAAGGGCCCAAGGAATCCTAATCTCGGAGCAGGCTTCCCGCTTAGATGCTTTCAGCGGTTATCCCTCCCGAACGTAGCCAACCGGCCGTGCCGCTGGCGCGACAACCGGCATACCAGAGGTTCGTCCACCCAGGTCCTCTCGTACTATGGGCAGGCCTCCCCAGGATTCCAACGAGCGCAGAGGATAGAGACCAAACTGTCTCACGACGTTCTGAACCCAGCTCGCGTGCCGCTTTAATCGGCGAACAGCCGAACCCTTGGGACCTGCTCCAGCCCCAGGATGCGGACGAGCCGACATCGAGGTGCCAAACCATCCCGTCGATATGGACTCTTGGGAATGATCAGCCTGTTATCCCCGGGGTACCTTTTATCCGTTGAGCGATGCCGCGCCCGTGCGCCGGCACCGGATCACTATCTCCGACTTTCGTCCCTGCTCGGACCGCCGTCCTCGCAGTCAAGCCCGCTTGTGCGATTGCACTCGACACCCGATTGCCAACCGGGCTGAGCGGACCTTTGAGCGCCTCCGTTACTCTTTGGGAGGCAACCGCCCCAGTTAAACTACCCGCCAGGCACTGTCCCTGAACGGGATGACCGTTCGAGGTGAGACGTCAAACGAGAACAGAGCGGTATTTCACCTTGCGGCTCCGCGCGGGCTGGCGCCCGCGCCTCGAAGCCTCCCGCCTATGCTACACAATCCGCGACTGACGCCAATACCAAGGTATAGTAAAGGTCCCGGGGTCTTTTCGTCCTTCTGCGCTTAACGAGCATCTTTACTCGTACTGCAATTTCGCCGAGCTCCTGGTCGAGACAGCGGGGAAGTCGTTACGCCATTCGTGCAGGTCGGAACTTACCCGACAAGGAATTTCGCTACCTTAGGATGGTTATAGTTACCACCGCCGTTTACCGGGGCTTGAATTCACCGCTTCACCCCCGAAGGGGCTGACGGATCCTCTTAACCTTCCGGCACCGGGCAGGCGTCAGTGCATATACAGCGGCTTACGCCTTCGCATGCACCTGTGTTTTTGGTAAACAGTCGCTACCCCCTGGTCTGTGCCACCCCCACACGCTCCCGGAGCATGTCCGTTCACCCGCGGGGGTCTCCCTTATGCCGAAGGCACGGGAGCGGTTTGCCGAGTTCCTTGACCAGGATTCGCTCGATCGCCTTGGTATTCTCTACCTGACCACCAGTGTCGGTTTGGGGTACGGGCGGCAACGCGCCTGACGCCGGGGCTTTTCTCGACGGCCTGGACCACCGGATATCGAGCCGAAACGGCTCCCATCATCGCACCTCGCCATACACGCCGCACGGATTTGCCTATGCGACTGGCTGCGTGCTTGACCACGGAAAACCACCTCCGCGGCCGGCTCCCATTCCGTGTCACCCCTGCGCTCACCTACCACGGCTACGCTCCCAACGCCACGCGCCGGACCCCACCCGAAGGAGGGGAACGGCCCGCGACGGAGGTTAGTACTCACCGCCTCGGTCCTGTCGGTTCGCTGCCGGTACGGGAATATCCACCCGTTCATCCATTCGACTACGCCTGTCGGCCTCGCCTTAGGACCCGACTCACCCGGGGACGACGAACGTGGCCCCGGAACCCTTGGTCATCCGGCGGACGGGATCCTCACCCGTCTCTCGCTACTCATGTCTGCATTCTCACTCCCGCAAAGTCCACGGCCGGCTCACGCCGCCGCTTCGCCCCTTGCAGGACGCTCTCCTACCCGGCGCGCATACACGCGCCGCCGCGTCTTCGGTGGTGTGCTTGAGCCCCGCTACATTGTCGGCGCGGGACCACTAGACCAGTGAGCTGTTACGCACTCTTTCAAGGATGGCTGCTTCTGAGCCAACCTCCTGGCTGTCTATGCGGCCCCACATCCTTTCCCACTTAGCACACGCTTGGGGACCTTGGACGACGGTCTGGGCTGTCTCCCTCTCGACGACGGAGCTTATCCCCCGCCGACTCACTGCCGGCATACACATCAACGGTATTCGGAGTTCGGCTGCTGTTGGTACCCCACAAGGGCCCGCAAGCATCCGGTAGCTCTACCCCCGCGATGCAATAAGCCGACGCTGCACCTAAATGCATTTCGGAGAGAACCAGCTATCACGGAATTTGATTGGCCTTTCACCCCTAGCCCCAGGTCATCCCCCCGGTTTTCAACCCAGGTGGGTTCGGTCCTCCACGCGGTCTTACCCGCGCTTCAACCTGCCCAGGGCTAGATCATCCCGCTTCGGGTCCAGGACACGCGACTCTAAAACGCCCTGTTCGGACTCGCCTTCGCTACGGCTGCCCCACGACGGGTTAGCCTCGCCACGCATCACTGACTCGCAGACTCATTTTTCGATAGGCACGCCGTCACCCCGCAAGGAGGCTCCGACGGATCGTAGGCGCACGGTTTCAGGAACTCTTTCACTCCCCTCCCGGGGTGCTTTTCACCTTTCCCTCACGGTACTGGTACGCTATCGGTCAGACAGGTATGCTTAGACTTACACCACGGTCGGTGCGGATTCACGCGGGATTCCACGAGGCCCGCGCTACTTGGGACACGCGATCGGAAGACGGCAAGCGTCCAGGTACGGGGCTGGCACCCTCTGCGGCCAGGCCTTCAAGCCTGTTCCCCTGGCAAGCCGTTTTATGACTCCCGCCCGGTCCGTCGGAACCGGGACACGCGCTCCCTCAACACCGCGCACGCAACCCCCGACGGGTATCACGCGCACGCGGTTTGGTCTGATCCGCTTTCGCTCGCCACTACTCACGGAGTATCCCTTCCTGCAGGTACTGAGATGTTTCACTTCCCTGCGTACCCCCCGCAGAAGCCTGCGGTGCCGGCCCATGACGGCCGGCGGGTTGCCCCATTCGGAAATCCTCGGATCGAAGCCATGCTGGAGGCTCCCCGAGGCTTATCGCATCCTCAAACGTCCTTCGTCGGTACTGTCTGCCAAGGCATCCACCATGCGCCCTTGCGGGCGACACAGCCAACGGCCGTGCCATCCCGCGGCTTTCCTGATAGCAAGATTGCCAGACGACAAATCATCGCACTGTTCAAATGATCACAAAACGATCGATCTCGAAACCAAACTCAAAAAGAAGAGTTTGGCGAAATCGCGATAAGCAAAGGGAAACACCATGTTTCCCTTGCTCGCGTCCACTATCCAGTTCTCAAACCGCCACGCGCCACACGTTCCGCCACGCGTCCAACGGACGCCGGCCACCCCGCATGGGCATCGAACCGCACCACAATCCAAGACTGTGGGGTGGCGGTCCGGGAACCCAAAAGCACACCCATACCACTCCCGGACGGGACAGGCCCGTCCAAGCCAACGATCTCTTCCACACCAGCATCCCCACACGGGCCGTGGAACCGTTCCACGCGCATGGGGCACACACCGGACACGAACCGCGTCCTGAACTCTCCGTAGAAAGGAGGTGATCCAGCCGCACCTTCCGGTACGGCTACCTTGTTACGACTTAGTCCCAATCACGAGCCTCACCTTAGACGGCTCCATCCCACAGAAGGGTTAGGCCACCGGCTTCGGGTGCTGCCCACTTTCATGACTTGACGGGCGGTGTGTACAAGGCCCGGGAACGCATTCACCGCGGCGTTGCTGATCCGCGATTACTAGCGACTCCGCCTTCATGGAGTCGGGTTGCAGACTCCAATCCGAACTGAGACCGGTTTTCAGGGATCCGCTCCATGTCGCCATGTCGCATCCCGCTGTACCGGCCATTGTAGCATGCGTGAAGCCCTGGACGTAAGGGGCATGATGATCTGACGTCATCCCCACCTTCCTCCGAGTTGACCCCGGCGGTCCCCCGTGAGTTCCCACCATGACGTGCTGGCAACACAGGGCGAGGGTTGCGCTCGTTGCGGGACTTAACCCAACATCTCACGACACGAGCTGACGACGACCATGCACCACCTGTGAACCCGCCCCGAAGGGAGGCCGTATCTCTACGGCCGTCGGGAACATGTCAAGCCCAGGTAAGGTTCTTCGCGTTGCATCGAATTAATCCGCATGCTCCGCCGCTTGTGCGGGCCCCCGTCAATTTCTTTGAGTTTTAGCCTTGCGGCCGTACTCCCCAGGCGGGATGCTTAACGCGTTAGCTCCGACACGGAACCCGTGGAACGGGCCCCACATCCAGCATCCACCGTTTACGGCGTGGACTACCAGGGTATCTAATCCTGTTCGCTCCCCACGCTTTCGCTCCTCAGCGTCAGTGACGGCCCAGAGACCTGCCTTCGCCATTGGTGTTCTTCCCGATATCTACACATTCCACCGTTACACCGGGAATTCCAGTCTCCCCTACCGCACTCCAGCCCGCCCGTACCCGGCGCAGACCCACCGTTAAGCGATGGGCTTTCACACCGGACGCGACGAACCGCCTACGAGCCCTTTACGCCCAATAATTCCGGATAACGCTTGCACCCTACGTATTACCGCGGCTGCTGGCACGTAGTTAGCCGGTGCTTATTCGAAGGGTACACTCACCCCGAAGGGCTTGCTCCCGATCAAAAGCGGTTTACAACCCGAAGGCCTCCATCCCGCACGCGGCGTCGCTGCATCAGGCTTGCGCCCATTGTGCAATATTCCCCACTGCTGCCTCCCGTAGGAGTCTGGGCCGTATCTCAGTCCCAATGTGGCCGGTCGCCCTCTCAGGCCGGCTACCCGTCGAAGCCATGGTGGGCCGTTACCCCGCCATCAAGCTGATAGGACGCGACCCCATCCCATACCGATGGAACCTTTCCCGGAAGGACATGCATCCAACCGGAGCATCCGGCATTACCACCCGTTTCCAGGAGCTATTCCGGTGTATGGGGCAGGTCGGTCACGCATTACTCACCCGTTCGCCACTCTCACCCGGAGGCGAACCCCCGGGATCCCGTTCGACTTGCATGTGTTAAGCACGCCGCCAGCGTTCATCCTGAGCCAGAATCGAACCCTCCACGAAAAAACCATGAAGAGAACCGAAAACGACTCTCACAAGAAAATTGACGATCGCCTTATAAGGAAAGGCGCATCGCACGAAAACCCCACCGTCCTTCAAGGCCTCCCGGCCACTCGCCGAAACACGGCGAGCCGACGATGGACTGGCAATCATTGACTATAAAGAAGTAGTACAGATACGCTCTTGAGTTCTCAAACCACCACCGCACCGCACGGGCCCCCGGCACCGGCCGGAAGGCGCCGCCGTCGGGCAGCAAGGAAGAAACTTACACGCATCCGCCCCCGCACGCAAATCCGCCCCGCACCACCACCCACACACCCAACACCACGGCGTGTCGCAACCACACAACAAGAACCAACCACCCAATACAGGAAACCCAGCGGTGGTATGTATTGGGTATGAGCAAGAAAATCGCAGTACTGACAGGCGCGGGTATTTCCACATCCGCAGGCATTCCCGACTTCCGTGGTCCGGACGGCGTTTGGACCAAGCATCCTGAGCAGATGAACGTCTACGACATCGACGCATTCCTCGCCAATGAGGAAGACCGCGAATATTCCTGGCGCTGGCAAAAAGAATCGCCAGTGTGGAACGCACAACCAGGCGAGGCGCACAAGGCGTTGGTCAAACTGGAACAGGCGGGCATGCTGACGCTTCTGGCCACGCAAAACTTTGATGCCCTACACGAGAAGGCCGGCAATAGCGACAACGTCATCGTGAATCTGCACGGCACCATCGGCACATCGCACTGCATGAAATGCCATGCCAAGTACGACACCGCCGACATCATGGCGAATCTTGACAACGAGCCAGACCCACACTGTCACCGCAAACTACCGTACAGTGGCAATATGCCTTGCAACGGCCTTATCAAAACCGATGTGGTCTACTTCGGCGAGGCGTTGCCGGACGGAGCCATGGAAAAGTCATATCGACTGGCTACGCAGGCCGACGAACTATGGGTCATCGGCTCCACTCTGGAAGTGATGCCAGCGGCCAGCATCGTGCCGGTAGCCGCACAGGCAGGCGTGCCGATCACCATCATGAACATGGGGCACACGCAGTATGACCGCTTGGCCGACCGCCTGATCCGTGACGACATCGCGGTGGCGCTACCTCGCCTCGTCGACGAAACCATCACGGCAGAGCGCAACAGGCAGTAACTCGAGCAAATCGCAGAACATCACGTTTGAGCACCATCCCACGACCCTACGCACAAAGCACGGTAGCGAATGTACCAAACACCCCCTAACTCGCCATCTGGCAGTCGTGTGAGCACTCCTGCCCGAATCGCCAAAGGCCACACTGGAAGTATGGCCATTTTTCAGTATCGGCAACGAGAGAATCTTCGAGCGTGCTCACACGACTGCCAGATGGCGAGTTAGAGGGTATTTTGCTCGGCTCTCTACACGTTGGTGGTCCCGATCCGCAGACGGATCGGGGCCACCAACGTAATACCCGGCGAATTCGCCGAACCACGAGCCTCAACGATCAGTAGATGCGTTTGGGCTGGAAACCGGCTTCCTTCAACGCCTCAAGAATGCGGTCGATGTGGTCGGGACCATTGGTCTCGACGGTCACGCCCAATGACACCGCATTGGTGTAGTGACCGGATGCCTTGAACTGGTCATGGTCCAACGCGATGACGTTGGCGCGCTCCTTGGCCAGTAGCGTGGCCACCTTGACGAGCTGGCCCGGGGTATCCGGCAGCTCGACCTCGAAATTCATGATGCGGCCGCGGGCGATCATGCCCTTCTGAATCACGGCGCCCATGGTCACAGTATCGATATTGCCACCCGACATGATCGGCACGACCACATGAGGCCCCTCAGCTGAGGCGAATTTGCGCGAGCGCAGATTTAGATGCTCCAACGCAGCCAGTGACACGGCACCGGCTGCTTCGACGACAAGTTTGTGCTTTTCGAGCATCAGCAGAATCATCTCGTTGATGTCGCGTTCGGAAACGGTGACGATGTCATCGAGGAACTCGTTAAGCAATGCGAACGGCAGGTCGCCCGGACGCTTTACCGCGACGCCTTCCGCGGAAGTGACCACCTGGTCGGCGGACATCACACGACCGGCCGCCAGCGAATTCTTGTAGGCCGGAGAGCCTTCCGGGATGGCGCCAATCACGCGCACTTCCGGTTTGAAGGTCTTGACGGCGAGCGCAACGCCCGCACCCAGACCACCGCCGCCGAGCGGCACGACGATGTCAGTGACGTTCGGTACGTCCTCAAGAATCTCAAGGGCGATGGTACCTTGGCCGCAAATCACTTCGTAATCGTCGAACGGCGGCACGAAAATCATGCCCTGCTCTTCGGAGAGCTTGGCGGCATATGCCGCCGCCTCGTCGAACACATCACCGTGCAGCACCACATCGGCACCGTATGCCTTGGTGGCGTCAACCTTAAGCGGCGGAGTGATGGTCGGCATGCAGATGGTGGCCTTGGCCCCACGCTCACGGGCCGCATAGGCCACACCTTGGGCGTGATTGCCTGCGGACGCGGTGACGATGCCTCGAGCCAGCTCCTCGTCGGTCAGGGAGGCGATCTTGTTGTAGGCGCCGCGGATCTTGAACGATCCGGTGACCTGAAGATTCTCAGGCTTGAGCAGAATCTCATGTCCGGTCATTTCGGACAACGTCGGAGACGGAATGATTTCCGTATGGCGTGCGGTGCCCGCGAGTCGTTCGGCGGCCAGTTTCAGTTCAGCTGCGTGATCGCGCTGCAATGCTTTGAGAACCTCTTTTTGTTCCATGAGCGCAATTGTAGGCGGACGTCTGCCGAAGTTGCGGGTCATGGGCCGGCATATGAGTGACGTTGCGTCATACCCCCCGCCAGTGGATGCCGGATGAATAAGAACACCCGGGAGGTTCCGTGATGAACCTGCCGGGTGACTTTGCAGAGAGTTATAGGGAAAGATCGATCAGAGCTGAATCACGACTCCCTCCCAACGAGCAAGCTCGCCGCGAGCGATCGACTTCACACTACGCATAGCATCATAGGTGCTCAGCAGTACTTGTGATTCGTTTATGCCGCCCGCAAGCAGGTCGGCGACTTGTGTTGGAACGTCGGACGACTTGTCAGAGACATTGACGATTACGAGAATCGTGTCGTCACCGCTGGTGCGGGTGAAGGCATACACCTGGTCATCGTCGGCGTCCAGTAGATTCCATTCGCCGGTTGCGATGGTCGCGTTGTTGTGGCGCATGGCGATGAGCTTCTTGTAGAAGCTGTACACGGACTCCGGGTCGTCGAACTCTTCGGCGGCGTTGATTTCCGCACGGTTCGGATTGACGCTGATCCACGGCTCGGTCGCGGCGTCAGCGGCGGTGAAACCGGCATATTTGGACGCATCCCACTGCATCGGCGTGCGTGCGTTGTCGCGGCCGATTAATGCGAGGGCCGCCATCATGGATTCAGACGATTGGCATTTGGCTTCCTCCACGCGCTGACGGTAGGCGTTGATTGCCTCCAGATCGCGATACTGGCCAAGTTCGGTGAAGTGGGCGTTGGTCATGCCCAGTTCCTCGCCTTCGTAGATGTATGGGGTGCCACGGTGCATATGCAGCAGCATGCCGAACGCCTTGGCGCTCAGTTCGCGTGATTCACGGTCGGAGTCGTTGCCCCAGCGGGACACGACGCGTGGCTGATCGTGGTTGCAGAAGAACAGGCTGGCCCAGCCGGCGTTTTTTACGGCAGCCTGCTGGTCGGTCATACGGGCTCGCAGGTTCCTGACCTCGAACGGTACGACATCCCATTTGGAGACCGCCTGATCCACGCCGACGTGGTCGAACAGGAACAGCATGTCGAGTTCGCCGTTCTTTGGATCGGTGATGTGCTCGTTGCGAGCCGGGGTGACGCCCGGAGCTTCGCCCACGTTCATGAAACCTTCACGGCCCTCGAAGACCTCGCGGCGCATTTCGGCGAGGAATTCATCGATGCGCGGACCGTCGGAGCAGAACGGGAACGGGCTGGAGTAGCCTTCCTCACCGACTGGATTATCGGCGATTTCGGAGCCTTCCTCACCGGGTAGTTTGCCGTTGGCGTCGATGGTTTTGGAGATCTGCGTGATCACATCCATGCGGAAGCCGTCGATGCCGCGATCCATCCACCAGTTCATCATCTTGTAGACGGCCTTGCGAACCTCCGGATTCTCCCAGTTGAGGTCGGGCTGCTTCTTGGAATACTGGTGGAGGAAGTATTCGCCGCGCTTCGGATCGTACTGCCATGCGGAACCGCCGAAGTAGGAGCCCCACTGGTTCGGTTCGGCTCCCGGCGTGCCTGGCTCGTGCCCCGGCTTGGCGGGACGCCACCAGTACCAGTCGGCATGTGGGTCGCTCTTGTCTCGCGAAGCCTGGAACCAAGCATGCTCGTCGGAGGTGTGGTTGACGACCAGATCCATGATGACCTTCAGCCCGCGCTTATGGGCTTCGGCGAGCAGCTCGTCCATATCTTCCAATGTGCCGAACAGCGGATCGATGTCCTGATAGTCGGAGATGTCGTAGCCGTTGTCGTCCTGCGGGGATTTGAAGACCGGGGACAGCCACAGCACATCCACGCCGAGGTCGGCGAGATAATCGAGCCGGCCGGTGATGCCCTTCAGGTCGCCGATGCCATCGCCGTTGGTGTCTTGGAAGGAGCGCGGATAGATTTGGTAGACCACCGCGTTCGCCCACCAGGGGTTCGGGGTGGCGCCGTTGGAACGGACGGCGTCGGGAAGGGTGGAACGATTGAAATCAGTCATGTTCGTGAGCTCCTTTGCTACTGTGTCGGGGCAGAATTCCTAACTACTCCATGGTAAGTAAGTCATTTTTTCTTTCTTGCCCACGGCGCGTTTCGCAATGCAGGAAATGAATGTTTTTCAGCGGCAGATATACCAGACGGTGGATTCCGGCGGCACTTGATGCGAATCGGCATTATGGTCATCGTCGGCTCATGAGCACAGCAACATCTTCGCCTCCGACGGCAGCGTGAGCATCGACAAAGGAGCGCGGATTTGGCAGACGTCCGCGTTGAACAGCACCACGTCGGTCTGATATTGGCCGACGAATGCCTGCAAGGCACCTGCCATGGTGCGTTTGCTTGAATCGCTCTCCAACGCTACGGCCAGCAGGAACTGATTCTAGGTGACAAGGAACGTCAGAATGCCCGGCGAGGAGATGGCAGGCAACGCGAGAGGCAACTGGATCAATCGGAAGGCGCGAAGATGACCGGCGCCATCGATGGTGGCGGCCTCCATCAGGTCGCGTGGCATCACGAATAGGCATGCCATGCCCTGATATGCAAAAGCGGGAATCCCCGAAAACGAGGATTCCCGCTCGGCGCTGTGAAGTGTTACTTCACAGCGCCCTGCAACTAAGGACCACGCTTCGCGCGGACTCAGTGTCTACCTCACGGGGCTCCACCTCGCAGCACGACTGCTCGGCTCGCCTACGGAGAGCCCACAGGGCTCTCCGTTTCACGGCTCGTCCCGCTCGGCGCTGTGAAGTGTTACTTCACAGCGCCCCTCATCACGCCGCCGACAACCCACTTCTGGGCGAAGACGTAGACGATGAGCACCGGAGCCATAGCCATCAGGTAGGAGGCGAAGGCCATCGGATAGTTCGAGATGAACTGGCTCTGGAACACGTACTGGGCAAGCGGAATGGTCTGGTTGCTCTGATCGGTCAGGGTGATCAACGGCAGCAGGAAGTCATTCCATGCCCACAGTGCGGTCAGAATCGCAATGGTGGCGTTGATCGGGCCCATCAACGGGAAGATGATCGTCCAGAAAATGCGCCAGGTCGAAGCGCCGTCGATGCGCGCCGCCTCTTCCAACGACACCGGAATCGAACGGATGAAGCCAATCGCGATGAACAGGTTGGTGCCGATGCCGAGAATCGTGTACAGCACGATCAGGCCGAGCTGGTTGTCAAGGTGCAGCGAACCCATCTCCTTGGCGATCGGCAGCATGATCACGGTGAACGGCACGAACATCATCGCCAGGAAGAAGTAATACAGGAAGCGGAAGAATCGCTTATCCATATTTCTTGCGACCGCGTACGCCACGAAGGTGTTGGTCAGCAGCGTCAGCACCACCGCGCACACGGTGATGATCGCGGAATTGAGCGCGGCTTTCGGATAGTTCACCTTGTTCCATGCATCGGCGAAGTTATGCCATTCCCAGGAGGTCGGCAGGGTGAACGTGCCTGCCTCGCCCGGAGTCTTCAACGCGGTGACCACGGTGAAGTACAGCGGCACCAGCACAGTCAGGCTGAGCACGGCCACGGCCGCGGTGAGCCACCAGTTGATGTTGTGATCCTTGCGGATCTTCTCCGGCTTGCCGGAGGACGCGGCGGTCTTTGCCGCAACAGTTGCGCTAGTCATGATTGCTTCCCCTTACTCTCTCAGACCTTTTCCTTGCCGCTGAAGAACTTCAGCTGCACGAATGCGAGGATTGCCAGCACGATGAAGAACGTGACCGCGTTCGCCATCTGATAGGAGTATTCGCCATTGCCCAAGCCGTTCTGGAAGATCAGGTACGACACGGTTTCGGTCTTGGAATCCGGGCCGCCCTTGGTCAACGCCATGATCTGGTCGAACGCGCCGAGCGAGTTCTTGAGGCTCAGAACCATGTTGATCGTGAAGAAGGGGCCGATCAGCGGGAAGGTGATCTGCCAGAAGTTCTGCCAAGCGTTCACGCCGTCGATGGACGCCGCTTCGTAGATCTCGTTGTCGATGGTCTGCAGACCCGCCAGATACAGCAGGGTGGAGTAGGCCACGCCCTGCCAGATTGACAGGAACACGATCGGGAACCACGCCAGATCAGGATTGGAGATCATCGATGTGGACAGCCAGTCGATATGCAACGCCTGGCCGAGCTCCGGCAGCGGAGTCATGAAGATGTACTTGAACACGTAGCCGATGACCAGCACCGACAGGGTGTACGGAATGAAGAAGATCGCACGGAAGCCGTTCTTGAAGGCGATCCTGGAATTCAGAAGCACCGCCAGGAACATGCCGATGAAGTTCGTGCCGATCGTGATCAGCACCGCGATGAAAATCGTGAACATGTAGGCGTTGCCCACACGCGCATCCTGGAACATCGCGATGTAGTTCTTGAAGCCAATGAACTTGAAATCGCCATAGCCCTGCGAGTTGGTGAACGAATACGCCGCGCCCTGCAGGAACGGCCAGTACAGGAAGATCGCCACCAGAATCGCGGCCGGTATGGTCATCCAGTAGAACGCCGGATCGACCTTGCGCTTGGAGAATTTCGAAACCTTTTTCTTCGCAGGCTTCATTGCAGTATTGCCAGTCATGTCCGTGCCTCCTCTCACCTGAAGTTCCTAGCTTCGATCTTGTCGTATTCGGACTGCATGCTGTTCAGGAATTTGTCTTTGTTTCCCGTCTGGATCAACGTCTGCAGGAAGCCTGCAATGTTGATGCTGGCCGGCACATAGTGGTCGCAGAAGTCGGTCAGCTTACCTGCCTTGTAGAAGCTCAGCACGCCGTTCAACGCGTCATCACCCACGTAGGTGTCCTTGTACGGAGTGAATGCGGACTGCTGCTTGGAGTAGTCCTTCACGTTCTCCTCGCTCATGAGGAAGTCCACGAATTCGCGCGCCTCCTTCTCATGCTTGGTGTGCGCGCCCATGGTCAGCATCACGTCATCGCCGGCGGTGAGCTGCTGCTCCTTGACATTGTCGGTGGCCGGCATCTGCGCGAAGCGGAGGTTGGCCTTCTTGTTGATCAGGCGCACCTGTGGAATCGCATATGTACCCAGCGGCAGAATTGCCGCCTTGCCGCCTGCCAGATCCTGCGTGGCCTGCTGGTAGGTGACGGCCGGATTCTTCTGCGTGTAGTTCTGATAGATCTCAATCAACTCGTCGCTGACCGTGCTCCACAGGTCGGAGAACGTCTTGGAACCATCCTTGAGCTTGCTGTATTCCGACTCCGGCACCAGCGTGGAGTTGAGGGAAGACAGCGGGGCCTGCAGTGTCCACGGATCGGCGGTACTCGCTTCGATAGGCGTGATACCCTTCGCCTTGAACCGCTTGAGCAGTGCGATGAATTCGCTCCAGGTCTGCGGAGGATTGTCGGGGTCCTCGCCGGCAGCCTCCCACACGTCGGCGTTGATGATATAGCCGCTTGCGTTGCCGGCATACGGAATGGCGTACAGACGCTTCTTGGACTGGTCCTCCGTCTGCACCAGGCTCTTGGCGATCTTCACCATGCCCGGATTAAGCTTATCGACGATTTCGTCATCGGTGAAGTCATGGAACACGCCCGCTTCGGCCAGCATGCCGTAATTGATGTCGCCGTTGATGGTGATGACGTCAGGTTCACGGTTTTTCACCAAGCGCGTACGCAAATCGGTGGTTGCGTCGGAGGAATTGTTGACGTTGATCTTGATGTTGGGATGGGTCTTCTCGAATTCGCGGGCCTTCGCCGTGAACCAATCCGCAGCCTCGGCTTTGAATTGGAAGAAATCCAACGTAACGGTTCCCGCGGTGCTGTTGCCGCAGCCGGCGAGGCCGGCCGTAATCGCAACTGCGCATGCAGCGGTGAGCGCACGGTATGCAATCCTCCTGATCTTGCCTACACTGGTTGTGGAATCAGGTTTCATTCTCGACTCCTTGCTACTTCCTTGTTTGCGGCAATCGCGGCATCTTTACCACGCCGCCGTTATCTAGGATGCTAGATGGAGACGGTTTTCATTCCCAGCGCCTGCGTGCCCTCGGCCAGCGGAAACTAAACGTCGAGATTTTGTTATTCTGAGAAAGTAAATCGGCACGAAGGAACGTACACATGGCAGATTCTCCTCTTCCACAGTGGTTCGACGGCTCGAGCTATACCCACAAAGTGGCGGCCAGCATCATGAAATACGGGCCGATCGCACGCATCACGCTAGCGCAGATCCTCGGTCTTTCGCAGGGAGCAATCTCGCGCATCACCAGCGATCTGATTTACGCCGGCGTTGTCGAAGAGACTCCGATGACCGCCGATCAGACGGGCAAATTACCGAGAGGATTCACGACGAAAGAGAACGGCGAGCGTCGTGGCCGTCCGCAGACGGGACTGCGCATCATCACGAATGCACGCACATTCGTGGGCATCAAATTGAACGCCTCGCTCGCTTCCGCCGTGGCCGTGAACGCAGGCGGGCATATCATCACCGGCTGCCACGAGCAAGCGATTGACGATGCCTCGCCGGAAGTCGTGGTGCAGATCATCAAACGGCTGATCACAGACTGCTCCAGCGAGGCCGCAATGGCCGGATGGCCGAAGCCTTGCGCGGCCGGCATTTCGATCGGCGGCCACGTGGTGAATGATTCGGTGGTAACGTTCGCGCCGTTCATGCACTGGTCGCAACCAGTGCATCTTTCGCAGATGGTACATGCGGCCACCGGACTGCCGACCGGCATCTACAACGACATCGATTCGTTGCTGGTGGATGCCTGCTGGTTCGGCTCGGGAGTGGGACTGAGCAGCTTCGCCGTGCTCACGGTCGGGGTGGGCGTGGGCTATTCGCTGGCGCTGAACGGCGAACTGGTGAACTGCCCGGACAAATCCTACGGTCTGGTGGGGCATATTCTGGTTGATCCGGAAGGTCCACGCTGCGTATCCGGCCACAAGGGATGCGCGCAATGTTTGAGCGACGACTCCATCGTGGAGGAATACTCCCATGCCATCGGCCACGTGGTCACATTCGCCGATTTCGCCCGCGACGCCAAAGCGAATGTGCCGCAGGCCACGAAACTCGTGAACCGTACATGCTTCCGGCTGGGAACGCTGGTGGCGACGATCGCGAACATCGCCATGCCGGAGAAAATCATGATTGCAGGCGAATCGTCGTTCATCGCCCAGCTTGGCATCGATGACCTGCGCAACGGCATCAACAACTATCGGCACAGCCAGGCCGCACCGGTGGATTTCGAGATTCCCGACCACGACTGGGCGCTATGGGCCAAGGCCGCAGCCGCTCAGGCCATCCGTCAGTATGTAAGCTAACGTGATTCCCGCTCGAGAGGAGAACCGTAGCGAAAAATGCCGCACCGCAAAATCTCAAGTCGACATACCTGGCTGATGCCGAGCCTGCACGGTGTACTCGTAACGATATGACCGTGCACGCTTGCCATGTGAGGTGCTTATAGCGGGTCGTGCGTCCCGCAACTTCCTTCGAGCCGAATTCCCTAAACCCATACCCTTGGAAAATGGCGGTTTTTATGAGCAGTTCAGACCGTATCGACCTAGGTACCATGCCCGATTCGTCACAAAGTTCCTATTCGCGGATCGTGTTTGCATGAATCGCCGCAACCGAACGGAAGTACCCTCTTGCATCCATGGATATCATGCAAAACGGCTTCCTCCGAATCGAACCGCACTCCATCGATCATCCTCAATCCGACAATCAGCGCGGCGCAATCTTCGAAAGAAGCCGTTAAGCAACTTTAGGCCATCAGATTTCCACGACCTTGAACAGGACGGCCTGAGCGGGGTGGAGGGACGGCGGGCGAATGCCGTAGGTCTCGAGCGCACGGCCGGTCATCTTCACGCCTTCAGGATTCCACCAGCCGAGCGGACTCTGGCCATTGGTGATGTCCTGCTTGATCAGATCGAGACTCACGTCAAGCGGTGACACCTCGTACACCTTGTCCGGATCGAGGCCTGGCAGACGCACCGGTGCGGCTGGGTAGGTCTGCGAAGTGGTCAGTTGCGTGAAGCGGTAGATTGCGGCGGCCTTGTTCGGCATGACGCAACCATCCACGCGTACGGCCGGATCGGCGGCATCGGAATGCACCACCGTATCGACGGCGAACCATTCACGATGCTTTTTGAACTCGGCGACCCATTCGGCAAGCTTGTCGATGTCGGCCTGCGGCTCCTTAAGCAGGTTCCATTCGATGCCCATGTGCCCGAAGAACGCCATGGCCATGCGCAACTCCTGCGAAGTGGCACGGTGCGTGGAATGTGCGGGGGAAGCGCCCACATGTTCACCGATCATCTCCGGAGGCACGAGCAGCGAGGTGTAGCGTTGAATATCGGCGCGTTCCACCGGATCGACACAGTCGGAGCCCCAGATACGGTCGGCCACTTCGAGGATGCCGAGATCCACACGGCCACCGCCAGAGGAGCAGCTTTCGATTTCGAGCCCCGGGTGAGCGGCCTTCAGATCGGTGAAGATCCTATAGACGGCAAGCGTCTGCTCATGCACCGCCGGACGGCCGGAATACGGCGAAACGGCTTCGGTGACGAGCTTGTTGTGATCCCATTTGATGTAATCGATGCCAAGTTCGCCGACGAGCTTGTCCATGGCGCCATACACATAGGCATAGGCGTCGGGATTGGTCAGGTCGACGACCTGCTGGGTGCGCCCCTGCATCGGCAGACGACCGGCGGTGGGCTTCAGGACCCAATCCGGATGCGCGCGGAACATGTCGGAATCGGGGTTGACCATTTCCGGCTCGAACCACAGGCCGAACTCAAGACCCTTGCCGTGCACATAGTCGGCGAGCGCCTTCAGTGACTTGTCGCCGTCAGGCCACACCTCCTGCGAAATCTCCCAGTCGCCGAGGCCGGAAGTGTCATCACGGCGGGAGCCGAACCAACCGTCATCCACCACAAAGCGTTCCACACCACTTTCCACGGCCTTGTCGGCCAGTGCGGTGAGGGTGTCGTAGTCGTGGTTGAAATAGACGGCCTCCCAAGTGTTGAGGATGACCGGACGCGGCTTGGGGGCAATGCCGTGCTTGGCGTTCCAGTCGCGATGCGCGTTGCGGATGAACGAATGGAATCGGGAGGCGACTTCGTTGAGTCCCTCGCCAAAGGATCCACACACCCATGGGGTCGTGTATTCTTCGCCGCCGGCCAGCGTGATTTCACCTCCGAAAAGCATTTCGCCGCCGCCGAGCATACCGGTGGTGTAAGGCAGTCGCTCCGCGGAGAGCACGCTGTTGCCGCTCCATGCGACATGTGCGGAATAGACGTTGCCACGGGTGAATCCAAAGCCGGTTTCGCCGAGGGAAAGCAGCAGGGTCGCATCGAAATCAGGGCGACCGGTCATCGAGACCTTTTCGAAACGACCGACGGTCAGCGGCTGACGTTGCGGCGAGCGCTCACGCAGATGATGGCCGGTGGTGGTGAGGATTTCGGTGGCGTCGGCCGGCACGGGGAAGCCAAGTTCCACCTTGCCGACTTCGAGCAGGCCGTCGCCGGTGTTGATTACGGTAGCCTGCTGGCGTACGAGACCGCTCACGTCGATTTCGCAGGTCCAGATGAGTTTCACACCCTGTTCCACGTCTTCGGCGGTGGCGGTGATGGTCGGCGTCCGCTTTGGTTCGGAGGCTACGTTCCACTGTGGATAGCCGTTCTTCACGGTCATCTCGTAGACGTTGCCGTCTTCCACGGTTTCGGCCTTGATGTCGGTGACGGCGAACTTGCAGAACAGCTCGCGGCCGTCGCGACGGATTTCAAAACGCTTGGCGCCGATCCAGGATTCGGATTGGGTCGGCAGCACGCTCGGCCATGCGGTGTAGTCGAGCGCACCGGAGACGCGTTGCGGACGCAGGGCGTCGTATAGTCCGATCACGGTTTCAGGGGCGGACAGCGGACGACCCCAATACACCAGTCGCGGCAGCTCGCTACCGGGGAACACGATGGCAAGGGCCACGCCGCTGGCCGACTGTTCGGCATAGACGGCGGTCAGTGCAGTACCGTCGGAAGCGGATCCTTGAAACGATTGAATGAGCGTCATTGCAACATCCTTTGATATGCGAGTGATTCCTTATATGACGTTTTCGATGCTACGGCAACCGTTTTTCCTTGACCCACCGCAGCGTGTTTCTTATTTTCGGAAAGTAATTCGAACGTTCGTTACGATTCCATACGGCATTCCGTGGGGACGATTCCTGTCAGCGGATTCGTTTGTCGGTGAAAAAATCCGTGAGGATCCGCGCACATTCCGATTCGTGCATGCCGCCGATGACTTCCGGGACGCTGCCGATATGCGGATCACGGGGAATATCCCAAACCGAGCCGCATGCACCAAGCTTGGCATCCCACGCCCCGAAGACGATGCGGCCGATATGCGTCTGCAAGCAGGCGCCGGCGCACATCGGGCAAGGTTCGAGCGTGACGATAAGCGTGCAATCGGCAAGGTTCCAAGTACCGAGTGCATGCGCGGCCTCAGTCATGGCCTTGACCTCGGCATGGGCCAACGGATCGCGGTCGGCCTCCCGCAGGTTGCGACCCCGGCCGATCACCTGTCCGGCGGCATCCAATACCACGGCCCCGACGGGTACCTCCCCTTCGGCGGCCGCCTCACGTGCCAACCGAAGCGCGACTTCCATACCTGCATCCCATGCCATGCCTCCAGTGTACGAAACACGCACATTAATACCCCTTGGTAGTCTGGATTCGGCGGGGAAATCACGCGCGAAGGAGGCACGTTGGCAGTATTCGAACTCATCCTATGCATTATCGCTGCCGTCGTATTGTCCTCATTCCTCAGCCGCTTTATTCCCAAGGTCTCCACCCCGCTCGTGCAGATCGCATTGGGGGCATTGGCCACGCAAATGCCATTCTTTCCGGACGTCACGCTCGACCCGGAACTGTTCATGGTGTTGTTCATTGCGCCGCTGCTGTATCTCGAGGCGCATGAAATCGACAAACGCGAGCTGCTGCGCTCAGTCAAATTGTCGTTGTCCCTAGCCATCGGATTGGCCATCGCCACCATGGTGGCGGTCGGTTTCGTCCTCCACTCCATATGGCCTTCGATCACTCTCGCCGCGGCCCTTGCACTTGGTGCCGCACTGGGACCTACCGATGCGGTGGCGGTATCGTCTCTTGGCAAGGAGGCCGCACTGACACAGCGTCAGGCTGGCGTGCTGAAGGGTGAATCCCTGTTCAATGACGCTTCCGGCATCGTCGGCTTCCAGTTCGCCATAGCGGCGGCCATCAGCGGAGTCTTTGAAATCGGTCAGTCGGCAACGCAATTCGTCGTGTCGTTCTTTGGTGGAGCCATTTTCGGCCTGGCCATGGGCATGATCGCCGATGTGCTGTTCGAATCGCTGCGTTCCGTCGGTTGGGAGACGACCACCAGCAGAATCCTCATGGAGCTTTTCCTACCGTTCCTGCTGTATCTGGGTGCGGAAGCGGCGCATGTCTCCGGCATTCTCGCAGTCGTCGCCGCCGGTCTGACCATCCGCTTCGACCATACCGGCATCGGACCGAACGTGGCACGCACGAACATCGTATCGTCAAGCGTATGGGGCGTACTGTCGTTCACGCTGAACGGTACCGTGTTCATTCTGCTCGGCATGCTGCTCCCGGATGCGATGAGCGCCAGCTGGGATGATCCGACGGTCAGCAACTGGCGGCTGCTGATGGCCATCCTGACCGTTTCCGCAGTGGTGATCGTCATGCGTTTCCTATGGATTTCGCTCATGCTGCGCGTCGCCCGTGATACGACCACGCACAAGCGTCGCAAGATGACGTTGGCACGTTGGCGATCGGCCGCCGTCATGACGTTCGGCGGACCGAAAGGCACCATCACGCTATCGTTGATGTTCACCATCCCCTACACCGTCAGCAGCGGCGAATGGTTCCCGATGCGTGACGAGCTGATCTTCATCGCGGGTGGCGTAATCGTGGTGACGCTGCTGCTCGCCAACTTCCTGCTGCCGTTGCTCGCGCCGAACCGCAATAAAGACGCTTCCGTGGAGATGAGCGAAATCACCATCGAGGTGCTGCGTCGAACCGTAGAGGAGCTGACGGGGCGAGTCACGCCCGACAATCGCAAGGCCGTGCTCATGATCATCGATTCCTACACGAAGCGCATCACACGGCTTAAGCAGCGCATCGGCGAAACCGACCCGCAGGGCTACATGCAACTGCAGATTGCCGCGCTCAACTGGGAGAAAGAGTATGTGAAGGCGCGATTGGCCGACGTGAAGGCGCATCCGAGCGAGAACAAGGCGGCCAACGACTTGGAAGCCGAAGCCTGCGAACGTCTGCTCGATCAGATCATGAACTCGTTGCGCCATATCGAGACCGCCCATGATTCCGGACGCACCATCTGGCAGCTGAAAGGCCGGTTCAGGGCGCTGCAACGCCGTACGGGCATGTTCGTACGCCGCGTGAACAGCAAGATTCGCCGCACCACGCCGTTGTTCAGCGACGACGAGCTATTCGCCCATACGCGCACCGTGCAGGTGGACGCGATCGAGCACGTGATCGATCGACTGTATGAGGAGATGGGCAAGGATACGTACAACACCGAGCATTGTTCCGGCCTGTTGCTGGATTACCGTCGAGGCGAGGCCGCGCTGCGCGCACGCCCGAATGTGGGCGACAGCGCCGAAGCACAGGCGCAGGCCGAAGAGGTCAAGCGCGAGAGCTACGGCATCGAGCTCGGTGTGATTCAGGACATGTACGAAGCAGGCGACATCACCCGCGCACAGTCCAAGCAGCTGCGCCGCAACGTCTACGTGATGAGCGTCGACGCCGATGCCCAGATCTGAATTCTGCACTACAGCGAGCGAGACGAATCCGAGTCGAAGAATCCACAACGATATCCGAGATTCGCAATTCCCAGAAAGTTCACAGAAAACCTCAGCCATGCACTCAGAAAGGACTGCTTATATAAGAAGCATCAGCAAACAGCAGCTGGTCAGGAGCCACATCAGTTCCCGAAAATTGAACCCTTTCTTCTTCTCTCTCCTTTCTCTCCCCGGTGGCGATCCCACCGGGGTCTTCTTTTTTCCACCGGCAACATTCAGCCATCGCGTCGCGCGCTATATTGAGAGGCATGAACGAAGCACTCGAAGGCAATCTGATCGGACGCGAATCGAATGTGGTACCGGGCCGTTTCGGCGAGCCGTTGCAGGTAGCATATGCGCAGTATTCACCTGGCGGCGGCTGTGCGGCCCCACGGCGGCCACTGTTCCTATGCCTGCATGGCTGGGGCTCGAATGAGGCCGATCTTGCCGATATGATGCGCTACGTCGCCCCATATAACGATTTCGCCTCGCTGCGTGCACCGCTCGTGTTGCAAGAGGCCGGTTCGGGCGAATTCGGCTTCGGCCAGGGCGCCTATTCCTGGTTCCATGATTGCGTACCTTCCGGCGATGATCTGGACCGCGATGCGTTCGCTGCGGCGAGCGCGATTGATGACTGGGTCGCCGAGAACGTTCCCGAAGACCGTACCGTCGTGCCGATTGGCTTTTCGCAGGGAGGCCTGCTTGCGATTCATCTGCTGCGGGTCCACCCGGAACGCTATCTTGCGTCGGTTTCGTTGTCCGGTTTCCTCGCGCCGGGGTCCGTTGCCGGTACCGCGCCCGCCGATGATCGTCTGGCCGCGCTCAACGTACCGGTTTTCTATGGGTACGGCAACAGCGATACCGTGATTCCCAAGCCGGAGATCTTCGCCACCGCCGCCTGGCTGGACGAACACACGTTCCTGACTGCGAAAGGCTACCGTGGCCTCGACCATGCCGTCAGCCTCGATGAGTTCAGCGATCTGCGAGACTGGCTGGCCATGCACGACATCGCACCAGGCGTGCTGTAGTCCGGCGAGGTGGCAGGGCCGCCCCGCGTTATAGCGGCAACGCGCTAGACTGATGGACAGTGTGGTTTTTGCGCGCGAAGAGTGCGCGGTTACGACTTGAAGGAGTTTTGATGCTGCTGTCCGATCGCGACATTCTCGCCGCTCAGGCCGACGGTCATATCTCACTTGATCCGTGGACTCCGGAAATGGTGCAGCCGGCTTCGATCGATGTACGTTTGGACCGCTTCTTCCGCCTGTTCAACAATCATGCGTACACGTATGTCGATCCGGCGGAGAATCAGGGCGAGCTGACCGAACAGTTCGAGGTCGCTGCGGACGAGCCGTGGATCCTACACCCGGGCGAGTTCGCACTGGGCTCCACTTGGGAGTACGTGAAGCTGGATTCGACCGTCGCGGCACGATTGGAAGGCAAGAGCTCTCTGGGTCGCTTGGGCATTCTGACCCATTCCACCGCGGGATTCATCGACCCGGGCTTCGAGGGGCATATCACATTGGAGCTATCCAACGTGTCCACGTTGCCGGTGAAGCTGTGGCCGGGCATGAAAATCGGCCAGATGTGCTTCTTCCGGTTGAGTTCGCCAGCCGAGCACCCATACGGCTCGCAGGGCACCGGCTCGCATTATCAGGGCCAGCGCGGGCCGACACCGAGCCGCTCGTATGTGAATTTTTACAAAGCCGAGATCCAAGACTGATCGGCCTGTGAACCGTTTGGCTTCGTAACCATGGAGGTGCTCGTCGGAATACCCGACGAGCACCTCTTGCTCTGGCCGCTCTTCTCCCCTAGTCAGCCTTCAACCGTCAGCCGACATCCCCTCGTCAGAGGGAACGCTGCGTACCTCCCGGCGTTATCGGCGCATGGCACGCAGTACGCACTTGCGCAGTTCGGAGGCGATGAGCACGATCAGTGCCAGACCGACGCATTCGAGCCATGCTCCGGCACTCAACGGCACGGTGCCGAACGCGGTGTTGAGGAACGGCACATAGATCACCGCCAACTGCAATGCCACGGAAACACCGATCGCGCCCCACAGCCACTTGTTGGCGAACAATCCGACGAATACCGACTGCAGGTGCGAGCGCAAGGCGAGCGCATTGAACATCTGCGCGAACACGAGAATCGTAAAGCCCATCGTACGTGCCTCGATCATCTGCGCCTCATGCCCGACGGCCGCGACGGAACGGTCCGTAAACAGGCCCCCAGCCAGGTGCATGTCCATGCCGATCAGCGTCACGGCGGCCATGATCACGCCGATGAAGATGATGTCGCCCCACATCTCGCCGTCGATCACGCGGTCGGTCAGGCGGCGTGGCTTGCGGGCCATCACGTCGTCGGTGGACGGGTCAACGCCCATGGCGAGTGCCGGAGCCGCGTCGGTGAGCAGGTTAATCCACAGCAGCTGCGTGGCGAGCAACGGCACGGTCACACCTTGCGTACCCGGCTGGGTGATGCCAAGGAATCCGGCGAAGATCACGCCACCGAACACGGTGAACACCTCACCTACGTTGGAACTCAATAGATAGCGTAGGAATTTCCTGATGTTGTCGAAGATTCCACGGCCTTCGCGCACGGCGGCGACGATGGTGCTGAAGTTGTCGTCGGCGAGGATCATCTTTGCGCTCTGCTTGGTCACTTCGGTGCCGGTGATGCCCATGGCGACGCCGATGTCGGCGGTTTTCACGGCCGGAGCGTCATTCACGCCGTCGCCGGTCATGGCCACGATGTTGCCTTGGCGTTGCAGGGACTTCACGATCTTCAACTTGTGTTCCGGCGCCACGCGAGCGTAGACGGAGACTTCCGCCGTCGCCTTGTCGAACGCATCGTCGCCGGGCAGCGCGTCCAGTTGGTCGCCGGTCAACGCCTTGCCGCCCTGTTCGATGATGCCCAAGTCGGTGGCGATGCGAGCCGCGGTGAGCGGATGGTCGCCGGTGATCATGACGGTACGGATGCCGGCCCGATGCGCTTCGGAGACGGAGGCACGCACTTCGGTGCGCGGAGGATCGATGATGCCGACCATGCCCACCCAGATCAGTTCGGACTCCAGCACGTCGCTCTGTTCCGCGATATCGGCGACATGGCCTGCGGCGTTGATCGTTACGCCGGGCACGTCGGCAAGCGATGCCGTACCGAGCGGGCGATAGGCCTGTCCCAGCGTACGATAGGCTTCGCTGGAAAGGCGTTCGACCGTCGCCAGAATCTGTTGACGATCACCTTCCGTGAGTGGACGGACGGCACCGTCGACGGCGATCCTGTTGCAATAGCCAAGCAGCACATCCGGCGCACCTTTCGAAAAGACCGTCAGTCTGCCGGCATCCGCATTATCCTGCGCAACTATCGACATGCGCTTTCGTTCGGAAGTGAACGGGATCTCGCCGACGCGACCGTAGTGCGCATATCTCCGGTCGGCCTTCACCTTGCGTGCACCGACGATCAAGGAAACTTCCGTGGGATCGCCGACGGCTTCCCATATGCCGGATTCTGTGTGTTCCCGCAGGTCGCCGTCATTGGCCAACGCACCGACGCCCAATGTCGCCACCGCTTCCATCTCGATTGCGGCACGTTCCGGCGTTCGTTGGTCCACTATCACCATGCGGCCTTCCGGCGCATAGCCCGTGCCGGTAATCTGCACTTCACCGCTGGGCGTGACCACGCGTTCCACGGTCATCTCGTTGCGGGTGAGCGTTCCGGTCTTGTCGGAGCAGATCACCGATGCGGAGCCAAGTGTTTCCACGGAATGCAGCTTCTTGACGATCGCATGGTGCATGGCCATGCGCTGCACACCGAGGGCGAGCACCACCGTTAGAATCGCGGCCAATCCTTCCGGTACGGCCGCCACGGCCAACGAGACGGCCAGTAGCAGCGAGTCGATCACGTCGTGGATGTCGTTGAATCCTTCGGTGATCGCAAGCGCCACGAGTACGACGGCCGCGATGATGCACACCGCAATGCCCAGAACCTTGGAGACGTAGTTCATCTCCTTCTGCAACGGGCTTTCGTCATCTTCGGTGGCTTGCAACAGGTCGGCTATCTTGCCGACCTGGGTGTTCATGCCGGTACCGGTCACGATGGCACGGCCGGTACCTTGCGTTACGGAGGTGCCGTTGAATACCATGTTGGCGCGGTCGCCGAGAGCCTTCGCCTGTTCGAGCGTATCCGCCTTCTTGCCGACCGCCACGCTTTCGCCGGTCAGGCTGGCTTCCGCGATTCTCAGGGACGCGGCGACGCACAGTCGACCGTCGGCGGAGACGGAGTCGCCTTCGCCGAGCACGATGATGTCGCCCGGCACCACATCGACGGTGTTGATGCGGATGATCCTGCCGTCGCGTAGCACATTGGTCTGCGGCGCGGTCATTTGCGAAAGCGCTTCGACGGCCTGTTCCGCCTTAGATTCCTGAATGTAGCCGAGCACCGCGTTGACGATGAGTATGAGCACGATGACGATGGCGTCGAACGGCAGTATTTCACCGCCTTCCGTTCCGGGTGCCGCATTGGCCCGTTCGATGAACCATGCGATCAGCGAGATGGCGGTGGCGGCCAGCAGCAGGTATACGAGCGGGTCTCGGAATTGAGCCAGGAATTTCTTCCATTTCGGTACAGGAGGTGCGGAGGCGAGTTCGTTCGGCCCGAATTTCGCAAGTCTCCGTTCGGCCTCCGCCTGACTCAGGCCCGTATTCGGATCGACATTGAGCGCATCCGCCACGGCCTGCGCATCGGTCAGTGACGGGTCCACACCGTGAGGCAGAACGTCCTGTATGGCATTGACGTCCATGGGACGTTCGGACTCGCCTGCGACAGAGCGGTGGGACTGAATGGCTTGATCGTTCTTGTGATCAACCATGATGATCTCCTTGGGAGCGCCGCGGAGTAGTCAGTTTCACCTGATACGGCGAAGCTGCGCGGTTGTGGGCGCTACGGCGATTGCCGGCAACGCATTCATGCCATTATTGCACACAGTGACTGTTTCGTAACGAGGCGACGCACCCGCAAATGTCAAGATTCCGCAAATTCGTGAAACATATCGTGAAACAGTTTTGTCATTGTTCTCACAGCCAACGATTACGTTTTCTTCAAGATGAACCGATGATTATACAAAAGAATCAACGATAATCGCATGACTTTCCCCAAGCACCCTGCCTATGATGAAGTCACAACGAAAGATAGAGCACACAGAAACACAACAAGCAACACGGACCGCGGCCGGCGGAAACAAGACAAAGGACAACGGTACGGCCGCGAAGGAAGGAAACATCATGAAGAACAACACTTTCGACCAGATCATCAGCGCCAACCTCGCCTCCATCGACCCGGGCTTCGGCCAGTTCGCCCTCGCCAAGGCCTCCTCTGACCTGTTCAAGAAGGTTCTCAACAAGTAAGGCGCGAATCCCTAACGCGTAAATGGCTAGGGGCCTGCGATTCCAACAGATCGCAGGCCCCTTTGCGTCTGAAGATAATCACACTCGAAAATCACACCGCCTCGGTCTGCATATTACGGTCGGAGGCGCGTACACAAGGACCCCGCATCGCATCGAAGCCGTTGGTCACGACCTCGGAACCTTGTAGCGACCACGAACCCCTGATGCCATCGCATTTCCCGGGGTGCTGGGACAATAGGCAACTATGGCAATGAAAAAAGGACCGACCAAGGGGTCGGGCGGAAAACATCGTAATGCGCTAAGGGGCAAGGGACCGACTCCCAAGGCCGAGAATCGCGTATATCACAAGGCCTATAAGGCCAAAAAAGTCGCCGATCGCCGTAAAATGGCCGATCCGCGACTGGCTGCACGCCGTCGCGTGGCAAAGTTCGCTTCGGAATCCGACGATCTGGTCATCGGTCGTAACGCGGTGCTCGAGGCGCTGCGCTGCGGCGTTCCGGCTTCGACGCTGTATATCGCGGCACGCATCGAACATGATGATCGCACACGCGAAATCGTGCGTCTCGCCGGCATTCACGGCCTGCATCTCATGGAGGCGGACCGTTTGGAGATGGATCGCATCGCACGCTCTTCCAATCATCAGGGCATAGTGATGAAGGCACAGCCGTTCCAGTATTCGTCATTGGCTGAACTCGTGGAACGCGCGGACAAGAAGTCCCGCGCCATGGAAGCCGCAAACTCGGCAGCCGCGCGCATCGCGGCCCGTCCGCTGTTCATCGCGCTCGACGGCGTCACCGACCCGCAGAATCTGGGCGCGGTCATCCGTTCCGCAGCGGCATTCGGTGCCAATGGCGTGATTCTGCCGGAGCGTCGTTCCGCTTCGGTTACGGCCGCCGCCTGGAAGGTGTCCGCCGGCGCGGCCGCGCATATGCCGGTCGCCCGTGTAGTGAATCTGACCAAGGCGATCGAAAGCCTGAAGGAACGCGGTTATTACAGCATCGGTCTTGACGGCGGCGGCGATGCGCTCGTCGGCGAAACCGGTTTTGAAACCGATCCGCTCGTCGTCGTGCTTGGGTCCGAAGGCAATGGCCTGAGCCGTCTGGTGCGCAGCACATGCGACGTCATCGCCGGTATTCCGATGTCGAGCATGGTCGAGTCGCTCAACGCGTCCGTCGCAGCCGGCATCACGCTGTATGCAGTGGCCCGCGCCCGTCGGGAAGCCGCCAACAACTAAATACGATGCATAACGAAAGTGGCTGGGTTACATATGTAGCCCAGCCACTTTCGTATTACAGCTTCAGAACAACGCCTAATGGCTCCACACCGCGGCATCCGGATCATCATCCGGATTATAGCCGTCGTCATCGGGGTCGTTGTAGGTGTATTCGTCATCGATCACGCCGGAGTCGGCTTCTGCGTTCAACGCGTCCACGTCCTTCTGCTCAAGCTTGTACTGCGGCAACACGTTTTCCACATAACTCTGCACCGCTTCGGCCATCGGCACATCATGACCGGCTTTTTCGGCCAGGAACCAACGATGGTCAAGCACTTCATGGAAGAACTGCGCCGGCTCGATCTGCGACCGGTATTCCCGCGGAATCATGCGTACGGTCGGCTCGAACACCTCGCGCATCCAATCGGTCGCCACGATTTCGAGATCCTCCCCTTCACGCCAGGTGGAGGCACGATAGGCGTCCAGATCGTTGAGCAGACGGCTGGCCTGATTCTCCTGCACGTCCAGACCGGTCAGACGCAGCAGCTTGCGATTGGCATAGCCCGCATCGACCACACGCGGACGTACCAGCACACGCTTGCCGTCCTCTGCGGTCTTCATTTCCAGCTCGTCCACGTCAAAGCCGAGTTCATTGAGCTTGTTGACGCGCTTTTCGATCTTCCACATCTCGTCCGGGCCGAAATCATCGGTGTCGGTCAGGGCGCTCCACAGCGAATGATAGCGGTCAACCAGACGATCGCCGATCTCGATCTCGTCCACACCGCTCGGCAACAGCGAACCGGAGGAAAGATCCATCAGTTCGCCGATGATGTTCGTACGGGCCAGATCCACATCGTATTCGCGCTGGCCTTCAGTCAGGTTGATCTGCAGGTCACCGGTTTCAGCGTCGACCAGGAATGCCGAGAAAGCGTCGGCATCGCGCAGGAACAACACGTTCGACAGAGACACGTCGCCCCAGTAGAAGCCCGCTAGGTGCAGACGCACCATCAGTACGGCCAGTGCGTCAATCAGTCGTTCGGCGGTATCGGGACGCAGGTTGCGTGCGAACAACGCACGGTACGGCAGCGAGAACTTCAGATGCTTGGTGACCAAAATGGCCTCCAAAGGCTCACCATCACGGCTATGACGACCCGTCACCACGGCGATCGGCTGCACGGTCGGCAGTTCCAGCTTCTGCAACCGGCGCAGCAGCTCATATTCTCGCTCGGCCACATTGCGGGTGATTTCCTTCATCGCATAAACTTCGTCGCCTACGTGCACGAAACGCACCACGTGCCTCGAGATGCCTCGCGGCAGATTGGCCAGCAGGTCTTCGGGCCAGGTCGCCAGCGGCTTTTCCCACGGCAGGGTGAACATCTTCGGATTCGAGCTTGCGGCGGTGATCTTCAGCGCCTGCGGTTCCGGAGATTGTGCAGCTGGATCCTCGGCCTTCACGGAAGTGGCCTTAAGCACACGGGGATCCATCTGGGGCAGTTCAATAGATTCCATAACTCACCAATCTACCCTTTGACCTACCCACGGGGAGGCCTTCAGCGGCGGGCAGGCAAAAAAGAAGCCCCGCACCTACGCGGGGCTTCTCCAACGAGACAATAAGAGAGGAAGAGAATGTCTCGTTTAATGGTTGACGGAAGTGGAACTTCCGCCAAGTTTATTCAGCCACCCGCCGGAATGCCTTACGAGAAGACTTCCAACGGTTGGTTACTCCTATCTGCTCAGTTCAGGCGCAGCTCGGTCGACGGAGCGAACAGGTGCATCTTGGACGGGTCGATCTTGATCTTGACGGTATCGCCGACCTTCGGAAGAGCACGCGGGTTCACGCGAATCGTGGTGAGCTTGTTCTGATCGGACATCATGGTGGATGCCTCGGTAGAGGAACCATCGGTGAGGATGTTGCCGTAGATGTAGCCATCGGAGCCCAGATCCTCAACGTTCATGACCTTGAGGGAGAAGGCGTTGGCATCATCCGGAGCAGCCAGGGAAGCGTCTTCCGGACGGAAGCCGACGACGATCTGGTTGTTGTCCTCAGCGGTCAGCTTGTTGACGGCCTCAGCCGGCAGATCCACGGTGTCCTCGCCGATCTTCGCCTTGCCGTTGACCACCGGATGGGTGTTGATGTTCATCGACGGGGAGCCGATGAAGCCAGCGACGAAGACATTGGCCGGGCGATCGTACAGCTCGGTCGGAGCACCGACCTGCTGCAGAAGGCCGAGCTTGATGACGGCGATGCGGTCACCCATGGTCAGAGCTTCGGTCTGATCGTGGGTCACGTACAGGGTGGTGACACCCAGCTGGCGCTGCAGGGCAGCGATCTGGGTACGGGTCTGCACGCGGAGCTTGGCGTCGAGGTTGGACAGCGGCTCATCCATGAGGAAGACCTTCGGCTCACGGACGATTGCACGGCCCATGGCCACACGCTGACGCTGACCACCGGACAGAGCCTTCGGCTTACGATCGAGGTACTCGGTCAGGTCGAGGATCTCAGCGGCCTTCTCGACGCGCTTGCGGATCTCTTCCTTCGAGGTGCCGGCGATCTTCAGAGCGAAGCCCATGTTGTCCGCAACGGTCATGTGCGGGTACAGAGCGTAGTTCTGGAACACCATTGCGATGTCGCGATCCTTCGGCTGCATCGTGGTGACATCCTTGCCACCGATGAGGATACGGCCCTTGTTGACCTCTTCGAGGCCCGCGAGCATACGCAGGGTGGTGGACTTGCCGCAGCCAGACGGGCCAACCAGCACAAGGAACTCGCCGTCCTTGATATCCAGGTTCAGATCATCCACCGACGGCTTATCGTTGCCCGGGTAGATACGAGTAACATGGTCGAATACGACTTCTGCCATGATTTGTCATCCTTTCAGAGGCAGGTACGTGCCTCACGATCCGTTGTAAAGGGATTTCTTTCCTGTGCCTCGCCTTGCAGCTTACGACTTCGACAAAGCCACAATTCAAAGCGTTAATTTATGTACTTGGTTTAGCGAAGATCTCTTCGTTGAGCCACGTTCCATAATACACACTTCACCCGATTAGGCAACGCGTGTCGCGCACTCGACACACAGAGCCGGAAAGGGAATTATTCTCTGAATCACGGATTACAGCGTAGTTTTTATCATGCGGACGCGAGACAATGAATGAGGAACCACGAAAGGGAAGGTTTTCAGGCATGCGCAACATACGAATCGGAGTGGTCGAAGACGACCCCGCAAGCTGCCAGCGCGTACTCGACTATCTCAATCGCTATCAAAGCGAGAATGATGAACGATTCACCGTCTCCGTATTCGACGACGGCGCTCGAATCGTCGAGAAGTACACCCCTGTCTATGACATCCTGCTCCTCGACATCGAGATGAAGGAGATGGACGGCATGGAGGCGGCCCAACGCATACGCGAGCGCGACGACCATGTGGTAATCGTGTTCATCACTGCGGCTCCGCAGTATGCCATCAGCGGCTATGAGGTACGTGCGTTGTCATATCTGCTCAAACCCGTACCGTGGTTTGCGTTTTCGCAGGAACTCAAGCGTTCCATCGATGCTCTGCGCCGCAACGGCGACGATTCGATGCTGATCGAGACCGGCAGCGGCCAGATGCGTCTTGAATTGACGGACATCGTATACCTCGAATCGATTCGCCACACGATCGTGATCCACACGCTTGATGGCAAATTGTCGATCAATGGCACGCTCAAAGATATGGAGGCGAAGCTCGCCGACCACCATTTCTTCCGCTCGAATTCCTGCTATCTGGTGAATCTTCGGCACGTCGCCGGCGTGGCCGACCAAGATTGCGTGATGTCGAATGGCGAGCGCCTGCGCGTAAGTCGACCGCGTAAAAAGGCGTTCCTGGCGGCATTGGCCGACTTCATGGGAGGCGGAAGGTGACCGGCGTCGTGTTCGCCATGCCGGCAATGACCGGCATCACCAACGCTTTGCCTGACATTCCCCGCGTATATACGGGAATTTGCGAGTGGCTGGCCTGCATGGTCTATATCGCCGTGCTATATCGTCGCGCATCACCTCGCCGTACGACAATCGCCGCCATGACAGGCTTGGTACTGCTGATTGCGGTGCAGTATTTCGACGGCCTGCTGCCGATCTGGTTTTGGATCGTCGGCATGACGTTGGCGTTCGGATGCATGTATGCGACGATTCTGTTCGGCGCCGGCGCCGGCAAACGTGAAAGCCTGTATATCACGGCCCGCGCCTTCGTGTTGGGAGAGCTGGTCGCGTCGTTGCATTGGCAGATCGTGACTTTTGCCGGCATGCGTGACAACACGTTGGATTTCGATTGGCGGTCGATCCTTTCGCTGACAGGCACTTATGCGATCTGCTTCGGATTGGCTTGGCTAGTGGAACGCGGTAATTTCAGTCAGACCGCACCGACATTGCCGACGACTTCCGCCGCGATTGCGACGGTGGCCATCACCGTGGTCACGTTCGCCATGAGCAACCTGAGTTTCGTTTCGACGAACACCCCATTCTCCGGCTCCGTAGGCCAGGAGGTCTTCTATATCCGCACTTTGGTGGATTTCTGCGGTTTTGCGATTCTGTATGCGCAACAGGAGCAGGTACGGCGCATCGAGGCGAACACGGAGCTCGCATCGATCAACGCGCAGCTGGAAAGCCAGCATCAGGAGTATCTGCAGTCCAAGGAAAATATCGAATCGTTGGGCCGTCTTGCGCATGATCTGAAGCATCAGATCACGGCACTGCGCGCACAGGTCGATCCGGAGCATGCGGCCGTAGGATTCGAACAGTTGGAAAAATCGGTACAGCGATACAGTGCGCAGCAGCATACCGGCAATCCCGTGCTGGACGTCATCCTGACCACGAAGGAGCGTACTTGCGCCGACCGCGGCATCACGTTCACCGCCGTCGCTGACGGCTCGCTGCTGAACAACATGTCGTCGATGGATATCGCATCACTGTTCGGCAATGCGCTCGACAATGCAATCGAAGCGACGTCGAAACTGCCGAACGCCGACCAACGTCTCATCAAACTGGCGCTATATGCGCAGAATCAATTCACAGTGATACGTATCGAGAATTATTACGATTCCCGACTCAAGAAGGATGCGGACGGCAACCTGCGCACCACGAAGCGAGACGACCGACACAGACATGGTTTCGGCGTGAAGTCGATCCGGCACATTGCACAGCAGTATGGCGGCGAGGTGACGATCCGCACCGAAGACCACTGGTTCGTGTTGACCGTGCTCATTCCACGCCGCACCGGTCTCATGGCCATGTAACATCACGAGCATCCGGAATCCCGATACGGAACCTCGGGGGTCGACGCGCCGACGTCAGCACCCCTGCCGCGAAGGAACGGCGTAAAACCTCATGAAATAACGGGGGCCAAAGGTTCCGGTCCCGCTGACACGAAATGATGAAAGCCACTATCGTACCGATTGGGGGGGCTTAGTATATGGCACACCGCACGTTCACCGAACAGGAAATCGAATACCTCGAGGCGCTACCTGCGGTCGCGCATGCCAGCGCATCACGAATCGTCTATTCACACGAGTTCCAGCTGTATTGCATGCACCGATACCTCCATGGCGAAAAACCTTCCGTAATCTTCGCCAGCGTCGGCCTGCCATCAAGGCTGATCGGCTATAAACGTATCGAACGTGCCATCAACCGCTGGAAACGAGATTCGAACCTGATGCGGGAAGCCAAGATGCGTCAGGAAACAACGGACTTCTCCGCCGACCTGCGCAACACAATGATTCAAGACAATTACGAGAAGATTCGTATGCTCAATGAACGTCTGACGCTTTTGGAGCGGCAACTCGAAGCTTTGCAAGCGGTCCGGAAAGACGAGAAGCCGTAAAGGCGCTGACGGCGACGGCGAAGCCTATCGGCACGAACAGGTTAATCGGGGCATCTGCAAGCTCCATCACCAGGCAGATGGCCATTAGCGGAGCCTGCTGCGAGGCCGCCAGCAATGCGCACGCGCCCAGTAGCGCATACATGCCGATTGAGTTCGTGTGGAATATCTGCATCCATAGAATGCCAAGCACCGCACCACCGGAAGCGCCCAATGCGATGCCCGGTTGCAGTACGCCGCCAGAGGCGCCGGAACGAATCGTCAGCAATGTGACGATCGCTTTGGCGCCAAAAGACAGTAGCAGAATCGGAATGACGGACAAATCGGCATTACTGGAGAAGCTCAACTGTGCCGTGGCGCGACCGTTACCCATGACCTGCGGCACCCAAATCGCCACGATGGCAGTAAGCGTGCCAGCCAACGGCATCATCCATAGGATCCCGTTACCGGCTGGCTTGTTCTTCTCGGCCCACTGCGAGCCGCGACGGAACAATGCACCGGCCATACCGAGAATCAGGCCCGCAACGAGTGCGAACGCCATATAATCCGGCGTGAACAGGCCCTCGGCCTTGCCGAGTACGTAAAACGTGTGAGTGCCTTTGACGAGCGACGCCACCCATGAGGCGAGTGCGGAACAGGAAAAGGCAAGTGCGACCGTTTCCAACGTCACGTCGGCAAGCAGAATCTCCACCGCGAAGAACGTGCCGGCGAGCGGCGCGTTATAGACGCCGGCCAGACCGGCGGCCGCGGTAATGGCGACCAGCATGCGCGTGTCTTTCGCGTCAAGGCGTACCCAGCGGGCGAAACGCTGGCCGAACATGGCGCCAAGTTCACGTGGGGCGACCTCTCGACCGATCGACATGCCTGTGCCGACGATGAAAATTTGCAGCAGCACGTGCACGACGGTCTGCCAGATCGGCATCTCATCGCCATTCACGGCTTTTTTGACGGATGGCACCTTTGTGCTGCGTGTGCGCAGCAGCCACCAGATGATGGCGGCGACGCTCGCGCCGACGATGACGGAAATCGCACGGCGCAATGGCGGCACGTTAAACGGACCGGATTCATGCGTGCTCTCCACATAGCCAAGCGCAAGACGCTCGATGCCGTACAGCATGAGCGTCAACAGACCGGCGGCCGCGCCGATGGCGACGCCGACGAAGATTACCGCCGCGACCAGTGCCGGGAGCCGGCCGAGTAGCGGTTGTTGCGATTGTCCGACTTTGTTGGATTGTTCCTGCGATTCCGTTGTTTCCGCTGCTTTCACGCCCGGCTTTTGCCGCTCGAGCTCATGTTCCTCATCGGATGCCTGCCGCACTTGTTTCCTCCGTTCGTCTCACTTCCGCAATCGTCGCACCGTCATCCCATTCTCTGCAAATTCTGGATTCACGGGGCATGTGGATTACTTATGCAGCCAATTCACTGAGCCTACGGGCGAAGGCAATTAGTTCAGTATCGCTTCCGGCGGGGCCGACTGCGCAAATACCACATGGAAGACCATCTTCCGTACGAATTGGAATGTTTACGGCAGGCAATCCCGTCAAACCTGCGATGCACGTAAGACGCATCGTCGCAGTTCTCTCATCTTCAATCGAAGTGCCACCAATCGCCGAATCAGTGATTTTCGGGGCAACACTGGAAGTTGAAGGAACCAATAAAACGCTTTGCCCCAATATGGACCGCACATTAGTCTTCCAAAAGTCCATATGTTCGCGGGCGTTCCGGTAGTTTTCGGCCGTCAGCTCGCTGGCCGTTCTGAAGCGAGACTCAATATCAGCACCCAAAGTGTTCCAATGCCGTGCAAGCCAAGTACCATGATTCCGCCACGCCTCGTATCCTTGCACGATTTTGTAGGAAGAAAGCCAGTCTGACAGTCGGTCCGGCCCCTCTCCCTCGAAACGTGGCCCTAGGATGCCATCGAGACGAATTTGTTCTAGACTCACATCCGTTGCATTCCGGGCAGACTCTTCCAGCCGACTGATCCATGCATGCAAACCTGCCGATACATCGATGTTTGTGGATGACATCAACTCTTCAGACCAGATAACTTTCCCAGATAGTGCTGATTCCACACCAGATTCCTGTGTTATCAGGACCTTTGCGACCTTCTCCAGCAAATCAGGGGTTCTGGTCATCCATCCCACGGTATCGAATGACTGGGAGAGCGGAAGAACGCCTTCCATCGGAACCGAACCGCATGTGGTTCGAATCCCCCATAAGTGTTGATAAGAGGAAGGCACACGCACCGAACCTCCCGTATCGCTTCCCAAACCTATATCAACTTGGCCTAAAGCGGTGGCGGAAGCGGACCCCGATGAAGATCCTCCAGAAATCCGGCCCGGAGCCTGCGGATTCGGCGGAGTCCCATAATGGGCATTCGTACCGGCAAGGGAATAGGCAAACTCATCCGTCCTTGAAATGCCTAGCACATCAGCGCCCGCATCAAGCAGACGCTGAACAGGCCAGGAATTATGCTGTTGCGGAATCCCTTCCGCCAGAAAGGCCTCACTTCCAGCCCCTATGGCATATCCTTCCACACCATAGAGATCCTTCACCGCCACACTTAATCCTCGTAGGGGCAAATCCGTCGAAGATTCAGTGCGAGCCCCTTGCTTCAGAGGGCTACCGACTACTCGCCAGATTCGGGAATCCATGGCAGGAACGGGGTAAGTAAGGTGAGCCGACACAATCTTCCATGAGCCGTCAATCAACTGCCACACCTGCGTTTGCGTTACAACACCGCCAGAATCTTTATCAAACGTGGCAACAACAGTCGCGGCACAGTTCGCAAGCATACGGTATGAACGGGAACGCAGAACCCGACTTGGTGCCGTTCCACGTTGCGCACGATATTCGGTAATCTGCTGATGTCCATTCAGCAAACCTGCATTATCGGCACGAGTCACAGGCAATCCGGACGGATCGTCCGCGAATAATTCCGCAAGAATGTCCGTCGCATTACGCATCAACGCATCCTCATATCGCTCCACCGCATCCATGAGTTCCCGAGGAACATCCCTCTGGCTGTGACATATCATGCGTGCTCCAACTCCTTCTCCGTCTTACCGTGAATCAGCTCGGAAATCTCCCTACGATATCGGTTGAATGCAACGGATGTGTTATCTCTTGGATCTTCCAGTTCGATGCTCTCAATCTTCTTGATGTTTCCAGCGACACCACTGGCAGCGCCATCGGCCATGACCACAACTCTATCGGCAAGATATACCGCTTCTTCGATGCTATGTGTCACAAATACCACCGTGATGCCTAACTCCTTCTGGATCTTCGATAGTTGGTTCTGCAATTGTTCACGGGTCAAAGCATCCAACGCGCCAAAAGGCTCATCCATCAACATCACGGCAGGAGTGTTCGCCAGTACTCGTGCAATCGCCACGCGCTGTTGCATACCACCGGACAGCTCCTTAGGAAATTTCTTGGCGAAAAGCTTGAGTCCGACCAGATTAATGTACTTATCGACCAGCCTTTCCACTTCAGGGCGTGGATATCCCGCCTCCTTGGGGCCATAGGCGATATTCTCCTCGACTGTTAGCCAAGGGAAAAGACCATAATCCTGGAATACGACGCCTCGGTCAGGCCCTGGGCCGGTTACCGGTCGTGTTTCGACCTTAATCTCGCCCTCGGTTATGTTTTCAAAGCCCGCAATCATACGAAGCAGGGTGCTCTTACCGCAACCGGACGGCCCAACAATGGCGACGAATTCGCCGGAGCCGATATGCAGGTCGACATCTTTGACCGCATAGGTTCCGTTGCCATACTGTTTGCCGACCCCTTGGATGTCAATCATGCCGGCATGACGCTGAATGGTTCCAATGCGCATTGTTCACTCTCCTTAACAGTCACTTGGCAGTAGGTAGGATCGGGCGACCGTGCGCCACAAGTTTGACGATCCAGACGATGAGTCGATCGCTGAGAAAACCGAGGATGCCAATGATGAACATGCCGGCGACGATCAAGTCGGTCTTCGAAACGTTCTTGGCCTCCGTAATCATGGCACCCAGACCGACCGTGATACCCGTCATCTCGCCGACGACCAGCAGCGCCCAAGCCAAACCGACCGCGACTCGTAAGCCTCCGATAATGCCTGGCAAAGCGGCCGGAAACACCACTTTCCATAGCGCCTTTCCCTTTGACGTGCCGAGCATTGCAGCCGCCTCCAGAAGACGTTCCGGAACCTGTTCCACAGCGGTGACGGTATTCAGGATGATGGGAAACAGAGCAGCAAGGAAAACGAGGAAAATTGTGGAACGATCTCCAATGCCGATCATGATGAGCGTCAACGGTACCCAAGCCGTGACCGGAATCGGACGAATCAGGTTGATAGTCGGCTCCAACATCGCCGAAGCGATTTTCGAGCGACCCATCAACACACCCAACGGAACACCGATGAGCGCAGCTAGGCCAAAGCCGCTAAACACACGTACCAAACTGGCATACGTATGCTTCCACAACATCGCAGAATACGGATCATCAAAATAACCGCCAAACGCTAAGTCAGCGATGCGCCTCATCACTGTCGTTGGGGAGGGAACCCGCGCCAAGCGGATGTCAAAAGGGAGCGTCCAGCCGTATTTCACACCTTGACTCCACAGAATCACGACGAGAACCGGAACGGGCAACGCAAGCAGTACTTTCGGGACAATCTTTTTGACGCGGGGCATGATCATCGATCCTTTCCGACGAATTGGCTGCTATTACTTGACGAACTGGTCGTCGAGATACTTGGACGCATCTGGCGCAGCCTCGATGGAGCCAATCTCGACCATCTGATTGGCAAGCTCCTTGCACTGCTTTTGATAATCGGCACTGAGATCCCAGTGCAACCACATATTGTCAAGCGCCTTATCGAGGGCGTCAGAGTCAAAAGTGAACTGCTTCATCACTCCTGACTTCCAAGTGGCCTTATCCTTGGACAGCGACTCCGTGGCCTTCTTATGTGCTTCGATGGCGACCTTCACTAAATCGGGATTGCCATCAATCACCTCGCTGCTGGCCGCAAGCGCGATATTGACCTTGCCGATCTCAGTGTTATAGATGGAGTCGATTTCACTCGCTCCGGCAAGTTTGGCAAGGGAGACACCCATTTCTGCGCCCGCGAAGGCGTCAACGTCACCTCTTTCCAAAGCTTCGGACATCTCGGAGTAGCCAATATTCACCATTTCGACATCAGAGTCAGGATCAAGTCCTTCGGATTTGAGGAGCAGACGCAAAGCCATTTCTTGGGAGGAATTTGGTACATATCCGATTTTCTTGTCTTTGAGCTGCTTTACGGAAGTGATATCACTTTGAGCCATGAGTCCAGAGCCTCCATCGGCGCCGCCAGCGATGACCTTAATGCCGCCATCCTGTGCAGCCTGTGAGATGACGGTGGGGACGCCCATCAGGGCGAAGTCCACATCTCCGGAAAGAAGGGCATCTTTCTCGTCGTTAGAGTTGTCCATCGGCACAACTTGAACGTCATAGCCATCGGGAACGTACTTGGACCATTCGTACGCGGCGAACAGGTGTGGCTGGCGTTGGGTAGCTACGCGGATAGTTTTGGAGGATGAATCACCAGCTGCGGAATCGTGGCTTGGCTCTCCGGTGCTGCATCCTGACAGGCCAACGGCTCCGGTGACGGAAAGTGCCACTACAGCCATAATGGATGCGGCTTTTTTCAACATGTTCATATTCATTTTTCTTTCCTTTCCTCTCTTGTTGTCTCTTGTAGTGAAGGAAAAAATCTATTGAATTTCGTCATCTCATCGTTTCTGTAACAAAATTTACGAAATCTTGAGCAGCGGATCCCTCAAAATGCGAGAGAAGAATCCGCGAATGCACCCCTCGCACTAGATCGACAGCTTGAGAGACGTCAAAGTCAGCTGCCGCAGACAGATACAGGTAAATGACCTTTGCGGGGAGATGGAATAGTGACGAAAGCAAGCTGACGGAGTAATCGACGCTACGGCGTAGCGCCTCGTCGAGATCCTCATGCAAGCCAAGGGCCAAGAGTCTGCCATGCGCGTAGCCAAATGGTCCCTTCCGTTCGCCAAACAGCGCATCCGCTTGCTGTTGCGGAATGACGGAAAGGGTTAATGTCGCGCGAAGAGGTGCCTCTAGTGCAGTCAGAGACACTTCTCCGTCGCCTTGAGCGTAATGCGGGTCCCCCACGAAGAATTTCGCACCTTCAACCTGGATGGGTAGAAAGAGTACGCTACCTTCGGTCATGTCATTGACGTCAATATTTCCCCCGAAATCATATGGGGGAATTGAGCACAGATGTGCGTCCGTATCCGGAGCAACACCCATAATGCCGATGAAAGGATGCAAAGGGAAGCTTGGATAACTGCAGTTGTCCAACGCCTGGTCGTGGAAGTCCATGCCTTCAGGGACTAGTTGCCCGTATGCTTCGCCATGCACAGAGATTACTTTGCACAGTGTGCCGTAGTCACCTTCCAATGCGGTGTCTGTCATCACTCCACGGCCATGCCGGGTTGAGATGACTCCATACGGAGCGCGTCGTTCCAACTTTTCAACGGTAACCATGAGCAGGTCTCCGGGGCGAGCTCCGACAACTTCGATTGGTCCGGTGATTACGTGCGAACCATCCGTCATATTTCGTGTTTTGCATGCTGGGATAGCAACGGTATCGTCGAGCAATTCGCTACGATCAAGACCGTAGGCGCCGAAATAAGTGATTGGATCCGAGCCCTGATCCGGCATGATGCCTTCGTGGCTGACAGTATCTATCACGATGCTTTCACCTGATTCTATGGTCAGCACCGGCCGGTCGGAACGAGAAGGGAGAACACCCCAAAACGTGTTCTGCACGGATGCGGGAACATAGCGGTCGGACAGCCTCGCTGCCTCATCGGGCCCTAGCCCTTGCAACAGCGGTCCGAAAGCCTTCGTATCCTTCATTCCCTACACCACCTTTTGGTATGACCAATTTCATATTGAGGTAAGAATAAACTGGCGATATGTCAGTTTCCCATATGGAAATAGTCGGTTACTCACTTGTAACAAAAGGGCAACACTGACCAGACCAATCCGCTATCTGCTGAGTAGATTGGTATGTCCATTGTGCCAAAATAGCAATATGCGAACCGAGCAAGCAGATACAAACACTTCTAGAAACTCCATGCAGGCCTCAATACCGCCGCTCGCATTGGTTAGTCGAAATATCAGCGCGCAAATAGCCGACCATCTGGAGAACCTCATCATGACCGGCACTCTGGTTCCGGGAACACGGCTGCCTACCGAACGTAGCCTCGCAGAGGAATTCAAAGTATCTCGGACTTCCGTGCGCGAAGCGTTGTCCGAACTGGAATCGAAACATCTTATTGAACGGGTTCAGGGACGCGGTAGTACCATTCTGGACCCCATGTCGAACACTAGGAAACTGGCCACGATGCTGGAGGCCTCAGACATGGAGCTTCAGAATGCCACGGAATTGCGAGAATCGGTCGAACCTCACATCGCCGCCTTGGCAGCCGAACGAGCCTTACCAACTCATGTTGCGGCCTTGGAAAGTATTCTCGAAAAAGAGACCGACGAATCTCTCAGTCAAGAAAAATCGATGAAACTCGACATCCAATTCCACCTACTGCTCGCCCATGCCACTGGCAACAAACTACTGCTCACAGTGCTGCAGTTCGCCTTCAAGTGCACCGAACATGTCCGCGAACGTTCCCACCAGACCGCCACCGGCAGACGGATCTCTCATCTGGGACACCAGTTGATCTTCGAGGCGGTTACCGCACACAACACTGAGGGTGCCGAACACGCTATGAAAAGACACCTTGCCGACGTACACGACGTCAGCGCCCTTGCCAGCTGAAAAAACTTCCGCCCGCGTTCCCACGGAAAAACCTGACATGCGGCAGAATAGCAGCATAAGAGTAACGCAAAGCAGCAAGGAGCGAACCATGACCGTACCACAACGGGTGTTGGACATCATGAATTCCGGTGAAGTGTATGCCTTCGACGATCCGGAGATCCTGCAGGCGCAGGCTGATCAGATGGAGTTGCTATACGAGTTCAACGCCAGTCGACCGAGCGAGCCGGAACATCGCCGCGCCATCGCGGAAAAACTGCTTGGCGGGTACGAGGAGGGCGCGTGGATCGAGCCGCCGCTGCATGCCAACTGGGGTTGCAACACGTATTTCGGACGTAACGCATATGCAAATTTCAATCTCACGCTTGTCGATGATGGCGAAGTACACATCGGAGAGAAGGTGATGATCGGTCCGAACGTAACCATCACCACCACCGGCCACCCGATTCGTCCGGACCTGCGCGAGCGAGCGACGCAGTATTCGCTGCCGGTCACCATCGGCCGCAACGTATGGATCGGTGCGAACGTGACCATACTGCCGGGTGTGACGATTGGCGAGAATTCAGTGATCGGCGCATGTTCGCTCGTCACCAGGGACATCCCCGCAAACGTGGTGGCGTATGGCCAACCGTGCAAGGTGGTGCGTGAAATCGGCGAACATGACGACGTCTACTATTGGCACGACCGCAAGATCAATCCGCCGTTCGACGTACTGCCGGAGTAGTCAAATCGACGTTGAGCCTACGCACATCAGGCAACCTTTACGCAACGAAATTTCTCGAATCGGAAACCGTTTCGTCATATTCGGATTTTCCCGTTAGCAATTCGGTGATAGCTCTTTTGTGTCAGTGTTTTCCCGATACAAAAGAGAGGTGTTTCATGGGAGACGATACGATGATGCCGATTTCGGCGAACGTACGGGCCGTGCCACGTTCCGGTATCCGCGACGTGTTCGACCGTGTGATTGGAATCGACGACGTAATCTCACTGTGCGTAGGCGAACCCAGCAGAACAGCCGCCCCTCATGTCGTGGAGGCCGCGGCCGAAGCAGCTCGGGAGGGCAAGACTCGGTATAGCAATATCCTCGGCATTTCGGAATTTCGCAAGGCCGCGGCGGACTATTCACGCCGCGTAAAAGGGCTTGACTACGATCCGGAAACCGAAATCCAAGCCGTGGACGGTGCCACCATCGGCCTGTTTCTGGCCATCAACACAGTGGTAGCTCCCGGCGACGAAGTGATCGTGCCATCACCGTATTTCGCATCATATAAATCGTCCATCATGATGTGCGGAGGCGTAGCCGTTCCCGTCGCACTGCGTCCGGAAAACGGCATGCACCTCAACGCCGCTGACATTGAGGCGGCCGTGACCGACCGAACGCGCGCCATCATCATCAACTCACCCGGCAATCCGAGTGGCGCCGTCACCACAGCCGAAGAGCTGGCACAGGTTGCCGAAGTTTGCAAGAAACACAATATTTGGGCGATTTCCGACGAAGTCTACCATTCGATCGTCTACAGCGATGGCAAGGATGGCCGACCTGCCACCGCACCATCCATTGCGGCGGTGCCGGGTATGAAGGCACGCACCATCGTCGTCGAGAGCCTGTCCAAAACGTACGCCATGACAGGATGGCGCATCGGTTATCTTCTGGCACCAACATGCATCATCGAGCAGACCAGCAAAATCGCAGAAATGGTGCATTCCTCCGTCAATTCGGTATCCCAGTATGCCGGCGTGGCCGCAATGACCGGCCCGCAGGAACTGGTCGAAGACATGCGCCAGGAGTATTTCGTCAAACGCCAGATTGTCGTCGACGAGCTGGCCGGTTGTTCCAAACTCAGTCTGATCGAGCCGGAGGGCGCGTTCTACGCGTTCATCGATGTGCGAGCTACCGGCTTGGATTCCGACGATTTTTCCCGCGGACTGTTGCAGGACAAGCACGTCGCCGTGGTGCCCGGCGAGGCATTCGGCGAGGAGGGACGCGGTTTTGTGCGGTTATCGTACGCCGGCGATGCGGATGAGTTGCGTGAGGGACTGCGTCGTATGCGCGATTTTGCGGAGAGGAATCGCTGACGCCGTCAGGTGCATGCCAATCCCTCGTCGCGTTCACCCACTTTGTTGTGTATGTTTACGATTTGTATAATCGTAAACATACACAACAAAATCATACGATGAAACGGCGGCACCTATGCGATTCGTGGGCAGAATAGACGAACTCAAAGCGCTGGAAGCACTGTATGCCAAGGATGCGTTCCAACTAGCCGTGATTTACGGTAGACGCCGCGTGGGTAAAACTGCGCTGATATCACAATTCTGCGCCAACAAGCGAGCGCTCATGTTTACCGCACGAGAGCAGAGCGACGCGGAAAACCTACACGACTTCTCGCAGACTGTGTACTCGTTTTTCAATCTTCCGCAATCCACCGGCACATTCGGTAGCTGGCAGGATGCGCTAAGTTTTGTGGCGGAACAGGCATCACTCAATCACACGGAACCATTCGTATTCGTATTCGACGAGTTCCCGTACGCGGCGCTATCGCAAAAGTCGCTGCCGTCAACGCTGCAAATCGCCATTGATCACCAATTCGCCGCAACGAACGTGACCATGATTTTGTGCGGCAGCAACGAAGGATTCATGGAAAGCGAGGTGCTCGGTAGCAAAAGTCCGCTGTTCGGCCGGCGCAACGCACAGATACGCCTGCAACCATTCGATTTGTTCGACGCCGCTGAGATGATGCCGCATGACGCCTCTTGGGAAGACAGAATCAACTATTATGCAGCCTTGGGTGGTACCCCCTATTACCTTCAGCAACTTAATGAAGGCGAGTCTCTTGCACAGAATCTGGAGCGGCTATGCTTCACCACTTCAGGCATCCTCTACTCCGAACCGGAAATGCTGATGCGCCAAGAGCTCCGTGAGCCGGCGGTATACAACAGCATTCTGAACGCGCTTGGTGCTGGGAAAAACACGCCGACGCTGATTGGCGATCAAGCTGGCATCGATCGAACCTCCGTAAGCGTCTACTTGAAAACGTTGGCTCAGTTGGGGATCGTGATACGTGCAGTACCGTTCGGGCAAAATCCTGCGACTTCGAAAAAAGGATTGTGGCAATTCAAAGACCCGCTCTTCGCCTACTGGTACCGTTTCGTCGGTCCAACCGTCGGGCTGGTGGAACGCGGACTCTCTCAATCCGCCGCCATCCACGGTACGCAGGGCGGTGCGTTCAGTACGTTCGTCGGGCAGCAGTTCGAGGAGATGTGCGTGCAGTGGGTGGTTCGCCGATGCCGCAATGGCGAGCTTGATTTCCTACCGACAGAAATCGGCAAATGGTGGGGCAACGACCCGGTCGCACGTGAGCAGACAGATATAGACATCGTTATGGAGGATTCCATCAACGGACGCATGCTGCTTGGCGAATGCAAGTGGCGCAATACCGTGAATGAAGCCGAAGCGGTGGCAACGTTGCGAGGGCGTGCCGGCTTGGTTCCAGGCAAAGCAAGCAAGCAGTTCATGCTGTTCACCAAGCATCCGGCGAACAAGACGATTCAGCGTCAGGCGAGCGCTGACGCTTCACTGACACTGGTGGATGCGGAGACGATGTTTTTCCAGCAGTGATACCACATAAGGAAACCCGCCCGGAAAATCCGGGCGGGCAGGAAGGAAGGAAGAAAGGAATTCAGAATAGGGCTACTTGGCGGCCTCCTCGCGCTTGGCCGTCTCCTTGGACTCGCTTTTCGGCATGACCCAGAACTTGAGCAACGGATAGCTCACGACCACGGCAAGCAAGGTGTTGACCACGGAGGCGATGGTGCCCGCGACGCCGGCATTCATACCCCATCCCTGGCACAGACCGGTTATATAGCCCGGCAGTACAAGATTCACGACCACGATGATCACGGCGAGAATCACATACTTCCAAGCGGCGTCCCTGAAGCTGGAGTCGGACTTGAACACCCACTTCATCTGTACGAAGAAGTTCACCACCTGCGCGAGCACCTCAGCGAGCAGGAAGGTCAAAAATCCGCCCAAACCGTTGCCTTTGGTATCGTAGTTGAAAATCAGGAAGTGGAACGGCTGCGTGAGTCCCATGCCGGAAATGAAGATGGCGGTACCGATCCACGTCACCACAAAACGAGTGATGGTGGAGATGTTCGACAACACGTTGAACAGGATGAACTCCCAGATGTTCGGATGATCCTTGATCCACCGGCGGATCGGGCCGACCTTTTCGGCAGGCTGCATCGCGTTGTTGTCAGTCATTGTTCAGCTCCTTTGCGGTGCGCTTGTTGGCGGATTGGTTGCGGAAGTAGCCGGCGATCACGCCACCCAATCCGCGGAAAGTATGGCCGTTGGCGATTTTTACGATGGCGTCGACCATCGCCGAATCGATTCTGCCCTGGGTCATCTTGCTCATGGCACGCGGTGGCATGTTCAGCACGAACAAGGTGTTGAGATCCGGAGAACCGGTCTTCTGCCTGATTTTTGCTTCCTGCTTGGTGAGCGTTTTGGCGATGGTGCGCGCGACGAAACCCTTGGAGCCCGCCCAAGACATGATCGGATCATTCACACCGAACGTCATCGGCTTGCCCGGGGCGATTACCTCATGACCGAACAGAACCGCCATCTCCGTATCGGTCACATCCTTGACATGACCGGTCAGATAACCGCCAAGCGCAGGATTTGCCGGGGTGACCCCCATGTCGCCCACAACGGCATATGCGACGGACAGTGGCAGATGTTCGGCGTTATCGCCGACCAACAGCGTCCATGTGCCGGATTCCGTCCGCCATACGTTGGCCGCAACGTCGAAATGACGGAAGGTGTAACGGTCGAACGGAATGGTGACCTTCTTGCTTTCATGCGCGTCAAGCCACACTTTGACGAAACCCTTGAGTTCGCGATCCGGACGCAACACGCCTCCCTGCGGTCCGCGCACGTAGAGCTGTGCAACGGTTGCACCGGCGATATCGGAATCGTTGGTGACGGTGAACGTCACACCATTATCGTCCACGCTGAGATCGGAGAACGTGAAATCGCTGTAGCTCAGACCATAACCGAACGGGAAACGCACTGGAACATCGGCGGTCTCGTAATAGCGGTAACCGACAAACGGACCCTCGCGGTAGATTGCATCACGTCCGATCGCCGGATACCAGCCGGCGCTCGGGCAATCACCGTATACGAGCGGCCATGTTTCGGCCAGGTGACCGGAAGGATTGACCTCGCCGGTAAGTGCACGCACGGTCGCAGAGGCTCCTGCCTGTCCGGAAAGGCCGACATACAGTACGGCGACAACGTCATCCATCCAGGGCAATTCGACCGGAGAACCGGCGACGAGCACCACCACAATCGGCTTGCCCGTTCCCTTTAGGGCGGCAATCAAGTCATTCTGCACCTGCGGAATCGCCATGGTGGAACGGTCAAGACCTTCGGATTCACTACGCTCGTCGAGACCGATCACGGCAAGCACCACATCCACACTGTCTTTGCCGGCGAGCGCGATGGCGTCTTCAATAAGTCCTCGATCAATCGCACCCTGGCGGTCATAGCCTGGTTCATAGCCGGCAAGATACAGACCCTCTGCGTTCTTGACTTCCTCAAGAATGTTTTCTTCCCTAGTGGCGTTCACCTTGGAGGAGCCGGAGCCTTGATAGCGCGCAGTGGCGGCCATATCGCCGATGACGGCCACGCGGGTGCCCGGTTTGAGCGGAAGGGCCGCATTGTCGTTCTTGAGCAGCACGCTTGCGTTTTCGGCGACTTTGCGGGCCACTTCGTGATGTGCGACGGCAATATCGTCTTTGAGCAGGTCATCACGCCCAACGCCGACCAGTTTGGTGGCAACCGCGATTTTGGCGACTTCCGCCGCACGGGCGTTAAGATCCGCTTCGGACAGTGTTCCGGCTCTGACGGCACCTTCCAGTTCTCGCACGGAAGTGAAGCCCGGAGACGGCATTTCCAGCGACCCACCGGCCTTGACTGCTGCGACCGCGGAGTTGGAACCGCCCCAGTCGGAAACGACCATACCGTCGAATCCCCATTCGTCGCGTAGAATCTCCTGTAGCAGATGCTTGTTTTCGTGCGCATAGACGCCGTTGATCTCGTTGTAGGAGGTCATGATGGTCATCGGCCTGGCTTCGCGCACTGCGATTTCGAAGCCGGTCAGGTACAGTTCACGCATGGTACGCTCGTCGATTACGGAATTGCTGGCCTGGCGGCGGAGTTCCTGACTATTGACGGCGAAGTGCTTCGGGCATGCGGAAACGCCGTTACTTTGGATGCCTCGAATCAGGCCCGCCGCCATACGACCGGCGACGACCGGATCTTCGGAGTAATACTCGAAATTACGACCGCACAACGGGTTGCGTTTAATGTTCATGCCCGGACCGAGCAGTACGTTTACGTCAAGATCGTGCGCTTCCTTGCCGAGCGCTTCGCCCATTTCCTCGGCGAGTGCCGGATCCCAGGAATTGGCCACGGTGCCAGCGGTCGGGAAGCAGGTGGCCGGCTTGGATGCCCCGATGCCGAGATGATCGCCTTCGCCGAGTTGTCGACGTACACCGTGAGGGCCATCGCTCATTACAAAGCTGGGGATGCCGGCCCTGCTGTTGCCTCGTGAATCCCATTCCGACCCACCGGAAAGCATCGCAGCCTTTTCGACAACCGAAAGTTCTTCGAGTTCCATTGGTTCTCCCTTGCACTAACTCGTACGCAAACCGCCTGGCTCTCTCCCGAGCCATGCCGCTCTTCGCGAATCCTTTCTGCTGCACCGCATACGAAATCCGCCGCTAGTTTGATTGAACCAGCCGCCGGCAGCCTGCGAAGCCCGTATTACACAACCTGTCGTTTTACCCGCACAATCAGTCTGCGGACTGCACCCACTGCCCTGGAACGCCGTTGTCGAGGACGTGCCTTTCACGTGCAATCACAAAGGCGACGCCCACGTTTGTCGTGAAGCGTCGCCATGGGGCAGTTGGTTGTAAGTCTTGGCTAGGGGGATGGCGATGGCTACTTGGCCGCTGCCGCCTTACGTCGGCTGAGGAAACGCTTGATAGCAAGTGTTCCGAGACCTACCAGAGTGACGCCCAGCACCACGTCGACCACGATCATGGTCACCTTCCAACCCGGCATCGGATCGGCTGGCTCGCCGTCCGCGTAGCGCCAGCTGTTGACCGCCGTGTAGAGGATGTTGTGCGTAGCCGCACGCATGGCCTTAACGGAGGTGGCGCTGTGGTCGGTGATGTGATTGGTGGTTTCGGTGGTGGCCAGCATTGCGTCGGTGCCGCCACGGATCGCCTGATCGGCTGTCTGATAGGAGTAGTTGGAGCCGGAGAAGTAGTCGGTTTCCACGAAGCCCCTGAAACCCCACTCGCCGCGTAGGACGGTCTGGTTGAGTCCGGTGTGGGCGCTGGAATATGTGTTGCCGATGTAGTTGAACGATCCCATCACGGCCTGGGCGTCGCCGTCGGCCTTGATTACGGTTTCGAACGGCTTCAGGTACAGTTCGCGGATGGACTGCTCGTTGGCCCAAGTGCATAGCTGGCCGTTGCGTTGGGTTTCCTGCTCGTTCAGCGCGAAGTGCTTGATGAACGCGTATACGCCACGGTCGGCGGCACCGAGCACCTGCTCGCCGGACAGGTCGCCCGACAGGGTCGGATCCTCGGAGAAGTATTCGAAGTTGCGGCCTGCAAACGGTGAGCGATGCAGGTTCACGGATGGCGCATACCAACCGGAGACTTGCATTTCGTGAGCCATGTCGCCGATGGTTTCACCATATTCACGGGCCAAGTCCTTGTTCCAGGAGCAGGCAAGCACGATATTGGACGGCAGGCCGATGGAGCTCACGCCGGTGAAGTTGTCCTTCAGGGCTGCCGGACCATCCACATCGGACAGACGCACCTTGCCGATCGACTTGATGGCCGCATTCTGATAGCCAGCGTTGGCGATGAGGTTGTCCATGTCATCGAAGGTGAGCTGATCGAGCAACCGGTCCCACTTGGCGTCGTTGTAGTCGACGCCACGCAAGTCGACAAGTCGCAGACCGTTCCTTGCACCGGTAGTTGGCATGTCGTCGGAGTCATTGTCGAACTTGGTCGGATCGTAGTTGCCGACATTGTAGAAGGTGGACTTATCCTTATCCGACATGGAGTAGTTGACCGGGCCTGCCAGCGCCTCCTTCGCGTTGGCGAAGTGGTCGGTGCGGCTCAGATAGTTGAGCCCGCCGTTCGCATCGTCGAACACGTTGGTGGCTACGATGGCATCGCCGTTGTGAGTGTTGTCTTCGCTGTTGTAGGTGATGGTCGAAGCCACGTTCACGGTCTTTTCGTCAACGATGCTGTGCGAGTCGGTACGTACGGAGATTCGGTAATCTCCTGATTCCAGCACATAGGATTTGGCGTTCCGGTAATCGTATGACGCCATATCGTCATCGTCGAATTCGATGGAGACGGTTTCGGATTCACCAGGTTCGAGTTCCTTGGTTTTTTCGAAGGAAACCAGGTTCGCGCTGGCTTTTTCGATGCCACCATTAGTGTATGGAGGATTGTAGTAGACTTCAACCACGTCTTTGCCGGCAACATCACCGGTATTGGTGACCGTCACATCGAAACTGATCGTGCCGGATTCCGCATCGTACGCGACGCTCCCCATCTTCTCATCAAAGCTGGTGTAGCTCAGCCCGTAGCCAAACGGATACTGTACCACGGAATCGTAGTCGATCAGGCCTTCGTCCGCTGCGGTCTCGTAGTACCGGTAGCCGACATAGATGCCTTCGTTGTAATTCACGAAGTGCGGAAAACGCACGCCGCGAGCGGAGTCGACCTCGAATTCCTTGACGTTGTCATATTCGAAATTGCCGAAGTTGTTCCACGTCGGATTGGCGGTCAGGTCGGTCAGGAACGTGTCCGCGGTACGTCCGGATGGATTGGTCTTGCCGGCAAGCACTTCACCGAGTGCCTCGAATCCGGCCTGTCCCGGATGCGGCACCCAAAGCACGGACTTGATTTGCGGATAGTCCTTCGCGAAGTTCAACTCGAAGGCGTTGGCGCCGTTGTATACCAGCACAACCTTCTCGAAGTTCTTCGTAACCAAGTCGATCATGTCTTTCTCGGACTGACTGAGTTCCAGATAATGCGTACCCTTTGGAAAGTCCTCGTAATCCTTGGAATTGTCGTTGTAGGTTACGCCATCGGCCTTCATATCGGTCGGCAGGTCGAGCCCTTCGCCTCCCACACGTCCGATAACTACCATTGCGGTGTCGGAGAAGTTCTTCGCATTGCCGATGAGTTCGTCGGCATAGGTGCCAGCCGCCGGTTCGGGGAGGGTCCAGTCGGCTGAGGTCACGGCGATGACGCCGCGGGTGGTGGAATAGTCGGTATAGAACTTGGTCAGTTCTTCGTTGGTCTTGAAGCCGGCATCATGCAGACCATCAAGCAACGTCGTGGTGTCATAGGCGTCGGACAGCGCACCGGAACCCGTACCGCCATAGATCGGGTTGGTGGACGCCCAGCCGAATACATTGATGTTGCCGGCATCGTTCATCGGCAGCATGCCATCATTGTTCTGCAGTAGGGTGATACCCTCTCGTTCGATGTCTACGGCGAGCTTGTTGGTTTTGTCGATGGTTTCCTGCGTCAGCTCATGCTTGGTAGCGGTGGCCATGGTCAACATGTTGTTAAGCGGACCGGTCAGGGCCATGGAGATCGATACGATTGCCGCAGTCGCTACAACGACCCAGCTGGTCGAACGCACCAACTTACGCATGCCTTGATTCGTTACGGTTTTCTTGTTGATCGCGATGGTCACGATGATGCCGAGCACCAGCGCCACGGCAACAGCTATGAGTTGCGGTGTGATGGATTGAATTACCGCGATGACGTCATCCATGTTGATTTCCAGCATGGCGATTCCTTCCTAGGTTTCTCTGTTCCCACACCTTCCGCCACAGTGCGGACGGCTTGATGGCTCCATTGTCTGGAAAATGGAAATCGCAAACCAATCTGAAAATCATACGAATCATCATGCAAAAATCAGATACATTTTCTCGCAAGTCCATCTAACTCAATATTTTCAAGCGTTGCCAGCTTTTCTTGATCGGCCACGGTTCAGGCATTTCAACAAAAAGCCCGGATAACCTGTCGTTATCCGGGCATAATCTGCAATGCTTCTTAAGCTTCCTCATGCAGTCATCTCATCCCATACGCACCAAACCGCGTATGAGATCAGCGGACAGATCACCGCCGAAGTAATCACATCGGTCGGAAAATGCAAGCCGAGAAGGAGTCGCGAGCAGGCGACCACGAAAACAAGCGCTACGGCACCGATTGCCGATCTGCGATGGAACACTCTCACTCGATCCCATTCAGCGTCTGAGAAGCGTTTACAGGCCCAATTGCGTACTGTCAGAATCATCATGACGGATACGATGACCGCCGCGGCCGTATGTCCACTTGGAAAGCTGGGATCGCCCGGCAATAGGCCTGATCCGATAGAGGTCACGGGACGAGGTCTTTCGACAACCCACTTGATGCCGGTCACATACAGTATTGGCGTGGCCGATACCACGATGTCTCTGATGACGATTCTTTTGTCGCCGGTGATGCGCATATCGATGGCCGCCAGAATGACCAACAACATGATGCACCCTATGGTGGAAAACATGTACGCCAGTACCGTCGAGCAATCATGTAAATATTCCGGCCATGTGGACAGTGCCTGCAGCACGCGTGTCTCACGCGTGGTTACGATTACCGAATTCCGCAGTGTAATGCCGATCATCGGTACGAGGCCACACAGTATGGCCGTTGCGATCACTACAGCGGCGGTCCTATTCTTCGTATGCATACCACGAATGGTAACCGCATATCTGCCCTCCGTTTACCTTGGATGGCAGATTCCACCAATTCTCCCACGCCAATGTAGCAGGGGTGCCTGTTGGTGGTGGATACGAAAAATCCCCGGCCGGGCGAAAGCCCGCCGGGGATCCAACAAGAACGTTTGCGGCGGCGTGTTACTCTCCCACACCCTGCCGGGTGCAGTACCATCACCGTGCCAGGCCTTAGCTTCCGGGTTCGGAAAGGGACCGGGCGTCACACCTGGGCCATGGCCACCGCAAAAACCACCATCAACGGCCCGGACCCCCAAACGGGGACCCCGACCGGCCAAAAGGAAAACCACCCACGCGCCGCCACCGGCGCGTGCCGTGACGGTCCGGGAACCGGACAGCGGACGCGAACACCGTTTCGTGACCACAGGAACAACGCTCCTTGTCGCCAACAATCCCGCAGCAGCAAAGACGCGGACCCACCCCCACACAAGAGGGGAATGGGCTGCTATGTCGCCGTCGCCCGTTAGTACCGGTCGGCTCCACCCCTCGCGGGGCTTCCACCTCCGGCCTATCAAACACGTGTTCCACATGCGGGCTTCAGGACCCCGAAGGGCCCAAGGAATCCTAATCTCGGAGCAGGCTTCCCGCTTAGATGCTTTCAGCGGTTATCCCTCCCGAACGTAGCCAACCGGCCGTGCCGCTGGCGCGACAACCGGCATACCAGAGGTTCGTCCACCCAGGTCCTCTCGTACTATGGGCAGGCCTCCCCAGGATTCCAACGAGCGCAGAGGATAGAGACCAAACTGTCTCACGACGTTCTGAACCCAGCTCGCGTGCCGCTTTAATCGGCGAACAGCCGAACCCTTGGGACCTGCTCCAGCCCCAGGATGCGACGAGCCGACATCGAGGTGCCAAACCATCCCGTCGATATGGACTCTTGGGAATGATCAGCCTGTTATCCCCGGGGTACCTTTTATCCGTTGAGCGATGCCGCGCCCGTGCGCCGGCACCGGATCACTATCTCCGACTTTCGTCCCTGCTCGGACCGCCGTCCTCGCAGTCAAGCCCGCTTGTGCGATTGCACTCGACACCCGATTGCCAACCGGGCTGAGCGGACCTTTGAGCGCCTCCGTTACTCTTTGGGAGGCAACCGCCCCAGTTAAACTACCCGCCAGGCACTGTCCCTGAACGGGATGACCGTTCGAGGTGAGACGTCAAACGAGAACAGAGCGGTATTTCACCTTGCGGCTCCGCGCGGGCTGGCGCCCGCGCCTCGAAGCCTCCCGCCTATGCTACACAATCCGCGACTGACGCCAATACCAAGGTATAGTAAAGGTCCCGGGGTCTTTTCGTCCTTCTGCGCTTAACGAGCATCTTTACTCGTACTGCAATTTCGCCGAGCTCCTGGTCGAGACAGCGGGGAAGTCGTTACGCCATTCGTGCAGGTCGGAACTTACCCGACAAGGAATTTCGCTACCTTAGGATGGTTATAGTTACCACCGCCGTTTACCGGGGCTTGAATTCACCGCTTCACCCCCGAAGGGGCTGACGGATCCTCTTAACCTTCCGGCACCGGGCAGGCGTCAGTGCATATACAGCGGCTTACGCCTTCGCATGCACCTGTGTTTTTGGTAAACAGTCGCTACCCCCTGGTCTGTGCCACCCCCACACGCTCCCGGAGCATGTCCGTTCACCCGCGGGGGTCTCCCTTATGCCGAAGGCACGGGAGCGGTTTGCCGAGTTCCTTGACCAGGATTCGCTCGATCGCCTTGGTATTCTCTACCTGACCACCAGTGTCGGTTTGGGGTACGGGCGGCAACGCGCCTGACGCCGGGGCTTTTCTCGACGGCCTGGACCACCGGATATCGAGCCGAAACGGCTCCCATCATCGCACCTCGCCATACACGCCGCACGGATTTGCCTATGCGACTGGCTGCGTGCTTGACCACGGAAAACCACCTCCGCGGCCGGCTCCCATTCCGTGTCACCCCTGCGCTCACCTACCACGGCTACGCTCCCAACGCCACGCGCCGGACCCCACCCGAAGGAGGGGAACGGCCCGCGACGGAGGTTAGTACTCACCGCCTCGGTCCTGTCGGTTCGCTGCCGGTACGGGAATATCCACCCGTTCATCCATTCGACTACGCCTGTCGGCCTCGCCTTAGGACCCGACTCACCCGGGGACGACGAACGTGGCCCCGGAACCCTTGGTCATCCGGCGGACGGGATCCTCACCCGTCTCTCGCTACTCATGTCTGCATTCTCACTCCCGCAAAGTCCACGGCCGGCTCACGCCGCCGCTTCGCCCCTTGCAGGACGCTCTCCTACCCGGCGCGCATACACGCGCCGCCGCGTCTTCGGTGGTGTGCTTGAGCCCCGCTACATTGTCGGCGCGGGACCACTAGACCAGTGAGCTGTTACGCACTCTTTCAAGGATGGCTGCTTCTGAGCCAACCTCCTGGCTGTCTATGCGGCCCCACATCCTTTCCCACTTAGCACACGCTTGGGGACCTTGGACGACGGTCTGGGCTGTCTCCCTCTCGACGACGGAGCTTATCCCCCGCCGACTCACTGCCGGCATACACATCAACGGTATTCGGAGTTCGGCTGCTGTTGGTACCCCACAAGGGCCCGCAAGCATCCGGTAGCTCTACCCCCGCGATGCAATAAGCCGACGCTGCACCTAAATGCATTTCGGAGAGAACCAGCTATCACGGAATTTGATTGGCCTTTCACCCCTAGCCCCAGGTCATCCCCCCGGTTTTCAACCCAGGTGGGTTCGGTCCTCCACGCGGTCTTACCCGCGCTTCAACCTGCCCAGGGCTAGATCATCCCGCTTCGGGTCCAGGACACGCGACTCTAAAACGCCCTGTTCGGACTCGCCTTCGCTACGGCTGCCCCACGACGGGTTAGCCTCGCCACGCATCACTGACTCGCAGACTCATTTTTCGATAGGCACGCCGTCACCCCGCAAGGAGGCTCCGACGGATCGTAGGCGCACGGTTTCAGGAACTCTTTCACTCCCCTCCCGGGGTGCTTTTCACCTTTCCCTCACGGTACTGGTACGCTATCGGTCAGACAGGTATGCTTAGACTTACACCACGGTCGGTGCGGATTCACGCGGGATTCCACGAGGCCCGCGCTACTTGGGACACGCGATCGGAAGACGGCAAGCGTCCAGGTACGGGGCTGGCACCCTCTGCGGCCAGGCCTTCAAGCCTGTTCCCCTGGCAAGCCGTTTTATGACTCCCGCCCGGTCCGTCGGAACCGGGACACGCGCTCCCTCAACACCGCGCACGCAACCCCCGACGGGTATCACGCGCACGCGGTTTGGTCTGATCCGCTTTCGCTCGCCACTACTCACGGAGTATCCCTTCCTGCAGGTACTGAGATGTTTCACTTCCCTGCGTACCCCCCGCAGAAGCCTGCGGTGCCGGCCCATGACGGCCGGCGGGTTGCCCCATTCGGAAATCCTCGGATCGAAGCCATGCTGGAGGCTCCCCGAGGCTTATCGCATCCTCAAACGTCCTTCGTCGGTACTGTCTGCCAAGGCATCCACCATGCGCCCTTGCGGGCGACACAGCCAACGGCCGTGCCATCCCGCGGCTTTCCTGATAGCAAGATTGCCAGACGACAAATCATCGCACTGTTCAAATGATCACAAAACGATCGATCTCGAAACCAAACTCAAAAAGAAGAGTTTGGCGAAATCGCGATAAGCAAAGGGAAACACCATGTTTCCCTTGCTCGCGTCCACTATCCAGTTCTCAAACCGCCACGCGCCACACGTTCCGCCACGCGTCCAACGGACGCCGGCCACCCCGCATGGGCATCGAACCGCACCACAATCCAAGACTGTGGGGTGGCGGTCCGGGAACCCAAAAGCACACCCATACCACTCCCGGACGGGACAGGCCCGTCCAAGCCAACGATCTCTTCCACACCAGCATCCCCACACGGGCCGTGGAACCGTTCCACGCGCATGGGGCACACACCGGACACGAACCGCGTCCTGAACTCTCCGTAGAAAGGAGGTGATCCAGCCGCACCTTCCGGTACGGCTACCTTGTTACGACTTAGTCCCAATCACGAGCCTCACCTTAGACGGCTCCATCCCACAGAAGGGTTAGGCCACCGGCTTCGGGTGCTGCCCACTTTCATGACTTGACGGGCGGTGTGTACAAGGCCCGGGAACGCATTCACCGCGGCGTTGCTGATCCGCGATTACTAGCGACTCCGCCTTCATGGAGTCGGGTTGCAGACTCCAATCCGAACTGAGACCGGTTTTCAGGGATCCGCTCCATGTCGCCATGTCGCATCCCGCTGTACCGGCCATTGTAGCATGCGTGAAGCCCTGGACGTAAGGGGCATGATGATCTGACGTCATCCCCACCTTCCTCCGAGTTGACCCCGGCGGTCCCCCGTGAGTTCCCACCATGACGTGCTGGCAACACAGGGCGAGGGTTGCGCTCGTTGCGGGACTTAACCCAACATCTCACGACACGAGCTGACGACGACCATGCACCACCTGTGAACCCGCCCCGAAGGGAGGCCGTATCTCTACGGCCGTCGGGAACATGTCAAGCCCAGGTAAGGTTCTTCGCGTTGCATCGAATTAATCCGCATGCTCCGCCGCTTGTGCGGGCCCCCGTCAATTTCTTTGAGTTTTAGCCTTGCGGCCGTACTCCCCAGGCGGGATGCTTAACGCGTTAGCTCCGACACGGAACCCGTGGAACGGGCCCCACATCCAGCATCCACCGTTTACGGCGTGGACTACCAGGGTATCTAATCCTGTTCGCTCCCCACGCTTTCGCTCCTCAGCGTCAGTGACGGCCCAGAGACCTGCCTTCGCCATTGGTGTTCTTCCCGATATCTACACATTCCACCGTTACACCGGGAATTCCAGTCTCCCCTACCGCACTCCAGCCCGCCCGTACCCGGCGCAGACCCACCGTTAAGCGATGGGCTTTCACACCGGACGCGACGAACCGCCTACGAGCCCTTTACGCCCAATAATTCCGGATAACGCTTGCACCCTACGTATTACCGCGGCTGCTGGCACGTAGTTAGCCGGTGCTTATTCGAAGGGTACACTCACCCCGAAGGGCTTGCTCCCGATCAAAAGCGGTTTACAACCCGAAGGCCTCCATCCCGCACGCGGCGTCGCTGCATCAGGCTTGCGCCCATTGTGCAATATTCCCCACTGCTGCCTCCCGTAGGAGTCTGGGCCGTATCTCAGTCCCAATGTGGCCGGTCGCCCTCTCAGGCCGGCTACCCGTCGAAGCCATGGTGGGCCGTTACCCCGCCATCAAGCTGATAGGACGCGACCCCATCCCATACCGATGGAACCTTTCCCGGAAGGACATGCATCCAACCGGAGCATCCGGCATTACCACCCGTTTCCAGGAGCTATTCCGGTGTATGGGGCAGGTCGGTCACGCATTACTCACCCGTTCGCCACTCTCACCCGGAGGCGAACCCCCGGGATCCCGTTCGACTTGCATGTGTTAAGCACGCCGCCAGCGTTCATCCTGAGCCAGAATCGAACCCTCCACGAAAAAACCATGAAGAGAACCGAAAACGACTCTCACAAGAAAATTGACGATCGCCTTATAAGGAAAGGCGCATCGCACGAAAACCCCACCGTCCTTCAAGGCCTCCCGGCCACTCGCCGAAACACGGCGAGCCGACGATGGACTGGCAATCATTGACTATAAAGAAGTAGTACAGATACGCTCTTGAGTTCTCAAACCACCACCGCACCAGCAGACCGCCCCGAACCATGGGAGCCGGGCCGCCGTGCTGAGCAGCAAGAGATAAACATACACGGGAACCCGCGCCCGCGCAACCCCGCAGGCACGGAAGGACCCGGAACCGTTGCAAACACACGCCTCCCCCGGCGTGTCGAAAACCCGGGAAAACCATCCGGAAATCACCGACACCACCAGAATAGCCCCCGCAAAACTACGTCCAGATGAACACCATCCGAACAACAAACGGCGTGTCGCACACATCGTAAGGCAAAACGCCAAAGCCAACCGACGCCAATCGCAAACGAAAGCGATAGACCCATAAGCGCCGCGAAGCCCGAAACGAGCCTTTTCCGATTACACAAGGCGCAAGGGCAGCGAACGAAGAAACTTCCGATATGAAAAAGCCGGAAGCAACTGCACGAACAGCTGACTTCCGGCTTGATCATTCACTGATCATTCAGTTATGGGATACAGAAACGAGATTACTCGGCCTTATCGGGTTCGACCGTAGCCACGGTCTTCCTGCGGGCCATGTAGCGCTTGATGGTCAGAGCCTCGAGCGCAAGGGCCAGCACCGCGGTCACGCCCCAAGCCACATACATGGCGGTCCTCCAGACCGGGGTCGCAACCTTCGGCTCGCCATCCGCATACTGCCAGCTGTTGGCTGCGGTGTACAGGATGTTGTGAGCAGCCTGACGCATTGCCTTCACGGAAGTCGCGGACTTGTCGGTGATGTGGTTGGTGATCTTAGTGGTGGCAAGCATCGCATCGTTGCCCGCACGCACTTCCTGATCAGCGTTCTGGTAGCCATAACCGCCGAAGTAATCAGTCAGGACGAAGCCCTTGAAACCCCACTCGTCGCGTAGGACGGTCTTCAACAGAGCGGCATCGCCACCGGCATAAGTGTTACCGATGTAGTTGAAGGCGCTCATGACGGCCTGTGCACCGCCTTCCTTCACACTCATCTCGAACGGCTTGAGATAGATCTCACGCATGGCCTGCTCGTTGGACCAGGTGCAGAGCATCTCAGTACGCTTAGTCTCCTGATCATTCATGGCGAAGTGCTTCATGAAGGAGTACACACCCTTTTCCTTGGCGCCGGCAATCTGATTGGACGCCATGGCACCGGAGAGCAGGGCATCTTCCGAGAAGTACTCGAAGGTACGACCGGAGAAGGCATTGCGATGGATGTTCATAGCCGGCGCATACCAACCAGCCACATGCATGTCATGAGCCATGTCTCCAATCATCTCTCCGAACTGCTTGGCCAAATCCTTGTTCCAGGTGCAGGCGAATGCAGTGGAGGCAGGAAAACCGATGGAACCGACGCCGGTGAAGTTGTTGTTCAGCGATGCCGGGCCGTCAGCGTCGGTCAGTTGGACCTTGCCGACGGACTTCACAGCCTGAGTACCATAGCCGCCGTTGGCGATGAGGTTGTCCATATCATCGAAGGTGAGCTGGTCAAGAAGCTTGTCCCAATCGGCATCGTCATAGTCCTTGCCATACATATCGGCTAGCTTCAGACCATTCTTGGCGCCGGTGGTCGGCATTTCGTCGGAATCGTCGTCGAACTTGGTCGGATCGTAATTCGAATTGTTGTAGAAGGTCTCCTTGGCCTTGTCAGACATTTCGAAATTGGTCGGAGCCGCAGTGGCTTCCTTGTAGTTCGCGAAGTGGTTCGCACGACTCAGGTAGGTCACATCGCCCGCGACGTCATCGAACTGGTTCGTGGCCACGGTCTGGTCACCGCTATGCGTGTTTGAATCGGAATCATAGGTGATGGTGTCATCCACGGTGACCTTCTGATCGGCGATCACGGTATGCGAGTCGGACTGGATGGAGATGTCGTAGTCGCCCTTCTCCAGCACGTATGCCTTCGCGTCCTTGTAGTCATAGGAGGCCATGTCGTCATCATCGAATTCGACCTTCACCGTCTCGGAGGCACCAGGCTTGAGTTCCTTGGTCTTCTCGAACGCCACCAGGTTCGTGCTGGCCTTCTCGATGCCGCCATCGGTGTATGGCGGGTTGTAGTAGACCTCGACCACGTCCTTGCCGGCCTTGTCGCCGGTGTTGGTCACGGTCACGTCCACGGTGACCTTGCCATCCTTATAGGTCACATCATTGAGCTTCTGCTCGAACGAGGTGTACGACAGACCATAGCCGAACGGGAACGCGACCATGGAATCATAATCGATGGCCCCCTCGGCCGCAGCGGTCTCATAGAACTTATAGCCCACATAGATGCCCTCGGAATAATTCACGAAAGCCGGGATGGCAGTGATGTCATCGCCAGTGAAGCCCTTATACTTTGCGGCCTTGTCCGCCATGTTGGTGTACTCGAACTTGCCGAAGTTGTTGTACGACACGGAAGTGGCCAGGTCCTTGAGGAAGGTATCGGAGGTCTTTCCGGAAGGATTGGTTTTGCCGGCGAGCACGTCGCCCAAGGCGGAGAAGCCGGTCTGACCTGCCGGCGGACACCATACCACGGACTTGATCTGCGGATAGTTGGACAGGAAGTCAAACTGGAAGGTGTTGGCACCGTTGTAGACAAGCGTGACCTTATCGAAGTTCTTGGTGACCAGGTCGATCATGTCGCGCTCGGTCTGGGAAAGCTGCAGGAAGCTTTCACCATCCTTAAAGTCCTCATAATCCTTGGAATTGTTGGTATAGGTGATACCGTCAGCCTTCATGTTCGTGGGAAGATCGGCACCCTCGCCGCCGACGCGGGTGATGGTGATGACGGCTTCATCGGAAAAGCTCTTGGCGTCGGAGATCAGCTTGTCGGAATACTGCTTGGCCGGAACCTCAGGCAGGGTCCAGTCCTGCGCCCACATGCCGACTTCCGGACGATCCGAACGATAATCGGTGTACAGCTTGGACAATTCGGAATTGGTCTCGATTCCGGCTTCCTTCATGCCATCGAGCAGGGAGGTGGTGGCATACTGCTTGCTCATCGAACCGGAGCCGGTGCCGCCATAGACCGGATTGGTGGAGCCCCAGCCGAACACGTTGACCTTCTTGTTGGACAACGGCAGGTTGGAGTCGTCGTTCTTGAGCAGGGTAATCGCTTCCGACTGCACCTCCTTGGCCAGCTCGTTGGCCTTGGATACCGTGGTGTCGGAAAGCTCGTACTTGGTGATGGTCGCATTGTTCAGCAATGTCGACAACGGACCGGACATCATCATGGACACGGCGACGACGATGCCGACCAGTGCCACGATCCAAGATTCGGAATGGATGATTTTACGGGTTGCGATTTCCTTGACCGTCTTCCTGTTGACGGCGAAGGTGATGATCAGCGCGAGCACGAACAACACGCCAATCGCAATCAGATACGGCGTCAGTGAACCGAGAACGTTCATGACGTCAGCCATGTTGATCTGCAGCATGGTATGTCTCCTCCTTGATTCTCATAACCAAACGACATGCAGCCTCGATACCGTTGTCGAAGCCAAGCGACTACACGGCACTGCCCCGCGCCGCTGCGTCACCAAGAAGTGAGGACACCTCTTCATGCCGATGTTTTGATTTCATCAAACCCCGTCCGAAAAGGGTCAGTCATTCTCCCAGCCTGTCGATTCGCGTGCATAATCTGCATGTATTCCGTGCATGATTTGCATGGAAAATACACCCTTTCAGCGCGTGAGAGACAAGAATAAGATGCCGCAAAGTACGATGGTTGCCATGAGCGACTTAAGCGCATTGAATCTGGAAGAGGGCAGCCTCGTAGGCGGCTATACGCTGATCGCCCGACTTGGCTCGGGCGCGATGGGATCGGTATGGCGTGTGCGGGACGATGGCGGTCACCAGTATGCGATGAAGATTCTGCGCGACTCCCTGACCGAAGACGGCACCTCGGCGGAGGCCTCCCGCGATCAGATAACGGCCCGCGAACGACTGCGTCGTGAGGCGATGTCGCTGCAGAAAGTACGTCATCCCGGAGTATGCGGCATCGTCGACATGGAACTCGACGACGCCTTGGCATTCATCGTCACTGAGCTGATCGAGGGGAAGAACCTGCGCGAGGACGTACGCATCAACGGCCGTTACGTCGGCGATGATCTGGAGCGACTGTCCCGCAAGCTCATCGCAGCAGTGAAGGCGGTGCATGCGGCCGGCATCGTGCACCGCGACATCAAACCGACGAACGTGATGGTATCCACCACCGGCCCGGTATTGGTGGATTTCGGCATCGCCATGGGCGAGGGTGAAAGCCATGTGACCCGCACTGGCCTGGTGATGGGTACACCGGGCTTCATCGCGCCGGAAATCATTGACGGTACCGAATCGGATGAGATGACCGACTGGTGGTCGGTGGCGTCGGTATTGGCGTTCGCCGCGACCGGCGAGCCGGTATTCGGTACGAAACCGATGATGGCGGTGCTGGAACGTGCGGCCGCCGGTAATGCGAACTTGTCCGGATTGCCTGCCGGCACCATGGCAGCGCTTCGATCGGCGCTCGATCCGGACCGCTCGAAGCGCTGCACACCGGATGCGTTGCTGCAGGCGATTGCGTTGGATGCACTCAACCCGCTGGTTTGGCAACAGGCACAACAGTCTGCACAAACCCCGCCCGCAGGTGACGCGACGGAGATGATGCCCCCTTTTGATGAATCCGCCCAAGGAGACGTCTCCAACCCGCGCGCATTATGGTATTTGCAGGACGACGTCGGAGGAGAAGACGCCATCGGTACGCAGACCATGCCGCGAATCGGAGAGGCCACGCAGGTCATCGCCGCCGACACGGACGCACCTACCAGGACGCTTGGAACCATGGATGCAGGCACCGACGTCATACCGACACAAGGTGGCACGCGACCACTTCCGCGGACTTTGCGGGGCGAACAAACGCAAACGATGCCGACCATGCCGATGCAGGATGCCTGGAATCCGCAAATCGCACCGACGCAGGTTGACCCGACCATCAAACCGGCCTTGCAACGCGTGGTGAATCAATCAACGGCACAGGCCGCACCGCAACCGTTGCCGCCGTCCGTAATTCCGCACGCCGACATCGCGCAAAGCCAACAACTACCGATGCAGCAGCCGTCGCAGCCATACGTAGTCGCCGGCCAGCCATTGCAATTCGCGTCGGCCATACCGCAGAACGCAATCGACCCGAACGCGCCGCAACCGCCGAATCCCGCGGATGTCAAACGCGGTGAATATCTGTCGCGGGGCGTGCTGCCCTGCGCTCTGCTCTCCATACCGGTGGCGATCTGCGCATTGCTCTCCCCCTGGATGGCGCTCGGCGTGGCCTTGGCACTCAGCTGGGTGCTGTTCACCATCGGATGCAATGTAGAGTCACAGCTTGAACGCGAAGGCCGCCGAGGCGGCGAACGACGGAAATCCGATTGGGCCATCCGCGTGGCCAGCCTGCCTTGGCACATGCTCAAAGGCTTTGGCTACGCCTGTGCCCGCATGCTGATCATGGTGATCATCATGGCATTGGGATTGGCGATATCCACGCTTGCCTTGCATCTGCCATATGCGCTGCTCGATGTCGACCTTTTCGGTCTGACCGTTCCCCTGCCGACATTCACCGAGGGACCGCTTTCGCAAAGTGGACTCGTACAGGCGGGATTCGGCGTAATCGGCTGGCTGGTGGCAGCCATCGCGCCGGGCGCGATGGTGATGCGGCTCGGCGCCGGGTCATTACGCGGCGCACGGTAGACGGCCGAGCATTATCGGGCGAACGCCCTCGAAACCGTGCGACGTACCGCTCCGAATCTCCCTTACGTATCGATAAGGTCTCGCCGTTACTATGGTGCACAGCAACATGGTGCCGCAATCACTGGGAAAGGAATGGGATGGCCCAGAGCAACAAGAACGCGCAGAAGCGCGAGAGCCGCGCCGAGCGGAGGGCCGCCGAAGCCGCGGCCATCAAGGCGCGTGCCGAACAGGCGGAAAAGGAACGCAAGCAGCAGACGATGATCGGCGCCATCGTGGTGGCGGTATTGGTGATTCTCGTCGCCATCGGCGCGTTCACCGTCTATCACAACATACACAAGACAAGCGATGCGCAGGATGAGCTCACGGTCGAGCAGGCCTATGACAAACTGCAGGAAGTCAAGAACACGCCGACTTTGGTCGACAAGAAGGGCGGCCTGCTGATTTCCAAGAACGGTTACGGCAAATCCGTGGAAGGCGCGCCGACCATCGCTATCTATATGGACTTCCTGTGCCCCGGTTGCGGCAATCTGCATCGTCAGTTGGATGAGGATCTGCAGAAAATGATCGATGCGGGTCAGATTAACCTGGATCTGCATTTCATGGCGTTCATGGACCGCTGGTCCACCGACGAATATTCCAGCCGTGCAGCCAACGCCGCCATGTATCTGGCCGAGCATGACAGCAATCCGGAGCATCTGATCTCCTTCTTGGAGAAGATGTATGCCGAAGATTTCCAGCCGGAGGAAGGCTCGAACTACAAGTCGGTGAGCGACGCCAAGATCAAGAAGCAGATGATTGCGGCCGGCGTTTCCAAGGATGTCGCCGACAAGGCGTTCAACCGCGAATATCAGGATTGGCTCGACGCCATTGACACGTATACGCCGAAGCGTTCCGAATTGTGGAATGTGAGCGGCAACTACAAGGGCAGCATGACCACGCCTACGGTGACCATCAACGGCAAGTTCTGGGATATGAACCAGCTGTCGACCGCCAAGATGACCACCGCTGAAGGCCTGCTCGAAGCCATCGGACTCAAGGCGGATCAGGTCGGCGTCGTCGGCGACATGCCGTCCATCGGTTCCAAGAAAGGTCCGATTTCCGTCACCACCGGCGAGTAGTGACCAGCCACCAGCGCGCCCTAAGGCGCACAAGTCGAGTTGACTGCTTTGGGTGCGCTGGTTATGCTATTCAAGCGTTCCACTTTTCGAAAATCCATTTCGGCAGGTGACAACAAGCCTCCTTAGCTCAGATGGCCAGAGCGGCCGCCTTGTAAGCGGCAGGTCGTCGGTTCGATCCCGACAGGAGGCTCGAACCCGATTTCTCTCGGGAATAATTCTTACCATGGGTAAGTAATCCAGAAGCCTTCCCCCAACTTGTGGCTTCTGGAAATCGGGCGAGGCGTCCCCCAACCTGTCTCGCCCGATATAGGGGGCAGGACATCCCCTTCTCTCCTGCCCCCTTTTTCTTTTACTAATCCCCGAAAATGTGGCGGTATGGCCAATGCGCCGGAAAAACCGGTCTCCCATTCTGCACCGACCATTAGAATGGCGACGTTATATGCCTGTATCGGAAAGAGGAGCTATGGCGAGAAGATGGACCCCTCAGAGGTTTGTGATGCTACGCCGTGTACGTGTTGTCATCTGCGTCACGACGGTCACCCTCGCTTCGGTGCTGGCATTCGGAGTAGGGGCACGCAAGACGGTGGCGTTGACGGTGAACGGCGAGACCACCACCGTGACCACGTATGCGATGAGCGTTGACCGTCTGTTGCAGGAACAGCAGGTGAAGGTGAAGACCCACGATCTGGTGGAATCCACATCATCCGGCACCCTGCAAAACCATTCCGTCGTGACGGTACGCAGCGCCTATCAGACCACCGTCACCATCGACGGCCAAGAAGTGCCGTTCTGGACGGTGGCGACCAGCGCCGATCAGCTGCTTGGATTCTTCGAGGCGAACGAAGCGGAGGCGTCGAAGATCACCGTCAACATCGATAACGTTTACAACAAGCTCACCGGAGGCCTGGTCATCAATCAGAACGGCCCGGTTACCGTCATCGCCGACGGTAAAAGTTCCGTATCGCCCAACGGCAAGCTGCCGGCGGCCTCCATTCTCGATTCCAAAGGAATCATCCTGAACAAAGAGGATCGCGTCAGCGTCGAAAAAGACAATGGCGAGACCATTCTGCGCGTGCAACGCGTAACGCATGACGAGCAGACACGTACGAAAACCGTGCCGCACGGCACCCAGACCATCATCGACGCGAGTCTGCAGCCCGGCGAAGCCGTGGTAAGGCAGGAAGGCGAGGATGGCGAAATCCAGCAGACCTATGACGTCACCTATGTGGACGGCGTTGAGGAAAGCGAAAAGCTGATCAACGAGGTGACCACAAAAATCGCCATCGATCAGATCATCGCCGTCGGTCCGGAAAAGACCGAGAGCTCCGATGCCGACAATGCCGACAACGGCCAAGCCGATTCCGGAAGCAACGACAGTGATTCGAGCAAGTCCGACAAGAAAGACGAGTCGGACAAGAAAGATTCGGATTCGACCGACAAGAAGAACGATTCCTCCGAGAAGAACGATTCGACGTCCACTCCAACCACTGAGCCAACGCAAACACCGACCCCAACGCCGACGCCGACACAGCAACAGCAACAGACACAGACGACAACGAACCCTTCGGACGGCTGTCGACTCTACCATCCATCGGCCGCCCAGGCACAGACCTATGCGGCCGGCGCGGCAGCCCAGTATGGCTGGACCGGACAGCATTGGACCAATCTGGTCAAACTATGGAATCGTGAATCCAGCTGGCTGTGGTATTCGGAGAACGCGTCATCCGGAGCGTACGGCATTCCGCAATCCCTGCCAGGCAGCAAGATGGCCTCTTTCGGCGCGAACTGGCGTGATGACGCAGCCGTGCAGATCGATTGGGGCCTGAATTACATTGCGCAACGCTACGGCAATCCGACGAAGGCCCGGGAGCATTCCGAACAATATGGCTGGTACTGATGGAAAACGGAAACAACGAACACATGACTGAACACACGACCAATAACGCCATGCAGGGCCATCTGCTGGGAGCCGCTGACATTCGCCGCATTGCCGACGAGGCCGGCATAAGCCCCACCAAGAAATTCGGGCAGAATTTCGTCATCGACCCCGGTACCGTACGTCGCATCGTGCGCGAAGCTGCAGTGACGGCCGACGATCATGTGCTGGAGGTCGGGCCGGGTCTCGGCTCGCTGACCTTGGCGATTCTGGAAACCGGCGCGTCAATGACCGCCGTGGAGATCGACCCGTCATTGGCCGAGCGTCTGCCGAACACCATCGCCGAATTCATGCCGGATGCCGTGGAACGCTTCCGTGTGATCAATCGTGACGCATTGACCGTCTCACCGGAGAACCTGCCGGATTTCAGCGGCGACGATACCTTCACGTTGGTGGCCAACCTGCCGTATAACGTGGCCACGCCGATTCTGCTCACCTTGTTGGAACGATTTGACAATCTGCATTCCTTCCTGGTGATGGTGCAAAAGGAGGTGGCCGACCGTCTGGCCGCGAAACCGGGGTCGAAGATCTACGGCACCCCAAGCGTGAAGCTCGCCTGGTACGGTACGGCCGAACGTGCGGGCATCATCGGTCGTAACGTGTTCTGGCCGGCACCGAACGTGGATTCCGCATTGGTATTGTTCAAGCGTTACGAAGGCGGGCATACGCCAGCCGCCGATAGCGCCGATGGCCCGGCGGCAAAGCGTGAGACGGTATTCCGCCTGATTGACGCCGCCTTCGGCCAGCGCAGAAAGACCTTACATGCCGCGTTGAGAAGATTCGTGCCCGATGAGGCGTTCGATATGGCCGGCATCGACCCGACCCGTCGTGGCGAAACGCTCACCATCGACGAATTCGTAGCGTTGGCGCGGGCACTTGACGCCATTCCCGGCGAGGTGAACGCAGCATGACCGCCCTGCCTTCAGCCGTGAGCGTCGACTGCCCGGCGAAAACCAATCTGACCTTGCATGTGGGCGCGCCTCGCGCCGAATGGAATGGCCGCCACGAGCTCGACACCATCTATTGCGCAGTCGGCGTATACGATACCGTCACTGTCGCACGTAAAGCGCCAGGAACCGGGTTCTCGCTCAATCTCGAAGGCGCGCATCTGGGTGACCTGGCATCATCCGGCAGCGATATGCGCCGTAATCATGCCGTACTCGCCCTGTTCGCCCTGGCCGAAGCCAGCGGCAATGAACCGGATGTGGCGTTGAGCATCGACAAGCGCATTCCGGTCGGGGCCGGACTTGCCGGCGGTTCTGCCGATGCGGCTGCCACATTGCTGGCGTTGAACAAGCTGTGGAATCTTGATTGGCCGCTGGCCCGACTCCAACAGGTCGCCGCCACCTTGGGCGCCGATATGCCGTTCTGCCTATCGGGAGGGTATGCGCATGGCACAGGATTCGGCGAACGGATCGAGGAACTGCCATCGGACGGTGATACCGTACGCGATCTGACCGACCGAGGTTTTGCCGGACGCTTGCTGGTGGGCGCCTATCGTGCGGAATTACGCACGCCGGAAGTATATGCGACATTCGATCGGATCGGCGCCGAAGAAGGTGATGACAATCATCTGCAGCAGGCTGCGATCTCACTGCATCCCCGTAGCGGGCAGGCCATCGAAGTGGCGCTTGAGGCTGGTGCAAGCCACGCATTCGTCTCGGGCTCGGGACCGTCCGTCATCGCTTTCGTACCGGATGACAGGACATCCGAATCCGTAAGTCTCGCATGGCGGGAGCGGCACGCGGTCGACCGCATCATCGCGGCCCAGGCACCGGCCGTCCCGATTGTGCATATCATTGCGTGACAGTAAGGTTGGTACCAATTGACGTTGGAAAAAGGAACTCGCAAATGACTCAAGCTATCGACGAGCGCGAAGCACGCAAACAGTATGTACGCCGCCGTCAGAAGGTGGTGTTCTCCATCATCGGCGCCATCATGGCCGTGGTCATGGTGATCTCCCTGTTGTTCTTCTTCCACGTCGGTGGCCTGGGCACCGTCAAAACGGCCACGGTGCAACCGAATTACGGCCAACAGGTGCCCTGTGCGGTGAACGAGCAGGACGGTTCCAAAGGCAAGTATGTGGAGAACCGCAACATTACGGTCCGCGTGCTTAACGGCACGAAATTCATCGGCTTCGCCAAAGCGGTCAGCGGCGCGCTGGAAAATCGCGAGTTCAATACCCAGACACCTGACAACTACACCAGTTCCAAGGTGGAACGCACGATAATCTTCTTCGGTAAGAACGCCATCAATCAGGCATATACGGTGAATAGCAACTTCACCGATGCCATGATGGTCATGGACGATCGCACCGACCAACTGATCGACATCGTGGTGGGAGCCACCTTCGATAATCTGCAGGACACCAAGAAGGTGCCGGCCGCAGGCAAGCAGATCGAGAGCTTCGAAGGCTGCGTGGCCGCGGATACGATGACGGATCTGCCGAAGGCCGATCAACACGATCCGGTGAACCCACCGGAGGGCTGAGTGCCAACCGCGGCGTGAAATGAATGCCCGCCTTCCCGATCAGGGGAAGGCGGGCATTCATTTCACTGTTCGGCGTACCAACGATTCAGTTCGGCCACAGCGACATCATGCTCGACCGGACCGTTATCAAGACGGTATTCAAGCATGTGCTTGTAGGCCCTGCCTACCATCGGACCAGGTTCGATGCCCAACAGCTGCATGATCTCGTCACCATTGAGATCCGGCCTGATTGCGTCGAAATCCTCCTTTTTCTTAAGGTCCCGTACACGCTGTTCCATCTCATCCATGGCCGACGAGAAAATCATGGCCTTGCGGCGGTTCTGTGTGGTCGCATCGGCACGTGTCAGACGATTCAGACGCTCATAAAGCGGGCCGGCGTCCTTGACGTAGCGTCGTACCGCGGAATCGGTCCACGGCTCCTCCACATACCCATGGAAGCGTAGATGCAGATTGACCAACTCGCTGACGTCTTCGATCATATGATGGTCGAAACGTAGGGCTTTCAGACGTTTGCGCGTCATTTTCGCGCCGACGGCATCATGATGATGGAAGCTCACCTTGCCGCCCGGTTCGAAACGTCGGGTCTTCGGCTTGCCGATGTCGTGCATGAGCGCCGCCAGACGCAAGGTAAGGTCCGGGGCCGGCACCGGACCGTCGGGGCCGGTTTCCAACGCCACTGCACGGTCAACGACGATCATGGTGTGCTCGAATACATCCTTATGGCGATGATGTTCGTCGATCTCCAGCTGCAACGCCGGGATTTCCGGAAAGACGATGTCGGCAAGACCGGAATCGACCAACGCCTCGATACCCGCACGCGGACGATCTGACAACAGCAGTTTCGTCAGCTCGTCGCGAACACGTTCCGCGGAGACGATGTCGATGCGTTCGACCATGTCTGAGAGTGCCTCGGCGGTTTCCGGCTCGATGCGGAAGCCGAGTTGCGCCACGAAACGCACCGCGCGCATCATACGCAGCGGATCGTCATCGAATGACTGACGGGGATTGACCGGCGTACGCAGCACACCCTTGACCAAGTCGTTCGCGCCGCCGAACGGATCGACGAATTCCAGATCCGGCACACGCAACGCCATCGCGTTCACCGTGAAATCACGACGGGACAGGTCTCCCTCCAACGTGTCGCCATAATTGACTTCCGGTTTGCGTGAATCCGGATCATAGGTATCGGAACGATAGGTGGTGACCTCCACCTTCACCTCGATGCCGTCCTCACGGCGGCGCATTGCGCCCAGCGTGCCGAACTTGCGGCCCATGTCCCAGAATCCGTCACGGCCAAAACGTCGCAGGATGTGCTCGAATTGTTCGGGACGCGCCGACGTACAGAAATCAAGATCATGTGATTTGCGGTGCAGCAGCAGGTCACGCACAGGACCTCCCACCAATGCCAATTCATAACCCTCTTCGGCAAACATACGCCCTAATTCAATGGCTTCAGGCCATACTTCGAAGTTCACGCCATCCCTTTCCGGCAACCACAAGTCCCTGTGTACTTTCTGCGTACCAGCATAGCGTGGGCGCGGTATGGGCTCCCGTGAAGCAGAATGCAACTTCACGCGAATACGACCCTGGCACACCGAGACGCGATGGGAAATCCAACGGACTGATGCCGAGACCGGCATTCGGTCACGCATGCATTTCCCCATTCCCCGCATGCCAGCATCTTGTCGCCGGCTTGCGTAGGTTTCGCAACACTGCCTCTAGGAATAAGGTGTCGGGTTTCTGTTTTCAACATTGGGTGAGTATGGTTAAAACCATGATTACGCCCGCAGACCTTGCACGCATGCTTGCCCATGCTGCGGACGAGCATACCCAAAATCCGATGGAACCGGACGAATTGCTCTACACGTCACAGTCCGTTTCCTTGGAACGGCAGACCATCATCACGCCCAGCACGCCCACACCGGCGATGATGCCGCAGCGACGGACCGGCGACGGACCGACCACCTTCGCCTCGCTGGATGCGCAGGAACTCCCGGTGGTGCGAGAATACTCCGCAGGCGGACTGGTCTTCGATGACCGTGGGCGCGTGGCCATCATCGCCAGACATTCGCGCAGCGGACATTTGGAGTGGTGTCTGCCGAAGGGCCATATCGAAAAAGGCGAGACCCCGCAGCAGACCGCAGTGCGCGAAGTGCATGAGGAGACCGGAATCCTAGGCGAAGTGGTCGATTCCATCGCCACCATCGACTATTGGTTCACCGGTACCAGCCAGCGCGTGCATAAGCTCGTGCACCATTTTGCGCTGCGCCAAATCGGCGGTGAACTGACGGTGGAAGGCGACCCCGACCATGAGGCCGAGGATGCCATCTGGGTGGATTTCAATGATTTGGATGACGTGCTGAGCTATCCGAACGAACGGAAGATCGCATGGCTGTACGCAAGGAAACTCAACAGACAGGCTTAATGGTGAATCACTCCGCATATCGGAACGTTTCGCGTGCCCTGCGCGCGCTATCGGCAATCCTCGCCATGGTGCTGACCATGGCGTTACTGCTGTTATACGTTCCCACGCATACGGCCTTCGCCGAGGACGGGCAACAGGATACGCTGACCATCGACTCCTCGACGGCGGTGATGACGGATTCCTCCGGATACCACGTGACGGCCACGGTGACCAACACCACTGACCATGACCTGCCTGAGGGCACGCTCACGTTGGCGTTGAACGCCTTTTACACGTTCGTGTCGCGCAATGACATTCAGGAATGGTCCGAAGGCACCGCGCGCATCCCCACGCCGAATATCGTCGGACAGGTACAGGTGCCCGCCCTGCAGCCGGGCGCATCGGCAAGCGTCTCCATCGACGCGGATGCCACGCAGCAATCGTTGCAGGCCATCAACACGTGGGGCCCGAAGCCCGTTCTGCTCAGCTATCAGGCCGACAACACACCAATCGATGAAGTGCACACGTTCGTGACCCGTTCCGGCACCGGACTCAATACGCCCTCCACCCCGGCGATGAACATCACCGTGGTCCAGCCACTTTCATCGGACGGGTGGACCACGGACACCAATGTGCTGGAACAGCTGGTCGATAAGGGAGGTCTCAAGTCGGGTACCGTAGCGAAAATCGTGACGCTCGGCAAGGATGACGCCAAACCCAAGGAGCTGGAGCAGGTCATCGCCAAGCATGACGGCCTGCAGACAATCGCCGATCCCACCTATCTCCAAGCCATGACGATGCCAACGCAAGTGGACGGCATCATGCAACCGGCATCGTTCGACATCACCGCATATTCGGCCATGGACAATGCGGAAGGCTACAGCAGGGCCGGTGTGAAACGATCCTCCTGGAATGCCAAAAAGGCCGTTTCAACCTATCGTTCGGCATTGGGAGATGCACGTGCGCAGGCTCGCATCTATGCTTGGCAAGGAACGGGCAATTGGACCAGTAAGGCACTGACGCAGGCCAAACAGCAGGGATACGATACGGTCATCGCCACTCACGACTTCGATGAAAGCGACGCCGCCACCGTGGAAACCGGCAAAACCGTAGTTTCCACCGATGCAGGCGATGTCACGGTACTGTCGGCGCAAAATGTGTTGACCGATCTGGCGCAAGGCAAGGCAACCAGCACACAGGCCGAGGCCGACGGCGAAGGCTCCTCAGCAGGCAGACTGGCCCGTTTCGCCGCACAAAGCGCGTTCTACCAGATGGAACAGCCGTATTCGGACCGTAACCTTTTGGTCTGCCTGTCCGCCAACGGCAATCCTGCCGATGTGGACGCCCTGATGTCCGTCATCGAACAATCCTCTTGGCTGAATATCACCGACCTCAACACGTTGGCCGACGCCGACGCACATCTGACCGGTGACGATGCGACCGCAGCGGTACCCGACACCGACGGTTTGAGTGCCGACAGGCGCACCGGCATCGAGCAGACGCTGAACACCCTGACCGACACGTTCAATGACGTCGCCAGATTCAATGCGTTCATCCTGACGGATGATGACAAACTCAACGACAACGACGCTATCGTCGAATGGCGCAAGCAACTCGTCCGCGCGCAATCCACGCTGGCCCTGCATGCCTTGAGCAACGACTCCGCTCACAGCGACACGATGGTCAAGGGCGCCCAACAGCTCGCTTCGCTACTGACCGACGGCGTGGCCATTACTCCGACGGACAACGTGACCGTGGTGAGCGAAACGGCGAAAATGCCGGTGACCATCAGCAACAGCCACCCTTACCCGGTGACGGTAAAGGTTTCATCGAGGACCAATTCCATGGAAATCGTCACGTCGCGCATGGATACCGTGGAGGTGCCGGCCCATGGCGAAGCCCAGGTCGCGTTCACCATTCGCGTGGCCACTTCCGGCAACGCCGACGCCACACTGTCTCTGATGGACCGACAGGGCACCGTGTTCGGTGCGGTGCAGACTACGCATATCACCAGCGCCCTGCAGATTAGCGACAAAAGCGGTTTCGTAATCATCGGCATTGCCGTACTGCTTGCAGCGCTGGGCCTTTGGCGACAATTCAACCGTAAGAAGGATCCCGACGAATGAGTTCTTCCGTTGGCCGTAATTCACTGATCATGGCCTCCGGCACCGCGGCTTCCCGCGTGACCGGGCAGATTCGCACCATTTTGCTGGCGTGGGCGCTTGGCACCACCGGCTACGCCGCGAACGCCTACCAAGCCGGATCGATGATTCCGCAGGTCATCTACACGCTGGTTTCCGGTGGCATCTTCAACGCGGTACTCGTACCTCAGATCGTGCGCACGCTGAAGGACAAGGACGCTGAGACCAAACTCAACAAGCTGATCACGTTGTCCATCACCATGCTGCTCGGCGTGACGCTGCTGATGGCCGTCTGCACACCGTTGCTGACGAAGCTGTATGTGAACGGCGGTCCGGACACGATGGCTCTCGCCAACGCATTTACGTTATGGTGCATGCCGCAGATTTTCTTCTATGGCCTTTATACGGTGATCGGGCAGATTCTGGCGGCCAAGGACCATTTCGTCACCTACGCATGGAGCTCGGTGGGTGCGAATGTCATCAGCTGCATCGGCTTCGGCGCGTTCATCGCGCTGTTCGGCCGCGCTTCGGAACAGCCCGTCGGTTTCTGGTCCTCCGATAAGATTTTGCTTACCGCCGGTACATGGACGATCGGCGTAGCATTCCAAGCGTTGATCCTGTTCGTTCCGTTGACTCGTATCGGATTGCGATACCGCCCGAAATTCGGCATTCGCGGCATCGGATTGCGTTCGATGGGACCGGTGGCCGCCTGGAGTCTTGGCATCGTAGGCGTCGATCAGATCGTCAACGTGATCCTTACGCGCATCGCCACCAGCGCCCCATATCGCGCCCATCAGCTTTATGGCATGAATCAGCTCGATGTCGCCGGCAACGCGACCTATCAGAACGCCTATACGATCTACATGCTGCCTTACTCACTGATCGCGGTATCGATCGCTACTGCCATCTTCCCGAAGATTTCCAAGGCCGTTGCAGACGGCAATATCGGTGAGGCCCGCAACGATCTGAGCTCCGCATTGCGCAATCTCAACCTCATCATGTGCTTTCTGGCGACGGCATTCATCGTGCTACCGCTGCCGATCGTGCTTGCGCTGCTGCCTTCCGTATCCGTACGTGAGGCATTGCTGATCAGCGCACCGTTGATGGCATTGGGCATCGGCCTGCCCTATGCCAGCTCATACCTAGTGATCCAGCGCACATTCTACGCCTTCGAAGACGGCAAACATCCGTTCATCTTCATGGCGATCACCATGGGCTTTCAAGCACTCGCCCTGATCGTCGGAGCCGCATTGCTGCCTCCCACGCAATGGATCGTTCTGATCGGCGCGGTCATTACGGTGAGTTTCATCCTCCCCTACCCTCTGCTGATGCGCATGCTGCGAACCCGTTTCGCCGGCAATATCGATGGCTCGCGTATTCTGTGCGCCTATGCCAAGGCAACATTGGCGGAAATCGTCGCGGCGGCCGTCGGCCTGCTGTGCCGTAACGCCGTCTATACGCTGGTCGGCGCGCATATCGGACGGGATGATGGTTCCATGAACTGGGGGCAGGCCGTACTTGCGGCGATACTGCTGACCATCATCATCACCGTGGTCTATCTGGCCGTGCTGTGGGCGTTGCGTTCCGAGGAACTGACCTCTGTCATCGCCATGGTGACAAGCCGTATTCCGGGAATGCACACGACCAGCCCGAACGGTAGAATATCCCCAGTGCCGGCAACTGGCAGCACTCGAACGAACACACCTATTACAGAGCCGAAGGAACCTATGAAACCTCAGCTGGGAGATACCGTCAGCAACCGTTATGTGCTGGTCTCGCCGCTTCGCGAAGAAACGGGTCTACAGGTATGGAAAGCCAGCGACCACGTGCTCGCACGAGACTGCCAGCTTTTCATCGTCAATAGCAAGAAGGCGCTGGCCGACGTCAATGCGGCCGCCTCCATGCTGGCCATCTCGCATGATTCGCATTTCACGCCGGTGCTGCAACTGCAGCATGTCGATGACGTCGCTCTGGTGATCACACAGCTTGATTCCGGCATCTCACTTAGCGATTACCTGTCCAGTCCCGCAGTGCAGCCATTGAGCTATGAAGCGATGCGATCCATACTGGGCGAAGTGCTGGAGGCTCTGCGTGTATTGCAGCAGAACAATCTCACGCATTTCTCCATCAGCACCGACACCGTGCGTCTGACTCGCAACGGCGTGCAGATTGCCGACGCTCCCGTCAGCATCATGCTCGCCGACATGTCCCGCGTCCAATCCGCGGATGGCAGGGAGCAGCTTGCGATTCGCCAAATCGCCGCACTGCTGTATGCCATGCTGACCCGTAAGCCGTCGACGCTTGCCACTGATTTCAATCTATCGGCGCTGTCACAGGACACTCCCATGGAATTCCGCGTCATCTGCAAGCGCGGCCTTGAGTTGCAGGAAGAGGACGGAGTCCCGACCATTCCGATGGCAACGCTTGCCGAGCTGGATGCGTTGCTCGACCACTATCAGCCGCTGCAGGCGCTGACGGGATCCGACATCGCGTTGCCTTCCACGGATTCGCAGTGTTCCATCGTCAACGTTCCGGTGTTGCAGATCCTCGACGAAGACACCATTGCACTGCCGGATAAGCTGGTCAGTTCCGGCAGTATCCCCGAACTGAATTTCGAAGCTCCGGAACCACACACCGATCTGTCTGACAGCAAGGAGGCCATCGCCAAGGGCATGGCCGCGACCAGCGGTGCCGTCAAAGCGCTATGGGCCAACAGCAAAGCCGTACTCAGCGAAGAGGACATCGACGGCGTAGTGGATGACGCCGCGACCCAATTCTCATTCCCCATCACGGTGACCGCCGATTCCATATCAGATGACACCGATGCGGAATCCCAATTGGAAAAGACCGGGCGCATTCCGGTCATCGGCGCCGACGGTCAGATCATTCAACCCGGCGAGGAATCCCAACGCGCATTGGAAGCCGAACGTGCCGCCATTGACGCGGCCTACGCAGCCGGCAACGCACCGGTACCACCAAGTTTCGCACCGAAGAATCCGCCGACTGAAGATGATTCCTCCGACGTGGCGGATGCCACATTGTTCGGCAAGGTCAAGACCAAGGTCGTGGCCATCATCATCGCCGTCATCGTTGTGGCAGTAGCCTTGGGATTCGCCATCCACGGACTGACCAAGAACACTTCCACGGGCACTTCCGCCGGCACTTCCGCAAGCGCCTGGCCGGAGATGAATCTTGACGATGTCCCGTTCGGCACCGAGACTATGCAGCCCTCCGATGACTCCAGCTCGGCGGCGGACGCCGACGCCAGCCCCTCCGCTACGAAGAAGGCCACCAAGCAGGCGGAAGATAAGGTCATTACCACTGATAAGAAGACCAAGAAGGTACCGGACCCGAAGCAGCCGGAGAACAACACCCCGTATGAGATCGACAATCGTCAGTTCGTGTCCAATCCCGACGGGCAACAGGGCTACGGCTACTATGTGCATCTGAGTCAACCGCATGATGTCTACCGTCTGGTCATCAAGATCCGCTCTTCGGGCGGTCAGGGCTATGTGCGTGTCAATACCACGTCGAACCCCACTCAAGGTGAGCAGGTGGCACAGTTCGAGTTCGATGCCAGCGGCACCACCGATGTGAAGTTCGATAGGACCGTGAACACGCAGGACATCCTGCTGTGGGTGCCTTTGGACAGTCTGCCGGGCAACCAGCTGTATATCGACAGCTTCCAAGTGTTCTAAGCGCCGTACTTCTTGTTGGCGTTCCTCCAGGCCCCATATCATTCGTTCTTCGTCGAATGATACGGGGCCTTCGCATGTTTTCGTTCGCATGGCGGTGCGGAACGTTACCGCATTCGTTACATGACACTCGTTAGTATGTGACCTCGTGAACCAAGAGAACACCGTTGAAATCACTACCGAAAACGCTTCGGAACATACTCCGGAGACCACCCGCCACGAACATGTGCGCAATGTCGCAGACCTGTTCGTCGAATGCCTAGTCAACGAAGGCGTACACGTCATTTATGGCATTCCCGGCGAAGAGAACATCCCGCTGATGGAAGCCCTGGAACGCGATGGACGCATACGTTTCGTATTGACCCGCCATGAGCAGGGAGCGGGCTTCATGGCCTCCACGCAAGGCCATCTCACCGGCAAACCGGGCGTCTGCATGGCCACGCTCGGACCGGGCGCATTGAATCTCACCCTGCCGGTGGCGCAAGCCAACGCCAGCACCATTCCGATGGTCGCCATCTGCGCACAGGGCAATGTGAGCCGTCTATACAAGGAATCACATCAGATCGTGGATCTGGTGTCGGTGTTCCGCCCACTGACGCAATGGACCAGTATGATCGCCACACCAAGTTCGGTGCCGGAAATCATCCGTAAGGCCTTCTCCGTAGCACAGCGGAAACGCCCCGGTGCAACCTGTCTGATTCTGCCCGAAGACGTGGCCGAGATGCCCGTTCCAGCCGGAATCAGGCCACTGCCGTTGCCGGATACTATGCATATCCGCCCGACGGACGGTACCATCGCCCGCGCGGCTGACATCATCAGTCAGGCGCAGCATCCGATCATTCTGGCCGGTAACGGCGTGGCCCGCGCTCATGCTGAGAATCGTCTGCTGGCACTGGCCGAACAGCTGAATGTGCCGGTGGCCACCACCTTCGAAGGCAAGGGCGTGATTTCGGATCATATTCCGAACGCACTTGGCGTAGTCGGTTTCATGAAACATGATTATGAAAATTTTGCTTTTGATGAAGCTGATTTAATTATCTCTGTCGGCTTTTCCATTCAACAGTTCGACCCAAAGAAAATTAACCCAAATGATGATAAGACTATCATTCATATCAATACCTTTATTGAAGATACCGATGCGCACTATTCAACCGCATTGAATATCATGGGTGACATCGACCAGACTTTAGAGGCGTTGATCACCCGTCTTCAAGTGAAAGGCATTCGCTTCGACGAATCGCACCCGTTGATTCACGAGTTGTTGAATTCGGAATTCCGCTCGTATGCAAGCGATGATTCTTTCCCGATGAAACCGCAACGTATCGTATATGACACCCGTCGCGCCATGGCGGATGACGATATCACGCTGGTAGACACCGGCGCATTGAAGATGTGGATGGCCCGCCTGTACCCGACGTACTATTCCAACACCTGCGTGATCGACAATTCGTTGTCTACCATGGCATGGACATTGCCCGGCGCCGTGGCCGCATCACTGGAAAATCCTGGCCGACCAGTATTGGCGGTAATGGGCGACGGCAGTTTCCTGATGAACGTGCAGGAAATAGAGACGTCCGTTCGCGTAGGCGCGCGTATGGTGGTGCTGGTGTGGGTCGACAAGGCCTATGGCCTGATCAAATGGAAGATGAACATTCACAATGGCTCGTACGAGGATGTCGATTTCGATGATCCGGATGTGCTGGAGTTGGCCCATAGTTTTGGAGCGCGTGGTCATGTGATAGAGGCGGCCGACGAGCTCTACCCCACCCTATGCGAGGCGTTAAAGAACCAGTCCGGCGTCGACATCATCGCCTGCCCTGTCGATTACAGTGAGAACATGAAGCTCATCGAAAAACTCGGCGAAGTCGATTTCGGCAACTGATTTTCACTGAGGTGCCAACGATATGATGCTGGCTGTTTCACGTGAAACAGCCAGCATCCATCATGTTCACTCCCTCTTCCAACCTTCATGATGACCGGTTATCGCAAAATACGATAACGGGTGGAATACGCCCTGAGCTCATACGGCATGGCTCGGCGGAAGTGCTCGTATGGTGGGACCATGAGCGATTTGCGAGATGTAGTTATTATCGGATCCGGCCCGGCAGGATACACTGCAGCCATCTATCTAGGCCGTGCGGGATACAGACCACTGGTCATCGCCGGGGCACTGACTCCCGGCGGACAGCTGGTCAACACCACTGAGGTGGAAAATTTCCCGGGATTTCCCGATGGCATTCTCGGCCCCGATCTTATGGACAACATGAGGAAACAGGCCGAAAAGTTCGGCGCCGAAATCATCTGGGACGATGTCGTATCCGTTACCGTCGATGTCGAATCCGATACGAAGACCGTAACCCTTGACCAAGGCGACATATATCAGACCAGGGCCGTGGTAGTAGCCACCGGTTCCCAGTATCGCAAACTCGGCGTACCAGGCGAATCCGAATTCTCCGGCAAGGGTGTCTCCTACTGCGCAACCTGCGATGGATTCTTCTTCCGAGATAAGCCGATTGTTGTAATAGGTGGCGGAGATAGCGCCTTCGAAGAAGCCGATTTCCTATCCCGTTTTGGATCCTCCGTTACGCTGATTCATCGCCGTGATTCGTTCCGTGCCTCTCAAATTATGGTCGAGCGAGCCAAGAACAATCCGAAGATTGATTTCATTCTTAATTCCGTAATTGAAGAGATTAATGGAAATGATAATGGAGTTAATTCAATTTCTATACGTAACTTGAAAAACGAATCTGTGGAAGTTATTTCTGCAAATGGGGTTTTTGTCGCTATTGGACACACTCCCGCCACTACTTTCCTTGATGGTGTGGTAAATCGTGATGAGGCCGGATATATCCAGGTGGAAGGTGCCAGTACCAGAACCAGCGCTCCGGGAATTTTCGCCGCCGGCGACTGCGTCGATAGTGTTTATCGCCAGGCCATCAGCGCCGCCGGAATGGGTTGCCGCGCCGCTCTCGACGCCCAATCCTATCTGCAGTAGTCTGCCCGGTTTTCTGCCGCATTCCCGCAGCAAGTCCCGTATTACGCGCTTGTTTTTGTCATGTGTCCACAGAGGGGGAGGTGTGGCATATCCTATTTAAGACCGTAGAGACTCGGCCTGAGCGGCCCGGAGTGCGCCGTAATAGGATATGTCATTCCCTCCCACGGACATATCAATCACTGCTGCTGCATGAGCAGATCGACGATTCGGTTCATGTCGTCTTCGGATTTGAACACGATTTCGATGCGGCCATGCTTCTTGGATCCCTTGATTGACACCTTGGTACCGAAACGTTGTTCAAGACCCATTTGCACCGGAGTACCAGCCCAGGGATTCAGCTTATTCGCCTTGGGTTTCTTCGGCTGATCGCTTTCGGAAACCTTCATCGACACGATTTCCTCGGTGCTACGCACCGACAATCCTTCGGAAATAATGCGAGTCGCCAGCTGTTCCATGTCAGATTCGGCAGGCAGGCCCAACAATGCGCGGGCATGTCCGGCGGAAAGCAGTCCCGAAGCGACTTTTTTCTGTACGACCGCCGGCAGATGCAGCAACCGCAGGGTATTGGCAATCTGCGGGCGTGACTTCGAAACGGATTTGGAAAGCTGCGCCTGCGTTAAACCGAAATCATCGATCATCTGCTGATATGCGGCCGCCTCTTCCAATGGATTCAATGCAACACGATGCAGATTCTCCAGCAAGGCATCGCGCAGCATATCGTCATCCGCAGTGGTTTTGACGATTGCCGGTATCGTCTTCAGACCGGCAATCTGCGAAGCACGCCAACGACGCTCGCCCATGATGAGCTCGTACATGCTGTCCATGCGGGCCTCGAACATATTATGGGCCTCAGACGCATTCTTTGCGCTCTCCTGCGCCTGTTCACGCTGTTCCTTACGTGCGGCCTCGATCTGCTCGCTTGGGCGCTTACGCACAACGATTGGCTGAAGCACGCCGACTTCCTGAATGGAGTCAGCCAACTCACGCAAATCATCCTCATCAAAGATGGTGCGTGGCTGATGCAGATTCGGACCAACGTCACTGAGCCGTAATTCAACAAGATAGCCGCCTTGAACCGGCAACAATTCCGGCTCTTCGTTCTTCTTGTCAGATGATTCGGTTTCACGTGAAACACTTGTTTGTTTTTCAACCGACTGTTGCGACGATTCCACCCCCAGACCGGAACTACCGAAGAACATATCCGCAGGATGGGCGGTTTCATTCAAGGTAATGGAAGGCATTGCATTCCGTCGACTTGAAGTTTTTTTCGCAGTTTCACGTGAAACACTCTTTTTGCCGGACTGTTTCATGCCATGCACGGCATCGACGGAGGCCTGTGCAGTAGCAACGGAAGTCTTGCTATCCTGCGGTTTCTCGGCAGCGGCTTGAGGTTCCTGCACAACATCTTCGTGCTTCTGGCTCTCCCCCGGCAAAGCGGGGAATAACGCTCCAAGACCCTTGCCCAAACGCGACTTCGTAGCCATAATCAGTTCTCGTTTCTTCTCGCATCAATAGCCTGCAGCACCGTCGGGGAACGACGTGCGATTTCCAATGCAGCCTCGCAATAGGAAATCGCTCCCATACCTTTCGGATCGTAGGCGATCACACTCTGATTGAAACTCGGAGCTTCGGAGATTTTCACCGTACGCGGAATGGTGGTGTCAAGCACGATGGTCGGATAGTGCTTTTTGACTTCCTCATGCACTTCACGGCTCAACAGCGTACGCTTATCAAACATCGTGACCAGCATGGTGGATACCAGCAGGGCGGGATTGAAATGCTCCTGCACCAAACCGATGGTGTTAATCAGTTGTCCAAGTCCCTCCAGTGCGTAATACTCCGCCTGAATTGGGATCAACATCTCCGTAACCGCGCACATGGCATTGATGACCAACAGTCCCAAACTCGGAGGGCAGTCGATGATCACATAATCATAGTGCTGTTCGCTGGTGTTCAGAAATTCATCGACCGCACGTTTGAGCAACACATTACGGTCAGCCATATCGGCGACTTCCAGCTCGGCACCACTCAGATCGATGGAGGCCGGCACCACGTCGAGCAATTCACAATCAGGACAGGTCTGCTTGACTTCGGCAATGCTCATACGCCCTTCAAGCACGTCATACACGGAAGGTTCCCCCGAGGTATGCCGCGCTCCAAGAGCGGTGGAAGCGTTCCCTTGCGGATCCATATCAATCAGTAATACTCGGGCACCATACTGTGCCAGCGCGGAGGAAACGTTCACCGCGGTCGTCGTTTTGCCGACGCCACCTTTCTGATTGGCTACGGCAATCATGCGAGTACGTTCCGGCTTAGGGAACGTCACCTTCTGCAGAGCACGATATCGCGATGATTCATCAGCTATCTGTGCGCCTAACGGGGAGGAGCTTCCTCCGAAAATACGTTTAATGGTATCCGTGGCGGATTCCATAGACGTCAGGTTGTCTGGTCCTTCAGGTCCAGTCATGAACTAGCCCTCCTCGATTACTTACAGTATGTTCAAGTTTCTTCATTTGGGTGGACATGTAGTACATTGTGCGCAAATGTGGATAACTGTGTATAGCTGGTGGATAACCTACGTGGCGCTTAAAAGAATATCCACAGGATAAACGTTGCAATATAGCGAAATTTTTTCATCCCAAATCATGACGTCTGCAAGTGTGGACAAAGTGGATAACTTCGCCAAATTGTGGATAACTTATCTTTTGTCAACCAGCAGAATATGCGTTGACTCCAGTCCCGGCCCCACCTCGGCATCAACCACCCGAGGACGGACTCCCCCGCTCTTGGCGATCTCCTTCGAGGCCTTATCGATCTCATCTTGTGCGGATTGTCCTTTCAGGGCGACTAGACGACCTCCCGTCTCAAGCAAGGGCAACGTCCATCCGGAAAGTTTGGTCATGGGCGCTACGGCACGGCAGGTCACCACGGCAAACGGATGACTTGTGGCAATTGGATTACCATCCAGGTCGAGTACGGGAGTGGTATGCGATATTGCTCCCCTGTTCTTCCTGCTGGTTTTGGAACCGCGGATGGCATCAATCATTGCATTGGCGCGTGACCGCACCACCGTGACATTGTCAAGGCCCATGTCGTTGACGCATTCATTGAGCCATTCGACGCGACGTTCCATGGGCTCCACCAGCGTGAACCGATGATCCGACAGACATGCGGCCGCGACGATTCCAGGGAATCCACCGCCACTACCAATATCAGCCACCGTCTTGAATTGCCTGCGTACCGTTGCTTCACGTACAAATGGCACAATCGCCGCAGAATTCAGGATATGTCGTTCCCAGATAATACCGACGTCACGCGGTCCGATAAGTCCGCGGGGCTCTCCCTCCTGTGCTAGTTTGTCATGAAAGATACGCAACTTCACAAGCGCATCCCCAAGTACTTCTTCCAAAATCGGCGAATCATCAAGTTCGTCAGTCACTTCAGTCATGCTCTCTATCCTATAACCACAGGGATATCAACCACCTCCATAAATAACATGACGGCAGTGTTATAGTAGAGAGAGGGAGGGCGATGTTCTTTCGTGACAGTCTAAGACGCAACTGGAATATTGGCCTTCGAAGCTGTCACACATAAAAAACGCCGCACAATGGCGGCGTTATGTTTCACGTGAAACGAATCAGATTTCGACGATATCTTCGAAATCATCCTCTTCGGTGGTCGTTCCGGCAGATCCCGACTTGAGGTACACCGTCACATAACGATGCGGCTCTTCACCGTGGGAGCGGGACTTCAGTCCTTCCTCACGAACTACATCATGCACGATCTTGCGCTCAAAAGAATTCATCGGCTTAAGATCCACCGGCTCACCGGTTTCACGCGCTTCGTCGATGGCGTCCAATGCGATATCATGCAGACGCTGACGCTTATGCTTAAGATAGCCGTCAACGTCCACGATGAGGTGAGACCGTTCGCCAGTCTTCTGCTGAACCGCCAAACGGGTGAGCTGCTGCAAGGCATCCACCACTTCCCCATTGCGGCCAATCAGATGCTTGATATCAGTGTCATCATCGGCAACAATCTGTACGGTCGGGCGATTGTTGCGTACGCCCATCTCAATATCGCCTTCATAGTCGACGATATCCAGCAATTCTTCAAGATAATCGGCAGCGATATCAGCTTCTTCATTGAGCTGATCGATGGTCTTTTCATCATCTTGCGCCATGGTTGTGTACTCCTTTGAGCGGGGTGTCTGTTCTCAGTCTAAGTCCTGTTTATCACTTCGGTAATAACCCTGAAGGAAGGGCGTGTCCCGTGTTTCACGTGAAACACGGGACACCTTGCTCACTTCTTTTTCTTCTTGCGAGATGGCTGCTGCCGCTGATACCCGTTCTTCGTTTTGCTCTCGGCTGCGATCTTGGCCTTCTCCAACTCCTCTTCTTCGAGAGATGGAAGGCCGGCCTTGACGCGGCGGGCATTCTCATGTTCGTGATCACGAACGGTCTTGGCTTCCGCCGCCGGGGAACCCGGAGTCGGGAAGGCGTAGACCTGCCATAGTGAACGACAAAGGTTCAGAATGTTGTTGGCAAGCCAGTACACCAGCACAGCGAACGGCATGGTGGCACCAGAGAAGATGTACATGATCGGGAACATCCAAAGCATCATCTTCTGCATCATCTCGGTCTGCTTGGTTTGCGGACCATTCTGAGGCATGTTGCGCTTCATGTTGTTGTACTGCATGAACCACAGGCAGAAGCACATCAGCGCCACGAAGATGGCGATGACGACCTTACCGCCGATGTTGGCCGTCATGAAGTTATCGGTGACATTGGTATTGAACACCGTGGTCTTGGTGAACTGCAACGCGGTGGCCTGATCAAAAGCGCCCAGCGCGGCACGTTTGCCGCGGGCGATGTATGGAATGGCCGACAGCGTGTAGAACATGCACATGAATATAGGGCCCTGAATCAGCATCGGCAGACACGAGCCCATCGGGTTCGCGTCGTTGTCCTGATACAGCTTCATCATTTCACGCTGCATGGCCTCTTTGCTGGCCTGATCGTTTTTGCCCTTGTATTTGTTCTGGATGCGCGCCATCTTCGGCTGGATTTCCTGCATTTTGCGCATCGACTTCATGGTCTTGTAGTACAGCGGGAACACGCACGCATGCACCACGAGCACCAGGAAGATGATGGATAGCACCCACGAGAAGCCGACCGGGTGCATACCCAACAGAGTCAGAAACTTATGGAAAATGGCCATGATCTGCGTCATGAGCCACTCGATTGGCGTCAGGAGCTTATACAACCAGCCCCAGAAACCGCTATCGAGGAGAAATTGATTTTGATTCAGCATTGCAGGCCCGTCTCCTTATCGTCTGCGGCCAGTGGTGTGAGTCGTGGCTCTTCATGAGCCTTTGACCACGAAAATCTATAGCAAATGGAATAGCGCTGCGGAACATCGTCGATTCCCCCGCGACTCCAAGGCCTGCAGCGCAGGATACGCAAAAAGGCAAGAAGGCCGCCTCTGAGGCAGCCAAAACGTGTCACAGCCTGAATCGCGTAATTGGAACAACTTGGATAGTATCTGCAACAGGGCGGGGTTTTCGCGGAAATGTGACGCTGATACCAACGTATGGCACGAATCATCCAATCACCGCTACGCCCCATCCTCGTCATTGATGTGCTGCCTTACGGCTTATCGCCTCGAAGCAGGCTGCCATCTGATGATCCAAGGATGAAAAATCGGCATGCGCCGCGCTAGGCTTCGCACGCAAAACGATGTCGCAGGATTCAGGCAGTAAGAATTCGTGCTTTCGCGCGAGCACACGGAAACGACGTTTGACGGTATTACGCGTTACTGCGTTACCGACAGCCTTGGAAACGGCCAGACCGACACGTCGGCCACTCCTCGCCGTGGAATCGGATATGAAGACATCGTCATGCATTGCATAATGTACGACGATGTCTTCACGCGATACCCTACGACGGCGTTTGAGCACCGCGACGAAATCGCGATGGCTTTTCAGCCGTTCCACCGCTATGCCACTAAATACAATCAGGCAGCGAGGGACTTGCGGCCCTTGGCGCGGCGACGATTGATCAGAGCGCGACCTGCGCGGGTGCGCATGCGATGGCGGAAACCGTGCTTCATGTGACGACGACGGTTGTTCGGCTGGAATGTCCTCTTCATAATTAATGCTCCCGGTGTTTTAGCCATGCCAAGGCACGGCTCCTCATGAGTCAAGCTCTACTAAATTACTCTGACCCCTGAACACAGTCAAAATCATGCGTCGTCCTTCACTGGATAAGCGGGGAATCTCCCCCGTGCAATATCCACAAAATCGTTGGAACAACGCCGAATTCCCCACGAAAGTTATCCACAAACTACACTTATGTTATTCACATTTCAGACGTTTCAACACGCTAGACGGTGGATAACTTGGGGAAAAAAGAGTAAAAAGAAACAGTTGCACATCCGTAGGCCTTCTATTGGGAAAGGGAATCC